>JBBSIC010000070.1:0-5794 GCA_038232275.1 Solirubrobacterales bacterium | reverse complement strand
CGAGTTCGGGACGTAGGCCCCGGACCCGGTTGGCCCGTCGCTGGGACGCGACGAGGAACCGGGCGACGGCCGCGGGGCGGAACCGTGCAGTCAGGAGTCGTTCGAGCTGCTCGCGGGTCCACGCCTCGCCCTCGGTCGTCATGGGGAAAGCTCTAGCAGCTGTGCGGCATGCAGCCTCGGCCGCCTGCGCGGCTCGGGCTGAGCGGCGGGGGTGGGCCTACGGCTCGGTCGCGGCGGCCCGCAGCTGCGTCGCCACCCGCTCGACGGTGGGTCGGTCGTCGGGCCCGGCGCTGCGGTGGATCCAGCGCACGCGTCCGGTCCAGTCGAGCACGGCGTCTCCGCCGAGCTGCAGCGTATCCTGGCCGCTGCGCCCTGGCCGCTGGCCGCGTGCCAGGAGCTGGGCGTAGCGGGTCCAGACGCGTGGATCGAGCCAGACGCGCCGCACCGAGCCGCGCCCGAAGCCGAAGGCGCGGTAGGTGGCGCGTGTGGGATCGCCGTAGAGCGGTATGGCGACGCGCAGCTCGTGCTCGAACGCGCGCAGCAGTGGCGGCTCGGCGAAGGTGATGCACGCCAGGCGTCCTGCCAACTGGTCACGATGGCGTGACATCTCGACGAGATGCCCTCGGCAGGGGAGTCACCCGAGGTGGCGCAGGAACATGAGCGCGGTGGGTTCACCCTCGAAGCCGCGCAGGGAGACGTGGTCGCCCTGCGGGGTGAGGAGAGGCAGGTCTGGTACGTGGTCTCCGGGTCCGAGCACGAGCGGCCGCCATGATCGCAGGCTCTTGCGTCAACGCAGCGCTCTTCGGTTCGCGTGAATCGTTCCGGCGGCGTTCGGGTCCAATGCCACCATGACCGTCCGTGTGCTCGGCCCGCTCGTCGCTGTGGCCGTGTTGCTCGGCGGCTGCGGAGATGGGGGAAGGGCGGGGACGGTCGCCGGCCGCGACACGGCCGGCTCCTGGGAGCGGGTGCTGGCGCAGGCGCGCGCGCAGACGGTCAACTGGTGGATGTACGGGGGCGACGATCGCATCAACGCGTATGTGCGCCGCTATGTGAAGCCGGCGGCCCGGCGGCTCGGCGTGACGGTGCGCGTGGTGCCGGTCACGGACACGGCGGATGCCGTCGGGCAGGTCGTGACCGAGCGCCGCGCGGGCAAGACGTCGGGTGGCAGCGTGGACCTGATCTGGATCAATGGCGAGAACTTCGCGTCGGGGAAGCGGGCCGAGCTGTGGCTGAGAGGATGGGCGGGCAGGCTTCCGAACGCTCGCTACGTCGCCGGGAGCGACCCGTCGATCGCCCGCGACTTCCAGATGCCCGTCGACGGCCAGGAGTCGCCGTGGAGCCGGGCGGCATTCGTGTACGCGACGGACACGGCGCGCGTGCCCGATCCGCCGGCGGATCTTGACGGGCTGCTGGCGTGGGCGCGCGCGCATCCGGGGCGCTTCACCTATCCGGCGCCGCCGGACTTCACGGGCTCGGCGTTCGTGCGCCACGTCGTGCAGGCCAAGGGCGAGGACGCGGCCTTCCGCTACCTGGCGGCGCTCAAACCGCTGATGTACCGGCATGGCGAGGTGTTCCCGAAGTCCGAGGCCGAGCTCGACCAGCTGTTCGCGAACGGCAAGGTCGACTTCGCGATGTCCTACGACGCGAACTTCGTGCTCACGGCCGTGCACAAGGGCCAGTTCCCGCGGACCGCCCGGCCCTTCGTGCTCGGCGATGGGACGCTGACCAACGTCTCCTACGTGGCGATCCCGGCCGACGCCGCCCATCCCGCCGCCTCCCGGGTCCTCGCGAACGTGCTGCTGAGCCCGCCGCTGCAGGCCGTCAAGGCCGACCCCGCCGTCCTCGGTATCCCCACGGTACTCGACCGAGCCAGGCTGCCGGCTGCCCAGCGGCGACGCTTCGAGCAGGCCGGCTCCTCGCCCTACCTGCTGCGCGACCTCGGGCGACCGGTGCAGGAGCTCCCGGCCGGGCGGGTCGGCTCGATCGAGGCGCGCTGGCGCCGCGCGGTGCTCCGGCAGCCGTGACGGCGCGACGGGCGCGCGATCTGGGACTGCTCGCTCCCGCGATCCTGACCGTCGCGGTCCTGTTCGGCGGCGCGCTGGCCGGGATCGTGCGAACGTCGCTGGTGCCGCTCGGGGGCGGTGCGAGCCTGGCCGCCTGGCGTGCGCTGCTCGGTGATCCCGACTTCGCCGCCGCGCTGGTGTTCACGCTGCGGGTCACCGTCGTCTCGACCGTGCTGGCGGCGATTGTGGGGCTGGTCGGCGCGGCGCTGCTCCGCGACCGCGGCAGCGCGCTGCGGGCGATGCTCGCCCTCCCGGTGCCGGTGCCGCACCTGCTTGTCGCGACGCTCGCGGTGCTCTGGCTGGCGCCTGGCGGCATCGCCGAGCGCGCGCTCGGCGGTCTGCCGGTCGATCTCGTCCGCGACCGCGCGGGGCTGGGTGTGACGCTGGTGTACGTGGTCAAGGAGGCGCCGTTCCTCGCGCTGCTGGTGCTGGCGGCCTGCGGGCGCGACCTGCGGGCGCGCGAGGAGGTGGCGGCCGTGCTGGGCTCGGGGCCGTGGCAGCGGATGCGCTGGGTGACGTGGCCCGCCATCCGCGGTCCGCTCGTGATCGGCTCGATCATCGTGGCGGCCTACGCGGCGGGCTCGTTCGAGGTGCCCCTGGCGATCGGCCCGAACTACCCGCCGACGCTCGCGACCTTCGCGTATGAGGCCACGCAGGGGGACGTGATCGCCGGCCAGGGCGAAGCGGCGGCCGCGCTGCTGCTGACCTCGGCGCTCTCGATGTTCCTGGCGCTTGTCGCCGTTCGCTTTGCGCGCGACGTGGAGGGCGGCTGAGGTGGCCACGCTCACGCCAACCCACACACGGACCCGCGACACCGTGGCGGACGCCGCAACCATCGTGGTCGGAGCGGGGCTCGCCCTGTCGCTGGGAGCGCTCCTGGTGGAGGCCTTCGCGAACGTCTGGCGAGCGCCGGCGCTGCTGCCCCAGCGGTGGGGCACCCGCGGCTTCGACGTGGCGTTCGCCGGCGGCGACGCCGCGTCGGCGCTGGTCACGTCGCTCGCCACCGGTGCGGCGAGCACCGTCGCGGCGCTCGTGCTGGCCTGGCCGGCTGCCCGCGTGCTCGGCGAGCGGCGCCTCGATCATCCTGCGGCGGTCTTCCTCCTGCTGGCCATGCCGCTGCTCGTCGCGCCGTACGCGGTCGGGGTTGGCCTGTCGGAGTGGTTCCTGCGCCTGGGCCTGTCGGGCACTCTCACCGGCCTGGTGCTCTCACATCTGACGTTCGTGCTGCCCTACGCGGTCCTGTTGCTGCTGTCGGGCTTCGGACCCGAGATGCACGGCCTGGAGGACATGGGCCGGGCCGCCGGGCTGTCCGTGTCGCAGCGGCTGCGCTGGGTGACGGTGCCCGTACTGCGCCCGACGCTGGCCGCCGCCGCGCTGATGTCGTTCCTGGTGTCGTGGAGCCAGTACGGAACGAGCCTCGCGATCGCACCGACGCGGCCGACGCTGCCGCTGCTGGTGCTGCCGTTCATCGGCTCCGATCCCCAGGTGGCGGCGGCGCTCTCGCTGCTCTTCCTGGCGCCGGCGCTGCTCGAGCCCGTCCGGGAAGGCACCATCGAGCTCGGCGACCGGCGCCTCGACGCCGCCGTCCCGGCGCACCGGCGACGCGTGTCGGTCGTCTTCCAGGAGCCGCGGCTGCTGTCCCATCTGCGCGTCGACGACAACGTCGCGCTGCCGCTGCGCGCCGCCGGCGCCGGCCGGCGGGAGCGTCGCGCGCGAGCGGCGGGGCTGCTCGAGGACGTCGGGCTCGCTGCGCTCGGTGACCGCGCGGTCCGCGGGCTCTCGGGCGGCGAGCAGCAGCGTGTGGCGCTGGCGCGCGCCCTGTGCGGCGAGCCCGATCTGCTCCTGCTCGACGAGCCGCTCGCAGCGGTCGACCCCCACCGCCGCGAGGCGCTGCGCCGGCTGATCATCCGGCTCCAGGTCGAGCGGCGCCTGACGACCCTGATCATCACCCATGACCGCGCCGAGGCTGCCGAGCTCGCCGACACGCTGGCGCTCATGCTCGAAGGTCGCATCGTCCAGCAGGACGACCCGCGAGAGCTCTTCGAGCGGCCGCGAACCGCCGCCGTCGCGCGCTTCTTCGGCGCCGTCAACGTGCTCCGCGGAACGGTCAGAGACGGTCGGCTGCATGTCGATGGCGGCGGCTGTGTCGACGTCGGGGGGCCGGACGGCCCGGCGAGCTACGTCATCCGCCCCGAGGCGCTGGGCCTCGACGGAGATGGGGCCTTGCGAGCCAAGGTCACCGAGGCGGCCTATGCCGGCACGTTCGTGCGCGTCGTCCTGCGCCGTGGCCACCAGCGCCTGGAGGCGCACGTCCCGCTCGGGACGACGGTCGCGGTCGGCGAGACAAGTGGCCTTCACCTGCCCGCCGACCGGCTGTGGCGGCTCCCCGCCGATGGCGAGCGCGCGGTCAGCACGGGATCGTGATGCGCGACACCCGTGGGAACCGCCCCCGGGGACGATTCCACGCCGCCCCGGCGGCCTGGTTCGGCCGGCATCGTCCGGGCCGCATTCAGAAGGTGATCACCTCGTACCCGTCGGCGACGAGGCCCCGTAGGCTCGGGTGACCCTTGTGATCGCGCAGCAGCGGAAACGACTGCTGCTCGAGCTGGTCGCGGACGCCGAACGCGCCGGCGCAGTAGTGGCAGGCGCCGGCGATGCGGTCGCGCACCTGCTCGAAGGCGCCGTGGAGCTGGTTGTCGTCCTTGAGCAGCTCGGCAGCCCACAGGGTGCCCGCTCCGTCGAAGATGAGCGTGCACTCGTCGCCGGCTTCGGCGAACTCCTGAACGGTCGTCAGCGCGTTGGCGGCTCGTCCCATGTCGGCGTGCGAGTCGGTTCCGGCGAGCAGAACCACAGCGGCCTTCGGCATCAGGGGGTCCCTTCGTACGTCGATGGGTGGATGGCGCGTCTCGCGACTCGAGATACGTCGAGAGGTTCGACCTCCAGGCTGGCAAGCCGATTCAGCATGGACGGCGGACGCCGATCCGCAGCCGTCATCTGGCATGGCAGCCGGTTCCCGGTTCCGAGCGCACCGAGCACGCCGCCCAACCGGAGGCCCGGTGGTGGAATCGCGCGCTGACACCGACGACGACTGCGCGGATCCGGGGCGACCGGGGTCCGGCCGAGCTCGCGCGCTCCGGCAGTTGGGGGCGCTGGCCGCGGCGGTGGGGATCGCCTTCGCCGTCGTCGCGCTGACCGTGCCGCACTCCGCGCAGGCCCTTCGCGACGCGTTTGCCGAGCTCGGGGTGGGCGCGCCGTTCGCCTTCGTCGCGGTGGCGACCGCGCTGACCTGCGCGTTGTTCCCGTATCCCATCCTGGCGGCGGCGAGTGGGCTCGTCTTCGGCACGGCGCTGGGGACCGTGGTCTCGATCGCGGCGGGGACGACCGGCGCGCTCGCGGCGTTCCTGATCGCCCGTGCCGGCGGCGCGGCCGCCGTGATGCACCTCGCAGGGCCCCGACTTCGCCGACTGCTCGATGGGGTCGGCCGCCGCGGGTTCGTCGCCGTCCTATACCTGCGCATCGTTCCCGGCGTGCCGCGCGACGTCGCCAACTACGGTGCGGGGCTGACCCCAGTGGGCCTCGTTCCCTACGCAGCGGCCACGCTGCTCGGCATCGCGCCGCGCGCGTTCGCGTACAGCGCGCTCGGCAGCGCGTTCAGCGTCGCCCACCCGACATCACCGGAGGCGATCATCGCGGTCGCCGTGCTGGCCGCCATGGCGTTGCTCGGTCTGGTG
>JBBSIC010000069.1:0-6865 GCA_038232275.1 Solirubrobacterales bacterium | reverse complement strand
GCATCACAGGCGCGTCGAGGGGCGTGCCTGGCCGCAGCGAGCGCCCCTCACCCAGGCGGCGGGCCGTCCAGCCCAGGCCCGCGAGCCCGAACAGCGCCTCTGTGGTCGTGATGCCGGCTCCGCCGAGCGGCAGCGTGAAGAGGTCGTGCCAGCGCTCGATCGCCGGGCCCAGCGCATCCGCGTCGACGACCTCGCGCAGCTCGACCTCTCCGTCGTCGAGGCGGCGCAGGTGCCGGCGCAGGTTCTGGCGGTGGCTGGAGGAGAGCGAGGCGAGGTAGGCGTCGAAGGTCTCGGGCAGGGCGATGGACGGGGTGGCCAGCGCCGGCTGCTCGAAGGCCCTGAGGCCCGCGGAGTCGACCGCGGCGTGCGCCGCCGAGCCGGGGGGCAGGCAGCGCAGGATCCAGGCGTCCCACTCACCGCCACGGCGCCGCAGCTCGTCGGCGGCCGCCCGCGCGACCTCCGCCCGGCGCCGCCAGCACGTCCCAGTAGTCACCGGGCTCCAAGCCGACGGGCTCGAGGACGCGGAACGGGCCCTTGCGCCGCAGCACCAGCGCGGCGAGGCCGATCGCCTCCTCGCCATCGCGCACGACCACCACGAACGGCTCCGCGTCCGCCGCGAAGTGCGGCCACCACGCCTGCGCCCAGCCGGGGGACGTGAAGGGCGTCGCGTCGGGCTGGCCGGCGTGCAGGCGCGCCCAGTCGCCGAGCAGCGGCTCGAGCGGGCCGCGATGGACGTGGGCGCGCATGGCGCCGCAAGGCTACGGCTCCGCGCCGCGCCGTGACAAGCTTCGCGGGATGCCAGCCGCCCCGAGAGCCGCGTGCCGCTGACCGAGGGCGAGGTCCTGCCGTTCGCGGCCGGCGCCCGCGACAGCGCCGCCCGGGCCGAGCTCGTCGACGGCGCCGCCGGCGACGGCGTGGTGCTCGTCGTCGGCAGCGAGCCCCCGCACGGGCGCGACCTCGACCTGCTCGTGCCCGATGGCGCGCTCGCGGCGCTCGAGCGGCGGCTGGCCGCGGCGGGGTTCGAGCGCCGCGAGCCCGACGATCTGCCCGCCGTGCCCCGACTCGAGCGCCACGGAAGCGAGTGGGCGCGGTTCGCGGGCCCGCGCGTCGAGCTCGTCGACCTGGTCCCAGCCGCCTCGTGGGGTCTGTCGGCGCCCGTGCTCGAAGCCCTTATCGCCGGCGCCGAGCCGATCGCGCCGTATCGCCGCCTGCGCCGCCCGGCGCCCGCCGACGCGCTGCTGATCCTCGCCCGCCGGCGCCTCGGCGTGCACGCGCCGCTGGCGGGCAAGCACCGCCGCCGGATCGCCGCGATCGAGGCGCGCGACGCGGCGGCGTGGGAGGCGGCGGCCGCCAGCGCCGCGTCCTGGGGCGTGACCGACGCGCTCGCCGCCCTGCGCGCCGCACACACCGGCGGCGCCGCGAGCCTGCGCCTGTGCGCGCGGGCGGCGATGGAGGCCGCGCGCGGCGGGCGCTTCGGCTGGCCGGGCGCGCTCGTCGCCGCCACGCGGATGGGCGCGCTGGCCGCCGGCGCGCCATCCCGGCGCTCAGGCGCGGTGGTCGCTCTATCGGGCATCGACGGCGCCGGGAAGAGCACGCAGGCGGCCGGGCTCGTGCTCGCGCTCGAGGACCTCGGCCACGCCGCCACGGTGGAGTGGAGCCGCCTGACCTACGACCCGGCGCTGCGGCTCATCGGCGGGGCGCCCAAGCGCGTCCTGCGCCTGCTGGCCCGACGCTCGGCCGGCGACGACCCGGAGGGTTCCGAGCCCGGCACCGCGGCGGCCGCCGCGCTGCGCGAGCGCTCGGTCGTCGTCGACCACCTGTGGTCGCTGATCGTCGTCCTCGTGCACGCGCGCGGCCAGCGCCGCGCCCTGCGCGCGCACCTGCGCGCCGGGCGTGTCGTGGTGCGCGATCGCTACGTGCTCGACGCGACGGTCCAGCTGATCGAGACCTACGGCCGCCGCCGCGACATGCGCCTGCAGGCGTGGGTGCTGCGGCGCGCGTGCCCCGCGCCGGCGCTGGCGTTCTGGCTCGACGCGGACCCCGCAGAGGCCTACCGCCGCAAGCCCGAGGAGTACTCGGAGGCCGAGCTCGCCGGCCACCGGCGCCGGTATCAGGCCCTCCATGCCGCCCTCGGCGTCGAGCGCGTCGACGCTGCGCGCGCCCCCGATGTCGTGGCGAGCGACCTCGCCCGCGCGGCCTGGCTGGCGCTGGCATGAGCGCGCCGGCGGTCGAGGCGAGCGCGTTCGGCGCTGACGAGCGCCCGCCCGCCCACAACGCCGCCGCGGCGGCGGTCGCCGACATCGTCGGCAAGCTCAGCACGCTGGCCTGGACGGTGGTCGCGGCGCGGGTGCTCACCCAAGCGGAGTTCGGCGCCTTCAACCTTGCCCTCGCCCTGGCGCTGATCGCCTCGGCGTTCGCCGAGGGGGGCTTCGACCCCGTGCTCGTGCGGCGCGCCAGCCGCGACCCGCGGCGGCTGGCGACCTACCACACGCAGGCGATCGCCTGGCAGTCGGCGATCGCCGTCCCCGTCTTCGCGGTCGCCGCCGGCGCGGTCTGGGTCGCGCGCTCGGATACCGACCTGCGCACGGCGATCGTCCTCATGCTCGTGGCCGTGTTCCTCGACATGTGGAGCGACACCGCCCGCGCCTCGGCCGCCGCCGCCCGCGACCAGGCGCGAACCTCGCGGGCACTGGCGGTCCAGCGCATCGCCGCCGCCGCCCTGATGATCCCGGCGCTCGCCGCCGGCCTCGGCGTCACCGGCATGGCCGCGGGCTTCCTCGTTGCGTCCGCGGTCGGCTGGGTCGCCCATGTGCGCGCGCTGGTCCCGATCGACGCCGGCTTCCGCCGGCGGCTGCTCGATCGCGCGGGCATGTGGGCGTTCGGGCGGGGGACGTGGACGCTCGCGCTGAGCTCGCTGTTCGCCCTGGCCCTGTTCCGCGTGGACGCGGTCCTGCTCGCGGTGCTCAAGGACGACGAGGCGGTCGGCCGCTACGCCGCCGCCTACCGGCTCTTCGAGACCGTGCTCTTCCTCACCTTCGCGATCGTCGGGGCGGTGGCGCCGCTGATGAACGCCCGCGCCGACGACAAAGCGGAGGTCACGCGCCTCGGCGGCCTGATCCTCGTCGTGCTGAGCTTCGTCTACGCGGCGTTCGTCGTCGTCTGCCTGACCGAGGGCCGGGCGGTGCTCGAGCTCCTCTACGGCGCCCGCTACGAGAACGCGACCGCGGCCGTGCAGTGGCTCGCGCTGACGCCGCCGGTCTACGCGATCGCCGCGACCACCGGCGCCGCGCTCGTCGCCCTCGACCGCACGCGCGGGATCTTCATCGGAGCGATCGTCGCGCTGACGATGAATGTCGCACTCAACCTGCTGCTGATTCCGTCGTTGGGGGGGACGGCGGCCGCGCTGGCGACGACGGTGGCCTACGCCGTCGAGGCCGCGATCGGGGTCTTCTTCCTCGCGCGCCGGGCCGGGCGCCTGCTCATCGCCGCGCCGTTCGCCGAGACGCTCGGCGTCGCCGCGGTGGCCGGCGCGCTGCTCGAGCTCTCGCCGCTGCCGGTGCTGGTCGAGGTCCCGCTCGCGACGGGCGTCTACGTAGCGCTCTGGCTCGTGCTGGTCCGCGCTTTCAGGCCTGAGCGGCTGGCCGCGGTCCGCGGCCTTCTACTGCGCGGTGCGGCCGTCGCGTGACCTGCGAGCGGCCGCGATCTGCTCACGCCTACCACCGCTTGGCGATCAGCGCCTGAACACGCGGCCGGGCGCTGCCGTCGACGGCTATGAGGCATGTGACCTCGGCTCGGTCGCGAAGCAGCTCGGTGACGTCGTGGACATGTGCGCGGTTCCAGATCACCAGGTGATCAGCCCTCACGGTGATGTTCCACTGATGCATGCCGAGGTACCGCTGCGAAATGCCCTCGTCGACGTAGTGGTTGAGCAGCACGAGACCCGCGGGTCGCGCCACCGCGAGCATCTGCTCGACGGCGACGATCGGGTCGTGGTGATGGTCGAGCGCGTTTCCGCAGTGCACGATGTCGAAGCCCTCCGTGCCGAAGGTCTGGACGAGACGCTCGCCTTCGGCGAACACGGTCCGCACGGGCGGGTCGACGCCTGCGCGAGCAAGGACGGCGTCGTATTCGTGCGCGAGGGCATCTGAAGCGGTGATGGCTATGCGCCGCCGAGGATGCACCTTGCCAAGCGGCGTGACCGGGCCTGCACCGACATCGAGAATGCCTACCGGATCGACCGCAGGGTGCACGCGATCGATTGCTTCGCAGACCAAGCGGTCCTCCAGCGGGTGTCGCGCGTCCAGCAGCCCGCGGGCACGGGCATCGGCCAGCCACGCGCCGTCCCAGTGGGCGATCTCCCACGACGCACCCCGGCGCCACTTGGCCTCGGCGTCGAGCTGCCTGGTGCGGGCCGCGTAAGTCCAAGCGGCGAGCGGCTCGACGATGCGGCGTACCCCAGGCCGCCGCGCCCACCGCCGCGTCAGTCGGAAGAGGTGGCCCGGTGCTGCACGTACGGCGGGAGGACGAGTCGTCATCGGCGTTTGGCTCAGGTGAGCGTGACCCCTTTCCAGGTGCTGCCTGATCGGATCATCAGCTTGTTGGTCGCTTGATCGAAGTACGCCATCCCATCGCCGGCAGCTGCCACCGGAACCCGGAGCGGAAGCGTGAAGATGCCGTCCTGCACGTCCACGATCGAGGGTCGGTAGTTGCCTCCAGCGCCCACGTAGTAATCAGCCGTTACGCCCTCAGTGCGTCCTCCCGCCCATTGGAAGTACTCGGTGTTTTCGAACCACACTCCGTACTTCGGGCCTGCAAGTCCGCCGCCGGCGTCATCGGCCTTGCCGGTGACTACCAGACAGTTGCTGAACTTCATCAGGTTAGCCCCGGCCGATCCGGTGGGCGCGCCGCCCTTGACCTTCACACCAGCGAAGGCATCCAGCGGCGTGGCCTGATCGCCGGCGCCGTCTCGGTTGAATATGCAGCCCGTGAAGTACAAGTTGTTGAGCTGAGACGCTGACGTTCCCACGATCTCGACGCCGTTACCCGCGTTCGCGTCGGTATAGCAGTTGGTGAAGGAGATGAATTGGGCGGTCTCAAGTTTGATCCCCGGCGCAGCCGGATTCAGTGGACTCAGCGGAGATCCGTAGTTGCCGCCCGGCTCCGCCGTTTGTCGGTACGGCATTGAGCGCCGCTTGAATGGCGGCGGCGTCGTCCGTGGTGCCGTTCCCGGTGGCGCCGTGGTCCTTCACGTTCTCGGCTGTAATCGCGGTCGGCGTCGCCAGGGCGGACTCCGGGAGCGCCGCCAAGCCGAGTACACCGCCTGCAGTGGCCAGGCCGGCCTTGCCCAGCAGTCCGCGCCGGCTGGTCATGGAGTCACTGGTCATGGATCTCAGCTTGCGCGTGCTTGATCATGCCTCTCCTCAGGGTCATCCATGTAGCTGCAGCCGGGCTGATGTGCCTCGGCCGCCAACTTGGCCAATGTACCCGACTCCTTGCGGAGTCTCAACTGGCCGTCGGGACCGCCGCCAGGATCCGGCCCAGACCATCCGTCACCCCAGCCGAGCCGCGATACTCCAACCGTGCACGGCGCCCTGGAGCCGATCCGCCCGCTCGACGCCGCGACGCTCGGGCGCTGGCGGGCGCTGGCCGCCGCTGCGGTCGAGCCCAACCCCTTCTACGGCCCGGAGTGGGCCATGGCCGCCGCCCGGCACCTGCCCGGTGGGGAGCGCGACCACCTGCTCACCGTGGCCGACGGCGACGATCTGGTTCTGGCCATGCCCGTACGGCGTGTGCTGGGCTACCGGCGGCTGCCGGTCCCGACGCTCGTGGCGTGGGGCCACGCGCACGCGTTTCTCGACACCCGCTCGTGGCGGGCGCCGACCTGCAGGGCGCGATGGCCTGCGCTCTCGACATCGCGGCCGGCTCCGGGGCGCGCTGGCTCGTGCTCGAGCGCACGCCGGCGGACGGCCCGGTGCGCGGCGCGCTGGACGCGGCGGTGGCCGCGCCCGGCGCGACGCCCGTGGCGATCCTCGGCCACCGGCGCCCCGTCCTCCACCGCCGGCCCGCGCCGGACTACCTCGACGGCCGGCTCAGCACCCAGCGCCGCAAGAACCTGCGCCGCCAGCGCCGCCGGCTGGAGGAAGAGCTCGGGCCGGTCCGCGCCCGCGACCTCGGGGCGACGGACCACGAGGGCGCGCTCGAGCGGCTCCTGGCCCTCGAGGCCGCCGGGTGGAAGGGCCGCGGCGGCACCGCGCTGGCGTCGAACTCCGCGCACGCGAGTTTCTTCAGGGAGGCGACCGGGGCCGCGGCGCGCCGCGGGGCCGCTCAGGTCTGGGTGCTGGAGGCGGGGGACACGACGGTCGCCGCTCTGTGCGCGGTGGTCGACGGGCGCGGGGCGTTCCACCTCAAGACGGCCTACGACGAGCGCTACGCGCGCGCGTAGCCGGGCCTGCAGCTCGAGTTCGACATCGTCGGCGCCTTCCACGACGACCCCGGGCTGGACTGGATCGACTCCTGCACGGCGCGCGAGGCGTCGCCCTCGGGCCTCCTGTACCCGGATCGCCGGCCGATGCAGGCGCTCGTCGTGCCGCTGGGCGGCGCCGCGACCGGCCTCGCCGCGCGCTGTCTGCGGACGGTGCTGCGCGCGCGCGCAGAACCCGCCTCCCGCGTGACACGCGGGCGCTGTTCGCCTACCCTTCGCGCATGACCGGGCTCGACGCCCGGCCCCTGCTGTCGATCGACGCCGGCGGCTTCGGCGACGCCTTCGCGCGCCGGGCGTTCCTCGTGGCCCACGCGCTTGGCGACCATCCGCTGCTGACGCTCGACGCGATCGCCGAGCTCGCCGACGCCCTGCCTCCTGCAGCCG
>JBBSIC010000068.1:0-7074 GCA_038232275.1 Solirubrobacterales bacterium | reverse complement strand
GGATGAAGACCACGCGCGTCGGCGGCGGCCATCCGGGCTACCGCACGATCGCCGACCCGGACCCCGAGAACCCCGAGGGCGATCGCGCCTCCTACCAGCAGGACCCGTGGCACTACTCGATCGCGCGCATGGTCGACGCCTGCACGGCGGTCGGCGCCCTGCCCTTCTACGGGCCGTTCGGCGACATCCAGGACGTCGCGGGCTGCGAGACCCAGTTCCGCTCGGCCTTCCTGCTCGGCTGCGTCGGCGCCTGGTCGCTGCACCCCGCGCAGATCGACATCGCCAAGAAGGTCTTCTCCCCCGCCCCGGACGAGGTCAAGTTCGCCAAGCGCGTCCTCGAGGCGATCCCGGACGGTGCCGGCGTGCACATGCTCGACGGCAAGATGCAGGACGACGCGACCTGGAAGCAGTCCAAGGTGATGGTCGACCTCGCCGAGATGCTCGCCGCCAAGGATCCGGAGCTCGCCGAGGCCTATGAGCTGGAGCCCCGAGCGCGCGCGTAGGGGGGCCGCCGGATAGGCTCCCGCTGCTGATGCGCTTCTTTGAATACGAATCCCGCGAGATCGTCCGGCGCGCGGGAATACCCACGACCCAGTTCGGGTTCGCCACGACCACCGACGAGGCGCGGACCATCGCCGAGGAGATCGGCGGGCCCGTGGTCATCAAGTCCCAGGTGCTCACGGGCGGCCGCATGAAGGCCGGCGGCGTGCAGTTCGCCGACACGGTCGACGAGGCGGCCGACCACGCCGAGGACGTGCTCGCGCTCGAGATCAACGGCCACACGCCCCGCGGCGTGATGGTCGACGCCAAGGCCACGGTCGCCCAGGAGTACTACGCGGGCGTGACCTGGGACGGGACGCGCAAGCAGCCCGTGATGATCTTCTCCGACATGGGCGGCATCGACATCGAACAGGTCGCCGAGGAGCACCCCGACCACGTCGGCCGGCGCCACTTCGAGACCAACCGCCCCTTCAGCGAGTACATGGCCAAGGAGCTCGTCGCCTCCGTCGGGGTGACCGGGCCCGATCTCACCAAGCTCATCCCGATCATCACCCGACTGGCCAGGCTGTTCGTCGAGCGCGACATGACCCTGGCCGAGATCAACCCGCTCGGCAAGCTCGACGACGGCTCCTTCGCGGCGCTCGACGCGCACATGGACATGGAGAACGAGGCCCGCGGGCGCCAGAAGGCGATCCTGACCGAGCTCGGCGTCGGCGACCAGGAGACCCGCCAGACCCGGGAGGCGACGGAGTTCGAGCTCGCCGGCGAGGCCGTCGACGCGCAGGACCACCGTGGCGTGGCCGGCAACGTCACCGAGTTCGACGGCGACCTCGGCCTGGTGATCGGCGCCGGGGGCGGCTCGCTGACGCTCTTCGACGCCGTCCGCCAGCACGGCGGCAAGCCCGCCAACTACTGCGAGATCGGCGGCAATCCGTCCGTGCGCAAGGCGGCCGGGCTGGCGAAGCTCGTGCTCTCCAAGCCCGGCGTGGACAAGATCGCCGTGATGATGTCGATCGTCTCCAACACGCGCGTGGACATCGTCGCGCGCGGCGTGATCAAGGCGTGCCTGGAGCTCGGGCACGAGCCCGCCGAGAAGATCGCGATCTTCCGCGTCCCGGGGGCCTGGGAGGAGGAGGGCTTCAAGATCCTCGAGCACTACGGCATCCCGTCCGCCGACCGCTCGGTGTCCCTCAACGAGGCCGCCCGCCGCGCGGTGGAAGGAGTCACGGCCTGATGGCGATCCTGATCGACGCCGAGACGACGTTCATCGTGCAGGGCATCACCGGCCGCGAAGCCGTCAACCTGACGCGGGAGTGCCTGGACTACGGCGTCGGCGCGAAGATCGTCGGCGGCGTGACCCCGGGCCGCAAGGGTCGCGAGGTCCACGGCGTCGAGGTCTTCGACACGGTCGTCCAGGCCGTGGAGCACCACGGCGGGCCGATCGACGGCTCCGTCGTCACCGTTCCGCCGGCCTTCACCAAGGACGCCGTGTTCGAGGCCCTCGACAACGACGTCAAGCTGGTCGTCATCGTCACGGAGCGGATCCCGCGCGCCGACGTGGCCCAGATGGTCGAGCGGGCCAACCAGACCGGCGCCCGCATCATCGGCCCGAACTGCCTCGGGATCATCGTCCCCGACGTGATCAAGATGGGCGGCATCGGCGGCCCGGCCAGAAACGCGTCCCAGGCCTACATGCCCGGGTCGGTCGGCGTCCTCTCGCGCTCCGGCGGCATGACGACCGAGTTGTCCTCGACGCTGAAGGCCGCCGGCCTCGGGCAATCCACGGCCGTCTCGATCGGCGGCGATGCCATCATCGGCCAGACGTACGCCGAGCTGATGCCCCTCTTCGAGGCCGACCCGCATACGGAGGCCATCGTCATCTACTCAGAGCCCGGCGGGCGGATGGAGAAGCAGCTCGCCGACTGGGTCACCGAGAACAACAGCCGCCTGCCCGTGGTCGCCTTCATGGCCGGCCGCTTCATGGACGAGATGCCCGGCATGAGCTTCGGCCACGCCGGCACGATCGTCGAGGGCAAGGAGGACACGGCCACGGAGAAGATCGCGCGCCTCGCCGAGGCGGGCATCACCGTGGCCGAGCGGATCGAGGACATCCCCGATCTCATCACGGAGAAGATCGCCGAGCGCAAGGGGGCTGTCGCCTGATGACCGAGACCCTGCACGGCGTCTTCATCGGCGTCGAGGTCGACGCCGCGGTCGCCTCCGACTCGCAGCTGGCGGCCAAGCTGACCGAGATCTGCCCCGTCGACATCTTCCGGCAGGGCGCCGAAGACACGCTCGAGATCGTCGAGGAGAACCTCGACGAGTGCGTCCTGTGTCGCCTGTGCATCGAGGCGACGCCGGCGGGCACGGTCACGATCCTCAAGAAGTACTCCGACGAGACGCTGAAGTAAGGGTCCGGCAGCCCGCGCGACGCCGAGTGGAAACGCCGCGCCTATGACGCTGTCCCAAATCCCCCTTGTCGTCCGCGCTGCCCGTCGCGGGCGCCTGCTGACCGCCCGCACGCCGCTGGTCGACGTGCTCACCGACCTGCTCGACGGGCTGCCGCGCGCGCGCCGGGAGCGCGCGCGCCGTGCCGTCCTCGCCCGCATGCTGTGCGTCCGCCGCGGCACGTGGGACGGCGCCGCGGACGCCGCGGACTACGGCTGCCACGGCTTCGTCATCGTCGCGGGCACGCTGCTGCGGCGGGTGACCGCCGGACACCGCGAGGGCGCCGAGCTGCTCGGTCCGGGTGATCTCTTCCAGTCCGCCGCCGAGAACGGCCCGGCCACATGGCGGGCGGTGACCGAGGCCACGGTGGCGATCCTGGACGCCCGCACGCTCGCCGACGCCGGGACCGTCCCCGAGCTCACCGGCGCGATGCTCAGCGCGGTGAGCGCGCGGACGAACACGGTCGCCCGGCAGCTCGTGGTCGCCCAGTGGCCGTCGGTGGACGAGCGCATCGTGGCCACCATGGAGATGCTCGCCGAGCGCTGGGGCATCGTGACCCCGGAGGGGCTCGTGCTGCCGGCCTTTCTCACGCACTCCGTGCTCGCGCCGCTGGTCGGGGCCCGGCGCCCGAGCGTGACCACATCGCTCAAGCGCCTGGACGCCTCCGGCGCCGTCCGGCGCGCCCCCGACGGGCGCTGGGTCGTCGCGCGCCGCACGGGCTGACCGCCGCGTAGCGTCAGGACGGCAAGGCAGAAGTAACCCTCAGGTCGAAGGTTAGCGTGCCTGTGGGTTGGCTCCCAGCGGCGGCATGGCAACGGCTTCGTGCTCAAGCGGCTCCGACCCGCTGCCGAAACCAGGGGGGACGTGCACCGGTCTTCTCTCCGTTCCCTGCTGCAAAAGGTCCTGCTGGCCGTGTGTGTCTACGTGGCCGTGCTCGTGCCCGTGGGCGCGTCCGCCGGCAATCCCGAGCCCGCGCCCTCGAGCACGGCCTCGCCCGCCGCCACGATGACGCAGACCGCGACCGCGGTCCCCACCACCGTGGCCACCGCCACGGCGACGGCGACCCCGACCCCCACCCAGACCGCGACGTCCACGCCGTCCGCGACCAGCTCGCCCGTGGACACCGCGACGGCCACCCCGGTCGCCTCCCCCGAGGCGACGCCCACGGTCCAGCCGCTCCCGGCCGAGGGCGGCTACTCCCCCGACCTGACCGCCAAGCGCGACCACGCGAGCAAGCCGCACCCCAACAAGGACGACTTCAAGGTCAAGGGGGACGGCAAGAGCGACATGGGCGGCTCGCACACGATCGTCGGATGCGACGGCAAGAGAAGCCACAAGAAGACCTCAACCTCGACTTCAGGAACAGACTGCAAGGCGGACGGACAGAAGAAGGACAAGCCGGCCGACCCGATCGCCGCCGACGGCACGCCGACCGTCTCGAACCCTTCCCTCTCGCTCGCCGCGCCCGGCGCCGCGCCCATCGGCGTCCCGAACTTCTTCATCGACAAGTTCCGCATCCCGCCCTTCCTCCTGCCCATCTACCAGGCGGCCGGCACCGAGTACGGCATCCGCTGGGAGGTCCTGGCCGCGATCAACGAGATCGAGACCGACTACGGCCGCAACCTCAACGTCTCCACCGCGGGCGCCGTGGGCTGGATGCAGTTCATGCCCGCGACCTGGAAGCAGTGGGGCGTCGACGCCAACAAGGACGGCGTCAAGGATCCCTTCAACCCGGTGGACGCCATCTTCGGCGCGGCCCGCTACCTCAAGGCCGCGGGCGCCGATCACGACCTGCGGCGCGGCATCTTCGCCTATAACCACGCCGACTGGTACGTCGACTCCGTCCTGCTGCGTGCCCGCACGATCGGCGGCTTGCCCGCGAACTTCGTCGGCTCGCTGACCGGCCTCACCCAGGCCCGCTTCCCGGTCGACGCCAAGGCCCGCTACGCCGGCGCCGTCAGCACCGCGAAGCGGCAGACCGTCCTGAAGGGCCACAACGCCGCGCTCCCGGTCGAGAGCTCCGCGACCCGCCGCAGCATCGACATCTTCGCCAAGAAGGGCTCCCCGGCGATCGCCGTCAACGACGGCCGCATCACGAGCCTGGGCAAGAGCAAGCGCCTCGGGCACTTCGTCCGCCTGCAGGACGTCTACGGCAACACCTACACCTACTCGCACCTGGCCGGCGTCGCCTCCACCTACCCCGCCCCGCGCGTCAAGCACGTCTCCAAGCGGCGCGTGGCCCGCGAGCTCAAGCTGCCCAAGGCCGACCCCAAGCCCACCGCCGCCGCCTCCTCGACCCGCAAGGTCGCCGCCAAGGCGAAGGGGAAGACCCGCAAGGCGCACCAGTCGCACGTCGTCAAGACCGCCGCCCCCGCCGCCGCCACCGCCGATCCCGTCGCCCCCCTGATCCCCAAGGACCGCCTCTTCGCGCACCCCGGGCGCCCCAGGGCCGCGGCCTCCGGCGGCGACCTCCAGCTCGCCTCCAACGGCTATGAGCCCGAGACCGGCGCGGCGCTGAAGCTCAACAGGCGTGACTACGTCGCCAAGCGCATGCGCAAGGGCGCGAAGATCATCGGCGGCACGATCCTCGGCCGCATCGGCAAGACCGACAAGGCGACGGCCCCCCACCTGACCTTCGAGATCCGCCCGGCAGGCCGCGGCGCCCCGCGCATCGACCCGAAGCCGATCCTCGACGGCTGGAAGCTGCTCGAGTCCACCGCGATCTACCGCGCCGCCGGCAAGAACCCCTTCGTCGGACCCGACGCCAAGCAGGCCTCGATCGGCCAGATCCTGCTGATGAGCAAGCAGGCGCTGCAGGCCCACGTGCTCGCCAACCCGCGCATCGACGTCTACTCCTGCGGTCGCCGCGACGTCCGCCTCGGGCTGATCGACCGCCGCGTCCTGGCCACGCTGGAGTTCCTCGCCGCCTCGGGCCTGAAGCCCTCGGTCTCCGCGCTGGAGTGCGGCCACGGCTTCCTGACCTCCTCGGGCAACGTCTCCGAGCACTCCTCGGGCAACGCGGTCGACATCGCCGCGGTCAACGGCATCCCGATCATCGGCCACCAGGGCGCCGGCTCGATCACCGAGATGACCATCCAGCGCCTGCTGACCCTGCAGGGCACGATGAAGCCCCACCAGATCATCAGCCTGATGACCTTCGACGGCGCCGACAACACGCTCGCGATGGCCGACCACAACGACCACATCCACGTCGGCTTCCGCCCGCTCTACGGCACCAACTCCCGCGCCTCCAAGCAGGCCAACGCGGTCCTGGAGCCCGCCCAGTGGATCAAGCTGATCGACCGCCTCGGCCAGATCGACAACCCCGTCGTCGAGACGGCCCCGTCGAGGTTCGCCCTCAAGGTCGCGCCGGCCGGCGACTGAGCCGGCGCGCGGGGCCTCTACGAGCCCGCCGCCGAGGACCTCTTGGACCGGTTGCCGGAGCGCGGCTTGCGGGTGCGGTCGCGCTCCTCCTGCTTGCGCACGACCTGCTCGATGAGCTTGAGCGTCTGCGGCGGGCCCATCGCGCGGGCGTGGCCGGACTCGAAGGCCTCGCGCCAGTGGCGCAGGGTCGGGTTCTCGACGAGCTCGTTGAACTGCGAGCGCGGGATGGAGAGGCGGACCTTGGCGTCGGAGGCGATGTCCTTGGTGATCCGCGGGCCCGGCATCTCGACGCGGTAGAGCTGGATGTCACCGCGCCCGCGCAGCTCGAGCTCGGCGACGAGCTTGAGCCCGGCGAGGGCGGGGACGAGCCTCATGAAGTCGCCGACGGCCTTCTCGACGAGCAGCTTGGTGTCGGGCGAGGTCAAATCCTGTGCCGTTGCAGCAGCTTCTTGCCGATGACCATGCGCTGGATCTCCGAGGTGCCCTCGCCGATCAACAGCAGCGGGGCGTCGCGGTACAGGCGCTCGATCTCGTACTCCTTGGAGTAGCCGTAGCCGCCGTGGATGCGGAAGCTGTCCTCGACGCACTCCTTGCCGGTCTCGGAGGCCAGGAGCTTGGCCATGCCGGCCTCGAGGTCCGATCGCTCGCCGGCGTCCTTCATGCGGGCGGCCTTGAGCGTGACGAGGCGGGCGGCCTCGATCTTGGTGGCCATGTCGGCGAGCTTGAACTGGATCGCCTGGT
>JBBSIC010000067.1:0-7138 GCA_038232275.1 Solirubrobacterales bacterium | reverse complement strand
GGTCGTCGTCGAGCCCTACTTCAAGTCGCTCGAGACCGGGCGACGCACGGCGGTGCTGGCCCGGGACCTCGGCGTCGACCGGGTGGCCCTCGTGGCGAACAAGGTCCGCGACCCGGGCGACCTCGCGGCGGTGCGGGCGCTGGCCGGCTCGGATCAACTCGAGGTGGCCGGAGTGGTGCCCTTCGATCCACAACTGCCGGCAGCCGACCGCGCCCTGACCGCCCCGCTGGACTTCGCCCCGGCGGAAGTCGGCGTCGCGGCCATCGCCGACGTCGCCCGGTGGTTCGTCGGAGCGCGCCAGGAGTAGGCGTCGCTATTCGCGACCGGGGGCCGGCCTCGGGCGGCCACTTGGCCGCTATGTGTCTCGCGCACTTGTGGGAGTCTCCTCGCCGGATAGCGTTCGCCTCCGCCTGGAATGAGGTCCGTCGCGCAGGGCGACGAGGCATGCGGAGGAGAGGAGCGACCTGATGGCCCGTGAGACGCGAGGGGATGTTCCGCCGGCGTGGTTCGACGACCTGCTGACGCGCCGGGAGGCCGTCCGCCGGCTGGGGCTCGGGGCGGGAGTGATCGGTACCTCCGGCTGGCTGCTGGCGTGCGGCGACGACAAGAGCAGCCGGGCGGTCAAGCGGGGCGGAACGGTGACGGTCGGCGCCGAGGAGGACGCCTACGTACTGAGCGGGGAGAGCGCCAATGTCGGCCAGTACCCCCTGAACGCCAACATCTTCGAGGGGCTCGTCCGTATGGATCCCAGCTACGGGATCGTGCCGGTGCTGGCCACCAGCTGGCGGCTGCGCGGGGGCAAGACCTGGCGCTTCGCCCTGCGCCGCGGCGTCAGGATGCACGACGGGCGCCCGTTCACCGCGGAATCGGTCAAGTACACCTTCGACCGGATCGCCGCGCAGGGCGGCGGGACGCCGGGGTTCGCCAAGGGAGGCACAAAGATCGTCGACGACCACACGGTCGACGTCACGCCGAGCTTCCCGAACCTGCGCCTGGTCGAGCAGATCGTCCATCCGGAGAACTCGATCATCGCCGCCGGGTCCGATCCGGTGAAGCAGCCCACCGGGACGGGACCGTTCCGGTTCGGCAGCTATCAGCGCCAGCAGCAGCTCGTGGTCAAGCGCTTCGCCGGCTACTGGGGAACGCCCGCGATCCTCGACGAGATCAGGTTCAAGTTCCTTCCCGACGCGAACGCTCGACGCCTGGCGCTGGAGGCGGGCAACGTGGGGCTCGTCCTCGGGGTGCCCAACGCGGCGGTGAGCAGCCTGAAGGGCAACGGATTCGACGTGCACGTCTCGCCGGCCGGAGCCTATGAGGCGATGTACGCGAATATCGGTGGCAAGAAGGGCTACACCCTCCTCCAGGACGCCGCGGTCCGACACGCGATCGAGTTCGCGATCGATCGCCGCGCGCTGATCCAGGGCGTGTTCGACGGCCAGGCCACCCCCGAGCAGACGATGGTCCCCGCTCGCCTGCTCGGCGGCGCCGCCGCCACGGTCAAGGGCTACACGCACGACCCGGCGAAGGCGCAGCAGATGCTCGAGCAGGCCGGCTGGAAGGTCGGCGGCGGGGGCATCCGCAGCAAGGGTGGCCGGGCGCTCGCGCTGCAGCTCATCGACGGCTTCCCTTCGGCCGCCGTCCACACCAGCGTCGCGGAGTTCGTCCAGGACCAGCTCAAGCGGGTGGGGATCGGGGTCAAGATCGTCAAGACGGCCGACAGCCCCGCCTATACCGCGCGCATGAAGTCGCTGCAGGGAGACCTCTGGCTCGAGCGCGGAAGTCAGAACGACGCCAACCCGTCCTTCCTGCCCGCCCTGCTCTTCTCCAAGAAGGGCCTGTTCGGTCCCGGCGACTACCAGACGATGTTCGCGCCCGGCGGCAGCTTCGAGCCGCTGATCAACCAGGCGCTGTCGGCGCCCAGCGAGCAGCGCGTGAAGTCGCTCGTCGCCCAGGCGATGCACACGCTCATCGATCGCGACGCGATCGTCATCCCCCTGGCGGGCATCAGCGCGATCGCCGCGTCGAGCAGCAAGGTCACGGGCTTCGTGCCCCAGCCCTCGGCGCTGCAGGTGCGCTACGACCGCCTCGCTCGCACGGCATGACCGTCTAGCCCAGCTCATGTGGTACGTCGGCCGGCGGGTCGCCTACCTGGTTCCCACCTGGCTCGGGATCACGCTCCTGGCGTTCGTCGTCGCGCAGTTCGCCCCGGGCGATCCCGCGGGTGCCTACTTCGCGCGCAGGCACGGCCGGACGCCCAGCAACGCCGAGCTGACGCGCACGCGCCATCAGCTCGGCCTGGACCGGCCCGCGCCCGAGCGCTACCTGCGCTCGGTGTCGCACGCCCTCCGGGGCGACCTGGGCACCTCGTACACGAGCGGCCTGCCGGTCATGCGCGAGCTGCTCGGTCGCTTTCCCTCCACGCTGGAGCTGGCCGTCGCCGCGACGCTGCTCGCGGTCGCGATCGGCCTGCCGCTCGGCATCCTCGCCGCCCTGAAGCGCAACAGCCTGCTCGACCAGCTCACGCGGGGCGGATCGCTGCTCGCCGCGTCGATGCCGAGCTTTTGGATCGCGTACCTGCTGATCATCGTGTTCTCGGTGAAGCTGCACCTGCTGCCGTCGTTCGGCACCGGGGGGCTGGATCACCTGGTCCTCCCCGCGCTGGCGCTCGGGGTGGGTGAGGCGGGTCTCGTCGCCCGGCTGGCGCGCGCGACCATGCTCGAGGTGCTTGGTGAGGACTACATCACCACCGCCCGCGGGAAGGGCCTGCCCGAGCGACGGGTCATCGGCGTGCACGCGCTCAAGAACGCGCTCGCGGCGGTCGTCACCCAGATCGGCCTGCTCTTCGGGTTCCTGCTCGCCTACTCGGCGATCGTGGAGGTGATCTTCGTCTGGCCGGGGGTGGGGCGCCTGGCGGTCGAGGCGATAGACCAGCGCGACTATCCCGTGATCCAGGGCTTCGTCATCTTCGCCGGAACGGTGTTCATCCTCGTCAACCTCGTCGTGGACCTCATCTACCAGCGTCTGGATCCGCGGATCTCGCTGGGGTCCGCGCCGACGGCCGCCGTCACCTGATGGCCGCCACGTCCGAGCTCGCGGCCGAAGCGCAGCACCTCGGCCCCGCCGCGCTCACCGGGGACCGGCCGCCCCTCGCGCGCCAACTCGTCGCCGACCGGACCGCCCTCGTCGGGCTGGTCATCGTCCTCGTGGCCGTGACGGCCGCGCTCGCCGCCCCCCTGCTGGCCGGGCAGGACCCCAACGCCCAGGACGTCATCCACCGCCTGCAGTCACCGAGCTCGCATCACCTCCTGGGCACCGACAACCTCGGTCGCGACGAGCTCTCGCGGATCCTCCACGGCGCCCGCGTGTCTCTCCTGACGACGCTCGCGGTCGGGGCGGGCATCCTGCTCATCGGCGTGGTCGTGGGGACGCTCTCGGGCCTGGCCGGAGGCCTGGTCGACGGGCTGATCATGCGGATGGTCGACGTGCTGCTCGCGTTTCCCGGCCTCCTGCTCGCCCTCGCCGTCGCGGGCACGCTCGGCCCCGGGCTGCTGCACCTGGCGCTGGCGATGACCGCGGTCTGGTGGGTGGACTACGCGCGGCTCGTGCGCGGCCTCGTGCTCGGCGTGAAGGAGCTCCCGTTCGTGGAGTCGGCCCGGGCGCTGGGCGTCGGGCCGGTCCGGATCGCCGTGCGCCACGTACTGCCCAACATCGCCTCGCCGGTGATCGTGCTCGCCACGCTGCAGACGGCGCGCCTGCTGCTCGCCCTCGCCGCCCTGTCCTTCCTCGGGCTCGGCGTCGGGCCCCCCACGGCAGAGTGGGGCGCCATGCTCAACGAGGGCAAGGACTTCCTCGCCGACGCTCCCCAGCTGATGCTGTGGCCGGGCCTGGCGATCACCATCACGGCCCTGGGGCTCAACCTCCTGGGCGACGGCCTGCGCGACGTCCTCGACCCGAACCTACGATGAGCGCTCGCGCCCCGCTCCTGGAGGTCGACGACCTCGAGGTCACCTTTCTGACCCGCCAGGGCTCCGTCCGGGCGGTCAGAGGCGTCTCGTTCACCGTCGCGGCGGGAGAGCGCGTGGGGATCGTCGGGGAGTCGGGGTCGGGCAAGACCGCCTCGGCGCTGGCCATCACCGGGCTGCTCGCCCCCACGGCGCGCGTCGCGGGCCGCGTGCGCTTCCAGGGGCGCGACATCGGCGGCGCGGACTCGCGTGAGCGCCGAGCGCTGCGCGGCCGGCACGTCGGAACGATCTTCCAGGATCCCCTCAGCTCGCTCAACCCCGCGCTCACCGTCGGACGGCAGATCACCGAGACCCTGCGCTTCCACCTGCGGCTCGGCAAGCCGGCGGCTCGGGAACGCGCGCTCGAGCTGCTCCACCAGGTGGGCATCCCCGACCCCGTCCGCAACTTCGACGAGTACCCGCACCGATTCTCAGGAGGCATGCGCCAGCGCGCGATGATCGCCATGGCCCTGTCGTGCGAGCCCGAGCTCGTGGTCGCCGACGAGCCGACCACGGCGCTGGACGTCACGATCCAGGCGCAGATCCTCGAGCTGCTCGTCGGCCTGTGCGACGAGCGCGACACCGCGCTGCTGATCATCACCCACGACCTCGGCGTGCTCGCCGGGCTCGCGCAGCGCATCCTCGTCATGTACGGCGGGCAGGTGGTCGAGGAAGCGGCGGTCGACGACCTCTACTACCGGCCGGCACACCCCTACACCTGGGCGATGCTCGGGTCGATCGTGGACCCCGCGCGGCCGGGGCGGCCGGCTCCGATCGCCGGGGAGCCGCCCTCGGCGCTCGCGCTGCCGGCCGGCTGTGTCTTCGCGCCCCGCTGCCCCCATGCCCGGAGGCCGTGTCGCACCGACGCCCCGGCCCTGGAGGGCGTGGCGGAGGACGGCCATCGCTGCGCCTGCCACTTCGCCGGCACCATCGGCCCGCCGGCGTTGCTCACCCGGGAGCCGGGATGACCGCGCCCCTGCTCGAGGTGCGAGACCTCACCAAGGCCTTCCCGATCGTCCGCGGCGGCGCGATCCGGCGTACGGTCGGAGCGCTCACTGCCGTCGACGGCGTCTCGCTGGCCATCGCCGAGGGGGAGACGCTCGGCCTCGTGGGCGAGTCGGGCTGCGGCAAGTCGACCCTCGCGCGCTGCATCCTGCGCCTGGTCGAGCCGACGTCGGGGCGGATCACCCTCGCCGGCCGCGACGTGCTGGGATGTGATCGCACGGAGCTGCGGCGGCTGCGCCGCCACATGCAGATCGTCTCCCAGGACCCGTACGGGTCGCTGGACCCGCGCATGTCCGTGCAGCAGCTGATCGCCGAACCGCTGCAGGTCCACGGCCTGGCGGGCGACCGGCACGGACGCAGGCGGCGCGTGGCCGAGCTGCTGAGCATGGTGGGTCTGTCCCGCGAGCACGCCGCGCGGCACCCGCGGGCGTTCAGCGGCGGGCAGCGCCAGCGCATCGGGATCGCCCGCGCGCTGGCCACCGAGCCGCGACTCCTGATCCTCGACGAGCCGGTCTCCGCGCTGGACGTCTCGACGCGGTCACAGATCCTCACTCTGCTCGAGGCCCTGCAGGCGCGACTCGGCCTCAGCTACCTGTTCGTGGCGCACGATCTGTCCCTGGTCCGCTCCATCTCGCACCGCGTGGCGGTCATGTACCTCGGGAGGATCGTCGAGACGGCCGCTCGCGAGAGGCTCTTCGACTCGCCCCAGCACCCCTACACCCAGGCGTTGCTCTCGGCCATCCCCGTGCCGGATCCGATCCGCGAGCGCCGGCGCCGGCGCATCCTGCTGCGCGGAGAGGCGCAGACCCGGGCCACGACGCCGGGCTGCCGCTTCGCCCCGCGGTGCTTCCGGGCCCGGGACCGCTGCGTCGAGCACGATCCGACGCTCGACGAGCTCGCGATGTCGGGTCACCTCGCGGCCTGCTTCTTCCCCACTTGCGACGTCGTCGACGAGGAGGTCTCCTGATGCCCGCTCCGAAGCCCCTGCGGCTCGCGCTCTACTGCACCGGGTGCATTCCCGGCTACCAGCTCCCGTGCTTTGCCGGGCTCACCCAGGACATCTTCCGCGCCCACGGGCTGAAGATGGCGATCGTCGATCCCCAGCCGGGTCCGGCGAACGTCCGCGCGGTGGCGGCCGGCCGTCAGGACTTCTGCCTGACCAGCGTGGCCCACTTCCTCGCCGCCAAGCGCGACGACCCCGACCTGGGCGCGCGGTTCGTCTTCATGGTGGCGCGGCGGACCCACATGGCGGCGTTCGTGGTGGGCGGACGGGCGGCAGCGCACGGTCGTCCGGTCCGGACGCACGCCGACCTGGACGGCGCCTCGCTGCTCGGCGACCCGGGCTCGGCGTTCGTGCGGGAGTACACGGCGCTCCTGGCCCGCCTCGGCGGCGAACCCGGCCCCGTCGTCGAGTTGCCCTACGAGGACATCATGGTCGCCCTGGCCGAGGGACGTGGCGACGTCGCCGCCGACTTCGTCGACCTCGAGCCGCGCTTCCAGGCGGCGGCGGATCCCTTCGGCATCCGGATCGAGAGCCTGCCGTTCCACGCGGCGGGCATCGACATCTACGGGAGCGGCCTGGTGACGAGCACGAGGCTCCTGCGCGAGGATCCCGAGACCGTCGACCGCGCGGTGGCGGCCTTCCGCGAGGCGCTGCTCGCCAGCCGCGACGAACCCGAGCTCGGCCTCGACGCGCTGATCTCCCACATCCCGGCCGCCGACCCCGATCTCGTGCTCGCCGGCTGGCAGGCGGGCTCCGCGCTCATCTTCGACGCCGAACCCACCGCGCTCGGGACGATGAGCGCCGAGAAGTGGCGGCGCACCATCGCGTACCACGCGGATGCCTACGGAAGCCCGCGCGACCTCGAGCCAGAGACGGTGTTCGAGGACCTGGGTGTCGGCACCGGCGTGGGCGTCGGGGGCTAGGGGTCAGGCGGGCACGCCGATGCCGGCGAGCCGGTCGGCGAGAGCCACGAGCGCGCGGACACCGGGGGCGGTGGAGTCGACATCGATGGGCGCGCGGCCGTCACGGTCGGCCTCGGCGATGGCGGGGTCGTCGGGCACGACGACCAGCTCCTGCTCGTCTCCCACGACGGCGCGGATCTCGTCGAGGTCAGCGTCGTCGCGAACCC
>JBBSIC010000066.1:0-7656 GCA_038232275.1 Solirubrobacterales bacterium | reverse complement strand
GAGCGCTACGCCGCCGCCGGCCAGACCTGCCGCCGGCGCCAGCTGCTCGACCACTTCGGCGACCCCACGCCGGGCGCCCCGCTCGGCCGCTGCTGCGACGTCCACGATCCGCCGGACTGGATCCCCGCGATCAGCGTGTCAGCCGGCCGGCGGCGGTCCGGACCCCCGGCCGCCGACGAGGGGCCGCCGGTGCCCGACGCCGACCTGGCGCCGCTGAAGGCCTGGCGGCGCGAGCGCGCCGAGGGCAAGCCCGCCTACACGGTGGCGACGGACGCGACGCTGCGCGAGGTCGTGCGGCGCAAGCCGCGCACGCCCGCCGAGCTGCTGGCGATCAAGGGCATCGGGCCGTCCTTCGTGGACAAGCACGCCGAGTCCCTGCTCGAGCTGCTAGCGCCGTGACTGCCGGATGGTCTCGTTCTCGCGCCACTCCAGGTAGGCGCGGAACAGGGCCAGCACGATCGGCGCGAGGATGACGACGTTCATGATCGCGAAGACGATCAGCAGCTCGATGACCTCGGTGAGGCTGATGGCGGTGACGACCACGGCGGTGAATGTACAGGCTTGCCGCGCCTGACCGGTGCCAGCCAGTGGCCCATCCTGCAAATCCGCACACGCTTGGATCGCCCGCTGATCACCGCCTGGCGGCGTCCTCGCTCGGTCATGTGGCGGAGCCACACTCCCTCACTGCGTCCTTGCCAGCCGGCGCCAGCGAGCGCCCAAGCATGCACGGACTTACAGGATGAACCACTAGGTTCCGGCGATGCGCGAGGGCAACCTGCAGTGGGAGGGGCTGACGACCTGGTACGGGGTCGTCGGGGACGGCGACGGCGTGCCGGTGGTGATCTGCCACGGCGGACCCGGCGCCACGCACGACTACCTCAAGGCGATCGCCGAGCTCTCCTCCACCGGCCGGGCGGCCGTCCTGTACGACCAGGTCGGCAACGGGAAGTCCCAGCACCTGCGCGACGCGCCGCCCGCCTTCTGGACCGTCGACCTCTTCAAACGCGAGCTCGCAACGCTCGTCGAGCACCTCGGCTACGCGCAGCTCGGCTACCACGTGGTCGGCCACGGTTGGGGCGGGATGCTGGCCATGGAGCACGCCCTCGAGCAGCCGCGCGGCCTGCGTTCGATCACGGTCGCCGACGCGCCCGCCTCGATCGGGCTGTGGGTCGAGGAGGCCGACCGCCTGCGGGCGCTCCTGCCGCGCGCCGCCCAGCAGACGCTGCTGCGCCACGAGGCCGACGGGACCGCGAGCGACCCCGCCTACCGGGCGGCGGTGCAGGCCTTCCACAACCGCCACGTCTGCCGCCTGGATCCGTGGCCGCGGGACGTCATGCGCACCTTGGCGCTGATCGACGAGGACCCGACCGTCTCTGAGGCCATGAACGGCCCGAGAGAGCTCCGCGTGACGGGCACCATCCGCCACTGGGACATCAGCGCCCGGCTGCGGGAGATCGACGTGCCGGCGCTGCTGGTCTCCGGCCGCTACGACCGGGCCACCCCGCGGATCGTCGGCGAGATGCAGCTGCGGATCCCGCGGGCGCAGTGGGTCCTGTTCGAGCAGTCCAGCCACATGCCCCACGTCGAGGAGGCGGCACACTTCCTCGAGGTCGTCGGCGGCTTTCTCGGCCGCGTCGACGCGGCGCGGTAGGCGTCACCTGCCCGGTGGCGCGAGCTCCGCGAACAGGGCGGTCCAGCGGGCCGCGACGGCCCGGAGGTCGTAGCACGCGGCCTTCTCGAGCGCGGCGGCGCCGTAGCGCCGGCGCTTCTCCGGGTCCTCGATCAGCTCCAGCAGCGCCGCCGTGAGCGCGGCCACGTCGCCGTCGGGCACGAGGATCCCGTCGCGGCCGTCGTCGATGATCTCGCGCGGGCCCGTCGGGCAGTCGAAGCTGACGACCGGCAGGCCCTGCCCCAGCGCCTCGAGCAGGACCATCGGAAACCCCTCGAAGCGCGAGCTCAGCGCGAACACCGAGGCGTGCGCGAGCTCGGCCGCCATGTCGGCGACCTGGCCCACCAGGCGGACGTTCGCTCCAAGGCCCGCCTCGGCGATCTGGCGCTGGAGGCGCGGGCGTTGCGGCCCGCGGCCGGCGATCCGCAGCTGCCAGTCCGGGTGGCGCTCGGCGACGGGGGCGAAGGCGCATACGAGTCGCGCGAAGGCCTTCTGGTGGGTCAGCCTCCCCGCGGTGACGACCACGGTCGCGTCGAGCGTCGAGGGTGCCAGGTCGGTGGGCGTGACCGCGTTCGGGATCCGGCGCACCCGCGCCGCGTCGCCGAGCAGGTCGCGGTAGGCCCATCCGTCGCTCTCGGTGAGCACGACGACCGCGTCGAGGTCGCGGTAGAAGCGGTCGATGATCCGCCGCGTCGACACGCTTCGCGCGGCGAGGTTGAGGTGCTCCTGGCCCACCGTCGCAGCCCCGCGCGGAGCGAGGTCGCAGGCGAGCACGCTCAGCCCCGGCCGCGTCCCCACGACGACATCGGCCCGCAGCCGCCACAAGGCCCGCACGATCTGCAGGTCCGTCCACAGCGTGCAGCGCGCGGAGAGGCCGTCGAGCGGATGGACGAGACCGCCGGGAATGCGGCGCAGGAGCCGCTCGACCCGGCTCCGCCGGCGCTGGCGCAGGTGCTGGTCGTCCGCGACCGTCATCGTCACACCCGGCGGGAAGCGGAAGGCCGGCTCCCCGCGCAGCCGGACGACGCTGAGCACCTGCACCTCGTGGTCGGCGGCGAGCGCGCCGGCGAGGTTGAGCGTCGTGCGGATCGTGCCACCCATCCCCCAGGCGTGGGCCAGCAGAAAGCACACGCGCGGCGACCTGTTCGCCCGCGGGGCGCGACGCACGCGGAAGGCCAGGCGCACGAGCGCGACCTCGAGGCGGTGCGCGCGGATGGAGAGTGCGGCGCGGATACCCCGATCTTCGGTCCGGCGCCCTGACCGCAACCTGAGCGCCGGCGTTCAGGCGCCCGTCAGTCACTCCGGCGCACGGTCTCGGCATGAGGCTGCGGGCTGTCGCGGTGGCGATCTTGGTGCTCGGCGCCGGTCTGCGCCTGTGGGCCCTCGGCCGGCAGGGGCTCTGGTACGACGAGGCGGTCACGGCGCACCTGCTCGACGGCTCAGTCGGCCGGCTGCTGGCCCGCCTGCCGCACAGCGAGTCGACCCCGCCGCTGTACTACCTCGTGGCCTGGGGGTGGGTGCGCGCCTTCGGCATGTCCGAGGCCGGGCTGCGGTCGCTCTCCGCCGTCGCCGGGACCCTGACCGTCCCGGTGGCCTGCGCGGCGGGCCAGGCCCTGGTCGGCCGCCGCGCCGGCCTCGCCGCCGCGGCGCTCGTCGCGGTCAACCCACTGCTGATCTGGTACTCGCAGGAGGCCCGCTCCTACGCGCTGCTGGTGCTCCTCACGGCGCTGTCGCTGTGGGCGTTCGCCCGGCGGCGGCTCGCCTGGTGGGCGGCGGCCGCCGTCGCCGCGCTGCTCACGCACTACTTCGCGCTGTTCGTGATCCTTCCGCAGGCCGTGCTGCTGCTGGCCGAGCGCCGCAGGCGACTGGCCCACCGCGTGCTGGCGTGCGCCGCCGTCGCGCTGACGGGCTGCGGGCTGCTCGCGCTGGCGCTGACCCAGGACCAGCGGCGCTACTGGTTTGTTGACCGGCCGCTCCCGTTCCGCGCGGAGCAGGTGGTCCGGCAGCTCCTCGTCGGCTTCACGCCGCCGGCCGGCGCGATGGTGGCGGTCCTGGCGGGCGTGATCGCGCTGGGCGCCGGCCTCGTCGCCCTGCGCCGGCCCGGCCGCCGCGGGGCGGCACTCGCCGCGGCCGTCGCGGCGAGCGCCGTCGGCCTGCCGCTCCTGCTTGCCGTGGCGGGCGCGGACTACGTCAACACGCGCAACGTGATCGCAGCGATCGTCCCGCTCGCCGTCGTCGTGGGCGCGGGGTTGAGCGCCCACCGCGCGGGCGTCGTCGCCCTCGCCGTGCTGCTCGGGCTGTCGGTCTCCGTCGTCGTCGGACTGCACGGCGACGCCCTGGCGCAGCGACCGCCGTGGAACCAGGTGGCCGCCGCGCTGCGGCCGGGCCCCGGCCGGCACGCGATCCGCCTGGATGGCAGCCGGTCCTGGGCGCGCCCGCTGAACTGGTACCTGCCGCGCACGTGGTGGATCCGGGCGCGCGGCGCGCGCGTCGCGGAGATCGACGTCGTCCGCCGGATCCCCACCGCGGCGGACTGCCACGGCTCGACCTGGTGGGGCGCGGAGTGCGACGTGGGCGCCCGCCCCGCGCTGACCCGTCCGCCGGCGCGCGGGTTCCGGCTCGCCCGCCGCCAGGCGGTCGCCGGCTTCGAGATCGCCCGCTACGTGTCGCCGGCGCCGCGCTGGATCCCGGCGGGCCGCAAGCTGCTGCTCAGAAGAAGCCGTGTCCGCCCTGCGCCTTGAGCTTCAGCGCGCGGTCGGTTCCCTCGGTGCGGACGGTCGTCGGGTAGGGCGGGCGCTTCCACGGCTGCGGCGCGACCGTCCCGTACTGCGAGCGCAGGAACGCCGTCAGGTCGCCCCGGTGGTTCTCGCAGGAGTAGCGGACCGGGCCCAGCAGGCCGTTTCCCTGCCAGACCAGCCAGCGGCCGGGGAGCGCGTCGAGGTACTCGCCGAAGGCAAACTCCCGCAGCAGATGCTCGAGGCTGACCTGGGTCTCAGGATCGGGGCGATCGTCGCAGAACTGGCAGCGGAAGACGATCCGGACCGACACTACGCGTCAAGATAGCGAGCGGGGACGGGGCCGTCACGGGGCGGCGTCGGTCGCCGCGGCGCTATCCGCAGGTCAGGCGCGTGGCCGTCGCCTTCCACGTCGCGGCCACGCGCGTCCCCGGCGTCAGGCGCAGCTCGCGCACGGCGGCCTCGGAGACCTCCGCGGCCAGCGGCTGGCCCGCCAGCAGCCCGAGCCGCACGCGCCCCCCGACGGCGGTGACCGAGGCGACCTCCGCGAGCAGCCGGTTGCGCGCCGAGCCCGCATGCCCCTCGCCGGCGAGCTCGATCGCGATGTCCCACGGGTAGACGCTGGCCGCGACCGCGCCCTCGGCGGCGTCGGTGCTCGTGACCTGGCCGCCGCCGTCGAGGTCGACGATCGTCAACCCGTCCGCGCCGGGCCGTGCGACGCCGCGCAGGACGACGGCGCCGGTGAAGTCCGCCACGAACGCCGACCCCGGCGCGGCCGCCAGCGCCGCCGGCGTGCCGCGCTGCACGAGCCGCCCGGCGTCGACCACCGCCACCTCGTCGCCGAGCATCGCGGCCTCGGTGAAGTCGTGCGTGACGAGCAGGCACGGGACCTCGGCCTCCCGCAGCAGCGCGGCGAGCTCGCGCGTGGCGCTCGCGCGCGTGCGGGAGTCCAGGGCGGAGAGCGGCTCGTCGAGCAGCAGGACGGCCGGGCGCCGGGCGAGCGCGCGCGCCAGCGCCACCCGCTGGCGCTCCCCGCCCGACAGCGTCGGTGGCCGCTGCTCGGCCAGGGCGCTGAGCCCGAAGCGCTCGAGCAGCGGCGCGGCGGCGGCCCGGCGGTCGCGGCGGGGCAGCGCGTAGCCCACGTTCTGCCAGACCCGCAGGTGCTCGAAGAGCGCGTAGTCCTGGAACACGTAGCCGCAGCCGCGGCGCTCGGGCGCGAGCTCGACGCCGCGCGCCGTGTCGAGCCAGACGGCGTCGCCGCTGCTGACCCGCCCGGCGCGGGGCGCCAGCAGGCCGGCCACGATCCGCAGCAGCGTCGACTTGCCCGCCCCGGACGGGCCGGCGAGGGCCAGGCAGCGCCCCGGCTCCACGTCGAGAGCGAGGTCGAGCTCGAAGGCCCCGAACTCTAGCGCGGCCTCAACGCGCAGCGAGCCCACGGTCACCGCCGAGCAGCTTGACCGACAGCAGTAGGGCCGCCGAGGCGATCACGAGCACCGCCGAAAGGGCCAGCGCCCCGGGGAAGTCGTCGGAGAAGCGGTCGTAGATCGCCAGCGGGACGGTCTGGGTGATGCCGCGGAAGGACCCGGCGAACATCAGCGTCGCGCCGAACTCGCCGAGCGCGCGCCCCCACGCCAGCGCCGTGCCCGCCGCCAGGCCGGCCAGCGCGGACGGGATGACCACGCGCGCGAGCGTCGCCGCCTCGCTCGCCCCGAGCGTGCGGCTGGCCTGGACGACGGAGGGGTCGACGGCGGAGAACGCGGCGACGGCCTGACGCAGGTAAAACGGCGCGGCGACGAAGACCAGCGCCACGACCACGCCGGCCGTCTGCAGCACGAGGTCGATGTGGGCGCCGGCGAGCGCGACGCCGAACAGGCCGTGCGGACCGAGCGCCGCCAGCAACCCGATGCCGGCGACGGCGGGCGGCAGGACGAGCGGCAGCTCGACGAGCGTGAGGACGACCGACCGCCCGCGGAAGCGCCGGGTCGCCAGCTGGTAGGCGGCCGGCGTCCCGACCACGAGGATGATCGCCAGCGCCAGCGTCGTCGTCTCGAGGCTGAGCACCAGGGCGTCGCGGGCGCTCGGGTCGCCGAGGCTCGCGAGCAGCCGCCCCGGGCTCGTGTCGAGGAAGATCGCCAGGATCGGAACGGTGAGGAACAGCACGGCGACGACGAGGGCGGCGACGATCGACCGCCGGAACAGGCTCACGGCGTGGTGAAGCCGGCGGCGCGCAGGGCCTGGCGTCCGGGGCCGGTCAGCAGGCTGTTCACGACGGCCCGCGCCGCCGAGGCGTGCTTGGCGCCCTTGACGACCGCGACGCCGTAGGCCACCGACGGCTCGAGTGAGGCCGGCAGCTCGATCGCCTTCAGCGCGCCCTTGGTCGCGTCCACGTCGGTCACGTAGACGAAGCCCGCATCGACCGCGCCCTGCGTGAGCTTGCCGACGACGCCCTTGACGTCGGGCTCTGAGGAGCGCACGTTGGCCAGGATGCGCTTCTCGGATGCCGGGCCGAGCCGCGCCAGGACCTCCCGCGTGTAGCTGCCCACGGGTACGTCGGCCGAGCCGACGGCGAGCTTGACGCCCGGCCGCTCGAGGTCGCCGACCGTCGTGATCCTCGCGTCCTTCGGGACCGCGAGCACCAGGCGGTTGCCGGCGAACGCGTGGGGCTTGGCGAGGAGCCCCTCCTTGTGCAGCGCGTCGGGGAGATTGGTGTTGGCTGAGGCGAAGACGTCGGGCCGGACGCCCTGCCGGATCTGCGCCGCGAGCTGATCCGAGCCAGCGAAGGAATAGCGCGCGCCACCCAGCGTCGTGAAGGCGCCCTTCAACGAGGCCGCCGCGGACACCACGAGGGCGTCCTTTGCCTTCGACGACGACCCGCCGCCGCAGCCCGCCACGGCGAGCGCGGCCGCGAGGACCGACGCCATGCGTCTCACGCCGCGACCTCGTAGCCGCCCACGAGCGCGAGCCGGCGGCTGAAGGCGCCCGAGCGCAGCAGCGCGCCGAGCGCCTCGGCCCCCGGATGGTCGCGCCAGGGTGTGTCGATCCACACCTCGGCGGCGTGCTCCTCCAGCGCGCCGAAGGCGAGGCCGAGGCTGAGCGCGGCGGGCTCCATCGTGACCCCGGCGGCGGCGCCCGCGGCGACGCGCCGCGCGACGTCGAGGTGGCCAGCCGCGCGCGCGCCGCCGGGCGCGTGAGCGCCGGCCGCGGCCACCGCCGCGAGGAAGGCCTGCTGGCTGGCGGCGCCGTCCTCGCGCT
>JBBSIC010000065.1:0-7831 GCA_038232275.1 Solirubrobacterales bacterium | reverse complement strand
GCGCGCCTTCGACCAGGCCGCCGTCGGCGCGCTCTCGGGCGCCGTGGGCACCTACGCCTCGCATTCCCCCGCCTACGAGGCGCGCGTCCTCGGGCAGCTCGGGCTCGCCGCCGAGCCCGTCTCCACGCAGGTCGTGCCGCGCGACCGCCACGCCGAGCTGCTGCAGGCCATCTCGCTCGCCGGCGCGGGGCTCGAGCGCTTCGCCACCGAGATCCGCCACCTCCAGCGCACGGAGGTGAGAGAGATCGAGGAGCCGTTTCGAGAGGGGCAGAAGGGCTCGAGCGCGATGCCGCACAAGCGCAACCCGATCACGACGGAGCGCGTGACCGGTCTCGCGAGGGTGCTGCGCGGCTACGCTCAGGCGGCTGTGGAGGACGTGGCCCTGTGGCACGAGCGCGACATCTCGCACTCCGGCGCGGAGCGGGTGATCCTCCCGGACGCGACGATCCTGCTCGACTACATGCAGTCGCTCGCGACCCGGGTCGTGCGCGGGATGACGGTGCACGAGGAGCGCATGCGCCACAACCTCGAGCTCACCTGCGGCGCGCTGTTCTCCCAGCGCGTCCTGCTCGCCCTGGTGTCGGCCGGCAGGCAGCGCGACGACGCCTACCGGATCGTCCAGCGCCTCGCCCAGCAGGCCTGGGACACCCAGACCCCGCTGCGCGAGCTGCTCGCCGCCGACCCCGCCGGCGCGGGCCTGGACCTCGACGCGATCTTCGACTACGGCGCCTACCTGCGCCACATCCCCGAAGTGCTGGCGCGACTGGAGATGCTCGATGACTGACGCCCTGCTCATGTTCGGCGACACGGAGCGCTCGCCGGACCTCTTCGCGGCGGTGCCGGCGGGCATCGGCGACCCGTTCACGTATGTCGAGGCTACCGGCCGGCGGATCGCGCTGATCGCCACGCTCGACCACCAGTCGGTCGCGGCCTCCGACCCCGGCATCGAGCTGCTGGACCCGGTCAGCTACGGCATGAAGGAGCTGATCCTCGAAGGGACGCCGCGGCTGGAGGCGCAGCTGGAGGCCTGCCGGCGCCTGCTCGACGAGTTGGGGGTCGACGCGGCGCGCGTGCCGTGGGGCTTCCCCGTCGCGCTCGCCGACGTGCTGCGCGCCGGTGAGATCGAGGTCACCGTGGACGCCGCCGCCTTCGCGGCCCGCCGCCGGGTCAAGTCGCCCCTGCAGCTCGCGGGCATCCGCCGCGCCCAGCACGCGGCCGACACCGCCATGGGGGTCGCGGCCGAGCTGGTTCACACGTGCGCGGACGGGCTCACCGCCGAGGGCGTGCGCGAGGCGATGCAGGCATCCGCCGCCGCGCTCGAGACGGTGCTGCCCGACGACGCGATCGTGGCGGTCAACGGCCAGGGCGCCAGCGGCCACGACTCCGGGTCGGGCCCGATCGCGCCCGGCGACGTCGTGTTGATCGACATCTGGCCGCAGGACCGCGCCTCGCGCTGCTGGGCCGACATGACGCGCACCTTCATGGCCGGCGGCGTCGAGCCTGAAGCCGAGCTCGCGGAGTACTGGTCGCTGGCGAAGGCGGCGCTGGACGCCGTCACCGGCGAGGTCCGCGCGGGCGTGCACGGCCGCGCGCTGCACGACACCGCCTCGGCGGTCTTCGAGGCCGCGGGGAAGGCGACCCAGCGCACCGCCCCGAACGACGCCCCGCTGCGCGAGGGCTTCTTCCATGGGCTCGGCCACGGCGTCGGCCTGGAGATCCACGAGTCGCCCGGCCTGGGCCTCGCGGGCGACGAGCTCGTCGCGGGCGACGTCGTCGCGGTGGAGCCCGGGTGCTACCGGACGGGCTTCGGCGGCGTGCGCCTCGAGGATCTCCTGCTCGTCACCGCCGACGGCTGCGACGTCTTGACGCAGTTTCCGTACGAGCTCTGAGCCCCATCCGCCCCCGTTGCTAGCGTGAAACCCGTGACCACGGTGGCCGATCTGACCCATCTCGCGTCGGGCAAGGTGCGCGAGCTCTACGCCGCCGGCGACGACCTCCTGATGGTCGCCTCCGACCGCATCTCGACCTACGACGTCGTCCACCCGACGCCGATACCGGACAAGGGCAAGGTGCTCACGGGTATCTCGGCGCTCTGGTTCGAGTTAACCGAGGACATCGTCGCCAACCACGTCCTCTCCTACACGGACGGCGTGCCCGACGACGTGCGCGGCCGGGGTGTGCGGGTACGCCGCCTCGAGATGCTCCCGGTCGAGTGCGTCGTGCGCGGCTACATCACCGGCTCGGGCTGGAAGGACTACCTGGCCACCGGCCGCGTCTCCGGGCTGGAGCTGCCCGAGGGGCTGCAGGAGTCCGAGCGGCTGGCCGAGCCGCTGTACACGCCGTCGACGAAGGCCGACGTCGGCCACGACGAGGCGATCGACTTCGAGCAGACCGTCGCGCTGCTCGGCGACCGCGCGCTGGCCGCGCGCCTGCGCGACGTCACCCTCGCCGTCTATGAGCGGGTCGCCGCGCACGCCCGCGAGCGCGGCGTGATCCTGGCCGACACCAAGCTCGAGTTCGGCCTCGACGCGCGCGGCGAGCTTGTGCTCGCAGACGAGGTGTGCACGCCGGACTCCTCGCGCTTCTGGCCCGCCGAGGGCTACGCGCCCGGCCGCGGGCAGCCCAGCTATGACAAGCAGTACGTGCGCGACTGGGCGGCGGGAACCGGCTGGGACAAGGCCCCGCCCGCGCCGGCCATCCCGGACGACGTCGCCGCGCGCACGCGCGAGCTCTACGTCGAGGCCTACGAGAAGCTCGCGGGCGAGCCGTTCGCCGCCTGGCTGCGGAGAACTGCGGCGGAGCCGCAAGCGGTGGCGAGCGAAGCGAGACCGGGGACGGGCGGCTGATGCGCGCGCGTGTGCTGATCCGCCCCAAGGCCGGCATCCTGGACCCGCAGGGCCAGACGGTCGAGCGCGCCCTGCCCGCGCTGGGCTTCACCGGCGTCTCCCGCGTCCACGTCGGCCGGCTGGTCGAGCTCGACATCGAGGATCCCGGGCGCCTGCCCGAGATGTGCGAGCAGCTGCTGAGCAACCCGCTGATCGAGGACTACGAGATCGTCGGCGGCCCGGAGGGCGCGGGTCCGGACGACTCGCGGGGGTAGCTTGCGCTTCGGCGTCGTCACGTTCCCGGGGTCCTGCGACGACGCGGACGCCCGGGCCGCGTGCTCGCTCGTGGGCGACGCCGTCGCGCTCTGGCACGGCGACCGCGACCTCCAGGGCGTCGACGCCGTCGTCATCCCGGGCGGCTTCTCCTACGGCGACCACCTGCGCGTGGGCGCCATCGCCCGCTTCTCGCCCGTCATGGCGGAGATCGAGACCTTCGCGCACCGCGGCGGCCCCGTGCTCGGCATCTGCAACGGCTTCCAGGTCCTGTGCGAGGCGGGCCTGCTCCCGGGCGCGCTGCTGCCCAACACGAGCCTGCGCTTCGCCATGCGCCAGACGGTGATCGAGGTCCAGAACACGCTCAGCCACTGGACGCGCGCGTGCGCGGGCGGCGACCTGCTGTCGATTCCCGCCAAGCACACGACCGGGCGCTACTACGCCTCGCAGCCCGTGCTCGACGTGATGGAGGAGCGTGGTCAGGTCGCGCTGCGCTACGTCAGCGACCCGATCCCGAACGGCTCGCTGGCCGGCATCGCCGGCGTCAGCAACGAGGCGGGCAACGTGCTCGGCCTGATGCCCCACCCCGAGCACGCGGTCGACGCGCTGACCGGGAGCGCGGACGGGCTTCGGCTGTTCGAGTCGGTGGCGCACGTGCTGGCGGCCGCCGCGTGAGCGCCCAGGCGTCCGCGCCGTGGCGCGCCCTCGGTTTGACAAACGCCGAGTACGAGCTGATCGTCGAAAAGCTCGAGCGCGAGCCCAACCGCGTCGAGCTGGCGATGTTCAGCCTGATGTGGTCCGAGCACTGCTCCTACAAGCACTCCAAGGCCCTGCTGCGCTCGCTGCCCACCGAGGGCCCGCGCCTGGTCATGGGCCCCGGGGAGAACGCGGGAGCGGTCGACGTCGGCGGCGGTCTCGCGTGCGCGTTCAAGGTCGAGTCGCACAACCACCCGAGCGCCGTCGAGCCCTTCCAGGGCGCGGCCACCGGCGTCGGCGGGATCCTGCGCGACGTCTTCGCGGTCGGTGCGCGGCCGATCGCCATCCTCGACTCCCTGCGCTTCGGCGAGCCGGACTCCGCGCGCACGCGCTACCTGCTCGAGCGCGCCGTGGCGGGCATCGGGCACTACGGCAACTCGATCGGCGTGGCGACCGTCGGCGGCGAGATCTACTTCGAGGGGCCCTACGAGCAGAACTGCCTGGTCAACGCCATGTGCCTCGGCCTGATCGAGACCGAGCGGCTGATCCGCAGCGCGGCCGCCGGCGTCGGCAACCAGCTCGTGCTCTTCGGCGCGCGCACCGGGCGCGACGGCATCGGCGGCGCGTCGGTGCTGGCCAGCGCCGAGCTCGGCGAGGCCGACGCGGCCAAGCGCCCCACGGTCCAGATCGGCGACCCGTTCGAGGAGAAGAAGCTGCTCGAGGCCTCGCTCGAGCTCCTGGACGAGGGCTTGCTCGTCGCGCTGCAGGACCTCGGCGCGGCCGGCCTCACGAGCTCGGCCTCGGAGATGGCCTCCAAGGGCGAGGTGGGCATCGACATCGACGTCGCCCGGGTCCCGCTGCGCGAGGCCGGCATGGAGCCGTTCGAGATCATGGTCTCCGAGTCCCAGGAGCGCATGCTGTGCGTCGTCGAGCCCGCGCGCGTCGACGAGGTGCTGGCGGTGTGCGCGAAGTGGGAGGTCAACGGGACCGTCATCGGCGCGGTCACCGACAGCCGGGCGATGCGCATCCTCGACGGCGAGGACGCGGTCGGGGAGCTGCCGGTGGTCGCGCTCGTCGACGATTGCCCGCTGTACGAGCTCGAGCCGCTCGCCCCGACGGCGCCCCTGTATCCGGCGCCGCCGCGCACGCTCGAGGCGACGGGGGTCGCCGACACGCTGCTCGGCCTGCTCGGCTCGGCCAACCTGGCCTCGCGCCGCTGGGCCTTCTCGCAGTACGACTGGCTCGTCGGCTCGCGCACGGTGCGCCGCCCGGAGGCCGCCGACGCGGCGGTGCTGGTCCTCGACCCGACGCCGGTGGAGGGTCCGCGGCCGGGCATCGCCGTGTCGATCGACGGCAACGGCCGCCGCGTCGCCTGCGACCCCTACCGCGGCACGATCGAGGCCGTGATGGAGTGCGCCGCCAACCTGGCGTGCGTGGGCGCCGAGCCGCTCGGGCTGACCAACTGCCTGAACTTCGGCAACCCCGAGAAGCCCCACATCGCCTGGCAGCTCACGCGCGCGGTTGCGGGCCTGGCGGACGCCTGCCGCGCGCTCGACGTGCCGGTCGTGGGCGGCAACGTGTCGCTGTACAACGAGGGTGGCGAGGGGCCGATCTACCCGACGCCCGTCGTCGGCATGGTCGGCGGGCTGCCCGACGCCCGCGCCGCCGGCCGCCTCGGCTTCGCGCAGGACGGCGACGCCGTCGCCGTCCTCGCAGCGCGCTCGTGGGCGCCGGCGCTCGGCGGGTCAGAGCTGCACAAGCTGCGCGGCGAGCCGCTGGCCGACGCGCTCCCCGCCGCCGATCTGGGCGAGCTCAGCGCCCTGCACGCGGCCGTCCGCCGCGGCGTGCGCTCCGGCGCGCTGCGCTCGGCCCACGACGTCGCCGAGGGCGGCCTGGCCACCGCGGTGGCCGAGGCCTGCCTGACCGCCGGCCGCGGCGCGGCGGTCGACCTCGGGCCGCTGGAGGGCGTCGCCGGCGAAGGCGAGCCGCTGCTGTTCGGCGAGGGCCCGGGCGCCTTCGTCGTCTCGGGCGATCCGCAGCGGCTGCGCGCCTTCGGCGACACCGTCACCGTCGTGGGCACGGTGGGCGGCGACCGCCTCGAGTTGCGCACGGGCGGCGAGCGCGTCGCCGTGCCGGTCGCCGAACTGGCCGACGTGCACGCCCGCGGCCTCGCGGACCTGCTGCACTGAGCGCGTCGCGCCAGCGGACCGCCTCACCCGCCGTAGCGAGCGAGGCGGTCGTCATAGGTCAATAGCCGGGCGCCGAGCTCGCGCGAGCAGGCCACGACGATCGCGTCGGGCAGCCGCATCCGGTTGTGATCGGCACGCAGTCTCGCCGCTCGTTCGGCCATCGCCGCCGTCAGCGGAGCCACGGCGATCCCCATTGCGGCGACGGCCTCACGCGCATCGGCGAGACGACCGGCGCGAGCAAAGGCGACGAGCGCTTCGCTGTAGGCGCTCGCTGGGGCGACGAGGCCGTGGCCGGCCAGATCGGCCGCCTCGACATCGGTCACGGCGCGTACATGGTGCGCGTCGCCGGAGTCGAGCAGTCCGATCAGAACGCTCGCGTCGAGGATCAGCGTTCCCACTCGTCCCGAAGCTCCTCGAGCTCGCCCGGAACGTAGATGCCGGTTGCGATGCCGGCATGGCGACGGACACGAGCACCGCGCACCGCGACGACCAATTCGCCATCGCCGACCACGCGGACGGAGACCTCGTCCCCTGCGCGAACACCGGCTGCGCGCATCTCCGCAACCGGCAGCGTCACCTGATTCTTCGACGAGATCCGCGGCATGCCTTTACTTTATCAGGCGGTACGTAAAGGTGACACCTCTGCGCCTTCGACGTCGGCCCCCGCTGCTAGCCTGACGTCTAAGCGGTCTCGTGGCTCTCTCGACTCCCGATCTCCTCGATCCTCGTGACGGGCCGCGCGACGAGTGCGGCGTGTTCGGGGTCTACGCACCCGGTCACGACGTTGCCCGGCTGGCGTACTTCTCGCTGTACGCGCTCCAGCACCGCGGGCAGGAGTCGGCCGGCATCGCGTCGTCGTCCGGCGGCCGCATCCTGGCGGTGCGCGACCAGGGCCTCGTCAATCAGGTCTTCGACGAGCAGAAGCTGCGCGCGCTGCAGGGCGAGTTCGCCGTCGGCCACGTCCGCTACTCGACCACCGGCGCCAACTCGTGGGAGAACTCCCAGCCCGTCTGGCGCTCGGACAGGCGGGAGGTCGCGCTCGCGCACAACGGCAACCTGATCAACGCCGTCGAGCTGCACGCCGAGCTGCTCGAAGCCGGGGTCACCTTCCGCTCGACGTCAGACTCGGAGATCATCGCCGCGCTGCTCTCCACCCACCCGGCGGAGCAGATCGAGGACGCCATCGCCGACGTCATGCCGCGCCTGCAGGGGGCCTTCTCGACGGTCGTCATGACCAAGGACCGCATCTGCGCGTTCCGGGACCCGGCCGGGCTGCGGCCGATGGCGCTCGGCATGCTCGGCGACCGCTTCTGCGTCGCGTCGGAGTCCTGCGCCTTCGACATCATCGGGGCCAAGCGCATGCGCGACGTCGAGCCGGGGGAGCTCGTGACGCTGTGCGAGAGTGGCCTGCGCACGCGCCAGGTGGTCAACGGCGCGCGGCGTGCGTTCTGCGTCTTCGAGCACATCTACTTCGCGCGGCCCGATTCCACGCTCGAGGATCGCGTGGTGCACACCTCGCGCTCGCGCATGGGCGAGATCCTCGCCCGCGAGGCGCCGGTCGACGCCGACATGGTGATCGCGGTGCCCGACTCGGGCAACGCCGCCGCCCGCGGGTACGCCCGCGCGAGCGGCCTGCCGCAGGACGACGGCTTCGTCAAGAACCGCTACGTCGCCCGGACCTTCATCCAGCCCGGGCAGGAGCTGCGCAAGCACGGCCTGCGGCTGAAGTTCAACCCGCTGCCCGAGGTGGTCGCCGGCAAGCGCCTGGTCGTCGTGGACGACTCGATCGTGCGCGGCAACACGACCCGCCAGATCGTCCTGATGCTGCGCGAGGCGGGTGCCAAGGAG
>JBBSIC010000064.1:0-8381 GCA_038232275.1 Solirubrobacterales bacterium | reverse complement strand
GTCGACCTCGTCGACGATCCCGTAGGCGTGGGTGGCGACGGCCTTGCCGTCCTCGCCGATGCGCTGGCCGTGCTGGACCTTCTCCTCCAGCGAGCCCGCCATGTTGTCGCGCAGGTAGTCGAAGCCGAACTCGGAGTTCGTGCCGTAGGTGATGTCCGCCGCGTAGGCCGCGATCTTGACCTCGTGGTCCATGTTGTTCTGCAGGATCCCGACGGTCAGCCCGAGAAAGCTGTAGACCGGGCTCATCCACTCGGCGTCGCGCCGGGCGAGGTAGTCGTTGACCGTGACGAGGTGGACGCCGCGGCCGGCGAGCGCGTTGAGCACGACGGCGAGCGTGGCCGTGAGCGTCTTGCCCTCGCCCGTCTTCATCTCGGCGATGGCCCCGGAGTGCAGGACCATGCCGCCGATCATCTGGACGTCGAAGTGGCGCATCCCCATGGTGCGCCGGCCGGCCTCGCGCGTGATCGCGAAGGACTCCGGCAACAGGTCGTCCAGGCTCTCCCCAGCGGCCGAGCGCGCGCGCAGGGCGCCGAACTGCTCGCGCAGCTCGTCGTCGTCGAGCAGCTCGAGCTCGGGCTCGAAGCGGTTGATCGCCTCGACGCGTCTTTCGTACTGCTTGAACTGGCGCGACTCACCGAGCCGGAGGGCCTTGTCGAGGATGCGCGGCATGGATCCCAGGCTAGCCGAGCGGGCGTCTACATCGTGTCCGCGGCGGGCTGCTGGAAGGGCGCTCCGGCACGGGGTCCGCGGCGCTTGTCGCGGTGGCGCTTGACCTGCCGCGCCAGCTCCTCGGCGACCTGGTTGATCGCGTGCGGCATGTCGCGCGAGGCATCGCGGGCCCGCAGCGTCACGCCCTTGAGATGCAGGGTGGCCTCGGCGACCTCGCAGATCGGATTCGCCGGGTTGCGCTCCTGGAGCAGCTCCACCTGCAGGACCGCGAACGAGCTCACCTGCTTCGAGACCTTGGCAAACCGTCGCTCGACCAGCTCGCGGAGCTCGTCCGTGACCGGGACGTTGCGTCCCTTCACCTCGATCTGCATGCAAACCTCCAGTTGGGAGCTTCGATCAAGCGTACCCGCTCACAACGTTCTCACAAGGGTGGCGGCTCGCACCTGGCCGGCGCCGCCCGCGCGCAGCGCCGCGGCGCACGCCGCCAGCGTCGCGCCCGTGGTGTGGACGTCGTCGACGAGCAGGACCCGCTCCGGCACCGGGCCGGTGACCCGCACGCGGATGCGCCCCGGCGCCCGGCGCTCGGAGCGCCCGGCGCCGAGCTGCCGCGGCGCCCTCCCAGAGCGCCCGAGGCAGTCGGCGACGGGCAGCCGCAGGCGGGTCGCGAGCTCGGCCGCGAGCAGCGCCGCCGGGTCGAAGCCGCGCCGCCGCCGGCGCGCGGACGCGGACGGGACCGGCACGACGGCGCGGGCGCCCTCCAGCGCCCAGGACGGGGCGTTGACCGCCATCTGGGCGGCCATCAGCCCGGCGAGCGGGAGCGCGCCGTGGAACTTCAGCGCGCGCACGAGCCCGCGGGCGCTGCCCTCGTAGGCCAGCGGCGCCCAGGCCGAGGCGAAGGCGGCGCCCGCGGCCGGACAACCGCGCCCGCCGTGGCGCGGCAGGCCGCAGCGACGGCACCCGCCCGGGCCGAGCCAGCGCAGCTCGCGAAAGCACCACGAGCACACCAGCGCGTCCGCGGCCGGCAGTGGCGCGCGGCACGACGCGCAGGTGGGCGGAGCGAGGAGCGCGAGGAGCTGGTGCAGGGGCACACCTCCATGCTCGCGCCCGTCGCGTAACACACCAAGACGCGATCGTGCAGACTGCGTGCCAGTTCCGTGACGAAACACAGCGTCCCCGTCACCACCTCCTGGACCATCGCCCCCGCTGTTCTGCTGGCGGTGGCGGTCTACGCCTGGGTCTACGTCGCGCGCTGGCGTCGGGTGCGCGCCGCCAGCGGCCCACGCGCGGCGGGCTACGGTCGGCTGGCGCTGTGGCTCGGGGGGCTGGCACTGGTCTGCGTCGCGCTGATCTCGCCGCTCGACGCGGTGTCCGACCAGCTGGCCTCCGCGCACATGATCCAGCACCTGCTGCTGGCCGACATCGTCCCGATCATGCTGATCCTGGGCCTCACCAAGGTCCTGCTGCGCCCCGTCACCCGGCAGGTCGCCGTCCTCGAGCGCCGCCTCGGCGTCTTCGCGCATCCGGTCTTCGGCGTCATCGCCTACGTCGGGGCCATGTGGCTCTGGCACGTGCCGGCCTTCTACGACGCGGCCCTTCGGCATGCCGGCGTCCACGTCGTCGAGCACCTCAGCTTCGCCGTCGCCGGCACCCTGTACTGGTGGCACCTGATCTCCCCGATCCGCTCGCGGCTGCGCCTCGGCGGGATGGCGCCGATCGGCTACATGGTCTCGACCAAGCTGCTCGTCGGGGCGCTCGGCGTCGCGCTCGCCTTCCTCCCGCAGCTCCTCTACTCGCCCTACGCCATCAGCGGTGAGCGCTGGGGCCTGAGCCCGCTCGACGACCAGCACGTCGCGGGGCTGATCATGGGCCTCGAGCAGTCGCTGGTGATGGGCATCGGCCTCGCGTATCTGTTCGCACGCATGCTCGGCGAGTCCGAGGCCGCCGACCTACGCGCCGAGCGCATGGAGGAGCGCGCGGCCGCGCCGTGAAACGCCGCCTGCTGTTCTTCGCGCACTACGCGTCCGCCCCCTTCTGGGACCTCGAGACCGGCGGGATGGTGAGCATGGACTGGCTGCCGCTCAGCGAGGGCGTGCGGGATCGCACGTGGACCTGGACGCGCCGGTGGGACGAGCTGCACGCCAACCCGGAGGAGCCGCCTTCCGGCGAGGCCGCCGAGCAGCTCGAACGCGACGGTTACGCGCTGTGGCTCGACCTGCGGCGCGAGCTCGCCGGCGAGTGGCCCCTCGGCTACGTGACCTGGCCCGCCGCCGGGCGCTCGGTGCAGTGGGAGCCCGACGGCCCCGTCGAGCTCTGCCCGCCCTGATCTCAGTCGCCGAGCACGGCGCCGTCCTCGACCTGCGACGGGCCCTCGACCCGCGCCGTGCCGCGCACCGTGACGTCGCCGCCGAAGCTGACGTCCCCCTCGACGGTCAGCCGCTCCGCCTCGACCAGGGATGGCGGGCCGCCGGGGAAGCGCGCCTCGAAGTCGTGCACGAGCTTGAACTCGTCGGAGAGCTCGACGAGCGGCGCGCCGCGGTCCGCGCGCGCGGCGACGAGGTCCACGTGGTGCTCCGGCGTCAGCTCGTAGGCGTCTGAGCGCAGGACCAGCAGGTCGCTCGTCGTCTTGACGGGCGTGAAGCGCCGGCGCGGCACGCGCAGGGCGACCGCGCCGTCGAAGACCCCGATCGCCGAGCCCATCGCCGTCTCGAGCTGGATGACCGGCGTGGAGGTCTTGTCGCCGGGATCGACCGTCTTGCGGTTGACGATCAGCGGGAGCCCGAGCACCGGGCCGCGCTCGTCGAGCAGGGCGGTGAGCGCCTCGAGGTCGATCCAGAGGTTGTTCGCGTTAAAGAACCGGTGGCGCTCGGTGTCCTGGAAGGCGTCGAGGTCGTCGTCGGCGACCTGGGCGCTCTCGCGCAGGACGAGGCCGCCGCCGTCGCGCCGGCGCGCCAGGTGTCCGCCCTTGCGGTCGGCTTCGGTGCGGTCGATCGCCTCGCTGAGAAACGGTGCGCCCTCGGCGGCGAACCAGGCCAGGATGCGCGGCTCGAGCACGGCGCCGAGGTTGTCGACATTGGAGACGAAGGCGTAGCGGTAGCCCTGGTCGAGCAGCCGCTCGAGCATCCCGGAGGTCTGCAGCGCCGTGTAGAGGTCGCCGTGGCCGGGGGGGCACCACTCGAGGTCCGGGTCGCGCGGCCACTGGACCGGGCACAGGTCGTCCTCGCGCAGCTTGGGCTCCTGGTTTTGCACGAAGTCGGCGGGGACGTCGGCCTCGAGGCCCGCGTGCGCGGCGAGCGCGTCCAACGACGCCTTCTGCGTGGTGGACGAGTTCATCAGCACAAGCGGCAGCCGCGCGCCCGAGCAGCGTCGCAGCTCGAGCACCTGCGCGGCGATCACGTCCAAGAACGTGCGCCCGTCCTTGACCTCGAGCAGCGACTTCGGACCGGTCATCCCCATGCTCGTCCCGAGGCCGCCGTTGAGCTTGATCACGACCGCCCGGTCGAGCACATCGGCGGCGTCGGACTCCGGCAGCTCCTCGAACTCCGGCAGCTCGTCGAGCGGCTCGATCGCGGACTCCGCCAGCGTTCCCGTCTCCCCCGCCACGAGCTGCTCGTAGTAGTGGCGGAAGGTCTCGACCGCGGCGTCCGCGAGCCCGGCGCGCCGCATCTTCTCCAGGGAGGCCTCGAGTCCGTCCATCGGCGGCGAGGGTAGTGTGCCGCATGTCTCGAGTGTCCGCGCCCTACGAACTGGGTCACGGATGCTTCCCGCGGCCAGATCGGCCTGAACGCCATCGGGTTGGCTCCGTCCGTGCCTGCCGAGGGCAACGATCGCGCTGCTCGCGGCCCAGCCGGCTCGCGCTTCGGCTCGGAGCTAATCTTCGCGGCGTGGCCGACCTTCAGGCGATCGAGCGCGAGCTCGAAGTGGCCCGCGAGCGCGACGACAACGATGCGCGCGTGCGTCTGATCACGCGCGCGCTGACGTTGCCCGACACCCAGCCGCACCGCGCCGAGTGCCTCGACGAGCTCGCCTACGCCTACCAGCAGCTCGGTCGCTTCGACGACGCGATGGCCAAGCGCTGGCCGCCGGCTGGGACGGCGAGCTTGACGACCATCCCAGCGCGCAGGCCCTGATCGCCGATCTGCTGCTGCGCGCCGGGCGCACCGAGGAGGCCGGCCACGCCTGGCACCAGGCCCAGCGCGAGGACCCGAGCGACCCGTGGCTGTTCCAGACGGCGGGCGGCGCCTACGCCGACGCCGGGCTGCACGCCAAGGCGCTTGGGTGGCAGACCGAAGGGCTCGAGCTGGCGCTCGCCGCCAGCGACGACGATGACATGATCTGGATGCTCACCGACGAGCGCGCCCAGACCCTCGACGCGCTCGGCCGCGCGCCCGACGACCTGCAGCTGCGCTCCGGAGAGCTCGTCGAGCGCCAAGAGCAGGAAGAGCAAGCGCGCATCGACGCGTTCTATCGCGACCGCTCCACCAACCAGCCCGTCGCCCCGCGGCGGGCGTCCATCGGCCTGGCCTGGTTCCCGCCGTGCGAGTACGAGCGGGCGCTGACGACCTGGCCGAGCTTCGCCGCCGACTACCAGAACGGACCCTACGCCGCCTACTGCGCCCGGCTCGAGCTGTTGCTCAGAGACCTCAAGGCCCAGGGCGTCGCGCGTCTCGCATTGACACCGATCGCGATCGATGACTACCTCCCCTGGTGCACCGAACACGACCGCGACCCCGAGCACTCCGACAGCCGCGCCAGCTACGCCACCGAACTCCTCGAACACGACGACGACGCCATCAACCTCCCAGCAGCCCTGGGTGGGGAAGACGATGGCGCTTGCCTGGAAACCAGTCGAGCCGTAGCCGCTTGGAACATCGGCCCGGAGGTCGGCGGCATGCGCGTCGAGCCTGCGCCCGGTGATCTTCAGATCGCCGCGAACCTGCCGCCACCAGGGGAACTTCATCGAGATCGAGCCGTCCCGTTGCACATCACCCGCTCCGGCGACGACGACGCCATGTGGCCAGAGCACGGTCCAGAGTCGTCCGTTGCCGTCATACGAAGAGAGATTGTGGCCCGGGTCCTGTCCCTGTCCGGGAGGGATGCTGTGGTTGGGCCGCGTCACCGGACAGCCTCTCAGCCTGCGCGCGACGGTCGGATCCCCCAACGCACGTCCGACGCTCGGATCGAGCGTGCTGGCCTCGGCGAGCGCACCGGCGTTGCTCACCTTGTGCGCCGCGCCACCGCAACCTGCGGTCACCGCGGCGACGACCAGCACCGCCAGCCACGCCCGCGTTCTCGCGCCGCTCGGCATCACTCAAGAGCTTACGCCTGCCCGACCCGGCGACACAGCGGAAAGCACGCCACGGGTCACCCTGCTGCCGCCCGCACCTGCCGTCCGTCGACGGCGTGGATCACATGACCTTCACGAACTGCTCGCTCGCTCGTGTCGCAGCGGGGGTGGGGGTCGTTCGTACTGCTCCGGGCACCGGCAAGCGCTCTGGGCTCGCAGGGCTCCTGCACTTGACGGGCGCAGAGAGGCACAAGTGACGCCCACCCCCTGGCGGCAGCCGCCGCGACAGCAGAAATGGGGGGGTCATCGCCTGACCGGGATCCTGCTGCCTCGGGCCGCGCGCCCGCCGAGACCGGCCGGACAAGCGCTAGCCCCAGCTCGTCAGGTAGGCGCGCTGCTCGTCGCTGAGGGCGTCGATGGCGATGCCGAGCGCCGCGAGCTTGAGGCGGGCGATCTCGCGGTCGATGTCCAGCGGCACCGGGTGCACCCGGGCGGGCAGCGAGCCCGCCGCGCGCACGAGGTGCTCCGCGGCGAGGGCCTGGTTGGCGAAGGACATGTCCATGATCTCCGCCGGGTGGCCCTGGCCGGCGGCGAGGTTGACCACGCGGCCGGAGGCCAGCAGGTTCAGGCGGCGGCCGTCGCCGAGATCGTGCTGCTCGACGAGCGGCAGCACCTCCCGCACCCCGCCGGCCGACAGGGCGCGCAGCTCGTCGAGTGAGATCTCGACGTCGAAGTGGCCGGCGTTGGCGAGCATCGCGCCGTCCTTCATCCGCTGGAAGTGCTCGCCGCGCAGGACGTCGCGCGACCCGGTCACCGTGACGAAGGCGTCGCCGCGGGCGGCGGCGTCGAGGGCGGGCATGACGTCGAATCCCTCCATCCGGGCCTCCAGCGCGCGCATCGGCTCGACCTCGCAGACGATCACCTGCGCGCCGGCGCCGCGGGCGCGGGCCGCGATGCCGCGCCCCGTCACGCCGTAGCCGAGCACGACGATCGTCTTGCCGGCGAGCAGCAGGTTGGTCGCCCGCAGGATGCCGTCCAGCGTGGACTGGCCCGTGCCGTAGTGGTCGTTGAACAGTCGCTCGGTGCGCGCCTCGTTGACGGCGATCACCGGGCATTCCAAGCGGCCCTCGTGCTCGAGGCGGCGTACGCGCACGAGGCCCGTCGTGGTCTCCTCGGTGCCGCCCGTCAGCCCGCCGGCGCGGCCCGTGGCGTGCAGGAAGGTGATCAGGTCGGCCCCGTCGTCGAGCGTGATCTCGGGCGGCTCGGCGACGACCGCGGCGACGTTCTCCGCGTAGGCGTCGAGATCCTCGCCGCGGCGGGCGAGCACGGTCTTGCCGTCGTCGACGAGCGCCGCGACGACCTCGTCCTGCGTCGAGAGCGGGTTGGCGGCGCACAGCGCCACCTGGGCGCCGCCTGCGGCCAGCGCCCGCACGAGGTTGGCCGTCTCGGCCGTCACGTGCAGGCAGGCGGCGACCCGAACGCCCTCCAGGGGGCGCTCGGTCGCGAAGCGCTCGCGGATCGAGCGCAGGACGGGCATCTGCCCGTCCGCCCAGGCGATGCGAGCCTCGCCGGCGGCGGCGAGGCCCGCATCGCGATCACCCCGTGCGGGCATCCGGCCCGCAGAATCCAAACGGCGCCTTCCGGGCGACCGATCAGTACCGATAGGCGTCGGACTTGTACGGGCCCTCGACCGGCACGCAGATGTAGGAGGCCTGGTCCGGGCGCAGCCTGGTCAGCTTGACCCCGAGGGCGTCCAGGTGCAGCCGGGCGACCTTCTCGTCGAGGTGCTTGGGCAGCACGTAGACCTGCTTTTGGTACTCGTCGTTCTTGGTGAACAGCTCGATCTGGGCGATCGTCTGGTTCGTGAACGAGTTCGACATCACAAACGACGGGTGGCCGGTGGCGTTGCCGAGGTTCAGCAGGCGGCCCTCGGACAAGACGATGATCGCCCGGCCGTCGGCGAAGCGCCACTGGTCGACCTGTGGCTTGACGTTGATCCGCTCGACGCCTGGGACCTTCGCGAGGCCGGCGATGTCGATCTCGTTGTCGAAGTGGCCGATGTTGCCGACGATCGCGCCGTGCTTCATGCGGTTCATGTGCTCGGCGGTGATGATGTCCTTGTTGCCCGTGGTCGTGATGAACACGTCAGCGGTCTCGACGACGTCCTCGAGCGTCTTGACGTCGTAGCCCTCCATCGCGGCCTGCAGCGCGCAGATCGGGTCGATCTCCGTGACGACGACGCGGGACCCCTGGGCCTTGAGCGAGGCGGCCGAGCCCTTGCCGACGTCGCCATACCCGCAGATCACGGCGACCTTGCCGCCGATCATGACGTCGGTCGCGCGGTTGATGCCGTCGATGAGCGAGTGCCGGCATCCGTAGAGGTTGTCGAACTTGGACTTGGTGACGGAGTCGTTGACGTTGATCGCAG
>JBBSIC010000063.1:0-8621 GCA_038232275.1 Solirubrobacterales bacterium | reverse complement strand
CTTTCGCCTGAAAGCGAGAGCCCCGCTGGGACGTTGCGCGGAAGCCGCGTCCGCTGGGGACACGCACGGTCTTGCCCGTCGCGCAATTCGAGACCAGCTGCGCAAGCCGGAACCTCCCACGCGTCTTGGCCACCAGCGTCGGCGGCATGCCCACCGCCGCCTGCTCGTCAGATGTCAGAGTGCCATGGCCCTCGCCGAGCCCGGCGTCGTCGCCTTCCATATCCACCCGGCCTTCGATGACGACAGCGGAGCCGACAAAGGCTGCGGTCGCGCTGGCGGCGCGCGCCACTGGTTCGTCCGTATCGCACGCGAGACACGGCATGTTGCCGTGGAGTTGCCGCGGGCGCGATCCGGACCGCTGGCGAGAAGGGCGCCTGACTTGCCGCTCCGCGCTACAGCAGGCCTTGAAGGGGACGGGAGCGACGGGACTCGAACCCGCGACCTCCGGCGTGACAGGCCGGCGCTCTAACCAACTGAGCTACGCCCCCGAGCAGCCGCCCAAACACGACGGCCCGGGCAGGATAGACGAACGGACATCGACCCCACCCCCGGAGCGAAACCTGAGCCGCTTCCCCGCAACTTCGCAGCTTCGGGTCGGGTTCAGGGGGCGTCAACCGATCACTCAGGAGGTGGGGCCATGTCCCATATTAGGAAGCTTGCGCTGATCGTTCCAACGGTCGTCGCATCGTTCGCCCTCATGGGCGCCACGGCGTTCGCGCTGACCATCAAGGGAACGCCCGGCAACGACCACATCAACGGCTCGCAGGGCCACGACCGGGTCTTCGCCCGTGCCGGCGACGACACGGTGGCGCTCCTCGGTGGGCGCGACCTCGCGTTCGCCGGTCCCGGCAACGATTCCGTGGACGCCGGCGCCGGCAACGACCGCGTCGCGGGCGGGCCGGGCAACGACACGCTCCTCGGCCGCGAGGGTGCCGACAAGCTGTTCGGCAACGCCGGCGACGACACCATCAACGGACTCGCCGACAACGACAAGATCCGCGGCAACCGCGGCAACGACGTGCTGCGCGGCGACAACGCCGAGGTCGGCGACCTCCACAGCCGCGACAAGATCTGGGGCGGCCCCGGCGACGACCAGCTCTTCGGCGGCGATGCCCGCGACAAGCTGCTCAGCGGCCCGGGCAACGACCATGCCAGCGGCGAGAACGGCAACGACCTCCTCGCCGGCGGCCAGGGCGACGACGTCCAGAACGGCGGCGACGGCAACGACACGATCTTCGCCAACCTCGGCGCCGACACGACCAACGGCGGACCGGGCAACGACCACCTGTTCGCGCTCGCTCAGGCTGACGTGCCGCTGCCGGGCGTCGACACCGTCAACGGCGACGAGGGCAACGACACGATCCGCACCAGCGACGGCGAGGCCGACGTCGTCACCTGCGGGCCGGGCGACGACCGCGCGTTCCTCGACACGCAGGATGTCATCGCGGACGCGACGCCGGAGAACATCAACGGCTCCTGCGAGCGCGTGCTGCGCGTCACGCCGGACCCGAGGGACAACGCCAAGGAGAACGCCACCGAGCCGCAGCCCGACGGCAACAAGGAGACCCCAGGCTCGTAACCGGTCATGACGGAGGTAGGGATACAGTGCCGCGCTCCAGATGAGCGATCTCCAGGCACTGATCCTCGGGATCGTGCAGGGACTCACCGAGTTCCTGCCGATCTCGTCCTCCGGGCATCTGATCCTCGTCCCGTGGATCGGGGACTTCACGTTCCTGCGCGACCACGAGGTGTTCAACAAGACCTTCGACGTCGCGCTGCACCTGGGGACGCTCGCCGGCGTCGTCGCCTACTTCCGCGCGGAGGTCGTCCAGATCATCAAGGGCACGATCGGGTTGATCGTCAAACGGCGCGCGGAGACCGCCGACGACCGCCTCGCCCTGCTGATCATCATCGGCACGGTCCCCGCCGTCATCGCGGGCGGCCTGGGTGAGAGCTTCATCGACTCCCACCTCGGCGAGCCCTGGCAGATCGCGATCTTCCTGCTCGTCTTCGGCCTCGCGCTGGCGTGGGCCGACCGCCGCCCGCAGGAGCGCGACCTGGACGCGCTGACCCCGCGCGACGCCGTCAAGATCGGCCTCGCCCAGATCCTCGCGCTCGCGCCGGGCGTCTCGCGCTCGGGCATCACGATCACGGCCGGGCGCGTGCTCGGCCTCGACCGCGACACCGCAGCGCGCTACTCGTTCCTGCTGCTCGTGCCCGTGACGGCGGGCGCGGTCCTCTACAAGGGCCTCAAGGTCGCCGGCGACGGCCTGCCGCCCGGAGTCGGGGCGCCGCTGGCCATCGGCATCGTCGCGTCGGCCGTCACGGGCTACTTCGCGATCTCCGTGCTGCTGCGCTTCGTGCGCACCCACTCCTACGACATCTTCGCCGCCTATCGGGTCGTGCTCGCCCTCGTGGTGTTCGGCCTGATCGCCTCCGGCGTCAAGGACGCGACGTTCTGATGCGCCGCGGGCCCTCCCCCGCGCTCGTGATCTCGATCCTCGCGCTGCTCGGCGCCTGGGGCGGGCCCGCCGTCGCGCGGACGCTGATCCGCTCGCCGGACATCGCCGACCACACCATCCGCGGCCGCGACGTCCGCTCGAACACGATCACGGGCCGCAACGTCGCGGGCCTCTCGGGGCGCGACATCGTGCGCAACGGGCTCGACGGGTCCGACATCGACGAGGGCTCGCTGGACCCGGTGCCCGACGCCGCGCACGCCGGCGCGGCGGACGCCGTCCAGGGCGTGAGCTTCGGGCGCTTCGCCTACGCGGATCCGACCGGCGTCTCGAAGGCCTTCCTCGACGAGGCCGGCCTGAAGATCACCGGCTTCTGCAACAACGGCGATCTCGAGGCGACCGCCGTGCCGACCGTCCCGGGCGGGCTGATCCGCATCGCGCTGACCACGCCGTCCGCGCCGACGCAGGTCTACAGCGACAACGACTTCCAGCCGGGCGAGACGCTCGCGCTGCTGCCGGGTGCGCTCAACGACGCCTCGGGCACGCTCACCTGGTACGAGCCCGGGGGTGACACGCTCACCGTGCAGTACCTCGCCCAGGACGGGCTCGCCGCCGGGACCGGCCACCAGTGCGTGATCGCGGGGACCGCGGTCCACGCGAAGAAGTAGCCTCCGCGCCATGGCCCGCATCGGCGTCCTCACCGGCGGGGGCGACTGCCCCGGACTGAACGCCGTCATCCGCGCGATCGTGCGCAAGGGCCTCAACGTGCACGGTCACTCGTTCTTCGGCTTCACCTACGGCTGGGCGGGCGTGCTCAAGGCCGAAGGCATCGAGCTCGACGAGGCCGCCACGCGCGGCATCCTGCACCGCGGCGGGACGATCCTCGGCACGTCGCGCACCAACCCCTTCATGGACGGCGGCCCCGGTCTCGACGGCGTGCGCGAGTCGCTCGAGCGCCTCGGGGTCGACATGCTGATCCCGATCGGCGGCGAGGACACCCTCGGCGTCGCGGGCAAGCTCTCCGCGGGCGGCGTCCCGTGCGTCGGCGTGCCCAAGACGATCGACAACGACCTCGCGGGCACGGACTTCACGTTCGGCTTTCAGACCGCGGTGCAGATCGCGACCGACGCCATCGATCGCCTCCACACGACCGCGGAGTCCCACGACCGCGTGATCGTGGTCGAGGTCATGGGGCGCCATGCGGGCTGGATCGCCGCCTACTGCGGCCTGGCCGGCGGTGCCGACGCGATCCTCGTCCCCGAGCGGCCGTACGACATCGAGCAGGTCTGCGACCACCTGCGTCGCCGCCACGACTCCGGGCGCCGCTTCTCGATCGTGGTGGTCAGCGAGGGCGCGCACCCGTTCGACGCCGGCGAGGCGAGCTCCAGCGGCCAGACGGACGCGTTCGGACACGCCCGCCTGGGGGGCGTCGCGGTCGCGCTCGAGGGCGAGATCGAGGCGCGCACCGGGTACGAGACGCGCATGACGATCCTCGGCCACGTCCAGCGCGGCGGGACGCCCAACGCCTACGATCGCGTGCTCGGCACGCGCTTCGGCGTGGCGGCGATCGACGCGGTGACGCGCGGGGACTTCGGGAAGATGGTCGCGCTGCGCGGGACGGAGATCGTCACCGTGGTGCTCGAGGAGGCGCTGGTCGAGCCGAAGCTGCTCGACCCCGAGCTCTTCGAGACCGCCGAGATCTTCTTCGGCTGACGATCAGCGGTCGAGCTCGAACCAGACGCGCGTGTGCCGGCCCGGCGTGACGCCCCAGCGCGAGGCCACGCGATCGACGATCAGCAGGCCGCGGCCCCCGGGCGCGTCCGGCGGGGGAGCGTCGACCTTCGGCTTCGTGAAGCCGCTCCCCGGGTCTGACACCTCGACGCGGACGTGGCCGGCCGCGATGGCGAGCTCGAGCACGATCCGTCCCGCACCGCGCGGATGGCGGACGGCGTTGGTCACGAGCTCGGACACGAGCAGCTTGACGTCCTCGACGCACACCGGGTCCAGCGCGTCCATCAGCCAGCGCGTCACGGTGCTGCGCGCCTGCGCCGGGGCCTCGGCACTGCGGGGCAGCTCGGCCCGCCGCGCAGGATCACCGGCCACCGGGGCTCCCGTCGGCGAAGGGCAGCACGTCGGCGAGGCCGGAGATCTCGAAGACCCGCTGGATCGACGGCGGCCCGCGCAGCACGGAGAGTCGGAAGCCCTCGGCACGCGCCGCGCGGTGGGCCTCCACGACCAGCTGGATTCCCGAGGTGTCCATGAAGGCGAGCTGTCCGAGGTCGAGCACGAGCGCCTCGCCGGGACTGCGGTCGGCGAGGGCCCCGCGCACGACTGGGACGGTGGCGATGTCGAGCTCGCCCCGCGGCGTGACGACGAACCCTTCCGCGCCCCGACGCACCTCCACCTGGAAGTCCGGCTCCGAGCCCACGCCAAAAGCCTACGCGAGCAGGGCGTCAACCAGCGACCCGGCGTCGAAGGCCCCCTCCACGCGCGCGCCGTTGGCATAGAACGCGGGCGTCCCGGCGACGCCCGCGTCCCTGCCGGTGCGGATGTCGTGGTCGACCCGCGCGGCGTGCATGCCGTCGTGCAGCTCGGCCTCGAAGCGGGCCGTGTCCAGGCCGATGGCGCGCGCGTGGGCGACCAGGTCTGCGTCGGTGAAGCGCCCGCCCGCGTCGAAGAGGGCATCGTGCATCTCCCAGACGCGGCCCTGGGCGGCCGCCGCCTCGGCGGCCTCGGCCGCCGCGCGCGCGTGCGGGTGCGTCTGCTCGAGCGGGAAGTGGCGGAAGACGAAGCGCAGGCGGTCGCCGAGCCGCCGCCGCACGCGGGCGACGATCCTCTGGGCGGCCGTGCAGAACGGGCACTCGAAGTCCCCGTACATCACGAGCTCGAGGTCCGCGCCGTCGGCGCCGCGCACGTGATCGCCCGGATGCACGGGCTCTGACAGCGAGGACATCCGCCGATCGTAGACTCGGCGGGCCGTGGACCACCTCGAGTTCCTCTTCGTGCTGCTGGTGGCGGCGGCGGGGCTCGTGCGGATCGCCGACCTGATCCGAGTCCCCTACCCGATCGTGCTCGTCCTCGGCGGGCTCGGCATCGGGTTCGTCCCCGGGCTGCCGGACATCGTGCTGGCGCCCAACGTCGTGTTCCTCGTCTTCCTGCCGCCGCTGCTGACCGCGGCCGGCTTCAACGCCTCGCCGCAGGAGCTGTGGGCCGAGCGACGACCGCTCGGCCACCTGTCGCTGGCCCTCGTGATGGCGAGCACGGGCGCGGTCGCCGTCGTCGCGCACGCCGTGGTGGACGGCCTGCCGTGGGCGGGGGCCTTCGTGCTCGGCGCCGTCGTCGCGCCCACGGACCCCGTGGCCGCGCTGGCGACCTTCCGGCGCGCCCGCGCGCCGAGCCGGCTCCGGCTGCTCGTCGAGGGCGAGTCGATGATCAACGACGCCACCGCGCTGGTGGCCTTCCGGGTGGCGGTGGGCGTCGCGACGGGCGCGACGTTCGATGCGGCCGACGCCCTGCTGGACTTCGCGCTGGCCGTCACCGGCGGCATCGCGGTCGGGCTCGCGGTCGGCTGGGCGGAGCGGCGCATCGTCGAGCGGCTCACGGACCGGCCGCTGACGATCCTGTGGACCCTGCTCGCCGCCTACGGCGCCTACATCCTCGCCGAGGAGATCGGCGTGTCCGGCGTGATCGCGGCCGTCGTCGCGGGCCTCTACCTCGGCTGGCACTCGCACACGGCCTTCGACGCGGACGTGCGCCTGAGCGCGCTCGCGTTCTGGGAGGTGCTCGAATTCATCCTCAACGCGCTGATCTTCATCCTGCTCGGGCTGCAGTTCCCGCAGCTCAGCGACTCGCTCGCGCTCGGCGACGTGCTCGGCTCGGGCCTCGTCATCGCCGCGGTGGTGATGGCGGTCCGCCTGGCGATGCAGTTCGCCCCGCGGGCGCGCACCGGCGAGAACTGGCGCGAGCGGTTGCTCGTGGGCTGGAGCGGGATGCGCGGCGCGATCTCGCTGGCCGCCGCGCTGTCGGTACCCCTCGACGTGGACGGCCGCAACCAGATCATCGTGCTCACGGTGGTCGTGATCGCGGTCACGCTCGTCGGCCAGGGCCTGACGCTGCCGCTGCTGATCCGGGCGCTGGGGCTGAGCGAGGACCGGACCTGGTCGCCGGAGGAGGCCGTCGCCCGCCTCGAGGCGGCGCAGGCGGCGCTGGACCGCCTCGACGAGATCGAGGCCGAGTTCGAGGGCGAGGTGCCGGAGGCGATCAAGCGCCTGCGCGAGATCTACCGAGCACGCTTTCGGATGTGCCAGCAGGCGCTCACGGGCGAGGGGGAGAGACGCTCCGACGTGCGCAGGCAGGGCTATCGCTTCGGCAAGCTCCGGCGCGATCTGATCACCGTCGAGCGCGACGCGCTGCTGGGGCTGCGTTCGGAGGGCAAGCTGCGGCCGGACATCCTGCGCCAGATCGAGCGCGACCTCGACCTCGAGGAGGCGCGGCTGCGCGCCGCGACGTAGGCATGGACTTCGCGGACCTGGCGGCGGTGTCGGACGCGGTGCGCGCCGCATCCGCGCGCAACGAGAAGGTCGCGCTGATCGCGGCGGCGCTGCGCGCGCTCGCGCCGGACGAGGTCGCGGCGGGGACGGCCTTTCTTGCCGGGGACCTGCTGCAGCGCCAGATCGGCGTGGGCTGGGCGTCGCTGCGCAGTGTGCCCGAGCCGGCGGCGGCGCCTGGGCTGGGAGTGGCGGACGTGGCGGAGGCCTTCGCGCGCATCGGCTGTTTGGCCGGCGCCGGCTCGGTCGCGGCCCGCCGGGCGGAGCTCGAGCGGCTCTTCGCCCCGGCGACGGCGTCCGAGCAGCGGCTGCTGCGCGGACTGCTCGCGGGCGACCTGCGCCAGGGCGCCGGGGCCGGGGTCATGACCGAGGCGGTCGCCCGGGCGGCGGAGGTCCCCGTCGCCAGCGTGCGCCGCGCGCTGATGCTCGCCGGTGACATGCCCGTGGTCGCGGCGAGGGCGCTGACGGCCGGCGCCGCGGGCCTGGACGCCATCAGGCTGGAGCTCGGCCGGCCCGTGCAGCCGATGCTCGCCGGGACGGCCAGGGGGGTCGAGGCCGCGCTCGCGACCCTCGGCGCGGCGGCGGTCGAGTTCAAGCTCGACGGCGCGCGCATCCAGGTGCACCGCGTCGCCGGCGCGGTGGGGGTCTTCACGCGCAGCCTCGACGACATCACCGCCCGCGTGCCGGAGCTCGTGACCGCCGCGCTGGCGCTGGACGCGGAGCGCTTCGTGCTCGACGGCGAGGCGATCGCGCTGCGCGCGGACGGCTCGCCGCACCCGTTCCAGGTCACCGCCTCGCGCTTCGGCTCGCGCGGGCGCTCCGACGTCGCGCTGACCGGGCTGTACTTCGACCTGCTCCACCTTGACGGCACCGACCTGCTCGACGCGCCCGGCGCCGAGCGCGCCGCGGCGCTGGAGCGCCTCGTCCCGGCCGCCCAGCGCGTCCCGCGCGTCGTCGCCGCGGACGCCGAGGCCGCCGCCGCCCACCTGCGCGCCGCGCTGGCGATCGGCCACGAGGGCGTGGTCGCCAAGTCGCTGTCCGCGCCCTACGCCGCCGGCCGCCGTGGGGCCGGCTGGCTGAAGGTCAAGCCGGTCCACACGCTCGACCTCGTCGTGCTCGCGGTCGAGCGAGGGTCGGGCCGCCGCCGGGGGTGGCTCTCCAACCTGCACCTCGGCGCACGGGATCCGGGCACCGGCGACTTCGTCATGCTGGGCAAGACCTTCAAGGGCCTCACCGACGAGATGCTGCGCTGGCAGACCGAGCGCCTGACCGAGCTCGCCGTCGACGAGGGCGCCTGGGTCGTGCGCGTGCGCCCTGAGCTCGTCGTCGAGGTCGCCTTCGACGGCGTGCAGACCTCCTCGCGCTACCCGGGCGGCGTCGCGCTGCGCTTCGCGCGCGTCGTGCGCCACCGCTCGGACAAGCGCGCGTCCGAGGCGGACACGATCGAATCCGTGCTCCGGTTCCGTGCGACGCCCTAGTGGTTCATCCTGTAAGTCCGTGCATGCTTGGGCGCTCGCTGGCGCCGGCTGGCAAGGACGCAGTGAGGGAGTGTGGCTCTGCCACATGACCGAGCGAGGACGCCGCCAGGCGGTGATCAGCGGGCGATCCAAGCGTG
>JBBSIC010000062.1:0-10095 GCA_038232275.1 Solirubrobacterales bacterium | reverse complement strand
CAGCCACCGGCGCAGCGGCTTGTAGGTGGGCAGGTCGCCGGCGCGGACGACGAGGTCGGGCGCGAACCCCTCGCCCCACCGCGGCACGCGCAGCAGCGCGTCGTAGTGCGCGATCGCGGCGTCGCCGCGGCGGGCGCCGGAGAGCGGGTCGGCGAGCAGCGGCCAGCGCGCGCGGGCGGCGAAGGCGGCGACCGCCTCGCCGTCGCCGGGGCGCTCCATGCGGCCGGCGACGAGGACCCGGAAGCGCGCCTCGAGCCGCAGCACGCCCGCCGCCTGCAGCTCGACCCCGGGCCGCCCGCCGCGGCGGCCGCCGCCGCCGGGCTCGGCGCGCGGCAGGTCCTCGTCGGCGTCGAGCACGAGCGGCTCGCGCAGGGCGAAGTTCAGGTGGACGGGGCCGGGGCGCCCGGTGGTCGCCGTCCACACCGCGCGGCAGGCGAGGCGCCGCAGGAAGCGCATGCGCGCCTCGGTCGCCGGCGCGTCGTCGACCTCCAGAAACCACTTCGCGGCGCGGCCGTAGAGCTTGACCTGGTCGATCGTCTGCCCGGCGCCGGCGTCGCGCAGCTCCGGCGGTCGGTCGGCGGTCAGGACCAGCAGCGGGACGCGCGCCTCGTAGGCCTCGATCACCGCCGGGGCGTAGTTGGCGGCCGCCGTCCCGGACGTGCACGCCAGCACGGCCGGCCGGCCGGTGGCCTTGGCGAGGCCGAGCGCGAAGAAGGCGCCGCTGCGCTCGTCGAGGTGCGAGGTGGCGCGCAGGCGGCTCTCCCTCGCGAGCGAGAGGACCAGCGGAGCGGAGCGCGAGCCCGGGGAGGTGCACGCGTGCGCGACGCCGCAGCGACACAGCTCGTCGACGAAGGCGCGCAGCCCGAGGTAGGTGTCGGTCGGGGTCATGAGATGGTGTGCGGTCGTGCGTGGCGATCTCATCCTCCTGCACGGCTTCACGCAGACCGGGCGCAGCTGGGCTCCCGTGGTGCAGGAGCTGCGCGAACGCTACCGGTGCTTCGCGCCGGACCTCCCAGGCCACGGCGACGCGGACAGGCGCCGGCCGGCGAGCTTCGACGCGGTGGCGGCGTACGTCGCCGCGCTCAGGACCGAGCGCTTCGGCCTCTGCGGCTACTCGATGGGCGGGCGGCTCGCGCTCGACAGCGCGCTGCGCCTCCCGCAGCGGATCGGCCGCCTTGTGCTGATCGGCGCCACGCCGGGGCTCGCGGACGAGGCCGAGCGCGCGGCCCGCCGCCGGGCCGACGCCGCGCTCGCCACGCGCATCGAGCGGATCGGCCTGGAAGCCTTCGTCGAGGAGTGGGGGAGCCAGCCGCTGTTTGACTCCCAGCCCCGCGGGGTGGCCGACAGCGCGCGCGAGGATCGCCTGCGGTCGACGGCGCAGGGCCTGGCCGCCGCGCTGCGCGGGATGGGGGCCGGCGCCATGACCCCGCTGTGGGACCGCCTCGGCGAGCTGCGCGTGCCCGTCACGCTGATCGCCGGAGAGCACGACGAGAAGTTCCGCGTGATCGCGGAGCGGATGGCCCCGGCGCTGCCCGACGGCCGCGTCGTGATCATCCCCGACGCGGGCCACGCGGCGCACCTCGAGGCGCCGCATGCGGTCGCCGAGGCGATCGGGTAGGCGGCGGCGGCGCATAACGGCTTGGCTGGGTAGGGCAGGGTGCTGAGCCTGGCGTCCGGCTGGCGCCGCAGCGACGTGCGTGCGTCCTGCTCCCCGCGAGGGGGACCAAACGCCCGATCGTCAGTGCGCTGTCGCTAGCGCCCGCGGCGCACCGCGCGAGCGATCAGCACGACGACGACGATTACGAGCAACAGGAAGAACAGGCTGCCGAAGCCGCCGCCACCGAAGAAGAAGAAGTGGTGGCCGCCGAAGCCGCGCGAGAAGCCGCGACCGCCGCCGAACCCGCGGCTGCCGCCGCTGAAGGCGTGCGTCCCGGCGCCGGCGCCGGCGAGCGCGTCGGCCGGCAGGGTCAGGGCCGCGGTGACAAAGAGCGTGAGAAGGGAACGGCGCATATGCGCAAGGTAGCGGCACAATGCGACCATGGCGCAGGATCTCCAGGCTGCCGTCGCGCACCTCTACGGCGTGCCGCTGGACGCCTTCGTGGCCGAGCGGACGCGCGTCGCCCGCGCCTTGAAGGCCGCAGGGCAGCGCGATGCGGCGGCGGAGGTCGCAGGGCTGGCGAAGCCCAGCGCGGCGGCGTGGGCGCTCAACCACGTCGCCCGCGAGGCGCCGGAGGCCGTCGCGGAGTGGGCCGACGCGGCCGCGGCGCTGCGCGACGCCTCGACGCGCTCGGCGCAGGTCGGCGGCGACACGGTGCGGGCGGCGAGGGCCGGGCACCGGGCGTCCACCGGGCGGCTGGTGGGCGCCGTCCACGAGCTGGCCCAGCCCGGCGGCCGCCCGCTCTCCCCCGCGATGCTCGACCGGGTGTCGCGCCTCCTGCACGCGGCGACCGCCGACGCCGGACTGGCCGAGCGCCTCCAGGCCGGCTGCGTCACCGAGGAGCCCGCGCCGGCGGCGGTCTCCCCGCCGGCGGCGGCGGTCCCGCCGTCCGCTGCGGCCTCGCCGTCCGCGGCGGTCCCGCCGGCCGAGGTCGCTCCACCGGCGGACGGGCCCGCCCGCGACCGCGAGGCCGAGGCCCGCGCGGAGCGCCGCGCCGAGCTCGAGCTCCGCGAGCGTCACGCCGCACAGGCGGCCGAGCGGCTGCGCGACCAGCTCGCCCGACGCCACGTCGCCGCGCAGGCCGCCGAGGAGCGCCTCGAACAGGCGCGGCGCACGCTGCTGCGCAGCGAGTCCGAAGCCGCCGCGGCCCATGACGCGGTCAAGGACGCAGAGCACGCGGCCGCCGAAGCGGTGACGGAGGTCGACGACCTCCGCGCGCAGCTGCGGCAGATCCCCTGACCGGCCCGCGCATCCCTTCCGGGTCACGGTCGTCGACGAGGAGGTCGTCGTCGACAACGGGCTCGTCTCGAGCCGCAAGCCGGACGACCTCCCGGCCTTCTGCGCGAAGATCGTCGAGGAGTTCGCCGAGGGCCGCCACTGATCGCTCGGCTAGCCTGAGCCGGCCGTGCCCGAGAAGACGCTCCTCGAGATCCCCGCCGACCTGCGCCCCGTCGACGGCCGCTTCGGCGCCGGGCCGTCGAAGGTCCGCGCCGAGCAGCTCGCCAGGCTCGCCGGACGGGTCGATCTGATGGGGACCTCGCACCGGCAGGCGCCGGTCAAGGATCTCGTCGCGCAGGTGCAGGAAGGGCTGCTCGAGCTCTTCTCGGCGCCCGACGGCTACGAGATCGCGCTCGGCAACGGCGGGACGACGTGCTTCTGGGACGCCGCCGCCCTCGGCCTCGTGCGCGAGCGCGCCCTGCATCTGACCTTCGGCGAGTTCTCGGGCAAGTTCGCCAAGGTCACCGACGGGGCGCCGTTCCTCGGCGACCCGGTCATCGTGGCCGCCGAGCCGGGTGAGGCGCCGGTGCCGCGCGGCGACGCCCGCGCCGACGTCGTCGCCTGGGCGCACAACGAGACCTCCACCGGCGTGATGGTGCCCGTGCAGCGCCCCGCCGGGGACGCGCTCGTGCTCATCGACGCGACGTCCGGCGCCGGCGGGCTCCCGGTCGACGTCGCCGACGCCGACGCCTACTACTTCGCCCCGCAGAAGTGCTTCGCCGCCGACGGGGGCCTGTGGCTTGCGCTGCTCAGCCCCGCGGCGCAGGAGCGCATCGACGAGCTCGCGGCCACGGACCGCTGGATCCCCGAGTTCCTGTCGCTCAAGACGGCGCTGGAGAACTCGCGCAAGCACCAGACCTACAACACCCCGGCGCTCGCGACCCTGCTCCTGCTCGCCGACCAGATCGAGTGGATGCACGCGGGCGGCGGCCTGGACTTCTGCGTCGGGCGCACGACGGCATCCTCCTCGCACCTCTACGACTGGGCGGAGGCTTCGCCGTTCGCCAGCCCCTTCGTTCAGGAGCCCGCCCACCGCTCGCTGGTGACGGGCACGATCGACTTCTCAGACGACGTTGACGCCGCGCAGCTCGCCGCGACCCTGCGGGCCAACGGGATCGTCGACACCGAGCCCTACCGCAAGCTCGGCCGCAACCAGCTGCGCATCGCCATGTTCCCGGCCGTCGACCCCGACGACGTCCGCGCGCTCACGGCCTGCATCGACTGGGTCGTCGAGCAGGGCTGAGCTCATCCTTCGTGGGTCGGGCGTCATTGCTGCAGACGCGCGACGGTTTGGGACAGACAGCGCTGGGAACGCGGCGCCTCCGCTTCGGCCCCGCGCGATGCTGACGGTCTGCATGTCGCTCGTCATAGGCAATGGTGGCCGCATCGGTCGCAGATAGGGCATCCATTGCATGCCGTATCTGCGGATGGCGACCGGATTCGTCCTACCCGGGCGCTGCGACCGCTTCCTCGTCGGCGAGTCGCGCCAGGCGGCTGCCTCGAGCCCAGCGTCGGCCACGCCCTACCACGCTCCCAGCAACCCCGGTCCCCCCGGCACCGACAGCGCCCCGCCGGCAAGGAGGAAGGGCGTCTCGACGTCCTCGAAGGAGCCGAGGGTGGCCAGGCCGCAGGCCGGGAGCGGCCCGTCGGTGGCGAGCACGGCCGCGGCGTGCAGCGCGGCGGCGATCCCGAAGGGGCCGTCGAAGGTCGAGGCGAGGTAGACCGCGCTGCCGGCGGCGCGCGCCGCGGCCGCCGCCCGCAACAGGCCGGAGATGCCGCCGCAGCGGGAGATCTTCAGGCAGACGAGGTCGCAGGCGCCCGCGCCGGCCGCGCCGGCGAGCGCAGCCGTCTCGTCCATCGCGATCGGGATCGGCGTGCCGTCGCGCACGGCGCGCAGCCCGGCGACGCCGTGGACGGGCTCCTCCGCGAGCTCGAGGTTCACGGGCTCGAGCGCCCGCAGGTGCGCCAAGGCCTCCTGCGGCGTCGCCCACGCGCCGTTGGCGTCGACGCGGATGAGCGCGCCGGGAGCGACCGCGCGCACGGCCGCCACGCGGCCCGCGTCGTCCCCGGTGCCGACCTTGACCTTCAGGGTGCCGAAGCCGCGCGCGACGGCCTCGACCGCCTCGGCGGCCGCCCCCGCGCGGTCGGTCGCAAAGAGCGTCGCATTGACCGGGATGGGCAGCGGGGGCGCGGCGGCCGGCTCCAGGAGCGCGTGCACGGGCGCACCAGCGCGGCGGCCCTCGAGGTCCCACAGCGCGAGGTCGATCGCCGCGAGGGCCTGCGGCAGGTCGCGCTCGGCGCGGCAGGCGTCGACGAGCTCCTCCGGCCCGGCGCCCGGCGGCGCGGCGGCCAGGACCGCGGCGTAGGCATCCAGGGCGGCGCGGACGGCGGCCGGCGCCACGCCGTCGTAGGGCTCGAGCGCCGCGGCCTCGCCGCGCCCGCTCTCACCGTCGCGGTCGGTCAGCGTGACGATCAGCAGCTCGCGCTCGGCCAGCTCCCCCCAGGCGCTGACCAGCGGCCGCCGCAGCCTCAGGCGCAGCGGCTCGACGTCGACCTTCATGGGCCTAGCTCGCCAGGATGCCGGCGCTGAGCAGCACGCAGAACGCGAGCTCGAGCATCGCCGTGCCGGCGAGGGCGCGGTTGAGCGTCGCCCCGTCGGTGTGCTCGCGCACCGTCCTGACCAGCCGGACCGCGACCGGGATCGTCAGCCAGGTCAGCGCGATCCAGGCGTCCAGCGACCCGGCGAGCCAGGCGATCGGCACCGTCGCGTAGGCGAGCGCGAGCATCCCGGCGTACAGCGCCCGCGTCCGTTCGCGGCCGAGGCGCACGGCCAGCGTGCGCTTGCCCGCGCGGCGGTCGGTGTCGAGATCGCGGACGTTGTTGACGACGAGCAGCGACGCCGCGAGCAGACCAACCGGAACCGCGAGCGCGAACGCCTCCCAGTCCCAGCGCTCGGTCTGCGCGAAGTACGAGCCGGCCACGGCCGCCACGCCGAAGAACAGGAACACGAAGACCTCGCCGAGGCCCTCGTAGCCGTAGGGGCGCGGCCCGCCGGTGTAGAGCACGCCCGCGAGGATCGACGCGACGCCGACGAGCAGGATCTCGACGCCGGCGGTGGCGATCAGGTACGCGCCGGCCAGCACGGCGATCCCGAACGCGACGGCGGTGGCGACGAGCACCTGCCGCGGCGGGACGAGCCCGCCGGCGGTCACGCGCACCGGGCCGAGGCGGTCCTCGGTGTCGGCGCCGCGGCGGGCGTCGGAGTAGTCGTTTGACAGGTTCGCGCCGACCTGGATGAAGATCGCGCCGACCAGCGCGGCGACGAAGCGCAGGGCGTGAAACGTCCCCGCCGCCTGGGCGAGCGCGGTCCCGACGAGCACCGGGGCGGCGCCCGTCGGCAGCGTGCGCGGCCGCGCGGCCATCAGCCAGATGCGGACGGCGCTGGGGCGGCTCAGCGGGGCGACGGTCCCGGCCATCGCTAGGGGCGCCGGGGGAACTTCGTGAAGTCCGGCGGGCGCTTTGCCTTGTAGGCCTCGCGGCCCTCGGCCGCCTCCTCGCTGGCGTAGAACAGGAGGTTGGTGTCGTGCGCGAGCTGCTGGATGCCCGTGTAGCCGTCCTCGTGCGCGTTGAAGCTGGCCTTGACCAGGCGCAGCGCAAAGGGGGAGAGGGCGAGCATCTCGCGGCACCACCGAACCGTCTCTGCCTCGAGCGCGTCGAGCGGCACGACGGTGTTCACGAGCCCCATCTCGAGCGCCTGCCGCGCGTCGTACTGGCGGCAGAGCAGCCACATCTCCTTGGCGCGCTTGGGCCCGATCAGGTCGCGCATCAGCGACGCGCCGAACCCGCCGTCCCACGAGCCAACGCGCGGCCCCGTCTGCCCGAAGCGCGCGTTGTCGGCGGCGATCGTGAGGTCGCAGACCAGGTGCAGGACGTGCCCGCCGCCGATCGCGTAGCCGGCGACCATCGCGACCACGGGCTTGGGCAGCCGGCGGATCTGGACCTGCAGGTCGGTCACGTGAAAGCGCCCGACCGACGCCCCCTCGGGCAGGTAGCCCGTGTCGCCGCGCACGCGTTGGTCGCCGCCCGAGCAGAACGCCAGCTCGCCCTCGCCGGTGAGGACGATCACGCCGACGCCGGTGTCCTCGCGGGCGCGCTCGAAGGCCTCGGAGAGCTCGACGACGGTCTGCGGTCGGAAGGCGTTGCGGACCTCGGGCCGGTCGATCGTGATCTTGGCGATGCCATCGCCCGACGTCTCGTAGCGGATGTCCTCGAAGTCGCCGGCTCCGGTCCAGGTCACGGTCTCCATTGCCGCGGGAGGGTACCGTCGCCGAGGTGGAGCCCTGGCTGATCACCGCCGCCCGGCGCCGCCCGGACCGGGTCGCGCTCGAGTGCGGCGACGAGCGGCTGACCTACGCCGAGCTGCTCGAGCGCGCCGAGGCGCTCGCCCTGCCCGCGGGCGACGCGGTCGTCATCGACCACCCGCCGGGCCTGGACTTCGCCGTCGCCCTGCACGCCTGCCTGTTGCGCGGCGTCGCCGCCGTCCCGCTCGACCCGCGGCTCTCAGAGGCCGAGCGCCGGCAGCGCGCCGGCGTGACCGGACGGCCCGGCGTCGTGCTGGTGGTGCACACCTCGGGCACGACGTGCACGCCCAAGCCCGTCCGCATCAGCGCCGCCAATGTCATGGCCAACGCCACCGGCTCGGCGCTGGCGCTCGGCCTGGACCCCGACGAGCGCTGGCTGTGCCCGCTCCCGCTGTCGCACGTCGGCGGGCTGATGGTGCTGCTGCGGTCGGTGATCTACGCGACGACCGCGGTGCTCGTGCCGCCGCCGTTCGACGCCGCTCAGGTGAGCGCCCGGCTGCTGCGCGGCGAGGCGACCCTCGTCTCGCTCGTCCCGACCATGCTCGGCCGGCTACTGGAAGCGGGCCTGCGCGAGCCGCCGCGGCTGCGCCGCGTCCTGCTCGGCGGCGGGCCCGCCGGCCCGCAGCTGATGGCGCGCGCGCTCGCCGCCGGCGTCCCAGTCGCGCAGACCTACGGGCTCAGCGAGACGACCTCGCAGGTCACGGTCTCCGAGCCCGGCGATCTCAGGACCGCGGGCTGGCCGCTCCCCGGGGTCGACGTGCGCATCGCCGGCGACGGGGAGATCCTGGTCTCCGGGCCCGTGGTCGCCGGCGGGGGCGTGCTGCGCACGGGCGACCTCGGGCGCCTCGACGCGCGCGGCCGGCTGACCGTCGCCGGGCGCAAGTCCGACACGATCGTCACGGGCGGGGAGAACGTGGCGCCTGATGAAATAGAGGACGTCCTGACCGCGCACCCCGACGTGGCCGATGCCGCCGTGCTCGGTCGCCCGGACTCCGAGTGGGGGGAGGCGCTCGTGGCGCTGGTGGTTCCCGCCCCCGGCCGCCCGCTCGACGCCGGCGCGCTGCGTGGCTTCTGCCGCGAGCGCCTCGCGGCCTTCAAGATCCCGAAGGCCTTCGAGGCCGTCGACGCGCTCCCGCGCACGGCGTCGGGCAAGCTGCGGCGCGGCCGGCTTCCCGCGCGCCGTAGCCTTCAAGAGATGGACAACGCCGACGAGTACCGCGCCGAGTCGCGCGAGGGCTGGGGCAGCGTCGCCGAAGGCTGGGAGCGCGGTGCCCCCGCGCAGCGCGACAACCTGATGCCGGTGACGGCGTGGATGCTCGACCACGCGCACCTGCAGCCGGGCGCGTGCGTGCTCGAGCTCGCCGCCGGGACCGGCGAGCTCGGCCTGCTGGCGCACGAGCTGATCCAGCCCGGCGGCAGCCTGCTGATGTCCGACTTCGCGCCGGAGATGCTCAGCGCGGCGCAGCGCCACGCCAGGCAGCGCGGGGCCGACGACATCCGCTTCAAGCAGATCGACATGGAGTCGATCGACGTCGACGCGGCGTCGCAGGACGTCGTGCTGTGCCGCTTCGGCCTGATGTTCCTGCCCGACCCCGGGGCCGCCCTGCGCGAGGTGCGCCGGGTGCTGCGGCCGGGCGGGCGCTTCGCGACCACGGCCTGGACGGCGGCGGAGGAGAACCCCTGGTCGTCCGTGGTGACGCCGACGCTGGTCGAGCTCGGGCACGCCGAGCCGCCGCCGCCCGGCCAGCCGGGGCAGTTCTCGTTCGCCCGCGAGGGTCGGCTGGCCGAGCTGCTCGAGGCCGCCGGCTTCGTCGACGGCATCGTGGTCGAGGCGCTGGCCTTCACGATGGCGGAGGCCTTCGACGCCTGGTGGGCCCGCACGGCGGACATGTCGCGCGCGGGGGCCGTCATCCGCGCGCTGGGCGCCGAAGACCGCGACGCGGTCCGCGACGCGCTGCGGGGCAAGCTCGCGCAGTACGAGGACGCCGACGGCGTCCTGCGGCTCCCGGCCCGCACGTGGGTCGCCGCGGCCACCGCGTAGCCTTGCGGCCCTATGGCTGACAAGGACATCTTCTACGACGACGACGCCGACCTGCGCCGGCTCGAGGGCAAGACGGTGGCGATCATCGGATACGGCTCCCAGGGCCACGCCCACTCGCTGAACCTCAAGGACTCGGGCGTCGACGTCGTCGTCGGCCTGCGTGAGGACTCCGCCTCGGCCGAGAAGGCGCGATCCGCGGGCCTCGAGGTCACAGGCGTCGCCGACGCCGCCGCCCGCGGCGACCTCGTGATGGTCCTCGTCCCCGACGAGCTGCACCGCGACGTGTGGACCGCCGACGTCGCCGATGGGATCGAGAAGGGCAACCTCGTGCTCTTCGGCCATGGCTTCTCGATCCACTACGACGAGGTCGAGCCGCCGCCCGATGTCGACGTCGCGCTCGTCGCCCCAAAGGGCCCCGGCCACATCGTCCGCCGCCAGTACCTCGAGGGCTCCGGCGTCCCGGGGCTGATCGCGATCGACCAGGACGCGACGGGCAACGCCCAGGCGCTGGCGCTGGCCTACGCCCGCGGCATCGGCTGCACGCGCGGCGGCGTCATCGAGACGACCTTCCGGGAGGAGACCGAGACTGACCTCTTCGGCGAGCAGGCCGTGCTCTGCGGCGGCGCCTCCGAGCTGGTGCGGGCGGGCTTCGAGACGCTCGTGGAGGCCGGCTATGACCCGCGCATGGCCTACTTCGAGTGCCTGCACGAGCTCAAGCTGATCGTCGACCTGATGTACGAGAAGGGCATCTCGGGGAT
>JBBSIC010000061.1:0-12120 GCA_038232275.1 Solirubrobacterales bacterium | reverse complement strand
GTGGAGATCCACGTCCTGCAGGGCGAGCGCGAGATGGCGACCTACAACAAGTCGCTGGGCAAGTTCCAGCTGACGGGCATCCCGCCCGCCCCGCGCGGCATCCCCCAGGTCGAGGTCACGTTCGACATCGACGCCAACGGCATCCTCGCCGTCAGCGCGAAGGACCTCGGCACGGGCAAGGAACAGAAGATCGAGATCAAGGCCGGCTCCGGCCTCTCCGACGAGGAGATCAAGAACATGGTCTCCGACGCCGAGTCGCACGCCGACGAGGACAAGCGCCTGCGCGAGCTCGTCGAGGCGCGCAACAACGCGGAGTCCGCGGCCTACAACGCCGAGAAGCAGCTCAAGGACCTCGGCGACGCGGTCGACGAGGCCTCAAAGACGGAGATCGAGGCCGCCATCAAGGAGGTCAACGAGTCCGTGGCCTCCGAGGACGCGGAGGAGATCAAGGCCAAGACCGACCGCCTGCAGACGGCGTTTCACAAGGTCTCCGAGGCGATGTACGAGCGCGCCCAGGCCGAGCAGCAGGCCTCCGAGGCCTCCTCCAACGGCACGTCCGAGGGTGCCGCGGCCGACGAGGAGGTCGTCGACGCCGAGGTGGTCGACGAGAAGTGAGCGCCGAGGAGACCCAGCAGCCGGCGATCTCCGAGCCGGCGCCCGAGGAGGCGCCGGCGCCCGACGCGCCGCAGCCCGAGTCCGAGCCCGGGGCCCAGGCCCCGGAGCCGGATCCGCTCGAGCGCGCCGAGGCGCGCGCGCAGGAGTACCTCGACCTGGCCCAGCGCAAGCAGGCGGAGTTCGAGAACTTCCGCAAGCGCATGACCGCGCAGGCCGGCCAGGCCGAGGAGCGCGGCGTGGGCCGCGTCGCCAGGGAGCTGCTGCCCGCGCTGGATCACCTCGAGCTCGCGCTCGCGGCGGCCGAGCAGCACGCCGAGTCGGCTGACTGGGTCAAGGGCATCCGGGCGGTCCAGGACGAGTTCAAGACCGCCCTCGGCCGGGTCGGCATCGAGGCCTTCGCGCCCCTGGGCGAGGTCTTTGACCCCACCGAGCACGAGGCGATGGCGCAGATGCCCGCGCAGGGCCATGCACCCGGGACCGTCGCCGAGGTCTACCAGGCCGGCTACCGGCTCGGCGCGGCGGTCCTGCGACCGGCGCGCGTGGTCGTCGCGCAGTAATCGGCCATGGCGCGCGGCGACTACTACAAGGTCCTGGGCATCGACAAGAAGGCCTCACAGGACGAGATCAAGAAGGCCTACCGCAAGCTGGCCCGCCAGTACCACCCGGACCGCAACCCGGGCGACGCGAAGGCCGAGGAGCGCTTCAAGGAGATCTCCGAGGCCTACGACGTCCTCTCGGACGCCGAGAAGCGCAAGAAGTACGACCGGGGCGGGTCGGTCTTCGCCGGCGGTGCCCCGTTCGGCAGCGGGGGCGGCGGGGCCCCGGGCACCGACCCCGGCGGCTTCTCGGACATCCTCTCCGACCTGTTCGGGTCGGCGTCGGGGCGCTTCGGCGGGGGCGGGGCGCGCACGCGGCCGGCGACCGAGAAGGGCCGCGACCTCGAGACGGAGGTCTCGATCTCGTTCGCCCAGGCCGTCGCGGGCGCCCAGATCCCGGTCGCCGTCACCACGCACGCGCCGTGCCCGACCTGTCGCGGCACGGGGGCCGAGCCGGGCACCGCGCCGATCGTCTGCCCCGTCTGCCAGGGCCGCGGCGTGGAGTCCCAGGGCCAGGGGCTGTTCTCGATCACCCGCCCGTGCTCGCGCTGCAACGGCGCGGGCACGGTCATCGAGCGCCCCTGTCACACCTGCCACGGGGAGGGCCGCCAGCGCGAGCTCAAGCGCTACAAGGTCAACATCCCCGCCGGCGTGCGCGACGGCTCGCGCATCCGCCTGGCCGGCAAGGGCGAGTCCGGCCTGCGCGGCGGGCCCCAGGGCGATCTCTACGTGGTCACGCGGGTGAGCGCATCGCCGGTGTTCGCGCGCAAGGGCGACAATCTCGAGGTCGAGATCCCGATCACCGTCGTCGAGGCGCTCCGCGGCGCCGACGTCGAGGTCCCGACCCTCGGCGGGACCAAGACGCTGCGCGTGAAGCCCGGAACGCTGCACGGATCGTTGCAGCGCGTGCGCGGCGAGGGCCCGCCGCGCCTCGACGGCGCGGGCCGCGGCGACATCCACTACCGCTTCGCCATCGAGGTCCCGGGCACGCTGTCCGACGAGCAGCGCGAGGCCGTCGACGACCTCGCCCGCGTGCTGAACGGCAACCCGCGCGAGGCGATGCTGCGGGCGGCCGCCGCCTCGACCCGGACTGCGGCATGAGCACGTCCGAGCCCCGGGGCCGCCGCCGCGCCACGGTCACCGCGTCGGTGGACTCCGGGCGCGGCGTGTTCATGATCTCGGTCGCCGCCGAGCTCGCCGAGATGCACCCGCAGACGCTGCGGATGTACGAGCAGCGCGGCCTGATCGCGCCGAGGCGCTCACCGAAGGGCACGCGGCTGTACTCCCAGCGCGACGTCGAGCGGCTGCGCCGGATCCAGCAGATGACGGTCGAGCTCGGCATGAATCTCGCGGGCGTCGAGCGAGTGCTCGAGATGGAGGAGCAGCTCGAGCGCATGGCCCGCCGGCTCGTCCAGCTCGAGCGCCGGGCCGAGCGGCTCGAGGCCGACCTCGAGGCGCGCGTGGAGGACGTGCGGCGGTCGCTGCGGGCCGAGGTCGTGCGCTACGAGGTGACCGGCACGGCGCTCGTGCCCGTCGCGCGCCGGACCCGGCCGCCGCGCGGCCGTTAACGACGCCGGCCCCCGCTCCGAGGAGCGGGGGCCGGGCGGGTCGATCTAGCGCCTCAGCCGACGATCAGCCGAAGCGGACCGTGCGGGTCACGCGCCGGCTCTTCAGCGCGCCGTTGCCGTGGAAGCGGATGACGAACTTCAGCTTCCCGGAGCGGTGCCGGAAGCGCTTGGTGCTCTTGAACGACACCTTGCTGGTGAAGCGGCAGCTCGACCGCACCTTCACGCGGCGCGACGAGACCGTCTTGCCGCTTCGGGCGACCTTGACCTGCACCTTGACGGAGCCCTTGCAGCCGGCCGACGCGGACACGCCGGCGGGCCGCAGGACCTTGCCCCTCGTGGTGTAGCGGAACGGCTTGCGCTTGTCGCGCTTCGGGCTCACCTTGGCCGACAGGCGAGGCGTCTTACGGCCGCTCGGCGGCGGAGGCGTCACCGTCGGCGTCACCGTCGGCGTCACCACCGGCGTCACCACCGGCGGCACCACCGGCGGCACCACCGTCTGCACCGGACACGTGCCCGGCTGGCAGTTGACCGCCGGGCCGACGCCGACAGAGCCCTCGGGCGAGACGTTTTGCTCGGCCGTCTCGTCGACGATCGCGGCGTAGTCGTTCGCCACGCCGACCGCCGCCGAGACGGAGCCGCTGAACACCACCGACACGGTCTTGCGGTCCGCGCTGAGAACCTCGCCGCCGTTCTGGCCGGTCTGGGTCGTCCCGTCCGAGTTCTTCAGCGTGAAGTCGCTGCCCGCCGGAGTGTTCGCCGGGTCGTTGCTCAGCGGCTCGTCGTAGCTGAACGCCGCGCGGTTGGCCGCATCGTCGATGACGGTGCTCAGCAGATCCGGGCCGTCCGTGTAGCCGGCCGTGCTGTTGGCCGTCCCGATGGCCGCGCCACCGTAGGTGTTGTCGTTGCCACCCGTGCGCGCCGGGGCCGCACCGGGTGTGATCCCGATCCGCACGACGGAGGCCGGATCCTTCTGGGCGTCCGGGTTGAGGCTGAACGTCAGCGTCTGGTTGCTGACGTCGTTCGCCGTGCCGATCGAGTCGACGGACAGCGTCCCGCCGTCCTCGCGGTAGGCGAAGGCGTCGGTGGGGCTGCCGGGATTGACGGCCGCGTTGAACGTCACGTTGACGATCTGGTTGTTGGCCTGCTTGGTCGCCGACGCGATGCTCGGCGACGCGGTGACCCCCGTGCCGGCAGACCCGATCGAGGAGCCCGTCGTCACGGTGTCGGTGGGAATGTCGGTGACGGCGTCCTGGGTGGTGATGAACTGCTTGGCCCCGTTGACCGCCGCGGCGAAGTTCACCACCACGGTCGGCCCGTCGACCGCGGCCACGCTCATGCCCGTGATCGGCGCGGCGCCGTCGCTGGAGGCGGTGTAGTAGCCGAAGTCCGAACCGTTGAAGGCGCCGTTCGGGTCCACGTTCTCGTCGAACGTGTAGGTCACCTGGTTGGTCCCCGCCTGCGCGCTGGCGGTGACGAGGTCGGGGCCGGTGGTGGCGCCGGCGACCGGCGTGACCTTGCTGCCCGCGAGCGGCGTGGAGGCCTCCGGGGTACCCAGGCCGGCGATGTCGGTCACAGCGCCGGTGTCAGAGGTGCCGAGCGTGCCCTGCCCGACGTCCGTGCCGGCGGGGAAGTCCGCGATTACGCAGTTCTGGGCGGCCGGGTCCACGGCGGCAGTCGACGCTCCAACGTACGCGGCCGAATCGTAGTCCTGCACGTACAGGTCGTTGGGGACGACCGTGGTGACTGCCTGGTCGTAGCAGAAGCGGATCTGCGGCGCCAAGGGCGAGCTCGGCACCGGGGCGCGGAGGACCGTCGCGGTGCGCAGGTCGGGAGCGTCGGAGGTCGCCTGGGGGCCACTTCCGTTGCCGCCGACGTATGCGCTGGCCGAGGAGAACGCGACGATCGCCGCGACCCCGGTAAGGCTGATGAGCGCGCCGCCTCGGCGGAGACGCCCGGAATGTACCGTCAAAACACTACCTCCTAGAGCATTGATGACCTGTTGCTACAGGGCGAAAGCCGCCACAGCGTGCCGAACCTAACAGGAACTTCAACGGGTGTTGCAACCACTGTCCGTAAACGCCCCAGTAGCTCCGAAGTTGCGCAACTTTCGCTGCATCCAAGATCTCAGTCCGACCGACTAAGATATGAATACCATGCAGGCCGACCGCTTCACGATCAAGTCTCAGGAGGCCCTTTCCGCGGCGCTGTCGCTGGCGGCGGGCCGCCGGCACTCCCGGGCGCTGCCCGAGCACCTGCTTGCCGCGCTGCTCGAGCAGGCCGACGGCGTCGTGCTCCCGGTCCTGCGCCGCCTCGGCGCCAACCCGGAGGGCGTGCGCGCCGACGTCAACGCCGCCCTGCTCGCCCAGCCCACGCTCTCGAGCGCCGCCGAGCCCACCATGGCGCCCGAGCTGCTCGCGATCCTGCGCGCCGCCGAGAAGGAGGCCGGGAAGCTCGGCGACGAGTACATCTCCACCGAGCACATGCTCCTCTGCCTGGCGGCCGCCGACGGCGCGGCCGGCGATGCGCTGCGCCGCAACGGCGTCACGCGCGATGAGGCGCTCAAGGCGATCGAGCAGGTGCGCGGCCCGCACCGCGTCACCGACCAGTCGCCCGAGGACAAGTACCAGGCGCTCGAGAAGTTCGGCCGCGACCTCACGCAGGCCGCGCGCGACGGCGCGCTCGACCCGGTCATCGGCCGCGACGACGAGATCCGCCGCGTGATCCAGGTCCTCTCCCGCCGCACCAAGAACAACCCCGTGCTGATCGGCGAGCCCGGCGTCGGCAAGACGGCGATCGTCGAAGGGCTCGCCCAGCGCATCGTCGCCGAGGACGTCCCGGAGCCCCTGCGCGACCGCAAGGTCGTCGCGCTGGACATCGGCGCGCTACTGGCAGGCTCGAAGTACCGCGGCGACTTCGAGGAGCGCCTGAAGGCCGTGCTCAAGGAGATCCAGGACGCGCGCGGCGAGATCGTGCTGTTCATGGACGAGCTGCACACGATCGTGGGGGCCGGCGCCGCCGAGGGCGCGGTCGACGCCGCCAACCTGCTCAAGCCGATGCTCGCCCGCGGCGAGCTGCGGGCGGTCGGCGCCACGACGCTCGACGAGTACCGCAAGCACGTCGAGAAGGACGCCGCCCTGGCGCGGCGCTTCCAGCCCGTGATGGTGGGCGAGCCGTCCGTCGAGGCCACGATCGCGATCCTGCGCGGCCTGAAGCCCAAGTACGAGGCCCACCACGGCGTCCGCATCACCGATGCGGCGCTGATCGCCGCCGCCACCCTGTCCGAGCGCTACATCGCCGACCGCTTCCTGCCCGACAAGGCGATCGACCTGGTTGACGAGGCCGCCTCGCGCGTCGCGATCGAGCTCTCGTCCGTCCCGACGGAGATCGACGAGGTCGAGCGGCGCATCAAGCAGCTTGAGATCGAGCAGTTCGCCGTCGACTCCGACGACACCGCGTCGGCGCGCAAGGCGGAGATCGAGCGCGAGCTCGCCGAGCTGCAGGAGCAGGCGACGGGGATGCGCGCCATCTGGGAGCGCGAGCGCGAGCAGGCCGAGGGGCACAAGGGCGTCGCCGAGCGCCTCGACCAGGCGCGCATCGAGCTCGAGCGCGCCGAGCGCGAGGCGGACTTCGCGCGCGCCGCCGAGCTGCGCCACGGGGAGATCCCGCAGCTCGAGCGCCGGCTCGCGGAGGTTGACGAGACCGAGGACGCGAGCGCCGAGCCCAACGTCTACCTCTCCGACCGCGTCGACGCCGACGAGATCGCCGACGTCGTCGCGCGCTGGACGGGCATCCCGGTCTCGCGCCTGCTGGAGTCCGAGATGCAGAAGCTGATCCACATGGAGGACCGCCTGCACGAGCGCGTCGTGGGCCAGGCGGAGGCCGTCGAGGCCGTCGCCAACGCCCTGCGCCGCTCCCGCGCCGGGCTGAGCGACCCCGACCGCCCGATCGGCTCCTTTTTGTTCCTCGGCCCGACCGGGGTCGGCAAGACCGAGCTGGCGCGGGCGCTGGCCGAGTTCATGTTCGACGACGAGCACGCGATGATCCGCATCGACATGTCGGAGTACATGGAGAAGCACGCCGTGTCCCGGCTGGTCGGCGCGCCTCCCGGCTACGTCGGCTACGACGAGGGCGGCCAGCTCACCGAGGCGGTGCGCCGGCGGCCGTACGCGGTCGTGCTGCTCGACGAGATCGAGAAGGCCCACACCGACGTCTTCAACATCCTGCTGCAGGTGCTCGACGACGGGCGCCTGACCGACGGCCAGGGCCGGACGGTCGACTTCAAGAACGCCGTGCTGATCATGACGTCCAACATCCCCTCCGGGCGCGCCGGCGCGGAGTCGTTCTTCAAGCCGGAGTTCATCAACCGCCTCGACGACATCGTCGAGTTCTCGGCCCTGTTGCGGGACCAGATCGGCGCGATCGTCGAGCTGCAGGTCGCCCAGCTGGTGACCCGCGTGGCCGCCCTCGGCGTCGATATCTCCCTGTCGGAGGCCGCGCGCGACCTGCTCGGAGAACTCGGCTACGACCCGACCTACGGGGCCCGGCCGCTCAAGCGCGTCATCCAGAAGCACCTGGTCGACCAGCTCGCGCGCGGGATCCTCGACGGCCGCTTCACGGCGGGCGACCGTGTACTGGTCGACGCAGCCGATGGCGCGCTCAGCTTCGCGCGCGCCGGCGGGAACGTGCAGGCGCCGGTTGCGGCGTAGCCGCACGAAGAAGCCTCAGCGAACGGGCACCTTCTTCACCCGGTCTCCGACCTTGAGCTCCAGTGTTCCGGCGTCGATCGAGCGGGTCTGAAGCAGCACGCGTGCGGGCTTGACGCGGGCGTAGCCGACGACCTGACCCTTCGAGGTCGCGCTGAGGACCTGCTTGTCGCCGACACCATGGCCGGTCACGCGGAACAGGAGCCCCTTGCCGGCGGGCAGGGGGCTGGGGCTCACCGTGATGCTCCCAGCCGTCACGGTCACCTTGATCTTGACGAGCTTCGGGCTCCGATCCGGCGTCGCGGAGCCGCCGGCCGTCGTGGCAGGCGTCGCGGTCTGCGCGGTCGCGGGCGCCTTGGGTACGGGCTTTTTCTTGTGCTTCTTGGGCTTGTCGTGCCCGGCAGCCGTCGCGCTTGCCGCGGGCGTCGTCGCAGGAGTCACTGCGGGAGTGGTGTCGCTCTTGTCGCCGCCACCGCAGCCGCCGATCACCGGCGCTGCGAGCAGGGTCGCAACAACGAGAGCCCAATGCCAGTTGCGTGTCATGCCAGCCTTCCCCCTTGTCGCGTTCCCGGTCGTCGCGGCGACGTGAGCCGGGCACGATAGGACCCACGCGAGAATGTCGCGGCCGAAGGCTGCTCCCAGAACGCTTCGCCAGATTGCCACCTCAGAGATTTGCACGTGGTAGAGCCACGCGCTGCCTCCGAAGGCAGTGGGGGGCGGACCTGTGTACATCCGGTCGGCGCGATCGTCGAGTCAGCCGCGGCGGCTGACGAGCACCAGCAGGTTCACCAGCGGCCGGCCGCGGTGAAGGCGCGGTGCTGGTCGATCTGCACCCTCCAGCGCCCCGTCTTCGGGGTGAAGGGAAACTGGCGGCGCCGGACGGAGAAGGTCCCGCAGGCGCCAGCCGGTCGCGCGACGAGGCGCACCGTCTTGCGCGGCTTGGCGGCGCCCCTGCGCACGTAGTGCGCGTAGACCGCGGCGCCGGGGTCGGTGAAGCCGCGTCCGCGGAAGCGGATGCGCCGCGCCGGGCGGGCGTCACGCGGCCTGACGTTGACCGACAGGTTGCTCGCCAGCGCGTCCGCGGACGCCGTCTTGGCGGCGTTGGCCTGCTCGGCGGCGGTGACGGTGAAGCGGCGCTCCCCCGCCTTGACCGTCGGCGCGCTGACCGCGCCCGCCGGGAGGTTCCCGGCCGCGTCGACGACGACGCCGGACTGCGCAACGGCGCCGTCGACGCGCACGTCGACCTTCGCGCCGGGGGTGAAGCCGCTGCCGCTGACGTCGATCGCCTCCGTCTCGTAGTGGTCCGGCGGGGCCTGGAGCACCGAGACGTAGCACGGCTTCAGCGGGGCGAGCGCCGGCACGGCCGCCGCCGGCGCCGCGGGGGCGAGGGCCGCCACGGTGGCGAGGAGGGGTGTGCGTAGAAGCGGCATGCGCGGTGCGCGGAAACGTACCCGGTGGGCACGGAACACCGGACATCGGGTAGAGGTTCGGCCTGCAGTGCCTGTCGATCACTCCAGAGGAGCGCCGTGCCCACCTACATCATGCTCGCCACCCTCTCATCCGAGGGGGTCCAGACCATCAAGAACAACCCCAACCGGATCAAGGAGGTCAACACCGAGGTCGAGCAGCTCGGCGCCAGCGTCAAGGCGCAGTGGGCGACCCTCGGGCAGTACGACTTCATCAGCGTCGTCGAGGTGCCCGACGACAAGACCATGGCGCGCGTCTCCCTCGAGCTCGGCTCCCGCGGCACGGGCCGGTACGAGTCGCTGTCCGCGATCCCGATTGACGACTTCATCGGCTCCCTCTAGGCGCGCGCGGTGAAGGTGCTGGTCGTCGGCTCCGGGGGGCGCGAGCATGCGCTCGTGCGCGCGCTGCTGCGCTCACCGCAGGCTCCCGAGGTGCAGTGCGCGCCGGGCAACGCGGGCATCCGCGCGGACGCCGGCGCCCCCGCAGGGGCCGATCCCGGCGATCCGCAGGCCTTTGCGCGGGCGGCCGCGCAGGCGGGGGTCGAGCTCGTCGTGGTCGGGCCGGAGGCGCCGCTCGTCGCCGGCCTCGTCGACGCGCTGACCGACGCCGGCGTCCGGACCTTCGGGCCACGCGCCGGTGCCGCGCGGCTGGAGGGCTCGAAGGCGTTCTCCAAGGAGGTCATGCAGGCCGCGGGCGTGCCGACCGGCGACTTCGCGGTGGTCACCGACCCCGAGACCGGCCTCGCGGCCATCCGCGGCTATCCGGCCGTGATCAAGGCCGACGGCCTGGCCGCGGGCAAGGGCGTCGTGATCGCCGCCGACGAGCTCGAGGCGGGCGAGGCGCTGGAGGCGATGCTCGTCGAGCGGCGCTTCGGCGACGCGCCGGTCGTGGTGGAGGAGCACCTGACGGGCGACGAGGTCTCCCTGCTGGCGATCTGCGACGGCGAGCGCGCGGTGGCGCTCGCGCCCGCCCGTGACTACAAGCGCATCGGCGAGCACGACACCGGCCCCAACACGGGCGGGATGGGCGCCTTCTCCCCGGTGCCCGAGCTGCCCGACACGGTCGTCGAGGAGCTGATCGCGGCGATCCACCAGCCGGTGCTCGACGAGCTCGCGCGCCGCGGGTCCCCGTTTCACGGCGTGCTCTACGCGGGGTTGATGCTGACCGAGGCCGGGCCGATGGTGCTCGAGTTCAACGTCCGCTTCGGCGACCCCGAGACGCAGGTCGTGCTCCCGCGCCTGCGCTCGGACCTGCTCGACCTGCTGTCGCGCGCGTGTGAACCCGGCGGCCTCGCCGGCGCCGAGCTCGACTGGGATCCGCGGGCGGCGGTGACCGTCGTGCTCGCCTCTTCCGGTTACCCCGCGAGTGCCTCCCATGGCGACGTCATCCACGGCCTCGAGGCGGCGGCCGGCGCCGCCGAGGTCGTGCACGCCGGGACGGCGGAGCGCGACGGGGAGATCGTCACGGCCGGCGGTCGGGTGCTCAACGTGACCGCCCTCGGAGACGATCTCGAAGCCGCGCGGGACGCCGCGTATGCTGCCGCCGACATGATCGCCTTCGACGGACGCCAGCTGCGCCGCGACATCGCCCGGTGAGCGACCAGCCGGTCACCCGGACCGAGGTCGCCGAGCTCGAGGGGATCGAGGTCGACGCCCCGCGCGTCGGCATCATCATGGGCTCGAAGTCCGACATGGAGGAGATGGAGAAGGCCGGGACGGTGCTCGAGGAGTACCGCATCCGCTACGAGATCCGCGTGATGTCGGCCCACCGCGATCCGGACATGGTCGCGGAGTACTGCCGCAACGCGCGCATGCGCGGGCTGCGGGTGATCATCGCCGGGGCCGGGCTCTCCGCCGCCCTCCCGGGCGTCGCCGCCGCGCACACCGACCTGCCGGTCATCGGCGTCCCGCTGTCGGGCCGCCTCAGCGCGGCGGGCGGGCTCGACGCGATCCTCTCCATCGTGCAGATGCCGCCGGGCGTCCCCGTCGCCGCGGTCGGGCTCGACAACGCGCGCAACGCCGCGCACCTCGCGGCGCGGATCCTGACGTCCTGATCACGGCTCGCGCCGGGTGACGCTGCCGCCCCGGTCGATGGTCCGGTCGAAGGAGAGGATCTCCGTGACTCCGGTGGATTCGGCCTGCGCGACGAGGTAGGCCTCGGCGAAATCGATCCGGTCGCACTCGTAGACCTCGATCGCGCGAAGCAGCGCGGCGGGATCCAGGGTCTGGATCGTCGGAAAGACGAAGACCGCGCGCATGAGCTCCGCCACTTGCGCCCGCGGGACCTCGTAGAAGGATTCGAGCACGTAGACACATTCGGCGAGCACCAAATCGGTGAGGAGCAGGCGCTCGCCGGAGGCCAGCGCGGCAGTGGCCCGCTCAGCCAGCTCGGGCGGGTCGCCCGTGAGGTGGCGGATCAGGACGTTGGTGTCTACGAACGCGGTCAGCGCCGGCGCCGGGCGTTCTCGCGGCGTGTGCGGCGCAGCACCTCGTCCCAAGGGGTGCTGCGCTTGGCGGCCGGGACCGACACGGTTCCGGCGAGGGCGAGGAGGTCGGGGCTCTTGGCGACCAGCGCCCGTGAGCGTTCGAGCCGGAAGATCAGCTCGTCGCCCTCGTGCAGTTCCAGCGCCTCGCGGACGCACTTTGGAATCGTCACCTGGCCCTTCGATGTCACCTTTGCCCGCACATCCATATGCTCCTCCTTACTGGTCGCGGCGAGTAAGGGTAGCTGGATGCCCGACACCGTCCCGTTCCTCGCGGGTGTTCGCGCCGCTGACGGCCCCCGTAGCATCGGGCGGGTGATCGCCCGCTACACGCGCCCCGAGATCGGCGCCGTCTGGACCGACGAGGCCCGCATGGCCGCCTGGCGCGACGTCGAGGTCGCCGCGGCGGAGGCCCTCGAGGAGCCGACGGCGGACGAGCTCGACGCCATCCGCGCGGCGACGTTCACCGTCGCGGCAGTCCGGGAGCGCGAGGCGGTCACCGACCACGACGTGGCCGCCTTCGTCGACGTGCTGAGCGCGTCCGCCGGCGAGGCGGGCCGCTGGATCCACTTCGGCCTGACGTCCTCCGACGTGCTCGACACGGCGCTCGGGCTTCAGATCCGCGCCGCCGGGGAGATCGTGCTGCGCGGCGCGGCCGAGCTTGCGGACGTTCTCGCCGCGCGTGCCCG
>JBBSIC010000060.1:0-13887 GCA_038232275.1 Solirubrobacterales bacterium | reverse complement strand
CGCTTCCTTGATGGCCCCGTCGCGGCGGGCGGCCTGGGCCTTGAGGAACGCGGCGAAGTCCGCCTGCGCCTGCAGTTGCGCGGCGGTGGGGGCCGCGGGGGTCGGCTTCGGCGCGGGGGTCGAGGCGGGCCTGGCCGCCACGGGGGGCAGCTTGTGCGCGACGGGCTTGGGCGCCGCCGGCGATCCGGAGCCGCTGAGGGCGCTCACCACGATTGCGATCACGCCGATCCCGGCCGCGGCCACGCCGAACACCAGCAGCAGGGAGCGCAACGGGTAGCGAGGTGCGCCGCCGGCGCGCGGCAGAGGGCGCCTGGAGGCCGGCGCCGCCGCGGCGGGCGCTGCGCCCCAGGTGGTGGAGCGGCCGCCGTTGCGGGTGACGACGGGCTCCTCGGCTTCGGGCTCGGGCGGTGCGGGTGCGGGTGCCGGTGCGGGGGTGTCCCACTCCTCCATGTCGTCCCACCGGTCGACATCAGTCAGCGTGCCGGTCCCGCCACCGAACGCGGCGGCGCCGCGCGGGGGAGCGGTCACCGCGGCGGTCGCGATCCGCGCGCGCGGAGCGGGCGCGGCGGACCGCAGCGTCGCCGCGCGCCGCTGGGCGACGGTGCGCACGCGCGCCTTGGGCGCCGCGGCGGCACCGCGCCGCCGCTGGACCCGCGGCCAGGCGATGAGCCCGACTCCAAGCATCCCTGCCAAGACCAGAATGACCTCCATCAATCCCCCAAACGGTGGCGGCCTATGCAGCTAGCCGCCAAGTCGGTTGCACAAGCGATGCTTCCCAATATCCGCGCCTGGCTATCTTCGCGCACATGTCCGACGCGCCAGCGGCCTCCGAACCGTCTCCCGCGGCGCCCGTCGTGCTCGGCTTCGGGCTGCGGCCCGAGCAGCTGCTCGGCGTCGAGGGCCGCATCGACTGCTTTCTCGATCCGCCCGGACCCCAGCAGCTCGACCTGCTGGTCGAGGCGCTGCGCTCGGGCATCGCCGCGGGCGGAGCGCTCGTCGCGATCGTGCCGGACTGGTTCGACCCCGCCGGCGTCATGCGCCTCGAGATGGCGCTCTCGGTCGTCGACGGCACGCGCGTCGCGGTGCATCCGACCGCGCTGCCGCCGCTGGCCGCGACCACGCTCACCTCGCTGGTCTCCGCGGCCGGGGCCCACGCGCCGTCGGCCGGCGTGCTCGCGGCCCTGATCGGCGAGCTCGAGGCCCGGCTGCAGGCGATCACCTGGCTCGGCAGCGTCGGCGGGCTGTCCAAGCCGGTGCCCACGCTCGGACAGCACATCACCTCCTTCGGCCCCGGTACCGCCTTCGCCGTGACCTCGTTCCCCGAGCTCACCGTCCACCGCCTGTCGAAGGCCGCGCCCGAGATCCCGCTGCCGCCGGTGGAGCGCCCCTCGCGCCTCGCCGTCTGCGACCACGGCGGCGACGCGGCCTGGATGCTTGGCCCGGTGGCCGGGGCGCTGGGCGTCGAGGTGCGCGAGGTCACGCCGAGCCCGGCCGGGCCCAAGTGGTGGGGGACCGGCAAGCTCGTCGAAGCCGTCCTGTACCCGACGGACGTGGCCGCGCTCGTGCGCGAGCTGCTCGCCGGCGCCGAGACGTGGACGTGCCGCTGGTGTGACGAGGTCGTCGCCGGCTCGCCCTGTCCGATGTGCGGCCACCGCGGCGGCCCGCCCCGGGGCGCTCAACAGGGCGCCCGGACGTAGCTGGCGGGGGCCGGCCCGCTCTGGGGCCGCACGGCGGCGCGCGAGAAGAACCTGCCCTGCGGGCACTTGGCCGGGTCTGAGAGCTCGACCGTCGCCGGCTCGGTGCTCAGGCTGCCCTGGGCGCAGTTGGGATCGCAGTCGAGCGTGCGCAGCGTGCCCGTGCCCGCGGCGCCGCGCTTGCCCCAGCGCGACCAGCGGATGCCCGAGAGCGTCTGGTCGGCGGCGACGTCGAGGGTCGCCGGGCGCACGCCCGCGACGCCCTCGACTCCCACGACGGCGATCGCCCCGCCCTCGAGCTGCGCCTTGACGGCGTCCGTGACGGCGAAGGTCTTCGGGACGACGGGCGGCGGGGGCGTGCCGTGCCCCGGCCGGACGAGCTTGGGATCCGGCGTCGCTTGGGTCTGCGCGCCGGCCTCGCGCTCGGCGCCGCTCCCGCAGCCGGCGGCGGCGAGCGCGCACGCGCATCCGAGCAGGGCGAGCGCCTTCATGAGCAGTACTGGTTGGCCAGCGCCTGGGCCTGCCCGGCCACCGCGTCGTAGCGGTCGGGGTAGGCAGACACCTGCACGTGCTGCGAGAGCTGGCCGGCGCTCATGTAGCTCTGGTTGCCGGCGATCGCGCGCGTGACGAACTGGGTCGCCGACCACTCGGGATTCATGCGCTCGGCGGTCGAGCCCCACGAGGCCCGCTGCTGGTAGACGCCGAGCGAGTCGCGGTCGCCGTAGGGCAGGTTCTGGACGCCGGACTCGACGATCGCCGTCTCGTAGGCGGCCAGGATGACCTTCGGCGACGCGCGGTAGCGGCGCAGGACCGCGCAGATCGTGCGGGCGACGCCCGCGTTCGGCGTGCCCCCGAAGGTCGCGCCGCCGACGCCGAAGCCGCCGAGCGACTGCGAGGCGGCGTCCCAGTCGATCAGCTTGACCTGCAGCGCGGTGTCGCCGAAGGGCCCGGCTCCGCCGCCGCCGAAGCCGGCGCCGATCGACCCGCCGCGGCCGGCGTCGATGTGCATGTGGTCGTAGTGCCCCGCGGCGCGCCAGATCGTGCTGAACCCGAGCTTGTGCAGCGGCTCGACGAAGCGGTCGAGGATCGCGCCCTCGTCGCCGCCGAAGTTCACGTCGATGGCCCCCATGTCGTTGCACTGATAGTGCCACGAGTTGGTCGCGTGAACGGGGTCCACGGTGTTGGCGAACGCGTCGTTCTCGCCCACCAGCGCGCCGTGGGTCTCGAGGAACCGGCCGAGCTTGACCACGTCGTTGGTCGCCGGGTCGCCGGTGCACCTGGGCGGGTGGCCGATCGTCTTTGCGAACTTCGCCCATTCGTCGTCGGAGATCTGCGGGTCGCCCGAGCCGGTCTCGCCGCTCACGGCACCGCCCTGGCCGTTGGGAAGCGACGCGTAGGAGGAGACGAGGTTCACGCGGCCGCGGGCGCGGGCCTCGCCCTCGCGCAGCGCCAGCGCCGGGTCGCGCAGCCGGCGGCCGGCCTCCTCGCCCAGCTTCTCGTCGGTCGAGACCCAGACCTTGACGTCGGTGCCGGAGCGCTCGAAGCCGGTGAGGTGACCGCCGTTGCGCTGCGCGTAATCGACGGCGGCGGCGCGCGCCGGAGCGTCCTGGACGTCGTTGATGTCGGTCACGACCCGGGTGTTGCCGATCGTCTGGCCCATGAGCTGGTCGGAGATGTTCCTGGCCGCGGCGAGCGCCGCGGCGTCCGCGGCGGTCTGGGCGGAGGACTTCAGGATCGCGGCGTGGCCGGCCTGGAAGGCGGTGAACCCGGTCGCGAGCGTCGCCAGCAGCAGGATCACCAGCAGAGGTGTGATCTGTCCGCTCTCCTTGCCACGCGCCATCGCACGGGCAACATAGGCGCGGATCGCCGTCCGCGCATGGGACCTGGGCCCCATCTTTGGCCCTGGGACCGGACCCGGGCCGTTCCCAAAGCCCGGATCCGGGCATAAGGTGCTGGCCGTGAACCCTCGTCAGCGTCGCGCCGTCCTGCTGCTCGTCCTCTCCGGGCTCGGCCTTGTCGCGGTCTTCGTGCTGATCACCCAGTACGTCGCCGACGTGCGCAAGGAGGTCGAGCCGAAGATCCAGGTCCTCGCGCTCACCCAGGACGCCACGCCCTACCGGTCGATCACCGACGACATGGTCCGCTTCGTGTCGATCCCCGAGCGCTACGCCCCGCCGACCGCGCTGCGCGACCGCGCGCAGCTGATCAACGGGGTCGCGGCCTCGACGCTGACCCGCGGCTCGATCCTGCAGGAGGGGATGCTGACGCCCCCGCCGTCGCTCGAGACCGGGCAGCGCGAGTCGGCGATCCTCGTCGACGCCAGCTCGGGCGTCGCGGGGAAGATCACCCGCGGCTCGGTCGTGGACATCATCGCGACCTACAGCGCCGAGGCCAACGGCGGCGCGCAGAACGGCGCCACGCCCAGCGCCGACGTGGTGGTGCCGGCCGCCAAGATCATCGAGGTAGGGACCGTGCGCACCCGGGGCGGCGGCACCGCCGACCAGACGCAGGACCCCCAGCAGGTCGTCCCGGTCACCTTCGCCCTGACCCCGCAGGAGTCCCTCAGGGTCAGCTACGCGCAGACCAATGCCGACGACGTGCGCCTCGCGCTGCGCCGCCCGGGCGACGTCATTCCGCTCAAGCCCAGCGAGCAGCGCTTCCAGCGCAGGGCGACGAAGTGAAGCGCCTGCTGCTGGCGATCGCCGACGCCGAGGTCGCCGCCAGCGCGGCGGTGCTGGCCTCCGAGGGCGACGACCTCGAGGTCGTCGCGTCGGTGGAGGAGCCCGACGAGGTCGCCCGCGCGCTGCGGCGCCACGAGGTCGACGTCGTCGTGCTGCACGACGCGCTCGGGACCACGCCCGTCCTGACGCTCGCCCGCGAGATCGCCGGCAACTTCCCCGAGGTCGGCCTGGTGCTGATCGCCAACGAGGACTCCTCCGAGCTCCTGCGCGCGGCGATGCAGGCGGGGCTGCGCGACGTCGTGCAGCTGCCGCTCACGCTCGAGCAGCTCGAGGCCGGCGTGCGCGCGGCGGCCCAGTGGTCGCAGACCGTGCGCGACCGCGTCTCGGGTGAGGAGAGCGCGGCGTCCGGCCTCGGCGGCCAGCTGATCGTCGTCGCAGGCTCCAAGGGCGGCGTCGGGACCACGACGGTCGCCGTGCAGCTCGCGCTCGCCGCCACGCGCGCCGGCCCCGGCCGCCCGGTCTGCCTGGTGGACTTCGACCTGCAGACCGGCGATCTGCGCGCGATGCTCGACACGCCGCCGCGGCGCTCGGTCGCCGACCTCGTCGACGTGGCGGCCGAGATCACGGTCCGCCACCTGCAGGAGACGCTCTACAGCCACCGCGCCGGGGTGCGCCTGCTGCTGTCCCCCGAGGAGGGCTGGCGGGGCGAGGACGTCACCGCCGGCGCGGCGCGCAACGTGCTCGACGCCGTGCGCTCGCGCCACGCGCTGACCGTGGTCGACGTCGGCTCGAGCCTGTCCGACGCGGGCGTCGCCGCCGTCGAGGCCGCCAACACACTGGTCATCGTCACCACGCCGGACATCCTCGCGCTGCGCGGCGTGCGCCGGATCAAGGCCCTGCTCTCAAGCGTGCAGGCCCGCGAGGGCGAGGACGCCGTGGTGCTGCTCAACCGGACCTCGCGGCGGCTGGAGGTCCAGCCCGACGTGGCGCGCCGCGTCGTCGGCGGCGTGGTCGCGCAGACGACGATCCCGGCCGACTTCTCCGCCTTCGAGCCGGTCGTCAACACGGGGCAGCCGGACCGGCTGACCGACCAGAAGATCCTCACCGCCTACGACCAGCTCGCGGTCGAGCTCGACGTGATGCCGATCGACGAGGACGAGTTCAACGGCTCGCGCGGCGGCCTGCTCGCGCGCCTCACGGGCGAGCGCGGCCAGTCCTCGGCCGAGGTGCTGGCGACGCTGCCGGTGGTCTTTCTCATCTTCCTGGCGATCTGGCAGATCGGGCTGACGGGCTTCACCTACATCCTGGCGGGCCACGCGGCCCGCGAGGGCGCCCGCGAGCTCGCCACCAAGCCCGACGACACGCCGAAGGACAACCCGCCCTACGCCAAGACGGCGCGCGAGGACCTGCCGAGCGCGTGGCGCGGCGGGGCGCACGTGACCCGCCCGGACACGGTCACCGTGATGGTCAAGCTCGACATCCCGCTGGTGCTGCCGGGCCTGGACTCGCCGATCCACGTGTCCTCCAGCGCGGCGACCTCCGTCGAGGACCTCCCCGTGCCCGACCAGCAGCTGCCGCCCAAGCCGCGCGTCCCCGACCCGTCGCAGACCAGTCAATGATCGGGCGCCTGCACCGCGACGAGTCCGGTCAGGCCTCGATGGAGCTGTCGGGGATGCTGGTCTACCTGGCGCTGGCGGCGCTCGGCGTCTGGCAGGTCATGCTCGTGACCTGGTCGATGGTGGAGGCCTCCAACGCCGCGCGCACCGCCAGCCGCATCGTCGCCCGCGGCGGCGACCCCGAGCGCGCTGGGACGGACGCCCTCACCGAGCTGTTGCGCGACGGCAGCCAGGTGGACGTGCGCAACGACCGGGTCACGGTGCACGTGCGCGTCCCGATCATCTTCCCGGGGTTCACCTCCGGCCAGTTCACCGTCGCCAAGCAGGCAGAGCTCCCGAGCTAAGGACGCCAATGGGCCTCAAGGACCGCATCACCCCCAACGGCAACGCGGCGGACGCCGACGGCGACGGCGTCTCCTACTACCGCCGCCGCCTGCTGGAGGAGATCAACCTCTCCGAGATCGCCGAGCTGTCGGAGGCGCAGCGCCGCGCGCGCCTGGAGCGCGTCGTCGGGCGCATGGTCTCCCGCGAGGGGCCCGTGCTCTCAAACGCCGAGCGCACGCGCCTGATCCGGCGCGTGATCGACGAGGCGATCGGGCTCGGCGTGCTCGAGCCGCTGCTCGCCGACGAGTCCGTCACCGAGATCATGGTCAACGGGACCGACGAGGTCTACGTCGAGCGCGAGGGCCGCATCCAGCGCGCCGACGTCAGGTTCTCCGACGAGGCGCAGCTCTATCAGACGATCGACCGCATCGTCTCCCAGATCAACCGCCGCGTGGACGAGGCGTCCCCGATGGTCGACGCGCGCCTGCCGACCGGCGAGCGCGTCAACGTGATCATCCCGCCGCTGGCGCTGCGCGGCCCGACGATGACCATCCGCCGCTTCCCGCGGCTGTTCACGATCGCCGAGCTGATCGGCCTCGGCTCCTTCGACCGCGCGCTCGGCGACCTGCTGTGCGCGTGCGTGAAGGCGCGGCTGAACGTCGTGATCTCCGGCGGCACCGGCGCGGGCAAGACGACGCTGCTCAACGCGCTCTCGGCCGCGGTGCCCCACGGCGAGCGCGTGATCACCGTCGAGGACTCCGCCGAGCTGCGCCTGCAGCAGCCGCACGTCGTGACGCTCGAGGCGCGCCCCGCCAACGTCGAGGGCAAGGGCCAGGTCACGATCCGCGACCTCGTGCGCAACTCGCTGCGCATGCGGCCCGACCGCATCATCGTCGGCGAAGTCCGCGGCCCCGAGACCCTCGACATGCTCCAGGCGCTCAACACCGGCCACGAGGGCTCGCTGGTCACCGTGCACGCGAACTCCTGCGATGACGCCATCCACCGCATCGCCACGCTGGCGACGATGAGCGAGCTGCACATTCCCTACGAGGCGCTGTCGGACCAGATCAACTCCGCGATCCACGTGATCGTGCAGGTCGACCGCTTCGCCGACGGCGGCCGCCGCATCTCCGAGGTCGCCGCGGTGGCGTCCTCCCGGCGGGAGGCCTTCCGCCTGGCCACGATCGCCCGGTTCGAGGCGGACCCGATCGGGCCCGAGCGCCGCGTCACCGGCACGATGCGCCACTTCGAGCCGCCGCCGTGGATGACGCGCCACTTCCTGCTGCGCGGCGAGGCGCTCCCGGCCGCGTTCGCCCACAAGGCCGACGACGTGGCGCACGAACGGGCCGCGGTGTGACCGCAGACCAGCAGGCGCTGGCCGCCCTCGCCGGGACGCTGCTGGTGGCGTTCGTCGGCATCGCGGTGCTCGTGACGGGCTCCGCCCGCCGCGCCGAGCTGATGGTCCGCGGCGGGGAGGACCTCGGCGAGCCGAGCCTGCGCCGCCTGCTGGAGCTCGTCGACATCCGGCTGCGCCGCCTGCGGCCGGGCCGGCGGCTGCACCAGTGGCTGCGCGCGTGCGGCGCCCCGATGGCGACGGCGGACTTCGTCGTCATCGTGGCCGCGATCGCCGCCGTCCTCACGCTGCTGGCGCTGCTGGTCGTGCCCCCCGTCGCCGCCGTCATCATCGGCGTCGGGGCGACGGTCGCCGGCGCGCGGATGTGGGGCGAGCGCCTGCGCGGCCAGCGCAGCGAGGCCTTCATCCAGCAGCTCCCGGAGCTCGCCCGCACGCTGTCCAACGCCTCGGCCGCGGGGCTGTCGATGATCGGCGCCGTCCAGCTGACCGCCCGCGAGCTCGCCGAGCCCGCGGGCACCGAGATGCAGGCCGTCGTGCAGGAGCTGCGCCTCGGCCGCGGCCTCGACGACGCCCTGGAGAGCCTGCAGAAGCGGCTGCCGTCGCGCGAGTCCGCCGTGCTGGTGACCACGCTCACCATCCAGCAGCGCGCCGGCGGCGACACCGTGCGGGCGCTGCAGGAGCTCTCGGAGACGCTGGACGCGCGCAAGGATCTGCGCCGCGAGGTGCGCACGCTGCTGGCCGGCACCGTCTACACGGCCTACCTGGTCGCGGGCCTGGGCTTCGGCACGATCTTCCTGCTCAACCTGATCTCGCCGGGCGTCCTGCGCGACATGTTCAACTCGGTCGTCGGCCTGATCGCCCTCGGCGCCGCCGGGATGCTGTGGGCGGTCGCCTTCGTGCTGATCCGCCAGACGACGCGGGTGGACCTGTGAACCCGGGCGTCTACGGCCTGCTCGGCGCGGCCTGCCTCGCCGTGGCGCTGGTCGCGATCGCCGGCCTGCGCCCCGAGGGCTTCGACGCGCTGCACGACGAGGGCGCCGGCGACGCCGCCCGGCCGAAGGGGCTCTCCGGGCTGGTCGAGCGCCTCGCGCTGTGGTTCGGGCCGCGCCTCACCGCGGCGCTGAGCGCCGGGCGCCGCGAGAACCTCGACCGGCGCCTGGACTACGCGGGACGCCCGGGGCGCGTGACCGTGGAGGGCTACGCCGGCCGCCAGGCGGCCTACGTCGTGCTCGGCCTGCTGGCCGGCGGCTTCTTGGTCCTGCTCGGGTCCAACTGGTTCTTCATGGTCATCGGTGCCGGGATGGGCTGGGGGCTGCCGGAGGTCTCGCTCTCGCGCACGGGGCGGCTGCGCCAGGAGCGCATCGACCGCGACCTGCCGGACTTCCTCGACATCCTCGCGGTCACGGTCCGCGCCGGCCTCGGCTACCGGCTCGCGCTCGAGCGGGTCGCGCAGTCGCTCGGCGGGCCGGTGGGCGAGGAGATGATCACCGCGCTGCGCCAGATGGGCCTGGGCAAGCAGCGCCGCGAGGCGTTCGAGGGCCTGCGCGACCGCAACAAGTCCGAGTCGCTGAAGAGCTTCGTCGCGGCCCAGATGCAGGCGGAGGAGCTCGGCGTCCCGCTCGCCGACGCGCTCAACGACATCGCCATCGACATGCGCCGCGTCGCACACCAGGCGGCGCGCCGCCGCGCGCAGCGCGCCGCCCCCCGCGTGAGCCTGCTCACGACGATGCTGATCGTCCCCGGATCGATCATCCTGCTGCTCGTGTCCCTGCTGCTCGGATCGGGCGTACTGGATAGCGGGCTGCTCGGTGGGTAGGACCCCGGGTTGACATGGACTTCGACAGGCTCCGCGACGGGGGTGGCGGCGAGGCGGCCGGCTGGATCGAGCAGGCGGTCAAGCTCGTCATCGCCCTGCGCGCGACGGCGCTGCTGCTGACGGTCCTGGACAAGCCGGACCTCAAGCATCCGGCGCTGCTGCTGGTCCCGCTGCTGATCGCCGCCGCGGCCTCGCTCGTCCCGCTGCTCAACTGGGACCGGATCGGGCCGACGCTCGTGCGCCACCCGCTGTGGCTGGCCGGCGAGATCATCTTCACGACGCTGATCCTCGTCCTCACCGGCGTCGAGAGCCCCTTCTTCACCTACACGCTCGGCACCGCCGCGCTCGGCGGCCTGCTCTACGGGCCGGCCGGGGCGCTGCTGTTCGCGCCGATGCTGATCGGGGTCTACTACTGGGTGATCGACGTCCGCGCGGACGTCGAGACGCTGCCGCACTCCTTCCAGCTGCACATCGGGCTGCCCGCGCTGTACCTGATCGCGGGCGCCTCCGGCGCCATCGCGCGGATCCTGCTGGACCGCATCACCGCGGCCGAGCGCGAGCTCGGCGACCAGGAGTCGGCGGCCGCCGCCGATCGCGAGCGCGCGCGCCTGGCGCGCGACATGCACGACTCGCTGGCCAAGACCGTGCACGGGATCGGCTTCTCCGCGCTCGCGCTCTCGCGCCGCATCGAGCGCGATCCGCAGGCGGCGGCGACCGATGCCCGCCTGTTGGCCGAGGACGCCCAGCACGCGGCCCAGCAGGCGCGCGACCTGATCGCCGGCCTGCGCGACCAGCAGGAGTCCGACCGCTCGCCCGGCGCGGCGCTGCGCGCCGAGGTGGCGGCGTGGGAGGCGGACTCGGGCATCGTCGTCAAGCTCTCCGCCGCCGACCTCGACGAGCTGGCTCCCGTCGCCGCGCGCGAGCTGCGCTGGATTCTCAAGGAGGCGCTGCGCAACGTCACGCGCCACGCACCGGGCACGACGACGGTCAAGGTGCGCGTGCGGCGCCTCGGCGGGCGCGTCGTCCTCTCGGTCGGCGACGACGGCCCGGGCTTCGACGTGCCGGAGGACCTGGCCCAGCTCTCGGCAGACCGGCACTACGGGCTGGTCGGCATGCGCGAGCGCGCGCGGGTCGCCGGCGGTGAGCTGATGGTCGAGTCGGCGCCCGGAGAGGGCTGCACGGTCTCGGCCTGGGTTCCGTCGGCCGGCCCCGAGACGCCGGTGGCGCCGCCGCCCGCCGCCGAGCCCTCCCGTACGGTCTCGGGCTTCCAATGGCAATGATCAGGGTCCTGCTCGTCGACGACAACGCGATCGTCCGTCGCGGCCTCGCGAGCCTGCTCGCCGACGCGGAGGGCATCGAGGTCGTGGGGGAGGCCGGCGACGGGCGCGCGGCGATCGCGGCGGCCGCCGAGCTCAAGCCGGACGTCGTCTGCCTCGACGTGCGCATGCCGATCATGGATGGCGTGGCCGCCGCCGGGCCGCTGGCGCAGCGCTCGCGCGTGCTGATGATGAGCTACTCCGAGGACGAGCACCTCGTCACGGGCGCCATCCGCGCCGGCGCGTCGGGCTACCTCGTGCACGGGCGCTTCGACCCCGAGGAGCTGGCGCAGCGCATCGTCTCCGTCGCGCGCGGCGAGATGGTGCTCAGCCCGTCCGTGACCCCGGCGGTGTTCGATGCGCTGCGCCGCGCGCCCGGCCCGGCCAACGACGCGAACGCGACCGGCCTGGGCTCCCTGACCTCCCGCGAGCGCGAGGTGCTCAACCTGCTCGCCCGCGGCCTCTCCAACCGGGACATCGCCGAGGATCTGGTGATCACGCACAAGACCGTCAAGAACCACCTCTCGCGCATCTACGAGAAGATCGGGGTGAGCTCCAGAGCCGAGGCGATCGCCCTCTGGCTCGGCGTCTCCCAGGATTAGCGGACCCCTGCGGCGGTTGGGGGTCCCAAGCGATTTTGGGACCCCCGGCCCAGACCCAGGTTGAGACCCCGGCCTCTTTCGACGAGGCCCCGGTGAGCGCAGAATGATCTCCAGTCAGCCGGTCAACCCAAGCACTTCCAACCCAGGGGGCTTCACCGCATGTCGAACCTCATCACCACCGCCAACGACAAGTCCGTCGAGCTGCAGATCCGCTCGGTGAGCGCTGTCAGGGACATGGCCCGGCGCGCCTCTGAGCGCCTCAACAGCGAGGAGGGCCAGACGGCCGCCGAGTACCTCGGCGTCCTCGTCCTGATCGCCGCCATCGTCGCGGCCTTCATCTCGCTGAACATCGGCGGCAAGATCGCCGGCGCCGTGGGCTCCGCCATCGACAACATCACCAACGGCGGCGGCGGCGGCGGTGGCGGGAAGCCGCCCGTCAAGGCCCACTAAGGGCCTTCGCGCAGCGTCACCGCGCGTAGCAGCCACGGAGCCCCGGGAGCCCCCGCCCCGGGGCTTCGTGCTGTCCCGGGGTCGTCCGGCTGCGTTCTATCCTCTGTGGGGAGTGTCGCTGGCCGCGCAGATCAAGACCGACGTGGAGACCGCCATGAAGGCGAGGGATCGCGAGCGCGTGCTCGCGCTGCGCCTCGTGCTCGCCGAGCTGCAGAAGGCCGCCAAGGAGGGTGGCGACGACGAGCAGGCCGTGCTGCGCCGCGAGCTCAAGCGGCGCCGCGACGCCGAAGCCGCCTTCCGCGGCGGCGGACGTGGCGAGATGGCCGACAAGGAGGCGTGGGAGGGCGAGCTGATCGGGACCTACCTGCCGTCCCAGCTCTCCGACGCAGAGCTCGACGCGCTCGTGCGCGACGCCATCGCGCAGACCGGCGCCGCGTCGCTGGGCGACATGGGCAGGGCGATCAAGCACGCGATGAAGGCCGCGGACGGCCGCGCCGAGGGCGCGCGCGTCTCGGCGCGCGTCAAGGAGGCGCTGGCCGCCTGATGGCGCGCCGCCAGATCGAGGTGTCCAACGAGGTCGCTGCGCAGCTCGCCGGCTCGCAGGACCGGATGCTGCGCGAGCTCGAGGGCCAGCTCGCCTGCGACGTCTTCCTGCGCGGCAACGTGATCACGCTCGACGGCGACGCCGAGGCGGTGGCCAACGGCGCCACGGTGGTCCGCGAGCTCTCCAACATGGTCGGCCGCGGCCACGCGGTGGATCCGTCCACGCTGGACTCCGTCACGCGCGTGCTCGACCAGGCCCAGTCGCCCAGCCAGGTGCTCGAGGACGTCGTCTGGCGCCACCGCAACCTGCGCGTCGCGCCCAAGTCGGTCAACCAGAAGCGCTACGTCGACGCGATCCGCGAGCACACCGTGACCTTCGGCATCGGCCCCGCCGGCACCGGCAAGACCTTCCTGGCGATCGCGCTGGCCGTCGCGGCCCTGTCCCGCCGCGAGGTCAACCGCATCATCCTCACGCGCCCCGCGGTCGAGGCCGGCGAGCGGCTCGGCTTTTTGCCCGGCGACCTGATGGCCAAGGTCGACCCCTACCTGCGCCCGCTGTTCGACGCGATGAACGACATGCTCGACCCCGAGCGCGTGACCGCCCATCTGGAGAAGGGCGTCATCGAGGTCGCGCCCCTGGCCTTCATGCGCGGCCGCACCCTCAACGACTCCTTCATCATCCTCGACGAGGCGCAGAACACCTCGCCCGAGCAGATGAAGATGTTCCTCACGCGCCTGGGCTTCGGCTCTCGGATGGTCGTCAACGGCGACGTCTCGCAGATCGACCTCCCGCGGGAAGCGCGCTCCGGCCTCGTCGAGATCGGGGAGATCCTGCGGCCCGTCGAGGGCGTCGGGGTCGTGCACTTCGGCGCCGACGACGTGGTGCGCCACAAGCTCGTGCAGCGGATCGTCCAGGCCTACGCCGACCACGCCGAGCAGTCCGCGCCCGACCTGCGCAGCGCCAAGCCGCAACGGCGTGCTTGAGATCGACGTGCTGGGCCACGACCTGCCCGAGGCGCGCGTCCGCGAGCTCGCGGCCGTCGCGCTCGGCTCGGCGGGCATCGACGGCGGCCACATCGCCGTCACGTTCGTCAGCGCCCGGCGCATCGCCGAGCTCAACGCCGAGTTCCGCGGCCTGCAGGGCCCGACCGACGTGCTCTCGTTCCCCGTCGACGAGCTCGGCGACGCCTTCGGCCCGCGCGAGCTCGGCGACGTCGTGATCTGCCCGGAGCACACGATCGACCTCGAGGAGGCCGTGGTCCACGGGGTCCTGCACCTCGTGGGCATGGACCACGAGACGGACACCGGGGAGATGCTCGCCGTCCAGGCGCAGATCCTCTCCTGGATGACCTAGTGGCCCATCCTGCAAATCCGCACACGCTTGGATCGCCCGCTGATCACCGCCTGGCGGCGTCCTCGCTCGGTCATGTGGCAGAGCCACACTCCCTCACTGCGTCCTTGCCAGCCGGCGCCAGCGAGCGCCCAAGCATG
>JBBSIC010000059.1:0-14477 GCA_038232275.1 Solirubrobacterales bacterium | reverse complement strand
GGCGACTGGGCGGGCGGCGGCGACTGGGCGGGCGGCGGCGGCGATCGGGCGGGCGGCGGGGGCGGCGTGCGGGCCGCCTCGGCGCCCTTGGACGCCGCGCCGCGCAGGCGCTCGACGCGCTCGCGCGCGTCCTCGATGCGCTGCTTGCCCTCGGGCGAGGACGCGTAGGTCTTCGCCTTGGTCAGCGCCTTCTTGCCCGCCGGGGAGCGCGCGAAGCGCAGTGCCTTGCCGATCAATCCGCTCATAGCCTGAACTCCCTGTCGCCGGTGATCTCGTCGATGTCCATCTGCGCCTTCTGCAGCCTGCCCGCATAGTCCCAGTTCAGCGACTGCCAGCGGGTGAACTCGTCCAACACCCAGATCCCCGACTGGCGCGAGCCGTTGCCGGACCTGCCGTTGCCGCCGAAGGGAAGGTGCGCCTCGGCGCCGGAGGTCGAGTTGTTGACCGAGACCATCCCGGCGGTGATGCGCTCGCGGAAGCGGAAGGCGTTGCGGGCGTCGGTCGTGTAGATCGACGAGGAGAGTCCGTAGCCGTGGTCGTTGGCGAGGTGCATCGCCTCGTCGAACGTCGAGAACGTGGCGACGCCGACGATCGGCCCGAAGGTCTCGGTCCGGTAGAGCTCGTCGTCGATCGTCACGCCGTCCACGACCACCGGGTGGTAGAAGAGGCCGGCCGCCGCGTCGCCGACGAAGTTCGGCCACGGGGCGCCGGCGCCGATGCGGCCGCGGTGGTCGGAGCCCAGCGCGGCGTGGTGGCCCTCGATGAGGCCGAGCCAGTCCTCGAAGCGCTCGGCGAAGCGCTCGTGGATCATCGGCCCGTAGAGCACGTCGGCGTTCGGATCGCCGATCGCCGCGGCCCGCAGGCGCTCGTCGAGGCGGCGCACGAACTCGTCGTGGACGGACTCGTGCACGATCGCGGTGCCGAGCGACGTGCAGCGCTGGCCCGCGGTCCCGAAGCCGCCGAACAGCGCGCCCTGCACCGCGAGGTCGATGTCGGCGTCGCCCATGACGACCATCGGGTTCTTGCCGCCGAGCTCGAGGCACGGGGACTGCAGGTTGCGGCCGCAGAGGGCGCCGATCTCCGCCCCGACGGCGCTCGAGCCGGTGAAGCCGACCTTGTCGACCAGGCCGGCCTCCAGCGCCTGCTCGAGCCCCGCGAAGGTCTCGGGCCCGGAGGCCTGCACGACGTTCAACACGCCGCCGGGGACGCCGCCCGCGTGGAACAGGCGGGCGAGCGCGTCACCCGCGGCGGCCGCGTACTCGGCCGGCTTGAACACGACGGCGTTGCCGCACAGGATCGCGGGGACGAGGTACCAGGATGGGACGGCGACGGGGAAGTTGCCGGCGGTGATGACCGCCGCCACCCCGACGGGGACCCGAAAGGTGAACAGCTGCTTGTCGGGCATCTCCGACGCCACGGTCTGCCCGTACAGGCGCCGGCCCTCGCCGAGGAAGAAGTCGCAGGTGTCGACGATCTCCTGCACCTCGCCGAGCGCCTCGGAGTACGGCTTGCCGATCTCGTCGGTGACGAGCTGGGCGAGCGCCTCCTGGTTGGCCTCGACCAGGCGGCCGACGTTGGCGATCACCCGGCCGCGAGCGGGGGCCGGGAGCGTCCGCCACCCGCGCTGCGCGGCGCGCGCCGCGCGGGCCGCCGCGACGAACGTCGCGGCGTCGCCGAGCTGGACCTCGGCCACCTGCTCGGCGGTGCGCGCGGGGTTCGTGGAGCGCTGGGTTCCGCCCGGAGCGTCCTCGCGTCGGCGGCCGTCGACGATGGAGGAAACGACCATGCGCTCAGGCTAAGGGCTCGTGAGGCCGAAGGCCTCGGGCTGACCTGACCGCCGCTACTCCGCGGGGAGGTGCTCGCGGTCCGGCGCCCCGGGCGCGAGCTTGGACTTCAGGCGTTTGAGCGCCGGGATGGCGGCGGGGTCCGCGCCGTCGAGCGTGGCCAGGTACAGCGAGACCAGGTCGCCGAGGTGGACGAGCGACATCAGGCGCTCCAGCCGCGTCTCGCCGCGGGCCGCGATGCGGTGCGCGCCGCCGATGATCTCCGATGTGAGCTCGAAGCGGCGCTTCACCCGCTCGTGCGTGTCGACGGGGTCCTCGAGGAAGACGGCGGCGAACGTGTCGTCGTCCGACGCCCAGCCCTCGATCTCGTTGTGGTCGAGCTCGGGCATCGTGCTCCAGAACGCCGGGCGACCGGCGTTCTCGTTGATCTGGCACTTCCAGCGGTAGGCGACGGGCGCGGTCAGCCCGGCACCGCTGATGACCGGCACGGACGCGCCGATGGCCGTCGCGAGCGCCTTGGCCTCGGAGTCCTCCGGCGCGTCCGGGCCCCACTCGGCGGCGAGCCCCTCGAGCAGGACGGCGGCGGCTTCGACCTCGTCGCGGACGGCCGGCGCGACCCCGGCCAGAGCGGCGACCTCGAGCGCCACGACCGTGGCGTAGGCGACGGCCGCGCGCGGCTGGAAGCCGCCGGGGAGCGGGATCACCGGGACCTTGTCGGCCCGGGCGCGCTCCACGAGGTCGCCGCCGGTGCTGGCCACGACGCGGTGCGCGCCGACGGCCGTCGCGGCCTCCCAGCAGCACAGGATCTCCTCGGTGTCGCCCGAGTAGCTCGACAGCAGCACGGTCCAGCGCTCGTCGACCCAGACCGGGAGCGCGTAGTCGCGCACGGGGACGATCGGCAGCGTGGCGCGACACCCGAGCGCGGCCTGCGCGAGCAGCGCGCCGACGCCCGAGCCGCCCATGCCGGCGATGACCAGGCCGGCGGATCCCCGCGGCCGCAGGCCGGCGGAGTCGACCCGCCACAGCGCGTCGCGCAGGTGGACCGGGAGGTCGAGGATCTCCGCGGCCTGGCCGGTCGGGTCGACCGCGGCGACCGCGGCGGCGTCGAGGGCGGCCATCAGAACAGCAGGCCCCCGTCGGGGAGCGTGACGCCCGGGAAGACGCGGGCGCCGTGGGTGACGACGTTGCCGGCGCCGATCGTCACGTCCTCGCCGATCATGGCCAGGCGCTCGACGCGCGTGCCGTCCCCGATGCGCACGCCCGGCCCCACGACGCAGTCGCGCAGCACGCAGTCCTCGCCGATCGTGGCGCCGCGCAGGACGACCGCGCGTTCGACGACCGAACCGCGCCCGACACTCACCCCTGGCTCGAGCATGGTGCGGGAGCCTACCCGGGCGTCCTCCCCGATACGGCAGCCGGCCTCCACGATCGCCGGCGCGATGACATGCCCCGCGTTCTCCACGTCGTCGGCGACGGCCCGCAGGCGCGGTCCCAGGCGCTCCTGGACGCGGGTGGCGACGACGCCGTCGAGGATGTCGAAGGTGCCCCGCAGGTAGCGCGCGGGCGTCCCGATGTCGATCCAGTAGTCGTCGGACACGCGCGCGTGCAGGCCGTTGCCGACCAGGCGCGGGAACACGTCGCGCTCGATCGAGGCGCGCCGGCCGGGCTCGAGCAGGGCGAGCACCGACCGCTCGAGCACGTAGGCCCCGGCCGAGATCGTGTTGACGTCGATCACCGTGTCCGCCGACGGCTTCTCCAGGAAGTCCGTCACGCGGGTCTCGGCGTCGGTGCGCACGAGCCCGTAGTTGGAGGGGTCCTCGACGCCCACCAGCGCGAGGGTGCAGGCCGCGCCGGTGCGCTCGTGCTGCTCGAGCTGCGCCGTCAGGTCGATGTCGGTGAGCACGTCGCCGTTGAGCATCAAAAAGCGCTCGTCGAGCAGGTCCTCGGCGAACTTCAGCGCTCCGCCGGTGCCGAGCGGCTTCGGCTCCTCGACGTAGCGGATGCGCATCGCGTAGCGCGCGCCGTCCCCGAGCACGTCGCGGACCCCGGCGGCCAAAAAGCCGCAGGACATGACCACGTCGTCGACGCCGTGCGCGGCCAGCCACTCGAGCATGAAGACGATGAACGGCCGGTCCACGAGGGGGACGACCGGCTTGGGCACCGAGCTGGTCAGGGGCCGCAGGCGCGTGCCCTCGCCGCCCGCGAGGATCAGCGCCTGCACGACCTAGCCGCCGGTGACGGAGGGGGACGGGCGGCCGATCCCCTCGTAGAGCAGGCCGGCCGCGCGCACCTTCTCGGGTGCGAGGAAGTTGCGCCCGTCGACGACGAGGTTGCCGCGCATGACCCCCGCCAGCGCGCCGAGGTCGAGCGCGGAGAACTCCGCCCACTCGGTGACGAGCACGACGGCGTCGGCGTCCTCGGCCGCCTCCAGCGCGGACGGCGCAAAGGTCACGCCCTGGATGAGCTTGCGCGCCTCCTCCTCGGCGACCGGGTCATAGACCGAGATCGCCGAGCCGTCGGCGAGCAGCCGCGCGCTGAGCACGAGCGAGCTCGCCTCGCGCATGTCGTCGGTGTTGGGCTTGAAGGCGAGCCCCAGCAGCGCGATCTTGCGGCCAGTCAAGGGGCCGAGGTGCTTCTGGAGCTTCTGCACGACGCGCCGCTTCTGCAGCTCGTTGACCTCGATGACCGCGTTGAGCAGCTGGAAGTGGTAGCCGGTGTTGCCCGCGAGCTGCTTGAGGGCGGTGACATCCTTCGGAAAGCAGTTCGCTGATATTAGGCCGCCCGACAACACCACCGTGTGGCTGCCGGGGACCTCGAGCGAGTAGACCGGACCGGCGTAGCGGGAGCGCTCGGCGGAGACGACGCGGACCCACGGCGTGCCGCCGTTGAAGCGGCGGTAGCCGGTCGGCCTGATGCGCTTGCGCTGGCGCGCGATCGAAGCCAGGACGCCCGGCCGGTCGCGCTCGGGCACGAGGAACAGCGCCCGCTCGACCTGCTCGGCGCCGCTGACGCGCAGCCAGTGCGTCTCCTTGGTGGACTTCGCGGTCTTTCCGCGGCGCCACGAGCACACGATGCCGACGTCGCCGAGCAGCCGGGCAACGCCGTCGGCGAGCTCGTCGCTGACCGTCCCCCACTCGACGATCACGCTCGGGCCGCCGTTGACCAGCGACCACGATCCGTCGCCCTCGAAGACGCCGGAGAGCAGCGCGCGCTTGCGCTCGTGGGTCATGTGCCACGCGAGGTCCGGGATGCGCTGGGTGTAGGAGTTGCGGCCGAGGCCGAGGTGCTGCGTCCACCAGGCCCCGAGGAGACGCGAGTAGACGGTCACGCGCCGGGCCGTCGGCGTCGAGTGGACCGAGACCCGCACGCCATGACGTTGCCAGTAGGCGACGACGTCGTTGACCAGATGCTCCTCGCCTGTGGGGTGGAAGGCCCAGGCGATGCGCTGGCGATCACCGTCCCGGGTCACACACCCCTCGGCCAGGTACAGCCCCACGACCCGCCAGAAGTGCTCGTCGAAGGCCAGCAGCTCCGGGTTCCACGTGCCGTTGGACACTGTCGCGTAGCGCGCGCCGGCGAGCGGCACGTCCGCCGAGCAGGCCACGGCGAGGCGCATGGTGCCGGCGCGCTTGACGTCGAAGAAGCGCTGCGGCGACCAGCCCCCCGGCCGCTGCGCGAGCTGAAGGCTCTCCGGGCGGACGAGGATCCGCTCCGGGTCGACCACCCGGTCCTCGATGACGCCCATCATCGACATGACCGCGGGGTCCTCCCCGGGAGCGCTCCCGAGCGCGAGCGGCAGCCAGCAGTCGCCGTCGAGGTCTCCCGCCGGCATGCGCGTGATGACCGCGTCGTCCTGACCGTCGCCGACCAGGAACGGGTGGTCGACGGTCGTGCGCACGCGCCGCCCCAGCTTCGTGTGGACGTCGACCATCTCCCCCTCGTAGTGCCGGCGGGTCAGCACCGATACCGGCAGGAACTCGGGCTCGGGCTCGCCCGGCACCCAGGACCAGGCCTCCAGCGACTCGGGCTCGATCGCCTGCTCGTGCTCCTTGCCGCCGCAGAGCGACCACAGCTGCTCCAGGGCGACGAGCCGGGCCTGGCCGCGGAGCCGCACGAGCAGCGTCTCGCGCGCAGAGAAGCATGAGCCACCGAAGCCGATGCCCGCGTGGAGGAACTTCGGCCCGATGCGGGCGTCGAGGCCCATGCCCTTGGCGACCTCGGTGACGTCGGCGCCGACCTCGTCGCAGACGTTGGCGATCTCGTTGATGAAGGAGATCTTCGTCGCCAGGAACGCGTTGGAGGCGAGCTTGATCATCTCCGCCGAGCGGATGTCGGTGCGCACCAGCGGGGCGTCGAGCGGCGCGTAGAGGTCGACGACGGCGTTGCCCGCCCAGTCCCCCTCGTCGCCCACGACCACGCGGTCGGGATGCAGGAAGTCCTCGACGGCCGAGCCCTCCTTGAGGAACTCCGGGCAGGAGACGTACCCCAGGCCGGCCTTGCCGGTCTGCTTGAAGCGGCGCAGGATGTGGGCGCCCGTGCCGCACGGGACGGTGGACTTCATGACGAGCGCGTGCGCGTCGGACGCGGGCAGCGCGTCGACGACCGAGAAGACCGCGGAGAGATCCGCGTCGCCGGAGTACGTGGGCGGGGTGCCGACCGCCACGAACAGCAGGCGCGCGTGCTCGAGCGCGTCGGCGATGTCCGTCGAGAAGTGCAGGCGCTGCTTGTGCCTGAGGACCAGCGCCTCCAGGCCGGGCTCCCAGATCGGGATGATGTCCTGCATGAGGCGGCGGATCTTCTCGGCGTCGATGTCGATGCACCAGACGTCGGAGCCGAGCTCGGCGAAGCCGGCCGCCGTGACGAGGCCCACGTAGCCCGTGCCGATCACCCCGATGGGCTCAGTGTGGGCGCTCATGGAACCAGGGCAGGCTAGTGGCCGAGGTGCGTGAGCGAGCGAGCGATGGCCACGAGGCGCGTCTTGCTCACGGTGCGGGCCAGGGTGTTGTGCACGTAGTAGACGCCGTTGGCAGTCCGCCACGCCACCAGGCGGACCTTCTTGCCGTCGTAGTAGACCAGGAGCGTGCGGCCGTCGACATCGATCGTGTCGTGCGGGCCGTCGAGCAGCGGCGGCGTCTTCCACGTCATGCCCTGGATGCCGTAGTACGGCCCGGCCTCCCCCGGACCGCCCAGGTTCACCGCCATGCGGTAGGCCTGGTAGTAGCGGCCGTTGGCGCGGATCCGGTAGATGCGCGGCTGGGACTCCGCGTAGCGCCCCTGGCTGGCCCCGAGCGTCGGGTAGTAGAAGGGGAAGCGCAGCCGCCTGGCGGCGAAGATGGCCTGGTCCTCCCCGGGCGTCGACACGTCGGTCAGCCCGGACGGGACGGACGCCGACTTCGGCCTCGCCTTCTTCCTCTTGGGCGAGGGCTTGGGCGACTTCGTCGTGGGCACCGGCTTGGGGTTCATGAACTGGTCGACCGTCTCGGCGATCGCGTCCGGCGAGACGGTGAGGTAGTCGCCGTCGTCCCGGAGGCGGCCGACGCCGAAGGGCACCTCCTGGACGGGCTTGTTCGCGACGCCCAGGCCGAGCTTGAGCAGCGACACGATCTGACCCTTGCTCGAGCTCAGCGCCTTGTCCGTGCGGGTGTAGAGCCCGGCGATCTTCGCCAGCGTGGTGCGCTTGGCGAAGCCGAGGCGCTTGCGCACGCCCGGCTGGCGCAGCAGTTGACGGATGAAGTCCTGCTGGCGCGCGCCGCGGACGAGGTCGTTGTCGGTGTGGCGGAAGCGCACGTAGTCCAGCGCGTCCTGGCCGCACAGGCGCTGGTAGCCGGGCTCGATGTCGATCGTGGCGTAGCCGCCGGGGCCGCCGACGTCGTTGAAGTAGCGGTGGTCGATGTCCACGAACGTGCAGCCGAGGTAGTCGACCATGCGGCGGAAGCCCGTGAACGACACCTGGATGACGTGGTTGACCTTGAACGGGTGGTCCGGCGTCGAGAGCAGGTCCTTGACCGTGCGCAGGGCGAGGCTCGAGCCGCCGTTGGAGAAGGCGGCGTTGATCTTGTCCTGCAGCTGGTAGCCGGGGATCGTGACCTTGAGGTCGCGCGGGATCGACATCAGCGTGATGGCGCTCTTGCTCGCGTTCAGGCGCGCGAGGATGATCGTGTCCGAGCGGGGCCGGAAGCCCGGGGTCGCGTCGGCGCCGAGGCGCGCGTCCGTGCCGAGGACCATCAGGGTCTGCGGCTTGCCGGCCTCGGCCGGGGTGACCTCGGGGATCTCGAGCGAGTTCTGGCCGCCCGCCTGGTTGAACGCGGTCTGCACGTCGTCGAGCTGAAGCAGGCCCGCGGCGGAGACGGCGCCGCCGGTCAACAGCACGATCACGACCGCGGCGATCGCGGCGCGCACGGACATCGAGCGCCCGGGGCTCGGGGGCGCCTCGTCGTCCTCGATCACGCCAGGCCGCCTTCCATGGCGCGCAGGCTCAGATCGCGGTCGGCGAGCAGATCCGGGACGGCCTGCATGAAGTCCACGAGCGCCTGGCGGTAGCGGGCGAGGGAGGGGATCGAGACCCACTCCTCCGGCCCGTGGTGGCCGGCGCCGACGGGGCCGAACTCCACGGCGGGCACGCCCGCCTGCAGGAAGGAGACCGCGTCCGAGGCCCCGTCGCGCCCCACGCTCACCGCCCCGCTCTGGCCGGCGCGGCGCACGGCGTCGCACAGGGCGGTCACGTACGGGTTCGAGCTGGACACGTGGGCGGGCGGGCGGATGAAGGTCTTGACGACCTCGACAGCCGGGATGGCCCGGATCTGCTCGAGGATGGCGCCGGGCTCCTGGCCCGGGAGATAGCGGATGTCGACGGCCATCACGGCCTCGTCGGGGACCTTGTTGACGGCGTCGCCGGCGTAGAGGCGGCCGAGGTTGATCGAGGGGCGGTCGAACATCTCCGTGGACTCCGCCGCGAACGGCATGGACTCGATTCGTCGCAGCACGTCGATCGCCTTCAAGATCGCGTTGTCGCCGAGCCACGGCGTGGAGCCGTGGGCCGCGCGGCCGCGCACGACCAGGCGGACCATCAGCACGCCCTTGGCCTGCACGCCGACGTGCAGGTCGGTCGGCTCCCCGGTGATCGCGAAGGACGCCGTCAGGCCGCGGGAGACGAGGTCGTCGGTGGCGTGGCGGTCGAAGTCCTCGGACTCCTCGTCGGGCACGCACACGAAGCGCACGCGCGCCCCGCGCAGGCCCTTGAGGTCGCGCAGCGCGCACATGATGGCCGCGAGCCCGCCCTTCATGTCGTAGGCGCCGCGGCCGATCAGCCGCTCGCCCTCGACGCGCGGGAGGAACTGCTCCTCGAAGCCGGGCACGACGTCGATGTGGCCGTGGATGATCACGGTCGGCGCGGTCGGGCTCGGGTCGCCGACGTCGGCGAGCAGAACCGGCAGGCCGTTGAACTCCTCGGACCGCACGTCGAGCTCCACCGAGTCCAGCCAGCCCTTGACGAACCCCGCCGCCGCGCGGATTCCGTCGGGCGTCGCGGTGTTGTAGGTGATGAGGCGCTCGGCCAGTCCCCGCTCGTGCATGCGAACGGGGAAGGCTAGCGCCGGGACAGGTCGGCTCGGCACGCAGGGGGCACCACCCCGGCAGCGGCGCGGCCGCTGGCGCGGTCGGTCTGCAGCGACGCCGCCGCCGCCCGCGCGGATGGCCAAGACGGCGTCGGCGGTGGAACGAGATTCGGCGTCCACGCGCTTAAGTGGGGTCATGACCCCCATTGAGCGCGTCGTCGCTTGCAGCACGCCGCGCGGCGAGGAAAGGCGCCCCGCGAACGTTCCACGCCCTGTCGGGAGCGTGGCGCTGGGCGACGGCGAACGGACGCGACGCCGGCCCGGCGCTAGCGCCCGAGCCGGGTGAGCGAGCGCGCAATGGCGGTCAGCCGCGTCTGGCTGACCGACCGGGTGAGCGTGTTGTGGACCCAGTACACGCCTTCGCGCGTCCGCCAGGCGACGAGTCTGGTCCGGTCGCCGTCGGCGTAGACGAGCAGCTTCCGGCCGCCGGAACGGACGGTCCGGTGCGGGCCGTCGAGCAGCGGCGGCGTGCGCCAGCTCGTCCCCTCGATGCCGTAGTACTCCCCCGCGCGAACCCCGAGGTGGACCACGAGACGGTACGCCTCGTGGCCGGCGACGCGATAGACGCGCGGCTGCGCCGCGTCGTAGCGGGCGCTGGGAACGCCCCGGCGCGGGAAGTAGAAGGGCAGGCGCAGGCGGCGCGCGACGCTGATCGCCTGGGTCTCGCCGGCCGCGGCCACGTCGACGAGCCCAGCGGACGCCGCTCGCCCTCGGCCGTGCGACCGGGAGGCTCGCCCACCGTGTCCGCGCGCGGAGGCGGCCGGCGGACGCAGGAACTCGTCGACCGTGTGCCCGATCGCGCTCGGGGCGGTGACCAGATAGGCCCCTTCATCGCGCAACTCCCCGGCGCCGAACGGCACCTGGCGAACAGGTTTGTCCGCCACCGCCAGGCTGAGCTTGAGCAGCGACAGCAGCTGCTTCGTGTCCTTCAGCGCCGCGTCGGTCCGCGCGTAGCGGCCGGCCAGCTCGGCCAGCGCGTTGCGCTTGGCGAAGCTGAGCCGGTCGCGCACGCCCGGTTGGCGCAGCAGCTGACGGATGAAGTCCTGCTGGCGCGCGCCGCGGATCAGGTCGCTGTCGGTGTGGCGGAAGCGCACGTAGTCGAGGGCGTCCTGGCCGCAGAGCCGCTGGTAGCCGGGCTGGATGTCGATCGTCGCGTAGCCGCCCGGCCCGCCCGTGTCGTTGAAGTAGCGGTGATCGATGTCCACGTACGCGCAGCCGAGGTAGTCGACGAGCCGGCGGAAGCCCGCGAAGTCGACCTGGACGACGTGGTTGATGTCGAACGGCCGGCCGGGCCGCGAGAGCAGCCGCCGGACCGTCTTGACCGCGAGCCGCGCGCCCCCGGCGGCGTACGCGGCGTTGATCTTGTCCGGTAGCGCGCGTCCCGGAATCGACACCTTCAGGTCACGCGGGATCGACGTCAGCGTGATCGCGCTGCCGTGCGCGTCCAGCCGCGCGAGGATGATCGTGTCCGAGCGGGCGGATCCACCCTCACTAGCCCGTCCGCCGGTGCCGAGCACGATCAGCAGCGCGCCGAGTGCGGTGCGCCGGACCATGGTCCGAGGCCCCTACGAGCCGCCCTTGAGAATCTTCACAAACGCCTCGGCGCGGCGCCTGTCGCGCTTGGCGACGTGCTCCTGGTGCGAGCCCTCCTCGGCGTCGGAGAGCTCCTGCTCGGCGCGCTTGAGCTTCTCCTCCCACTCCGCGGCGTCGAGGTCCTCCGGCTTGCCCGCCTCGTCGACCAGGATCAGCACGCGCGAGTCGCTCTGGACCTGGAGGTAGCCCTCGCCCTGGGCGAGGGTGACGTAGTCGTTCTCGCTTCCGTACAGGCGCAGCTCCGTCGGATCAAGCATCGCCAGCATGGGCTGGTGCTTGGCCAGGATGCCGATCGAGCCGATGGCCGTCCGCGTCGAGATCTGCACGACCTCGTCGTTGAAGACCTCGCCCTCGGGCGTGAGAACCTCGGCCGGAAACTTGCTGTGGTCGGGCACTACTCGTCGCCGTCCTTGCCCGAGTCGTCGTCGTCGGAGCGCTCCTCGTCGTCGTCGTCGAGCTTGCCGCCGGAGGCCTTGTAGCTCTCGAGCACGTCGTCGATCGAGCCCTTGAGCAAGAACGCACTCTCGGGGATCTCGTCGTGCTTGCCGTCGAGCACCTCGCGGAACGAGCGCACGGTCTCGGAGATCGGCACGTAGGCGCCGTCGACGCCCGTGAACGCCGTGGCGACGAAGAACGGCTGCGACAAAAAGCGCTCGATCTTGCGGGCGCGCTGGACGGTGATCTTGTCCTCGTCGGAGAGCTCATCGATGCCGAGGATGGCGATGATGTCCTGCAGCTCGCGGTAGCGCTGCAGCACCTCCTTGACCTCGTTGGCGACGTTGTAGTGCTCCTCGCCGAGGATGTCCGCCTTGAGGATCGTCGAGGTCGAGTCCAGCGGGTCCACGGCCGGGTAGATGCCCTTCTCCGAGATCGAGCGCGAGAGCACCGTGGTGGCGTTGAGGTGGGCGAAGGTCGAGGCCGGCGCCGGGTCGGTCAAGTCGTCGGCTGGCACATAGATCGCCTGGACCGAGGTCACCGAGCCCTTGCGGGTGGACGTGATGCGCTCCTGCAGCTGGCCCATCTCGGACTCCAGCGTCGGCTGGTAGCCCACCTGCGACGGCATGCGGCCCAACAGCGCGGACACCTCGGAGCCGGCCTGCACGAAGCGGAAGATGTTGTCGACGAACAACAGGACGTCCTGGCCCTCCTCGTCGCGGAAGTACTCCGCCATGGTGAGGCCGGACAGCGCCACGCGCATGCGCGCTCCGGGGGGCTCGTTCATCTGGCCGAAGACGAGCACCGTCTTGTCGATGACGCCCGACTCCTTCATCTCCAGCCACAGGTCGTTGCCCTCGCGGGAGCGCTCGCCCACGCCGCAGAAGGCCGACAGGCCGCCGTGCTCCTGGGCGAGGTTGTTGATGAGCTCCTGGATGATGACCGTCTTGCCGACGCCGGCGCCGCCGAGCAGGCCGACCTTGCCGCCCTTGGCATAGGGCGCGAGCAGGTCGATGACCTTGATGCCGGTCTCGAACATCTCGGACGTCGGTGTCAGGTCGGTGACCGCGGGGGCGGGACGGTGGATGGGCCAGCGCTCGGCCTCCTCGAGCTCGGCGCCCTCGTCGATCGTCTCCCCGAGCACGTTGAAGATGCGCCCGAGGGTCATCTTGCCGACGGGCACGGTGATCGGCCCCCCCGTGTCGCGGACCTCCATGCCGCGCGCGAGGCCGTCGGTCGAGTCCATGGCGACGCCGCGGACGCGGTCGTCACCGAGGTGCTGCTGGATCTCGACCACGATCGTGATGTCGTCCTCGTCGCCCACCCCGGGGCGCGTGACCTCGATCGCGTTGAAGATCTCGGGCAGGCCGTCCTCGAAGACGGCCTCGAGCACGACGCCCTGGATCTCCTCGATCCGGCCGACCTTCTGCTCCTTGTCGCCGTCGGCGTGCCCGGTCGTCTCGTCGTTTCGCTCTTCGGTGCTGGCTTGCAATTGGATCTCCTTAGGTGAGCGACTCCGCGCCCGCGACGACTTCCATGATTTCCTGGGTGATGTCGGCCTGGCGCTCGCGGTTCAGCTGCAAGGTCAGGTCGTCGATGAGGTCCGACGCGTTCTCGGAGGCGCTGCGCATCGCGGTCATCCGCGCGCCGTGCTCGGAGGCCGTGGACTCCAGCAGCGCGCGGAAGATCGAGATCTCCACGTAGTCGGGAACCAGGCGCTCGAGGATCTCGCCGGGGTCGGGCTCGTATTCCGTCAGGGCGCTGTGGCCGGACTCGTCGCCGCCCTCGAGGTCCTCCTGCATCTCCTCGGCCTCGGAGACCGTCGCCTGCTGCATGGGCAGCAGCACCTCGGAGGTGATGACCTGGGTCAGGGCGGACTCGAAGGCGTTGTAGAAGACCTCGACGCGGTCGAGCTCCTCGTCGACGTAGGCCGCGATCACGTCGTCGGCGATCTCCCGCGCATTGGCGTAGGAGGGCCGATCGGTGTGGCCGGTGTAGGCCTCCCGGGGGTCGTGGCCGCGGAAGTTCAGCGAGGACGCGCCGCGGCGCCCGGAGACGTAGAAGACGACCTTGCGACCGTGCTTCTCGTGCTCGGCGGTCGACCGCATGGCGGCGCGGATGACCTGCGAGTTGAACGCGCCGGCCAGGCCGCGATCACCGCTCATCACGATGATGCCGACGGCCTTCGGGCTCTCCCGGTCCTGCAGGATCGGGAGGTTCGGGACGTTCTGCGCGGCCGCCGCGGCCTGCTTGGTCATGCGCCGGATCGCGGACGCGTACGGCCGCAGGTCGGCGATGCGCTGCTCGGCGCGGCGCAGGCGGGCGGCGGCGACCATCTCCATCGCCCGCGTGATCTTCTGGACGTTCTTGACGGAGCCGATCCGCTGCTTGACCTCCTTCTGGGGCATGGGCGGGCGGCGCTAGGCCGCCTCCTCCTCCTCGCCGGAGTCGCCGGACTTCTCGCGCCCGCGGGAGGTCGCGGCGTCCTCGTCGCCCTCGCCCATCGGCTCGCCCTCCTCGTCGAGGTCGTAGCCGAAGTCCTCGGCGAACTGCTTGATGATCTTGTCGAGCTCCTTCTGGACGTCGTCGCCCCACTCGCCGTCGGCGATCTTCTTGAGGGTCTCCTCGCCGCTGGAGCGCACGCGGTCGACGAGGTTCTCCTGGAACTCCTCGACGCGGCCGGCGTCGATGCGGTCCAGGTGACCCTGGGTGGCGGCGTAGATCGCGGCGACCTGCTCCTCGACGGCCATCGGCGAGCCCTCGTTCTGGTTGAGCGTCTGCACGAGGCGCTCGCCCCGCGCCAGCGTGCGCTGGGTGTCGGGGTCGAGGTCTGAGCCGAACTGCGCGAACGCCTCGAGGTCGCGGTACTGGGAGAGCTCGAGCTTCAGGCGGCCGGCGACCTTTCTCATCGGGGCGATCTGCGCGTTGCCGCCCACGCGCGACACCGAGATGCCCACGTTGATGGCCGGGCGCACGCCCGAAAAGAAGAGCTTCGGCTCGAGGAAGATCTGGCCGTCGGTGATCGAGATGACGTTCGTCGGGATGTAGGCCG
>JBBSIC010000058.1:0-16130 GCA_038232275.1 Solirubrobacterales bacterium | reverse complement strand
CGGGGGAACTCTCGCGGGGCTGGGAGTGACTGAGCGCGTTGCCCGGTCCCGGCAGCGGCTTGGAGCCATGATGAGGTGGTGATGACCGAGCCTGATGGGTTGGTGATTCCCGTTGACCTGGCGTACGCCGCCAAGCGCGAAAGGCGAGAAGGCTGGCTGGCTACGCTGCCCGAAACCGTTGAGCGCCTGGCGATGGGTTGGTCCATCCACGTGGGGAAACCGTTCCAGCCCGGAGGCCAGACCGCTTGGGTGGCCCCAGCGACACGAGACGACGAGGACCTGGTGGTAAAGGTGCTCTGGCGCCACCCCGAGGCCGAGCACGAGGCCGACGCGTTGCGGGCCTGGGACGGAGATGGCGCCGTCCGGCTTCACGCTTCAGGCGAAGTCGATTCCGAGACCATCGCGCTCCTCCTCGAGCGATGCCGGCCCGGCACGAACGTGAGGGCTCGTCCCGAACTCGAACAAGACCTCGTCATTGCTGGGCTGCTCCGCCGGTTGTGGAAGCAGCCGCCTTCCGGTCACCGGTTTCGCTCGCTCCAGTCGATGTGTGATCTGTGGGCCGACGAGTTCGAGCACAAGACCGCCGACGGCCAACGCCGCCTGGACTCTGGTCTGGAGCGGGAGGGGATGGCGCTGTTCCGGGACCTGCCGGCCAGCGCCGACCGGGAGGTCCTGTTGTGCACCGATCTTCACGCCGGCAACGTGCTCGCCGCCGAGCGGGAGCCGTGGCTTGCCGTCGACCCCAAGCCCTATGTCGGCGACCCCACCTACGACGCCCTCCAACATTTGCTCAACTGCGACGTCCGTCTCCATACCGATCCCCATGGCCTGGTCGGGCGCATGGCTGAACTGCTCGGGCTGGATTCCGACCGGCTCCGACAGTGGTTATTTGCCCGTTGCGTCCAAGAGTCGCTCGACTGGCCGGGACTCGCGGAGGTCGCGCGGAGGCTGGCGTCCGGATAGCTGCCGTCCCAGCCGAGGATCCGCTTGCGGGACGGCCCCAACCGGCTGTCTATCCGTCACGCCTCAGGTTGAAGGGCAGCCGTGCCCGCACCCGCCATCGCTCGGTACAGGGCCGTGACGTGCGCGGGCATCCCCTGCGCGGCGGAGCCGTCGAACCGGTCGCGCCACGCGGACACCACCGGCTCCGCGTCCGGCACGGGGACAACGACAGCAGTCTCATGCTCCTGGGCCGGCACCTGATCATCGTGCCGTAGTCGGCGACACCGAGCCTGGGCACAGCGACGACTTGTGGTGAGGCAGCAGAGGCGCGCCCGTTCAGTCTCGAGACTCTCCTGAGCGCAAGATGTTCACTCCCTCGGCAAGCCAGATGCGTGCACGGTCGCGGTTGGGACCGCTCGGCGCGAGCAGGACGGTGTCGAGCTGCAACTCGGTCATGACGCGCAGCGCGCGCCGCGGATCGGGCTCGGTCAGCGCCTCCTCGATTCGCTCAGCGAGCCGGTCGGGCTTGATCCGGAGCGGTGCGATGCGCACGGCAAGGCGCTTTGTCGTCGGCTGCCAGACGCGATTGAGCGCGAAGACGATCGTGAGGATCCGGATGGCGCCGTCGAGAATCCACTCGGTGAGCGCCAGCCTGTCCCCTGGCCGGATGAGCGTCAGCAGCCCCGCGGGCGTAAAGCCGCCCCACGGCAGCGCCGCCTCCTCGATCTGCGCGGCCGCCAGATCCGGCGGGTAGGCGCGAAGCCGCTCCTGCCATGCCGCGAGCCGACCGCTCGTCCGCAGCGAGATGCCGTGGGCGAGCGCGTCGGCCGTCGAGTGCATTGCGCCCGCGAGGAGCGCGTCGACCCGCTCTCCGGCGTAGTCGCGCGGCCACCAGATCAGCTCGAGGGGCACCCGCTCGCGGTAGCCGGAGACGCGCCGCGTCGGCCCACCCTGTGCGCCCCAAGTGCCGAGCTCGTCGAGACCCGCCGCGCGAGCGAGCCGGAAGCAGTCCTCCAGTTCGAGCGGCTCGCTGGTGACCACGAGCATCTCGATGTCTGATACCTCGTCGGCCATGCCGCGCGAGACGCTGCCGGTGAGCACGACCTCCTCCACGAGCTCGGCCGGAAGGGCGTCCGCCACCCGCTGCGCGAGCGTCCTCAGATCCTCGTTGCGCGCCGTCGCCATACCGACCGAATGTAGAGAACGGATCGCCCGCGGCCATCGCGAGGCGCGCCCCTTCTTCGACGACGAGGGCGCTGTCGCCTAGACCATATGGACCGTCGGTCTGAGCGTCCGGTGGGGCTGTGAGGGTCGGCACCCGCGCATGGGGTTGAGGGTCCAGGAGTGGCCTGGGCCCCGACCCCATCATGGGGGTGCCGACATGGCACAGGTCGCAGCTGGGCCGGTCTGAAATGTGCACGCGGCGAGTGTGCTTGCCGCGACACCGGGCGTCGCGGGGCGGCCGCGGAAAGCCGGGCAGCGCGATGAGCATGGCGACGAGGGCGGCGGCGACGGCTCTGGTGCTCACGCCTTCCTGGTGCCCGACGAAAGCCCCCGCTCATCCGGGCGGCGCTCGCATTGTCCGCCGACGGACCCGGCGCATATGGATGGGCTTGGTCTATCTCGTCGCGCGTCGCTCAGCGGTGGCCGTCAACCACTTCGATGGGGCAGGTGGGACCGGTGGCCGCGGCGAGCCGCCCGTCCGTGGTCACGAGGGTTGCGTCCAGCGCCTCGGCGAGCGCGACGTACATGGCGTCCCAGCCGCGCACGGTGTCGCGCAGCCGCCATGCCCGGTCGAGCAGGAGCCGGTGACCGAAGCGCTCGCCCGGCCAGTCCTCGAGATCCTCGAGCGCCTGGGCGGCCTCCGTGCGGTCGAGGCGCCCGTGCAGGTGCTCGCGCCGGACCACGCCGAAGACCTCGACGTCCACGACATGCGGGGCGGCGTGATCGGTGTCGGCGGCCAGGCGGTCGCGGATCGTCTCCGCGCCCGGTCCGCCGATCAACACCTCGCACAGGCAGCAGGCGTCAACCACCAGCATCGGGCCACGAGCCTCGCTGCTCATCCAGCGCCGCTACGACCTCGAGCCGCCCGAGCGGCGACGAGCGCCGCCGTGTGCGCTTGAGCCATTCCTCGACGCTGGGCCGCGCGGCGATGCGCGCAGCCTCGATTCGCAGCAGCTCCGGCACGCTGATCCCGGTCTCGGCGGCGCGCCGGGCCAGGGCTGCGTAAACCTCGTCGTCGAGGTCGCGGATCTGCACGGTCTTGGGCACGACTCCGACCCTATCATGCGTATCCGCATCGGAGCATGCGCATGCGCATGCGCATGCGCATCATTGATGATTCCGCCCCCGGCCCGGTCTCACGTACGCTCCGGGCATGTTCGTGCTCAAGGCGGCAGTCGTCGGCGCCGGGACGATGGGTGGCGAGATCGCCCAGGTCATCGCGGCGGCCGACATCCCGGTGGTGCTCAAGGACGTCGACCAGCGCTTCGTCGACACCGGCCTCCAGAAGGCCCGCGAGCTGACGCAGGCCCAGGCGGCCAAGCTCGTCAGGAAGGAGCGGATGACGCAGGAGCAGGCCGACGCCCACGTCGAGGACGTGCTCGCGCGGATCACCGGCTCGCTCAACTACGACGAGTTCGGCGCTGTCGACTTCGTCATCGAGGCGGTCCCGGAGCGGATGGACATCAAGCAGGCCGTGTTCGGGGAGCTCGACGCCTGCACGCCCGGCCACGCGATTCTCGCCTCCAACACCTCGGGGCTGTCGATCACGGAGATCGGCGACGCCACGACCCGCCCCGACCAGGTGGTCGGCTTCCACTTCTTCTGGCCCGCGTCCTTCATGCGCCTGATCGAGGTCATCTCGGGCGCGGAGACCGCGCCCGAGACCGCCCAGGTCGCCGCGAGCTTCGCCCAGGCGATCAAGAAGCTGCCCGTCCGCTGCGAGGAGTGCCCGGGCTTCGTCGTGAACCGGATCCTGATGTCGCTGGCGGCGGAGGTGTGGCGCTACCAGGACGAGACGGGCGTCCCCGTCGAGGCGATCGACCAGTACATCCAGGGTCAGGGGCTCGCGCCGATGGGGCCGTTCCGGCTCGCGGACATGACCGGGCTCGACACCGGGCTGAAGGTCGCCGGGGACATGGTCGCGGCCTACGGCGAGCGCTTCTACGTCCACAAGGGCATGGAGGCGCTCGTCGGGCGCGGCGACCTCGGCCAGAAGACCGGCAAGGGCTTCTATGAGCACGGATGAGCAGACGGTCGACCCGCGGCTCGGCGAGCGCGTCGGGCTGAAGGCGTTCGCCGAGGCCTGCCTGGTCCTGGAGGAGGGCGTCGCCGGCGTGCGTGACATCGACATGGGGATGATGCTGGGCACGGGCATGATCCCGGGCCCGTTCGTCCGCGCCGACCTGCGCGGCCTCGACCACGTGCTGGCCGCCATGGAGCAGGCCGAGCTGGAGTGGGGCGAGGCCTTCGCAGCGCCGCTGATCCTGCGCCGTCTGGTCGCCCAGGGCCGGCTCGGCGCCAAGAGTGGCCAGGGCTTCTATCCCTATCCGCAGCCCGACGAGGGCTACGAGACCGCGGTCGTCAAGCTCGACACCCGCGGCGACGTTGCCATCGCCTGGCTCGACAACCCGCCGGCCAACTCCATCTCACCAGACGTGATCGCCGGGCTCCGGCGGGTCTGGCAGGCCGTCGACAGCGGCGCCGCGCGGGCGCTGATCCTGGCGTCGCCCAACCCGGCGCTGTTCTGCGCCGGCGCCGACATCAAGGCGTTCACGAAGATGGACGCCGCCGGCGGCCAGGAGCTGCTCGACCGCGCGCACGCGCTGCTGCGCTCGTGGGGGGAGTCGCGCGTGGCGACGATCGCGGCCGTCAACGGCCTGGCCTACGGGGGCGGGTGCGAGCTCGCGATGGCCTGCGACGTGCGGATCGCCGCCGTCTCGGCGACCTTCGCCCAGCCCGAGGTCAACCTCGGCATCATCCCGGGCTTCGGCGGCACCCAGCGGCTGCCGCGGCTGGCCGGGGAGGCGAAGGCGCTCGAGATGAACCTCACGGGCGAGCCGATCTCGGCCGACGACGCCTACGACCACGGCCTCGTGAACCGCGTCGTCGCCGATCACGAGCTCTTCGACGAGGCGCTGTCGTGGGCGCGCAAGCTGGCCGGCCAGGCGCCGGTCGCCGTCGAGCAGATCAAGCAGGTCTCCCACAAGGGCGATCTCGACGCGGGCATCGCCGCCGAGAAGCGGGGCTTCGCCGCGGCCTTCGGCTCCGAGGACGCGAGGGAGGGCATCGCCGCCTTCGTCGAGAAGCGATCGCCGCGCTGGCAGGGCCGCTAGGGGGTGGCGGGCGCGGGGGCGCAGCGCCTCGCGGAGCTGCTCCGCGCCGCGTCGTCGACCGTCGCGCTGACGGGCGCGGGCGTCTCCGTCCCGAGCGGCATCCCGGACTTTCGCACCCCCGGCACCGGCCTGTGGGCGAACGTCGACCCGATGGAGGTCGCCCACATCGCCGTCTTCCGGCGCGACCCGGAGACCTTCTGGAGCTTCTACGGGCAGCGCTTCGCGACGCTGAGCGACAAGCAGCCCAACGGCGCGCACCGCGCGCTGGCCGAGCTCGAGCGCCGCGGGCTGCTGCAGACCGTCGTCACCCAGAACATCGACGGCCTGCACACGGCCGGCGGCATCGCCGACCTGATCGAGGTCCACGGGACGATCAACACCGCGAGCTGCCTCGTCGATGGCGAGCGCCAGGCGCTCGACGAGGTTCGCGCCCGCATGGGAGCCGCGCAGGACGGCGTCCCGCGCTGTGACGCCGGCCACCCGCTCAAGCCCGACGTGGTCCTGTTCGGCGAGCTGCTCCCGGAGGCCGAGATCTCGCGGGCCTCCGCGCTGGCGGGCGCGGCGGACCTCCTGCTCTGCGTCGGCTCGTCGCTGGAGGTCCACCCGGTCGCCGGCCTGCCGGAGATCACCCTGGCGGCGGGCGGCCAGGTGGCGATCGTCACCTCGGGCCCGACGCCCTACGACGACGTCGCCACCGTCAAGCTCGACGGCGACGTCGTCGACGAGCTCGAGGCCGTGCTCGCGGCGCTGTGACAAGGTTCGGGCATGCGCCGCACCGCCGTGGTCTTCGCCGTCTTCGGCCTCGCCGCGCCGCTCGCCGGCTGCGGGGGAGGCGGCCAGCCGTCGACGGCGGCGGTCAAGCCGGCGACGGCGCCCGTCCCGGACTCGCGGACCGTCGAGCTCGCCCTGCGCACGGCGGCGATCCAGCTCGAGGCCTACAAGCTCGACGCGCACACCTACACCGACGACGAGACCAAGATGGGCCCGGCGTTCCCGGCCGCGGTGACGATCAAGGCCTCCGACGCCGGCGGCTACTACATGGCCGCCAGGGACGACGCCGGCGTCCGCTACGTCCTGCGCAAGCAGGACGGCGCGACCTCGCGGACGTGCGCTCCGCCCAGCCCGGACGCCTGCCCGAGCGGCACCTGGTAGCCGCCGGCGCGTCGTCTCAGTACGTCGTGGTGGCGGCGCGCGCCCGCAGCGCAGACTCGATCTTTCCCAGGGCGTCGGCGACGCTGTCGATCGTCGCCTGCGACGGGCCGTGCCGCAGCGCCTCGTTGGCCGCGGCCGACAGCGGCCCGCGCAGCGCTTCGAGCTCGGCGAGACGCCGCGCGATGTCGCCCTGCTCGCGGAAGGCCTGGAACTCGGCGACGGCGGCTTCGATCGCCAGGTGCGTCTGCAGTGCGGCCTCGCGCGGGCGCTGCTGGTCGAGGTCCAGGCGGGCGCGCAGCGCGAGCTCCTCGCACGCCAGGACGGCGTCGCGGGCGCTGAGCAGGGCGGCGAGCCGCTCCTGGGGGCGCAGCGCGGACTCCCGGCGCTGCCGGCGGCTGCCCTCCCGGCTTACGGCGACGGCGAGGTCGCGCGCGGCCGTCCACGCGCCCTCGGCAACCTCGACGCCCTCGCCGTAGCCGGCGCGGACGATCAGTGCCTGCTCCGCCGAGACCTCGCGGACCGTCGGGTCGGCGGCGGCGGCGCGCTGCGCGCGCAGTGCGAAGTTCAGGACGCGCAGGCCCTCGGCGACCGTCTCCTCGGCGTGGGTGCCCGCGATGCCGTCGAGCCACGCGCGGGCGGCGTCGTCGTCGACGACGGTCGTCTCGACGAGCGTCGCGCGGCTCAGGCCGGTCTCGGCGGGGACGCTCTGCGGCTCGGCTTCACGACCCCGGCGCCGGGACCGTCGCTGGGTGGTGGTCGGCCAGGATGCGAAGACCAGCACGTGGTGCGGCTCCTCGCCCGCGTGATCGCGCATGAGGTACCGCCCGTCGGCCGGGCCGAGGGGCCACGGATACTCGAACTGGATGAAGCGAAACAGCTGGTCCAGCGTCAATCGCCGGGCTTGGCCTTCGCGCCCTGCGCCTTGAGGGCGTACTTCGAGGGCGCGGCGGCGACCGTGGGCTCGTCGAGCTGGTTGAGGCGGTTGACGAGCTGGATCCACTGCTTGGGCTGCAGCGTCGCGTTGACCTGCTTGGCAGCCTTGCGGTTGGTGCCGTACAAGGGCTGGAAGCCGACGTGGATGTGGTCCGCGTGGTCCGCCATCGACAGGGTGTTGTCCGTGTCCTTGAACGTCATCAGGCTGATGATCTGGTGCGGCTTCATCAGGCCCTGCAACGTGAGCAGGCGCTGGATCGTGATCTCGGTGATCGAGCCGGGGCCCTGATGGCCGATGATCGGGATCCCGTTGACCCTGGCGATGTCGACGGCGTTGCCCGAGGAGTGCTCGGAGATGTTGCCGCTCGTGGTCATCAGGGAGTGACCGCACTTCAGCGCGGAGACGGCCGGCTTGAGGCCCGACAGCGACAGGAACTCGAGCGTCGCCAGCACGCGCCGGTCGATCTGGCCGAGCGCGATGTCACGCCGTCCGCAGCCGTAGACCTCGACGCGCGGGTCGGCGAGCACGAGGCGCTGCAGCGACTCCTTGTCCATCAGCAGGATCTGGCCGATGGTCGGCGCCGAGTTGTCCGACGAGAAGGGGTTCTGGCCGGCCGCGCGGTAGATCGCGGTGGACTCGAGCAGCTTCCAGCCGTCGAGGATCGGCTTGGGGTCGATGCGCGGGGCGCCGCGACCGGCCGGGCGGATCTCGAAGTTCAGGTACGGCGCGACGCCGGCCGTGCTGGTCTTGTCGAGGCGGCCGAGGATCGTCCCGGCGATGACCTTGGAGCCGACCTGCAGCGGCTTGAGGGTGACGTCCTTGGACTTGGTGTGGACGCCGAAGACCCTGGAGACCGAGGCGCGGAAGACCTCGAAGGACCCGCGCGGCGCCTTGCCCTGCAGCACCTGCTGGGCGCCGCCGGCCTTGGTGGAGCGCGGGCGGAAGGGGTTGGCGAACAGGCGCTCCTTGGGCGTGCCCGCGACCTTGGCCGCCGTCTTGGTCAAGGCCTTCGTGACCGGGGCCTTCAGCGCCTCCGTCACGGGAGCCGGCGCCTTGGTGGCCGTCGTGCTGCCGGCGGAGGCCGGGGCGGACGGGGCGGCGTCGGCCTTCGGGAGCTTGAGCTCCTTGGCGATCTGCTCCTTGGACTCCGTCGACGGCTTGGCCGCCGGGTAGAGCTTGGCGATCGACCCGAGGTGCCCGTAGGTGTACGTGTTGCCGTAGGCGTCCTGGAGCTGGACGAACCTGCCGAGCCGGGCGCTGGTGCCGAGGTTCGAGATCCGGCCGTCGCCGACGGCGATCACCGGGGCGCTGCGCTTGGAGTAGATGTGGATCGCGCGCCGGTTCTGCTGGGACTGGACCATCCAGGCCGCGTTGCCGGTCTTGGTGCGCTTGCGATCGGCGACCTCGGCCTCGGTGAGATCGTCGGCGTAGGTGGAGCGCGCGGCGACCGGGAAGTGTCCCTGGGTGAGGCCGGTGAGCGACCCGACGAAGTTCGACGGCAGCCCGCCGAGCACCCGCGCGCGAAGCATCACGGAGTCGACGTACCAGTCGGCGTGGTTGTAGGCGAAGATCGCCTTGCGCAGGTTCGTGTCGGCGCCGGCGGCGCGCAGGTAGCGCGCGGCGGAGAAGATCGCGTCGACAGGGTTGTAGGGATCCTTGACGCCGTCCTTGTTGGCGTCCACGCCCCAGGTCTTGAACGTGCCCGGCAGGAACTGCATCCAGCCGACGGCGCCCGCGGTGGAGACGTTGAGGTTGCGGCCGTAGTCGGTCTCGATCTCGTTGATCGCGGCCAGCACCTCCCAGCGCACGCCGTACTGCACGCCGGCGGCCTGGTAGATCGGCAGCAGGAACGGCGGGATGCGGAACTTGTCGATGAAGAAGTTCGGCACGCCGATCGGCGCGGCGCCGGGGGCGGCGAGGGAGAAGGCCGGGTTCTCGGCGGTCGGCGTCCCGTCGGCGTTGCGGCCGGGGCCGGCGTTGGGCTTGGCGAGCGCCTTCCCCTTGCCCTTCAGGACCTGGCCCAGGTCATTCTCGATGCTCCCGCCGGCCGGGGTGCGCTGATGGCGGCCGGTCTTCTGGGCGGACTGCTGCTTGCCGGAAGCGGTCTTGGTGCCCTGCGGCGCGTCGCCGGACTGCGGTGTGGCGCCCGGTGTCGCGGTCGAGCCTGGCGTGACGGGCGTGGCGGGGGCCGTCGGCGTGGCCTCCGGCGTGACCTCCTGGATGCCCAGGACGGGCGTCGTGAGGTTGGGGATCTGGAGCTGATCGACCGGGGTGCCGGGCGGCACGTCGATCGTGATCGTCAGGTGCGCGCCCCCGACAAGGGTGACCACGAACGTGCGCGGCGTCGCGGACGCGGGCAGCACCGTGATGCCGAAGCCGGCCAAAAAAATGGCCGAAGCGGCCGCCACTGTTATCGACTTGCGATTCATTCCCCTGAACTACTCCCCTCCGCTGGGTCCCGAGCACCAACGGGCTAGACGCCGGCTCGGCTCCCGAACTCCGACGGCAAGGTACTTGAGGCCGGTGGACTTTGCAATCCAGAAGCGTTAACGCTGAGTTGCGTGCCGAAGGGTACCCCCCGGACCCGTCGGCAACCGCCGCTTGCCGGCTGCGGGCGGAATCGGCACAGAAGTGTCACGCTTCAGGCTCTGTGTCTCACCCTCAAGTCGATGGTCACCCTGTGAATCCTGAGGGCTTCTGCCGCTAGCGTTCGCGTCTATGACCGAGGACACGCAGGGGCTGCGCGAGCGCCTCACCAAGCAGGGCGAGGAGGCACTGGGCAAGTTCGCCCAGGATCTCTTCGACAACCCGCTCGTCTCCACCGCGCTGACCCGCGCCTTCGACGCGCGCGAGCGCGTGGTGCAGACCCAGGAAGCCGCCATGGGTGCGCTGAACATCCCGTCCGCCGCCGACATCGAGCGGCTGACCCGGCGCCTGCGCTCCGTCGCCCAGCGCCTCGAGGGCATCGAGGACGCCCTGGACCGGCTCGACCGCCGGATCGAGACGACCAGCCAGTCCACCGGCGGCGACGCGGACGTCCAGGCGCAGCTCGCCGAGCTGACCGCGGCCGTCGAGAGGCTCGCCGCCGCCAAGCCGGCGACGGCGCGCAAGAATTCGCCCAAGAAGTCCTAGCTACAGGCCGAACGACGCCGCCCCGACGCGGCCGAGCTCGAGCTCCGCCGCGTGGACCGCGTCGACGGCGAGGCGTGCGCCGGCCGCGTCGGCGACCACCGCCAGCACGCAGGCCGCGGACGCGCCGCGGGCGGCCGCCACGGCGAGCACCGCGGCGGACTCCATGTCGCGTGCGAGCGCGGGTGCGGAATCGTCGGCCGTGTGCGCGCCGTAGAAGAGGTCGCCGCACAGCACGGGGCCGGTCGCCGCGGCGCGCGCGCTGAGCAGCGCCGTCAACGCCGGGTCGGGCGTCAGCCGGTCACCGGCGCCGAGCGCGCGGCTGACGCCGTCGCGCGCGATGACCGGCGCGGCGACGAGCAGCGTCCCGAGCGCGAGGCCGGCGTCGAGCGCTCCGCAGGTGCCCACGCGCACGATCCGGCGCGCGCCGAGCATGAGCAGCTCCTCCACCACGATCGCCGCGCTCGGCCCGCCCATTCCCGAGCTTTGAATCGTGAGCGGCTTCCCGTCGGCGGCGATTCCCGTGTACCCCCACAGCCCGCGGTTGTGGTTGAGCATCGGCGCGGGCGCGACGAGCAGGACCTGCGCCAGCCGCAGCGCTCGGCCGGGGTCCCCCGGCAGCAGCACGCGCTCCGCCACCGCGGCGTGGGGCCGCAGGTGGACCGGTGCTCCGGTAGTCTCGCGCGCCATGGCCAAGAAGGAGAAGAAGGGCAACAAGAAGGCGCCCGCGGGGACGCCCGCCGACGCACTCCGTGACGCGGTCGAGCGTACCTTCCAGGGTGCCGCGGGCGGCGCCTCCGGTGCGCAGAAGCGCGTGCAGGAGGTCTTCGACGACTTTGGCACCGCGCTCACGCGCCTGCGTGAGACCATCGACGAGAAGCGCGTCGCCGAGACGCTCGAGGATCTGCGCGAGCAGGTCGAGGCCCTCGGCGAGCGCGTCGCCGACCTCGAGAGCAGCGTGCGCGCCCGCGGCGAGGCGCCGCAGCCCGCGAGCACTGCGACGCCCGCCGCGAGCGTGCACCCCACCGCCGCGACGGCGAACGCCGCTCCCAAGCCCGCCGCCAGGAAGCCGGCCGCCGCGAAGCGCACCGCCCGCAAGCCGGCCGCCGCCCGCAAGCCCGCCGCCGCGAAGCCTGCATCGACGACCCGGAGCGCCTCGCCGGGCCGCGCCGCGCCCAAGCCGAAGCCCGGGTCGAGCGCCGCCTGATGGCGGAGGCCTTCGAGTCGCCGGACGAGTTCAAGGAGGTGATGGAGAAGACCTTCTCGATCATGTCCGAGGATCCGGAGATGGGCCCGAAGCTCAAGCAGGCCGACACGCCGCAGCGCTTCGAGTTCGACGACCTCGATCTCGTGGTCAACATCCGCGCGACGCGCGCGGGTGAGGAGGGCAACCTGCTGTGGAAGTGGACGGACGACGTGGACTGGCAGCCGCGGGTGCGCATGACCATGAGCTCAGAGACCGCGAACAAGTACTTCCAGGGCTCGGAGAACGTCGCGATGGCGATCGCCCGGCGGCGCATCAAGACCGGCGGCGACGTCAAGGCGGCGCTCGCGATCCTGCCCATCACCAAGCCCGTCTTCGCCCGCTATCGCGAGCTCGTCGAGGCCGAGTACCCGCACCTGGTCGACCAGTCCTCGAGCGCGCGAGCCAACCCTGATTGACACGAGCGGGATCGAGGAGTAGACCTAGAGGCACCCAGAAGGTCGGGAAGTGCGGGTCACAGACCTGCGCAAGGCGTCGCCACCACGACGAACGCCGCCGACCGAGGCAGCGGGCCTCATTGCCCGCCCGCGGCGGGGCCGTGAGAGCGGCTCCGCCGCCTTATCGTTGGGCCCGGATGGCTGCCATGACCCTCGCCGACGTCGCCCGGCAGCTCGATGTCCGCCCGGACACGCTGCGGCGCTGGGTGCGCGAGGGAATCGTGCCGCTGCGCGAGGGGAAGTGGACGCCGGCGGCCGTCGCCCACGCCCGCATCGTCGCCCGCCTGCGCGCACGCGGGTACTCGTTGAGGGCGGTCCGCGAGGCCTCCAAGAGCGGCCGCCTCGCGTTCGGCTACATGGAGGACATGTTCCCGGCGCCCGACGGGGCCTACACGCTCGAGCAGGCGGCGCTCGAGACCGGCCTCGAGCCCTCGCTGATCCAGCGCATCGGGGGGGCGATCGGGATCTCGTCCGCCGAGCTCGAGGCGATCTCCGACGACGACCTGCAGCTGCTGCGCTACGTCGCGGCCGTGCTCGGCGCGGGCTTCCCGCTCGTCGCCCTCCTGCAGCTCGTGCGCGTCTACGGCCAGTCGATCGCGCAGATCGCCGACGCCGAGGTCCGGCTCTTTCACATCTACGTGCACGAGCCGCTGATCCGCGACGGGGTCCCCGGCCTCGAGATGGCGGAGGAGATGGAGGGCCTCGCACGCGACCTGCTCCCGCTCGCCGCGCCGATCATGGATCACCTGCACCAGCGCTTCTTGCAGCACTCCGTCGAGCAGGACGTGGTCGGCCACCTCGAGGTCGACGCCGACGAGGAGCTCGACCTCGGCCGCCTGCGCGTCGCGATCGCGTTCGCCGATCTCGCCGGCTACACCCGGCTGACCGAGGAGGCTGGGGAGGAGCAGGCGCTCGACGTGGTCGAGCGCTTCTTCGAGAACGTGGAGGCGACCCTGCCCGAGGAGGCGCGCATCGCCAAGACGATCGGCGACGCGGTGATGATCGTCAGCTCGGACGCCGGCGCCCTGACGGAGTGGGCGGTCGGCTTCCAGGAGCGGCAATCCGAGCGTCCGCTGCCGCGCATCGGCATCCACCACGGCTCGGTCCTGTACCACGACGGCGACTACTACGGCCGGGCCGTCAACCTGGCCTCGCGGGTCGGCGCGCGCGCGGCCGGGCACGAGGTGCTCGTGACCCGCGAGGTCGTCGAGCAGGCGTCCTCGCAGCTGGACTTCCAGCGCATCGGCGAAGTGCGGCTGAAGGGCTTCGCGGACGCGACCGAGCTCTACCTGGCCCGGCCGCGGGACCCGTGAGCGACCTCGCCGACCGCGCGCGGGCAACCGGGCTGCTGGGTCCCGGGCGGCCCGTCGTCGTGCTGCTCTCCGGCGGGCGCGACTCCGTCTGCCTGCTCGACGTCGCCGTGACGATCGCCGGCCCGGCGGCCGTCAGCGCCCTGCACGTCAACTACGGCCTGCGGCCCGCCGCCGCCGCGGACGAGGCGCACTGCCGTGCGCTGTGCGAGCGCCTCGGCGTCGCGCTGCACGTGCACGCCGCGACGGCGCCCGCGGCGGGCAACCTGCAGGCGTGGGCGCGCGACCAGCGCTACGCCGTCGCCGCCGGCATCGCGCTCGGGCGCGGCGCCGACGTCGCCGCGGGCCACACCGCCACCGACCAGGTTGAGACGGTCCTCTACCGCCTGGCCGCCTCGCCCGGGCGGCGGGCGCTGCTCGGGATGCGCCCGCGCGAGGGGCGCCTCATCCGACCGCTGCTCGCGGTCGCGCGCGCCGAGACCGCCGCCCACTGCGAGGCCCGCGGGCTGACGTGGCGCGACGACGCCTCCAACGCCGACCCGTCCTTCGCGCGCAACCGCGCCCGCGCGGGGCTCGTCCCGGCGCTGCGCGAGCTGCACGCGGCGGCGGAGGCCAACGTGCTGCGCACGCTCGAGGTCCTGCGCGAGGAGGCGGCCGTTCTCGACGAGCTCGTCGACGGCGTCCTCGGGCGCGACCGCAGCCTCGCCGCCGACCGCCTGGCCACGCTGGCGCCCGCGCTGCGGCGGCTCGTGCTCCAGCGGCTCGCCGATCGCGCCGCGGGCGGGACGGCCCCGGCCGTCGGCGCGCGGGTGGGGGAGGTGCTGGCGCTCGCGGCGGCCGGCGGGACGCACCACCTGGACCTCGGTGGCGGGCTGCGGGCGACGATCGTCTACGGCGAGCTGCTGGTCGAGCGCGGCGCCGCGGGCGCGGCCCGCCCCGCGCCCGCCGCCGCTGCGATCGCCGTCCCCGTCGGCGGTCGCGTCGCCTGGGCCGGGGGAGAGCTGACCTGTGAGCGCGGCCCCGACCTCCCCGTCTGCGACGGGACGCTCGACGCGGCGGCGGTCGGCGCCGCGGCGCTCGAGGTGCGCGCCTGGCGTCCCGGCGATCGCATGCGCCCGCTCGGGCTCGCCGGCTCGCGCTCCCTGCAGGATCTCTTCACCGATCGCAAGGTCCGGCGCGAGGACCGGCCGCAGATCCCGGTCGTCCTGGCCGGGGGCGAGATCGCGTGGGTGCCCGGGGTCGCCACGGGCGAGCGCTTCCGCGTCACGCCGGCGACCGGGGACCGGCTGCGCCTCGCCTGGCACGCCGGATAGCCTGGCGTGCTCATGCAGCGAGACCCAGCGATCGGCGAGATCATCGTCCAGGCCGATGACCTCCAGCACCGCATCGGCGAGCTCGGCGCGCAGATCAGCGCGGACTACGAGTACCGGGACCTGCTGCTGGTCGGCGTGCTCAAGGGCGCCATCTTCTTCCTGTCGGATCTGATGCGCCAGATCGACGTCCCCTGCGAGGTCGACTTCATGGCGGTCGCCTCCTACGGCTCGGCGACCGAGTCCTCCGGCGTCGTGCGGATCCTGAAGGATCTCGACACGGCGATCGAGGGCCGCGACGTCCTGATCGTCGAGGACATCGTGGACTCGGGGCTCACGCTCCAGTATCTGGTGCGCAGCCTGGAGGCGCGCAATCCGGCCTCGCTCGAGGTCTGCGCGCTGCTCACGAAGCCCGACCGCCGCGCGATCGAGCTGCCCGCGAAGTACGTCGGCTTCGAGATCCCGGACAAGTTCGCGATCGGCTACGGCCTCGACCACGGGGAGCGCTACCGCAACCTCCCCTACGTGGCCGCGTTGTCAGGGGTGCAGTGATCCGTTGCGGCCGGGCCGCTCGCAGAGACTCCAGAGCCACGTGCACCCTGCCGAAAAGCCCAAATACCCGTGCTAGCCTTGACTTCTTGCCTCGTCCGCTCCCCATGGTCGCCTGAGGCGAGGTTCCTCATATGAGCCGGTTCTTCAAGAGCGCAGCGTTCCCGATCCTGATCGTGATCGTGCTCGCGTTCTTCGCCTCCAAGCTGATCTCGGACTCCGGGCAGAAGGACAAGCCCGACCTCGGCCAGTTCTACACCCAGCTGGACGCCGGCCGGGTGCAGACCGCGACCCTGCAGACGAAGGACAACGCGCTGGACTACACGCTCCAGGGCGGCCAGAAGTACGAGATCGGCGTTCCGGGAGACGCGTACGCCGCGATCCTGTCCAACCGCCTGCTCAAGGCACAGCAGGACAACAAGCTGCAGACCTTCGACGTCAAGCCGGCCAAGTCGAGCGTCATCCTCAGCCTGCTGACCTACGTCCTGCCCTTCGTGTTGTTCATCGGCCTGTGGATCTTCCTGATGAATCAGGTGCAGGGCGGGGGCTCGAAGGTCATGTCCTTCGGCAAGTCGCGCGCCAAGCGCCTATCGGTGGACTCGCCCAAGATCACCTTCCGCGACGTCGCGGGGGTCGACGAGGCCGTCGAGGAGCTCCACGAGATCAAGGAGTTCCTGGAGAACCCGAAGAAGTTCCAGGCGCTGGGGGCCCGGATCCCCAAGGGCGAGCTGCTCTACGGGCCTCCGGGCACCGGCAAGACCCTGCT
>JBBSIC010000057.1:0-17622 GCA_038232275.1 Solirubrobacterales bacterium | reverse complement strand
CCCGTCGGGCCGAGCAGGAGGATGTTGGACTTCTGCAGCTCGATCTCGGTGTCGCCGGACTGCATGAGCTGCACGCGCGTGTAGTGGTTGTAGACCGCGACGGAGAGCGTCCGCTTGGCCTGCTCCTGGCCCACCACGTAGTCGTTGAGGACGGCCCAGATCTCCTTGGGCTTGGGCAGGTTCTCGATGTCGAAGGTCGCCGGAGCCGTGAGCTCCTCGTCGATGATCTCGTTGCAGAGATCGATGCACTCGTCGCAGATGTAGACCCCGGGGCCGGCGATCAGCTTCTTCACCTGCCGCTGCGACTTGCCGCAGAAGCTGCACAGCAGCTGCTCGTTGGAGTCCGTGGGCCGCGCCATCAGCTGCTTAGTGGTGCGCGATCACGCGGTCGATGATGCCGTAGGCCTTGGCCTCTTCGGAGGTCATGAAGTAGTCGCGCTCGGTGTCCTTGCGGACGTCCTCGGGCTCCTTGCCCGTGTGCCCGGCGATGATCTCGTCGAGCTTGCGGCGCAGCTCGATGACCTCCCTCGCGTGAATCTCGATGTCGGTCGCCTGGCCCTGGAAGCCGGAGGAGACCTGGTGGATCAGGATCTTCGCGTTGGGCAGCGCCATGCGCTTGTCCGCGGCGCCGCCGGCGAGCAGCAGCGCGCCCATGCTCATGGCGATTCCGACGCAGATGGTCTGCACGTCGGGCTTGATGAACTGCATGGTGTCGTAGATCGCGAGGCCCGCGTACACCGACCCGCCCGGCGAGTTGATGTAGATCGAGATGTCCTTGTCGGGATCCTCGCTTTCCAGATGCAGGAGCTGGGCGACGATCAGGTTCGCGATCTGGTCGTCGATCGGCGTGCCCAGGAAGATGATCCGCTCGTTGAGCAGGCGGGAGTAGATGTCAAACGCGCGCTCCCCACGGGAGGTCTGCTCGACGACCATCGGTACGAGTGGGCTCACGGTGTCGCTTCTTTCGCGTCGTTCGCTCGTTTCCTTCAGCGCGCCGACGCCTGCAGCCGGCTCGCCCGATGCGGGGCGAGTCTAGCAATGGTCATCGGGCCGCCGAGGGCGTGGCTTGAGGTCTTTGGGGTCTTCACCCGACGGGGCTCACCGGAGTGGCCAGGTCGACGATCCGGTCGATCGCCGCGCCGTGGGCGACGTCCTCGATGAGGGCGTCCACACGGCCGCTGGACCTGATCGCCTCCAGCAGCTTCTCGGCCGCGGTCTCCGTGCGCTCGGCGTCCGGCGCGAGCGCTTGGAGCAGCTCCTCCTCGGACGGATCGATCGCCTCGGCCTCGACGACGGCGGCGAGGACGGCCTCCCGGCGCAGCTGGCGCCCGGCGTCGGGCTTGGTCTCCTCGATGATCTCCTCCTCGGTCTTGCCGGCGATCTCGAGGTACTTCGCGCGATGGATGCCCTGGGTGGAGAGCGAGTCGATCATGCGGCCCCACAGCTCCTTGGCGCGCGCCTCGACGAGCGCCTCGGGCAGCTCGACGGTCGCGGCCTCCACGGCGGCGTCGAGCGCAGCCTCGCGGAAGCGCGACTCGATGCGCGCGGCCTCGGCGGCGGCAAAGCGCTCGCGGACGTCCTCGCGCAGCTCGTCAAGCGTGTCGAAGCCCTGCTCGACGGCGAACTCCTCGTCGAGGTCGGGGAGCTGCTTGGCCTTGACCTCCTTGACGGTCACCGCGAAGGTCGCGTCGGCGCCGGCCAGCTCCTCGGCCCCGTAGTCCTGCGGGAAGGTGATCGCGACGGCGAGCTCGTCGCCCCCGGACGCGCCCTCGAGCTGCTCCTCGAAGCTCCCGACCAGGCGGCCCGAGCCGAGCTCGACCATCTGGTCGCGGCCCTCGCCGCCCTGGAACGGCACGCCGTCGACGCTGCCCACGAAGTCCATGACGACGAAGTCGCCGTTGCCGGCGGGGCGCGCGACCGTCTCCAGCCGCCCGCCGCGGTCGCGCAGGATCTCGACCTCGGCCGCGATCGCCTCGTCGGAGACCTCGAGCTCCTCGCGCGGGACCTGCAGGTTCTTGTAGGCGCCGAGCTGCGCCTTCGGGCGCACGCCGATCTCGATCGAGAACGTCAGCGGCTCGCCCGTCCCGGGCAGCCCGCCGACGTCGAGCTGCGGATCGCCGACCGGCGCGATGCGCGCGTCGTCGATGGCGGCCGAGTACCAGGTGGTGAGGTTGTCGCGCACGGCCTCGTCGAGCACCGCCTCGCGGCCGACGCGCTGGATGACGACCGGCGGGGGCACCTTGCCCTTGCGAAAGCCGGGCACGCGCAGCTCGCGACCGAGCGTCCGCGCGGACTGCTCGACGCGCTTCTCGATCTCGTCGGGAGCGACCTCGGCCTGTACGCGCACGCGGGACTCGGGAAGCTCGGTGACGCTGGTGCTGACGCCGCTGTTAGCCATGCGGCGGTGACTGTAGAGGCTCGCTGGTCCGGCGCGAGCCGGGGGAGCCCTAGGTTCTGATCGATGCCGCGCCTGGAGCGTCTTGCCGGCTGGCTCGTGTGCGGCCCGCTCGGTCACCTGGTCGCCGGCGTGACCGACGTCGCCGTCGTGCTCGCGCGCCACTGGAGCGGCCGCCTGCGCGGCCGCTCCGGGGACACGTCCGCCGAGCCCTAGCGCTGCTCCACGATCTGGCGCGGCGCGACGCCGACGCGGAGCGCGATGATCGAGGTATTGCTGGCGCTCCAGTCGGCGCCCGTGACGTCGCAGGTCAGGCTCGCCTCGCCCGTCTGCGCGTAGGTGCGGGTGACCTGCATGTACACCACGCCGGGCGAGTTCGCGCCCGGCCCGCCGAGCAGGGCGCGCGACTGGTCGCCGTCGCCGCCGGCGTCGAGCGTGCAGTGCCCGCCGATCGACCTGCCCGGGAGCAGCAGGCCCTGGGACTTCGAGTCGCCCGCGAGCACGGACTTCGCGAACAGCGCGTAGGAGCCGGGCGGGATGTTGGACAGCGTCGCCACCTTCGCCGCGGTGTTGGCCTTGACCAGCTGCGGGCCGTCGAGGCGGAAGGCCTCGAGGGCCTGCGTCCCGGCGTTCTGGATCGAGCCCTTGGCGGCCGAGTCCAGATCGTCGAGGGACAGCGAGCCGTTGGCGACCTTGCTGGAGTTGACCGCGCTCTTGTGGATGTCCGAGCGATGGACGACGCCGGCCTTGAGCTGCTTGGTCGACTTGATCATCACCCTGGCGGCGACGGCGGTGCCCCCGAGGGCCACGAAGAGCGCGATCAGCGCGATCACCATCGCCGGGCTCGGGCGGCGCTTGAAGAGGCGGTTAGTCATGTGCTGTTTTCCCCCTGGGGTTATGTGGACGCGCGGCCGCAGGACACGCGGGCGCATCCTAGAGAACTCTTGAGCGCCCGGTTAGGTTCGCTGCCGGGGCCTTGTGATCCTGCCGGCCAAGCGAGGCGACCACGGCGAGGACGAGCAGCGCGACGGCGCACAGCGCGCCCGCCGCGCCGGCGCCCACGCCGAGGTCGTAGGAGCCCCCGAGGCCGGCCGCCGCCGCGCCCGCGGCCAGGCCCCCGGCCAGGACGAGCGCCGTCCACAGCCGCCGCGCCAGCAGCAGAGCGGCGGCGCCCGGGGCGAGCACGAGCGCGACGAGCAGCAGGTTGCCCAGCGCCGGCGCGCCGGCAACGGTCACCCCCGCCAGCACGGCGAGCAGGCCCAGCTCCGCGCGGGCGGGCCGGGCGCCGAGCGCCGCCGACGCCGGGCGGTCGAAGGCCGCCAGCGCGAGCCGGCGATGCAGCGCGGCGAGCGCGGCGAGCGCGGCTGCCGCGAGCGCGGCCCCCACGACCAGGTCGGCGTCGGTGACGCCGAGCGGGTCGCCGAAGAGCAGCTCCTCCAGGCGCGGCGGCGCCGCGGGTTGCAGCGCGAGCAGCGTGCCGGCCCCGAACAGGGCGCCGACGGCGACGGCCACGCCGACGTCTGAGCCCAGCCGCGGATCGCGCCCGGCCAGCGCGATCGCCAGCGCCGCGGCGGCGACGCCACCCGCTGCGCCGAGCACGAGCGGCGCGCCGGCCAGCGCGGCGAGCACGAGCCCGGGCAGCAGCCCGTGGCTGAGCGATTCCGCCGCAAACGCCTGGCGGTGCAGCAGCACCCAGACCCCGAGCGGCCCGCAGGCCGCGCCCAGCAGCGCGACCTCGGCGAGCGCCCGCCGCACGATCCCCTGCGCGAGCGGGTCTGTCAGCCAGTGCATCTACCGCGGGTGGTGGTGGTGGTCGAGCCGGATCGCGGCGCGCTCGCCGAGTAGGACGAGCTCCGCCCCGTAGGTGCGCTGGAGAACCTCGGGCGTGAGCACCGCGGCGGGCGGCCCGTAGGCGCACTGCTCTCCGTGCAGGCAGAGCACCAGGTCGCAGCGGCGGGCGAGCTCGGTGTCGTGGGTGGCCACGAGCAGCGCCCGGCCCTCCGCGCGCAGCTCGGCGAAGACGGCTTCGATACGCGCGGCGCTGAGCGCGTCGACGCCCGAGAGCGGCTCGTCGAGCAGCAGCACCCGGCTGTCCTGCACGAGCGCGCGGGCGAGCAGGACCCGCTGGCGCTGGCCGCCCGAGAGGATCCCGAAGCCGCTCGCCGCGCGGTCGGCGAGACCGACCCGGTCGAGCGCGGCCCGCGCCCGGTCGTGCTCGCAGCGGCCGAGCCGGCGCCACCACGGCGTCCGGGCGTAGGCGCCCATCAGCGCCACGTCGAGGACGGAGACCGGGAAGTCCAGGCGTGCGCGCTCGGTCTGCGGCACGTAGGCCGGGCGCCCCTGGAGGCGGACCTCGCCCCGGCGCTGGGAGAGCTCGCCGAGCAGCGCGCGGAAGAGCGTCGTCTTGCCCCCACCGTTGGGGCCGAGCACGGCCACGAGGCGCCCGGGGTCGACGGCGAAGGTCAGGCCGCGCAGGGCGTCCGCGCCGGGTGCGTAGCCGCCGCTGAGCTCTTGCACCTCGACGAGCGCGGTCATGCGGGAACCCCCGGCCGGACGCGGGCGGCGACCGTGGCCACCGCCGCGAACACGACGCCGCCGAGCAGCGCGAGGGCCGGACCCGGCGGGACGTCGAGGCGAGTGGACAGATGCAGCGCCGCGCCGGCCTCCGCGGCGGCGAGCACGGCGGCTCCGGCGCGCAGGGCGGCCAGGTCGTCGGTCATCAGCCGCACCGTGGCGGCCGGCACGACGAGCACGACCCCGGCCAGCAGCGCCCCGACGGCGTCGACGGCGACGACCGCCGCCGCGGCGACGGCCGCGGGCAGCGCGAGCTCCGCGGCGCGCGAGCCGACGCCGAGGGCGCGCGCACCGTCGGGGTCGAAGGTCGCCACGGTCCATGCTCGGCGGTAGCGGCGGTCGAGGACGAGCACGGCGACGACGACGACGCCGGTGAGCACGAGGTCGCGCGCGGACACCGCCACGAGCGACCCGACGAGCAGCGAATCCACGCCCGCACCCGAGTGGTAGACGTCGGAGGCGAGGATCGCGCCGCCGGCGAGCGCGGCGACGAGCAGGACCCCGGTCGCCGCCCCCGCGTCCAGGCGCGGCCGCCGCACGAGCGCGGCGAGGCCCGCCGCGAAGGCGAGCGCCGCCGCCAGCGCCCCGGCCTGCGGCGCGATCCCCCACGGCCCGGCGACGACGAGGCCGGGAAACGTGGCCGTGCCCGCGGCGTGGGTGAAGAAGGACAGGCGGCGCAGGACGATCCAGATCCCGAGCCGCCCGGCGAGGACGGCCAGCAGGCCGAGCTCCGCGAGGGCGCGCCATTGAAGCAGGCTCATGCGGCCCCCCGCCGTCGAGGCCTTCGGCCGGTGCCGGGGGCAGGCGGGACCGCGCAGCGGCCGGTGCCGCCCGTCAGGCCGTCGACGAGCGCGCGCGTGTCGGAGGCGAGGGCCTCGAGGTAGGTCTGCCCGCGGCCGAGCGCGTCGCCCTGCAGCGGGCGTCCCACGCGGGCGCCGGACTCGCGCGCGACCGCGCGCTCGACCGCGGGGTTGAGCGCGCGCTCCACGAAGATCGAGCGGACGCGCTCGCGCCGGATGGTCGCGACGAGGCGGGCGAGCCCGCGCGCGGACGGCTGGCCGCGCGCGGACAGCGACGGGATGACGGCCCCGACCACCACGAGGCCGTAGCGGCGTGCGTAGTAGCCGTACGCGTCGTGGCTGGTCACCAGGCGCCGCCGCACCGGCGCGACCGCGGCCCAGCAGCGGGCGATCGCGTGGTCGACGGCGCCGATGCGGGCCGCGTAGGCGCGTGCGCGGCGGGCGTACCCGGCGGCGCCCGCCGGGTCGGCGCGCGTGAGGGACGCGCGGATCGCCTCCACGGCCAGCACCCCGTTGCGCGGGTCCTGCCACCAGTGCGGGTCCTCCCCGTCGCGGTGGACCGCGTCGATCAGCGTCGTCAGGCGCGCGCGGCGGCCCGCCGACTGCAGCGCGTCGCCGAGCCAGGCGTCCACGTCACCGCCCGAGCGCACGATGACGCGGGCTCGGCCGACGGCGCCGACGTCCCCCGGCCGCAACTCGTGCTCGTGTGGATCGGCGTTGGGCGCGAGCAGCCGGGTGACGTCGACGCGGTCACCGCCGACGTGCTCGACGAGGTCGGCGACCTGCGTCGTCGTCGCGACGACCGGCATGCGCCCGGACGTGTCGCGCTCCGGCGCGGGCACGACGGCGCCGACCGCCAGCGCCACGCCCCAGGACAGGGCGCAGGCGGCGAGCAGCGAAGGCAGCAACCGGCGCATCATAGCGTAATGATACTCAGTCTCATAAACCGGTGGCGTTCGGCGAAGCCGGACGGGGTAGGTCTGTGGTGTGCTCGAGGATCCTGACACCGTCGATCTCGTCGTCGCCCGGCGCGACGGCACGGTCATCCTGTCGATGTTGGAGGACCGCCCGTGGGACGGTTCCGAGCAGCGGCTGATGGAGCTCGAGGCGAAGGTCAGCTCCTACCTGTCCTTCGTCCTGGACGGCCACATGCAGCGCGACCATCCCGACATCGTCGCCGACCACGTGCAGATCCGCCTGGACTACTCCAGCCGCATGGACATGCGCACGCGCGAGGCCATTCCCGGCATCGAGCTCGCCGTCGCCGAGCACGGCATGGAGTTCGTGATCTCCCACATGCGGGAGATCCAGGCCGGCTGAGCCTGGACGCGCATGCTCCTGTCCGCCTGCGGGCAGAACATGAGCATGGACTTCGGAAGACTGGCCCTGCGGGGCACCATCGGCGGACTCTTCATCGGCCACGGCACGCAGAAGCTCTTCGGCTGGTTCGGCGGCCATGGCCTCGACGGAACCGGCGGGTTCTTCGAGTCCGCGCTCGGGCTGCGCCCCGGCGAGCGCCACGCGACGGCCGCCGGCGTGAGCGAGGCCGCGGGCGGCGCCCTGCTGGCGCTCGGCGCCCTCACCCCCCTCGCGGCGGCCATGGTGACCGGCCCGATGGTCACCGCCATCCGCAAGGTGCATGCCCCCAACGGCCCATGGGTCACCGAGAGCGGCTGGGAGTACAACGCCGTCCTCATCGCGGCCGTCGCCGCCCTTGCCGAGACGGGCCCCGGCTCGCCGTCGGTCGACGGTGCCCTGTTCGGCGGCTTCAAGGGCAAGGCCGTGGCGCTCGCCGCGGTCGCCACCGGCGTCGCCGGCTCCTACCTGGTCACCGAGGTCCTCAACGAGGGCCCTTCCGACGAGCAGGCCGACGCCGGCCAGGCGACCCCGGGCGACCCCGCCGCGGTGACGCCCGACGGACAGCCCGCCGGCGCTTCCGCGTAGTAACTGGTAAGGAGAGCGACGGGGCTCGAACCCGCGACCACCGGGACCACAACCCGGAGCTCTACCAACTGAGCTACGCCCTCCGCGGCCGCGGCTGAGGGTAGCGCGACGGGGCGCGGCGTCTCGCGGCATCGAGCGCCAGGCTGCACGTGCCGGTGCATCCGGGCCCGCCTGGCGGCGCCCTCAGTCCCAGATGCGACGGCGCCGGTTGACCGGCGCGGGCGGCGTGACGACCTTCGCCATGTCGTCGATGAACGGATCGTGCGAGACGGGCTCAGGCGGGAGCGTGGTCTCGGTGACGGTCGGCACGGTCATCTCGCGGCTTTGAGTTTCGCGCTCGGTGCGGCGGCACCTTCCCCGGGCGCTCAGGCGTAGCGCGCGGCGGCGCGGTCGACGGACGCGCCGTAGCCGCCGCCGAACATGACGGCGTGCACGAGCAGCGGCAGCAGCTGCGCGAGCGCGACGCGCTCCTCGTGACCCTCGGCGAGCGGCCACACCTCCTCGTAGGCCTCCAAGAACCCTCGTGAAGGGCTCCCGAAGAGCGCGAGCATGCCGAGGTCGACCTCCCGGTGACCGCCGTAGGACGCGGGGTCCACCAGCCAGGGCGCCCCGTCGGGCCCCGCCATGACGTTGCCGCTCCACAGATCACCGTGCAGGCGCGCGGGCGGCTCCGGCGGCCCGCACAGCTCGTCGAGCCGGCCGATGACGCGCTCGACCCGCGCCGCGGTGCCGTGCGGCAGCGCGCCGGCGTCGACGGCCATCGCGAGCAGGGGCGCCAGGCGCTGCTGCCCGTAGAAGGTCGGCCAGTCGTCCGCCGGCTCGTCGGGCAGCGCCAGCGAGCCGATGAACGTCACGTCGGCGCCGAAGCCGTCGGCCCCGAGCGCGTGCAGCTCCGCGAGGCCGCGGCCGAGCGCTTCGTCGAACCCCGCCGCCCGCGCGCCCTGCTCGACCCACTCCAGCGCCAGGAACTCGTGCCGGACCGCGACCACCCGCGGGACCGGCAGCGGCCCCGCGGCCAGCGCGCGCAGGCCCGCGGCCTCGGCCTCGTAAAAGCGCGGCGCCGGTTCGCCACGGTGCTTGACGAAGAGCACCCGACCGTCTTCGAGCTCGGCGCGCAGGGCGTCGTTGACGTCTCCCCCAGCCACCGGGCGCGCGTCGGCGACCGCCGCGCCGCAAGCCTCGCCGATCGCGTCGATCACAGCGGGCGGGCGTGCTCGAGCAGGCCGCGGCAGGCGCGCTCGACGACGTCGAGCACGCGCTCGAAGCCGTCGTCGCCGCCGTAGTAGGGGTCGGGGACGTCGAGGTCGCCCGAGCGCACCGCCTCCGGGTCGAACGCGCGCAGCAGCACGACCTTCGCGCGGGCCTGCTCGTCCGGGGCCAGCGCGCGCAGGTCGCGCTCGTTGCCGCGATCCATGGCGACCAGCAGGTCGAAGCGAGCGAAGTCGGCGGCCGAGACCTGCTGCGCCGCTCCCTCGAGCGTGATGCCGCGCGTCCGGGCGGCCGCGGCCGAGCGCTCGTCGGGCGCCTTGCCGATGTGCCACGAGCCCGTGCCCGCGCTCTGGACCGACACGGCGTCCTCGAGGCCGGCATCGGCGACGAGGCGCCGCATCAGCCCCTCGGCGGTGGGCGAGCGGCAGATGTTGCCGAGGCAGACGAAGAGCAGGCGCAGCGCGACGACCTACAGCGCGTCGACGTTGATGGCCGTGGGGCCCTTGGGGCCGTCCTCGGAGTCGTAGTTCACGCGCGCGCCGTCCTCGAGCGTGTGAAAGCCGGACCCGTTGATGGAGGAGTGATGGACGAACAGATCCTTGCCACCCTCGTCGGGCGTGATGAAGCCGAAGCCCTTGTCGTTGTTGAACCACTTCACGGTTCCGGTCGCCATGCTGGTGCTCCTTCATCGGGTCATGCCGGGCGCCGGGCCCGGCGCTGGCGCTTTATACCATCAAGAACGCCCGCGATCGTGAACACTCCCGGGCAGACCATGGCCTTCGTCTACCTCCTGCGCTGCGACGACGGCAGCCTCTACTGCGGCTGGACCGTCGACCTCGAGCGCCGGCTCGCGGCCCACGCGTCCGGGACGGGCAGCCGCTACACCCGCGGCCGCCTGCCGGTGACCGTCGCGGCCGCCTGGCAGACGGAGGACCACCGCTCGGCCCGCAGCCTCGAGGGGCGCGTCAAGCGCCTGCGCCGTCCCGCCAAGGAGCGGCTCGTCGCGGGCGCCCCCCTGCAGGGAGCGCTGCGCCTCACCGCTTGATCGTGAAGCGGGCGCTGACCGTGCCGTCGCCCGTCTTCGCGGATGCCTTCACGGTGACCTTGCCGCGGCCCTTCTTGAGCTGCCTCTTGGCCGCCTTGTTGAGCTTGATCGACACCTTCGCGGTGGCGCCGGCCGCGAGCGCGAGCTTCGCGCTGCCGTACTTTCTGCGGCGGTTGGTCAGCGTGAGCGTGCCGTCGCAGGGGCCCTCGCTGCCGCAGGCGACCGCGATCTTGACCCTGCTCTTGTGGATGCGCGGGGTGCCCGAGTGCCGGATGGTGACCTTGCCGACGGCGGGCGTTCCCGGCCCGGGAGTCGTGCCACCGTGCTGCTCTTCCGGCGTCTGGCAGGTGTAGCGCGCGTCGGGGCCGGTGCCGATGGTGGCCTGCAGCAAGAGCTGCGCGCCGTCGCCGCGCGGGCCCGTGAAGGTGGTGCCGTCCCCGTTGCCCTGGCCCTTGCCGCTGAGAAAGACGTTCGCGGCCGATCCCGCCACGCTGGCGAACATCTGAAACTGCGCGCCGTCGGGATAGGACCCTTCGGGGTAGCCGTTCATCGGTCCGCCGTAGCCGCCGGAGGTGGCGAGCGCGATGTAGTCGCCCTTCTGGATGCACAGGCGTGAGCCGCCCTTGCCGTCCGTGCCGTCGGGCATGTCGATCTGCGACCGCGTGAAGGTGCTGATCTGCTGCGGGTCGCCGCCGAAGGGCAACGGCAGGTTCCGGGAGGTGCCGCCGGCGGGGACCGTGACCGAGCCGTCGGGGTTCGGGCGCAGCACCTGGGCGTGCATGACCACGTCGGGCGCGCGGCTGGTGGCCGCCGACGGGTTGACCCGTCCCTTCAAGCGCACGACGTTGACCTCGCCCTGGACCGGCGACTGGACGAGCAGCTGCGACGCGAGCGTCGTGTTCCACGCGCCCCAGTCGTTGGGATCGCTGACGGCGATCGAGGCGGGCGGCGCGCTCGCGAGATCGGGGCCGAGCGTGACGGAGGCCGCCTGCGCTTCAGCGGCGGTCGCGGCGAGCAGGGCGGGCACGAGAAGGAGGAGCTTGAACCGGGTCACGCGAGCGTTAACGACCAATCCGGCCCACGCCTGGTGCGCCGACGTCCGTTGCCTTACCGGTCCACGATCGCGACGACGCCCTGGCCGCCGGCGGCGCAGATCGAGATCAGCGCGCGGCCCGAGCCCCGCTCGGCGAGCAGCTTGGCCGTGGAGGCGAGGATCCGCCCGCCGGTGGCGGCGAACGGATGCCCGGCCGCCAGCGACGAGCCGTTGACGTTGAGCTTGGACCGGTCGATCGAGCCGAGCGGTGCGTCGAGGCCGAGGCGCTCCTGGCAGAAGGCGGCGTCCTCCCACGCGGCGAGCGTGGTCAGCACCTGCGCGGCGAAGGCCTCGTGGATCTCGTAGAAGTCGAAGTCCTGCAGCGTCAGGCCGGCCTTGGCCAGCAGGCGGGGGACGGCGTAGACGGGGGCCATCAGCAGGCCCTCGTCGCCGTGCACGTAGTCGACCGCGGCGGTCTCGGCGTGGGAGAGGAAGGCCAGGACGGGCAAGTCATGCGCTGCCGCCCAGTCTTCGCTGGACAGCAGCACGAGCGCCGCGCCGTCGGTCAGCGGCGTCGAGTTGCCGGCGGTCATCGTCGCGCGACCTGCGTCCTGGCCCAGCCCGAAGACCGGCTTGAGCTTGGCGAGCTTCTCCGCCGACGAGTCCGGCCGCAGGTTCTGGTCGCGCGTGACACCCAGGTACGGCGTAAGCAGGTCGTCGAAGAAGCCGCGGTCGTAGGCGGCCGCGAGGTGCTGGTGGCTCGCCGCGGCGAGCTCGTCCTGCGCCTCGCGCGAGACCTTCCAGTGCCTGGTGGTCAGCGCCTGGTGCTCGCCCATCGACAGGCCGGTGCGCGGCTCGCCGTTGCGCGGGACCTCCGGGACGATCTGTCCCGGGCGCAGCGAGCCGAGCAGCTTCAGGCGCGCGGCGGCGCCCTCCGCGCGGCCGGCCCTCAGCAGGATGCGGCGCAGGTCCTCGTTGACGGCGATCGGCGCGTCGGACGTGGTGTCGACGCCGCCGGCGATGCCACAGTCGATCTCTGAGAGCTTGATCTTGTTGGCGACGGCGATCGCCGCCTGGATGCCGGTGTCGCATGCCTGCTGGACGTCGTGGGCGGGCGAGGCGTGGTCCAGCGCCGAGCCGAGGACCGCTTCGCGCGTCAGGTTGAAGTCGCGCGCGTGCTTGAGCACCGCGCCGGCGACGACCTCCCCCACGCGCTCGCCCTGCAGGCCGAAGCGGGCGACGAGCCCGTCGAGGGCCGCCGTCAGCATGTCCTGGTTGGACGCCTCGCCGTAGGGGCCCTCGGAACGGGCGAACGGGATCCGGTTGCCGCCGAGGATGGCGGCCTTGCGCAAGGCCTCAGTCATAGTGGTAGACGATATCGTTCCCCACTATGGCCGATCGCTATCAGCAGTTCGTCGACTCCCCACCCGGGCGGCTGCTCGCCGGACAGCTCGGGCTCCCGCAGCCGGCGCACCTGCGCCGCCACGAGCCGGGGCAGGAGCTGCTCGCCGGTCCCGCGCTGGTCGGCGGCGCGCCCGGCGGGCGCCTGCTCGAGTCGGCCCGGGCCGTGCTCGAGGCCGCCGGCGCCGAGATTCTCGCGAGCCCTTCCGGCGACGAGGAGACCCGCTACGGCGCGCTGGTCTACGACGCCTCCGGCATCGCCTCCACCGCCGACCTGCACGACCTCTACGCCTTCTTTGCCGCGACGATCTCCCGGCTCTGCCCCTCCGGGCGGCTGCTGGTGCTCGGCACGCCGCCAGAGGCGTCGGCGTCCGTCGCGCAGGCCGTCGCCCAGCGCGCGCTGGAGGGCTTCACGCGCTCGGCGGCCAAGGAGGTCCGCGACGGCGCAACCGCCCAGCTCGTCTACGTCGCGCCGGAGGCCGAGGGCAACCTCGCGGCCACGCTGCGCTTCCTGGCCTCCTCGAAGTCGGCCTTCGTGGACGCCCAGGTGATCCGCGTCGGCGCCGGCGCGTCGACGGAGCCCGCCGACCCGGAGCAGCCGCTGGCCGGCCGCGTCGCGCTCGTCACCGGCGCCGCGCGCGGGATCGGCGCCTCGATCGCCGCGACGCTCGCGCGCGACGGCGCCCACGTCGTCTGCCTCGACATCCCCGCCGCGGGCGAGGCGCTCGCCGAGGTCGCCAACGCGGTCGGCGGCTCCGCGCTGCAACTCGACATCACCGCCGAGGACGCGCCGGACCGGCTCGTGGAGCACCTCCAGGAGCGCCACGACGGCGTCGACGCGGTCGTCCACAACGCGGGCGTCACCAGGGACAAGACGCTCGCGCGCATGTCCGAGGACCAGTGGGACGGCCTGATGGCCGTGAACCTCGTCGCCCAGGAGCGCCTGACGGACGCGTTGCTGGCGTCCGGAGCGCTGCGGGCCGGCGGGCGGATCGTCTGCGTGTCGTCGATCAACGGCATCGCTGGTCAGCGCGGTCAGGCCAACTACGCGACCTCCAAGGCCGGGGTCATCGGGCTCGTGCAGGCGCTGGCGCCGGTCGTCGCCCCGAAGGAGATCACGATCAACGCGGTCGCCCCGGGCTTCATCGAGACGCAGATGACGGCCTCGATGCCGATGGCCGCGCGGGAGGCGGGCCGGCGGCTGAACTCGCTCTCCCAGGGTGGCCTGCCGGTGGACGTGGCCGAGACGATCGCCTGGCTGGCCTCCCCCGGCTCCGGCGGCGTCAACGGCAACGTCGTGCGCGTCTGCGGCCAGAACCTGCTGGGGGCGTAGGCGTTGGCGTCGCTCACCCGGTATCCGAAGGCGCTGGTGCAGCTCGTCCCCCTGGTTGGGGGCGGCGAGGTGCTGCCCGCCGACGAGCTCGTCGGCGCGGGCGTCGCGATCGACCGCTCCAAGCTCGTCGGCTACCAGCGGGTCTGCGGCTTCCGCGTATCGGACGTGCTGCCGGCGACGTATCCGCACGTGATCGCCTTCCCGCTGTCGATGGACCTGATGACCCGGCTCTCGTTCCCGTTCGGCGTCATCGGCCTCGTGCAGGTGGAGGACGAGATCGAGCAGTTGCGCCCGCTGCGCGTCGGCGAGGCGCTCGACATCAAGGTGCGCGCGGCGGATCTGCGGGCTCATCCGAAGGGGCGGCAGCTCGACGTCCTCGCGGAGGCGGCGGTGGCGGGCGAGGTCGTCTGGCGCGGCCGGTCCACCTACCTGCACCGCGAGGGCGGTGGCTCGAAGGCCTCGGCCGGTCGGCCCGCGGAGCGCGAGCCGCCGCGCGAGCCGAGCGCCGTCTGGAAGGTCCCGGGCGACCAGGGCCGCCGCTACGCCGCCGTCTCCGGTGACTACAACCCGATCCACCTGCACCCGCTACCCGCGCGCCTGCTCGGCTTCCCGCGGCCGATCGCGCACGGCATGTGGGTCGCCGCGCGCGCGCTGGCGGCCCGCGAGGGCCATCTGCCCGACGCCTACACCGTGTCCGTGCGCTTCAAGCTGCCGATGCCGCTGCCGGCCACGGTCGCGTTCTCCACCTGGGTGACTGACGCCGGCCGCGAGTTCGCGGTCAACGACGCCCGCAGCGGCAAGCCGCACGTCGCCGGAACGGTGAGCTGAGGCCGAGGAATCGGGGATTCGGAAACCAGCGTGACCAGTCGCAGATCTGGCATCTATGAGATGCCGGATCTGCGAATGCCGGCGCGCCACCGGCCGGTCCGGGGCCCTGGCCACGCCTGACGATCCTGCTCTTGCGCTTGGAGCGCGCGGTACCGTTCGCGCGATGCGGCGGCGGTCCAAGACGAGCGTGGCGACGCGGACGTTCGTGTGCTTCGGCGGGCAGTGCACGGTCGTCGTCGCAGGCTCGGGGCCACTGGGCTCGCCACAGGACGCGACGACCAGCGCCGGCGACCTACTGCTCGGCTGGCACGAGGCGTTCACCCGCTTCAAGCCGACGAGCGAGCTTTCCAAGCTCAACGCGGACCCGCGCGAGGAGGTCGCGGTCAGCCCGATGATGGCCCGCTTCGTGCAGGCCGTCGTCGACGCGGCGGACGCGACGGGTGGCCTGGTGGACGCGACGCTGCTCGAGGAGATCGAGGAGGCGGGCTACCGCCAGGACCGCCTGCGCGGGTCGTTGGCACTGGCGATGCAGCTCGCCCTCGCCCCCGAGCGCAAGGTCGGCGGCCCGCACCCGTCCGCCCGCTGGCGCGAGATCACGGTCGACGGCGGAACGGTCCGCCGCCCGCCGGGCGTCAAGCTCGACGGCGGCGGCCTCGTCAAGGGCCTGTTCGCCGACGCGGTCGCCGAGCAGCTCGCCGAGCACGCGGCCTTCGCCGTGGACTGCGCGGGCGACTCGCGCGTTGGGGGCAGCGCCGGTCGCGAGCGCGCGGTCGCGGTCCCGAATCCGTTCGACAGCAAGATGCTGCACGAGTTCGTGCTGCGTGACGGCGCCATCGCGTCGAGCGACATCAGCCTGCGCAGCTGGCTGGACCGCGGGCGGCCCGTACACCACCTGCTCGACCCCGCGACCGGGCAGGCGGCCTACACGGGCGTCGTCCACGCCACTGCGCTCGCCCCGACCGCGCTCGAGGGCGAGGCGCTGGCCAAGGCCGCGATCCTCAGCGGTCCGGACCGGGCCACGAACTGGCTCCGCCACGGCGGCGTGGCCGTCTTCGACGACGGCTCGCACACCGCTGTCGAGGCGTCCTAGCGGATCGCCGCTTCTCGCCCGCGCAACGGTCCCCCGGGGCTTTGGCACTTCGCGCAGCGCGCCTGGATCCGGGTGGGAACAGCTGAGCGGGGTCCGCGGAGCTACCAGACGATCGGTACGGCGTAGGCGCGCATCGCCTCGTCGTGCGTGACGATCACCGCGCCCTCGAGCGTCGCCTGCGCGATCAGCAGGCGATCGAACGGGTCGCGGTGATGCGAGGGGAGGTCGGCGACCGCGGCGGCGTGCTCGAGCGAGATCGGGAGAGGGCGCGCGCCGAGCCCGAGCGCCGTGTCCGCCCAGGTCTCAGGAGCCGTGATCTTCCCGAGCGCCCGCTTGATGGCCACCTCCCACACGCTCACGGCGCTGAGCAGCACCTCGTTGGCTCCGTCGATGAGTCGTCTCCGCGCGGCCGGCCCGATGCGCCGATCATCCAGCAGCCACCACAGCGCAGCGTGGGTGTCGAGCAGCAGCCTCACTCAACGCCGAAGGCATCGGCGATGTCATCCGCCAGCTCGTCGAAGTCGTCGGCGATCCAGATCTGGCCCGACAGGGCGCCGAGGGCCTCCGCGAACGAGCTCTGCGCGATCACCGGCACCAAACGAGCCACGGGCTCGCCGTTGCGGGCGATCACCACTTCCTCGCCGGCCTCCACCTGCTTGACGAGGTGCGAAAGCCGAGTCTTGGCCTCGTGCATGCCGACCTGGATCACGCCTCCCATACTAGCGCTCCTGGCTAGGTTAGCTAGGTCGGGGGATGCACATCGCCCGCCGAGCCTCAGCCATCCCCGACCTCCTCGAGTCGGGTCTCATCATCGCGTCATCGCGCCGGCCGCCCCTGAGTTGATCACCCGGTCGAGCGTCCCCCGGCGGCGATCGCGCTCGGTCCACCGATGGGCCTCCGAACTAGCCTCCGGAGGGTGACCGAGCTCGCCCCCGGCACCGAGTTCGCCGGCTGCCGGATCGCCGGCGTGGCCGGGCGCGGCGGCATGGGCGTCGTGTACTCGGCCACCGAGCTGCGCCTGCAGCGGCCCGTCGCGCTGAAGCTGATCGCGACGGTGCACGGCGGCGACGCGGAGTTCCGCGAGCGCTTCGAGCGCGAGTCGCTGCTGGCGGCGTCCATCGACCACCCCAACGTCATCCCGGTCTACGGCGCCGGCGAGCAGGACGGCCGCCCCTACCTCGTCATGCGTCTCGTGCGCGGGACGGACCTGCAGGCGCTGCTCTCGCGCTCCGGCCGCCTGGAGACGGCCCGGGCCGCGAAGCTCGTCGCGCAGGTCGCCGCCGCCCTCGACGCGGCGCACGCCGCCGGCCTCGTGCACCGCGACGTCAAGCCGGCCAACGTCCTGCTCGACGACGACCACGTCTACCTGACCGACTTCGGCCTCACGCGGCTGGCCGGCGCGGACAACAACCTGACCGAGGCCGGGCGCTGGATGGGCACGGTCGACTTCGCCTCGCCCGAGCAGCTGCTGGCAACGCGGACGGACGCGCGCTCGGACGTCTACGCGCTCGGGTGCGTCCTGTTCGCCACGGTCACGGGCGAGCCGCCCTACCCCCGCGGCACCGTCCCGGCCGCGATCTACGCCCACCTTCACGAGCCGATCCCGCGCGTGTCGGACCGCGGCGGGCCCGCCACCTTCGACCGCGTGGTCGCCCGCGCGCTCGCGAAGGATCCCGACGACCGCTACCCGTCCGCCGGCGACCTCGGCCGCGCCGTGCTGGCCGCGGCCGCCGGCGAGCGCGTGACCGAGCAGGAGCGCACGGTCGCCACAGGCAGCGCCGCGCCGGACCCGGACGCGCAGACGATCGTCCTGCCCGGGGCCGCGCCGGCGCCGACCGCGAAGACCGGCGCGCCCACCCCGCCGAGCGCGGGGGGCGGGGCCGGGGGCCCCCCCGCCGCGCCCCGGGGGGGGGGCCCCCCGCGCGCGCGGGGCCGCGGGCGGGGGGGCGCGGGGGGGGGGGGCGGCGGGG
>JBBSIC010000056.1:0-21466 GCA_038232275.1 Solirubrobacterales bacterium | reverse complement strand
CTTCTTGGCCGCCCGCGCCCGCACGTCGCGCGGCGCGGGCCGGCGGGGCTTGGCCGGCTGCGCCGGCGCGACGTGCTGCGCGGCCGCGGGCTCGACCGCGCGACGCAGCGGGGCGACGTGGGGCGCCACGCGCGCGGGCGGGGCGGGCCTTTCGTGCGTGACGGCCCCGGCGCCCCCGGCCGCGAGCACCGCCGCGGTCGCGGCCATGGCCTTGCCCCAGTTGACGGCGGGCTCGGCGATGGTGGAGACGCTGCCCGACCACTGGGCGAGCGAGACGCCGTGGGCGTCGCCGAACGGCGTGCCGACGCGGCGCAGGTGCAGGAGGCCCGGGATCGGCAGCCACGCGGCCACGCGACGGGCGACGCGCCGCGAGGCGGGCGGCGCGATGTCGACGCCGGCGAGCCGCGCCTGGCGGCGGCAGGGCTGGCAGTGCGCGACGTGCCGGGCGAGGCGGCGCTCCTCGCGATGGCCGAGCGCGTGCGCGCCTTCGACGAGCATGGACCGCACGCGCCGGCAGCGGGCGCCGGAGACGATCTCGTCGTACTCCTCGGTCAGGCGGCGGCGCGCGCGGAAGAGCGTGGACTCCACGGACGCCCGGCTGATGTCGAGCCGGCTGCCGATCTCGCGGTAGGAACGGCCCTCCAGCTCGCGCAGGACGAGGATCTGGTGATGGGTGTCCGACAGGCCGCCGAAGGCGCCGCAGAGATCGTCGAGCTGCTGCTTGGCGTCGACGGCGGCGTCCGGGCCGGGGGCGACGTGGGCCAGGCGCGCCCCGGCACCCTCGTCCGCGTCGAAGGAGACCTCCTCGGTGCGGCGCGACCGGCGGAACTGGTCGATGCAGGCGTTCTTGGCGATCTCGTAGACCCATGGCCTGAAGGCGATCGGCCGCTCCGTCTGACGCATGCGCCGCAGGGCGGACATGAAGACCTCCTGCGTGACGTCCTCGGCCCGGCCGTGGTCGTTGACCATGCCGTACGCGTAGGCCGCGATCCTTCGCTGGTAGCGCGCGTAGAGCTCTTCGAACGCGCGGTCGTCGCCGCGTCGCACAGCGGCTACGAGCTGCTCGTCGGAGCCGGTCGCCGACTCCGTTGCCATCCCTGCCAAAGCCATTCGCAAATCCTTCCGCTCGACGTGCTCCGAACCTATCTACCCGCACGCGCCGATCGGTGAACCGTAGCGTTCAAGCATGATTGTGTAAAGCTTGTCAACCCGATGGCGCGATGCTCTGACATCCTCGCGGCGCTCGACGGTCTGCTCGACCCCGCGGCCTTCTCAGACCTCGGGCCGAACGGCCTGCAGGTGCCCGGCGCGGCGGAGGTCGCGCGGATCGCCACCGGCGTGTCGGCCACGCGCGAGCTGATCGAGCGGGCGATCGCGGCGGACGCGCAGCTCGTGCTCGTCCACCACGGCCTGTTCTGGGACTTCCACCCGACCGGCCTGAGCCCGGTCGTCGCCGAGCGGCTGCGGCTGCTGCTCCGCCACGACGTCGCCTTGGCCGCCTACCACCTCCCGCTCGACGCCCACCCCTCCCACGGCAACAATGCGCTGCTGGCCGAGGCGCTGGGCTGCGGGCGCCACGAGCCCTTCGGCGAGTACCGCGGCACGGCGATCGGCCGCGCGGGCTTCTTCGGCGGCGACGGCGTCGAGATCGGGGAGCTGCGCGAGCGCGTCGCGCGCGTGACCGGAAGCGAGCCGCTGCTCCAGGGCGCCGGCCGCGAGCGCGTCCGCGGGCTCGCGATCGTCTCGGGCGCCGGGGCCGGCCATCTCGCCGAGGCGGTCGGGGCCGGCCTCGACGCACTGCTCACCGGCGAGCCGCGCGAGCACGTCATGGGAGACGCCGCCGAGCTGGGCATGCACGTCCTCACCGCCGGCCACTACGCGACGGAGACGTTCGGCGTGCGGCGGCTGGGCGAGCTGCTCGAGGAGCGCTTCGACGTCGAGCACGTGTGGATCGACGTGCCGAACCCGGTGTGAGATCGGCGGGTTTTCGCCGCGCTTTAGGAGTTGACGTTGAGGCCGTCCTGAGGCTGCGCTAACTTGCTGCGTAGTGGCAAACCTCACAGAGGGGAATCGTAGACATGGCTAACCACCTGACGCCCACGGAGCTCGCCCGCGAATCGGGGCTCGAGCGACGGGACGTGATCGAGAAGTGCATGGAGCTCGGCGTGCCGATCTTCCAGGGCCGGATCGACAAGACCCTCTTCATGGCCAGCCTGAGCGAGTCCGAGCCGGCCACGTCGGACGACCGGGCGGCCGCGGCCTAGGGGTCGCGGGTCGGCGCCCTCACCGGCTCAGCGCTCGCCGGCGCTCTGGCGCAGCAGGGCGCCGGTGGTCTGCTCGAGGATGCGCCGCCAGGCGCGCGTCTTCTCGCGCTCGACGCTGAAGTGCTGGACGACCTTGCGGACGCGCGTGGCGGAGATCTCGAGGCCATGGCGACTGGCGATCTCGTGCAGGCGCTCGTAGTCCGCGGCCAGGTGCATCGTGACCGACTGGAAGCCGTGGCGGGCGACGTCGATCCGCGCGGAGTAGTCCATGATGTCGGTCTCGAACATCAGGCGGTCGTCGGGCTCGGGCTCGATCAGCACGATGTCGACGCCCGGGTAGCGCTCCTCCCAGGTCCGCGCCATCTCGTGCAGGCGCTGATAGGCGAGCAGCTTGAACGTCTGGTAGCCGATCTTGGTGAAGCCGAGATCGGAGACGTGCTTGGGCCGGGACCCGCCGAGCAGCGAGCCGACCTCGGACTGGAAGTCGTTGACGAACGGCACCAGCGGGTTGACGACGAGGATGAGCTTCGCGCCGGCTTCGACCGCGATGTCGAGGTTCGTCGTCGAGACGATGCCGCCGTCGATCAGCTCGCGGTCCTTGACCACGTGCGGCTTGTAGAGCATCGGGAGCGCCGAGGAGGCGCGCACGGCGGCGGAGATCGGCACGTCGTTCCACCCCTCGGCCCCGAGCACGATGCGCTCGCAGGTGTCGAGATCGGTCGCCGCGATGTACAGCTCGCGGTGCAGCTCGCGGAAGTCGTCGGTGCGCCCGCCCTCACTCAGCACGGAGCGCACGTACTCCTCGACGCCGGAGCCGGTGTAGAAGCCGGAGGGCAGCAGGTCCGCGAGGGCGATCGCGAGCTCCATCGGCGACAGGGTCACGATCGAGCGCGGGATCTCGCGGGCGATGCGGGCGAGGCGCCAGGGCAGCTGCAGGCCCTTGGCCAGGAACTCGCGCGCGTTGGGGCGCAACAGCGTGCCGAGGTCCATGTTGCGGAAGGCGGTCGGCACCTGGTCGTTGACCACGCACATCATCTGCTCGGGCGTGATCCCGTTGGCCGCGAAGGAGGCGACCAGCGCGCCGGCGCTCGTGCCGACGTAGATGTCGAAGTCGTTGATCGACTTGTTGACCGCCAGCAGGTCGAGGGCGCGCAGGGCCCCGATCTCGTAGACCCCGCCGGTGTATCCGCCGCCCCCCAGCACCAGGGCGGTCTTCGAGGAGCGCTTCCGGCGCCGCTTGGGACGCTGGCCTGCCGTCTGCAGGTTGACGACGTTATCCATGCAGCAGTGAGTCTATGTAGCCTGCCCGCCAGCGTGCGTCGCTTCCTGCCCCTCCTGATCGTCGCCCTCGCGCTGCTCGCGCCCGCGGCGCCCGCCGTGGCCCTGACCAGAGGCCAGGTCGCGCGCGTGCTGGCGCGGGAGATGGCGCACGCCGGCTCGCACAGCGGGGTGTTCGTGACCGACCTCGAGAGCGGCCGGCGGATCTACTCCAAGCGAGCCGACACCCGGCGGGTCCCCGCCTCGGTCGAAAAGCTCTACACGACGGTCGCGGCCCTGTCCGAGCTCGGCGGCGCGGGCACGCTGCGCACCACGGCGCTCACGAACAGGGCGCTGGCGCTCGACGGGACGCTGACCGGCAACCTCTATCTGCGCGGCAGCGGGGACCCGACCCTCTCGACCGCGCGGATCCGGGCCCTCGCCCACGATCTGGTGAAGGCCGGCCTGTCGGAGGTCACGGGCCGGGTCGTCGGCGACGAGTCCGCGTTCGACAGCCGCCGCGGCCCGCCCTCGGAGGGCTACAAGGTCTCCGTCGACGTCGCGCCGCTGGGCGGGCTGATGCTCAACCGCGGCCGGACGGGCCGCAGCAGCCCCTACTACCAGGCCGATCCCGCCGCGTTCGCGGCCACCGCGCTGGCCACCGCCCTGCGCGGAGAGGGGGTCAAGGTCGCCAGGGCCGGGCGCGCGGGCAGGACCCCGGTGGACGCCCTGGCCCTGGCCGACCGCCGCTCGCCCAGCGTCGCGACCATGCTCCGCCTGCAAAACGTGCCGTCGGACAACTACATCGCCGAAACCCTGATCAAGGCGCTCGGCGTGAGCGCCTCCGCGGCCGGCACCACGGCGCGCGGCGCCGCCGTCGTGCGCCGCGTCGCCCGCGTTCGGCTCGGCGTCCATCCCTCCGTCGCCGACGGCTCAGGCCTCTCGCGCAGCGACCGCACGACGCCGCGCGAGGTCGTCGAGCTGCTGACCCAGATGCACGCCGACGCGGACTTCTTCGGCTCCCTGGCCGTCGCCGGCGTCTCGGGCACGCTGCGCAACCGCCTGCGCGCGGCCGCCACGCGCGGGCGCTGCCACGGCAAGACCGGCACGCTCTCGGACGTCTCGAGCCTCTCCGGCTACTGCCTGACGTCCGGCGGGGACACGCTCGCGTTCGCCATCCTGATGAACGGCGTCTCGCCATATACGGCGCACATGCTGCAGGACCGGATGGTCAGCGCGGTCGCCCGCTACGTCTCGTGAGGTTGACGCTTCAGACTGTTCTCGGCCCGCCGGGGGATAATCGCGGCCGGCAGGTTTCTGGAGGAGGGCACCGATGCCGGTCAGGGTGAGACGCATCAGCGAGCACGACCCACGCCGGACCGGTCCGGAGAGCGGATGGCTGGGGCAGCTGGCGCCCGTGCCCGGCGCGAGCCCAGACGATCAGATCCGCGGCGCGTGCGACCGCTGCGGCGCGCACGTCCTGGTCACGCGGGCCGTCGCGGGCGAGCTGCTGGGCATGTGCCCCGTCTGCCTCCACGGCTGCTTCACGGCGGTGGAGGACCACCCCGTAGCAGGGTGAGCAGGCCCGGCTCGTCGAGCACGGCGACGCCGAGCCGCTCGGCCTTCTCGAGCTTGGACCCCGGGGAGTCGCCGGCCACGACGTAGTCGGTCTTTCTCGAGACCGAGGTGGTCACCTTGCCACCCTCGGCCGTGATGGCCAGCGTGGCCTGCTCGCGGGACAACGTCGGCAGGGCGCCGGTGAGCACGACCGTGCGGCCCGACAGCTTCCCCTCGCCCGGGGGCGGGCCCTCCTGCTCGAACTGCAGGCCCACGGCGCGCAGGTCGTCGATCAGCGCCCGCATGCGCTCGTCGGCGAGCTGGTCGTGGATGAGCCGCGCCACGATCGGGCCGATGCCCGCCACGCCGGCGATGTCCTCGGCCGACGCGGCGAGCAGGGCTTCGACGCCGCGGAAGTGCTGGGCGAGGTTGCGGCCGGTGATCTCCCCCACGCCCTCGATGCCCAGGGCGAAGAGCACGCGCGCGAACGGCTGGCGCCTGGAGCGCTCGATGGCCTCGAGCAGCTTGCCGGCCGAGACCTCGCCGTAGCCGCGCAGCTCCATGAGATCCTCGAGGCGCAGCCGGTAGAAGCCAGCCGGCGTGCGCACCAGCTCGAGCTCGAGCAGCGTCCCGACCTGCTTCTCCCCCAGCCCGTCGATGTCCATCGCCCCGCGCGAGACGAAATGGGTCATCAGCTGCCAGCGGCGGCCCGGGCAGTCGCGGTTCGGGCACTTGGTGAACACGCCCTCGAGCTTGACCGTCAGGCTGTCGCAGATCGGGCAGCGCTCGGGCGGGCGCGGGACCGGCCCGCGGTCGGGGTTCTCGACGGCGTGCGGCGCGGGCGACAGCACCTGCGGGATGACGTCGCCGGCGCGCAGGACGATCACCTCGTCGCCGGGCCGCACGTCCTTGCGCGCGAGATCCTCCTCGTTGTGCAGCGTGGCCTGGGACACGGTCACGCCGCCGACCTGGACGGGCTCCAGGCGCGCGAACGGGTGCAGGTCGCCGAACTTCCCGACGCTCCAGTCGATGCCCAGCAGCCGCGTGTTGGCGGTCGTCGGCGGGAACTTCCAGGCGATCGCCCAGCGCGGGTCGCGCCCGACGACCCCGAGCCGCCGCTGGAGCTCGGTCTGGTCGACCTTGACGACGACGCCGTCGATCTCGAAGTCCAGCTCGCCCCGCCGCCGCTCCCACGCCTTGCAGCGGGCGACGACCTCCTCGTCGGTGTCGAGCACCGCGACGTCGGGGTTGACCGGGAATGCGTGGCTTCGCAGCCACTCCAGCGCCTCGGAGTGGCGCTCGAAGCGCAGGCCCTCCGTGACCCCGACCTGGTAGGCCCAGAAGCTCAGCGGCCGCTCGGCGGTCAGCCTGGGATCGAGCTGGCGGATGGTGCCCGCCGCCGAGTTGCGGGGGTTCATGAAGGTCGACAGGCCCGCCTGGGCGCGGCGCTCGTTGAGCTCGGCGAAGTCCGGCAGCGACATGTAGACCTCGCCGCGGACCTCGACCAGCGGCGGCGCGTCCTCGAGGCGCTGGGGGATCGTGGCGATCGTGCGCAGGTTGTGGGTGACGTCCTCACCGATCAGGCCGTTGCCGCGCGTGACGCCGCGCTCGAGCCCGCCGCCACGGTATACGAGCGATATGGCGAGCCCGTCGATCTTCGGCTCGGCGACGTAGCGGAACGCGGCGTTCTCGATGCCCTCGCGCGCCAGGTGGTTGCGCATGCGGTCGATCCAGGCGCGCAGCTCGGACTCCGAGCGCGCGTTGGCGAGCGAGAGCATCCGCTGCAGGTGCGTGACCTTCTCCAGGCGGGATGCGAGCCCACCCACCCCGGCCCCGACCTTCTGCGTCGGGGACTCCGGCGTGACCAGCTCGGGGTGGGCGGCCTCGCGGCCGCGCAGCTCGTCGAGCCGTTCGTCGTAGACGTCGTCGCCGACGAGCGGGTCGTCGTCGACGTAGTAGGCCAGGTTGTAGCGCTCGAGCTCGGCGTGCAGCTCGCGCGCGCGCTCGGCCGGGTCGGTGGCCCTCACCGCATCTCCTCGGCGGCCGGGCCGAGCAGCCGCGCGAGGTCGTAGGCCTGGAGCGTCTCGATGCCCGGCGTGTCGAGGAGGTCGAAGTGGATCGGCGTCACAGCGATGCGGCCTGCGGCGACTGCGGCGATGTCCGTGCCCTCCTCGTCGTCGTGCGCGGGCGACTCGCCGTAGATGCGGTAGCGGCGGCGGGGCCCGGCGCTCTCGAGCAGCGCGAGCTCGTCGCGGTAGACCCGCTTGCCCAGGCGCGCGACCTCGACGCCGCCGATCTCGCCGGCGGGGACGTTGACGTTGAGCAGCGTGCCGACCGGCAGCGGAACATCCTCGATCTCCTCCACGATGCGCGCGACGAAGCGCGCCGCCGCCGAGAAGTCGAAGGCGCTGCCGCGCCGGAAGTCCAGCTCGCGCGCGTCGGACTGCTGGGAGACTGCCACGGCCGGCAGGCCCAGCACGATGCCCTCCAGGGCCGCGGCCACCGTCCCCGAGTAGGTGATGTCGTCGCCGAGGTTGGACCCGTGGTTGATGCCCGACACGATCAGGTCCGCCTTGAAGCCCTCGACCAGGCCCAGGGCCGCGAAGCGCACGCAGTCCACCGGCGTCCCGTCCGTGGCGTAGCCTAGGGTCCCGTCGCCGAAGTCCACCTCCTCGACCCACAGCGGCCGCCGGATGGTGATCGAGCGCGCGGTCGCCGAGCGGTTGGAGTCCGGCGCGATGACGGCGAGCTCGAGCCCGTCGATCTTCACCAACTCGCGCCGGAGGGCCTGCAGCCCCTCCGCCTCCAGGCCGTCGTCGTTGGTGAGCAGGACCCGCACGCGGTTTCAATCTACCGTCGGCCGCGGCGAGATCAGTACTGCACGGAGGCCAGGTAGAGCCCGTGCGGCGGCGCCGTCGCCCCCGCCGCCGCGCGGGGGGCTCCGCAGAGCAGGGAGGCGAAGTCCTCCAGCGAGCGCCGGCCGCACGCCACCTCGAGCATCGTGCCGACGAGGATGCGGTTCATGGTGCGCATGAAGGCCCGGCCCTCGATGCGGAACTCGAGCAGGTCGCCGGAGGCCCGCGTCCACGACGCGCCGGTGATCGTCCGGTCGAAGCGGTGGTGGTAGGTCCGCGACGGCGTGAAGGCCGTGAAGTCGTGGTGACCGACGAGCGCCGCGGCGCAGGCCCGCAGCAGCTCGATGTCGCAGCGGTGGCGCCACCACAGGGCATGGCCGACCTCGAACGGCGAGGGGCCCCAGCGGCGCGTGTGCACGCGGTAGAGGTAGGTGCGCGAGACGGCGTCGTGGCGCGCGGAGAACCCGTCCGCCAGCTCCTCGGCGCGCAGCACCGAGACGTCGTGCGGGAGAATCGCGTTGAGCGACTTCAGCGAGACGGGCTCGCCGGGGTGGGAGACCACCTGCCCGAGGGCGTGGACGCCGCGGTCGGTGCGGCCGGCCACGACCAGCGGGACCGCGCGGCGCGCCAGGGTCGCCAGCGCCGCGGCGAGCTCACCCTCGACCGTGCGCGTCGCCGGCTGGACCGACCAGCCGCCGAACGCGGTGCCGTCGTACTCGAGGGTGAGCTTGGTGGTGCTCAGCTGGCCGGGCTAGACGAGCTCGAGGTAGACCATCTCGGTCGAGTCGCTGCGACGCGGCCCGAGCTTGAGGATCCGGGTGTAGCCGCCGGGCCGGTCGACGTAGCGCGGCGCCACCTCGTCGAACAGCTTGTAGATGATGCCCTTGTCGGGGTGCTGCAGCGTCGACATCGCCTGCCGGCGCGCGTGCAGGTCACCGCGCTTGGCGAGCGTGATCAGCTTCTCGATCTCCGGCTTGAGGGCCTTGGCCTTCGCCTCGGTCGTCTTGATCCGCTCGTGGTCGATGACCTCGATGCAGAGGTTGGCCAGCAGGGCCTTGCGGTGCGCGGAGTCGCGCGACAGCTTGCCTGAGGACTTCTGGTGGCGCATCAGGTGGTCCCTAGTCGTTGCGCAGGGTCAGGCCGCGCTGCGTGAGGGTCTCCACGACCTCGTCGATCGACTTCTTGCCGAAGTTGGGGATCGCGTTGAGCTCTCCCTCGGACTTCGCGATGAGGTCGCCCACGGTCTGGATGCCCGCCCGCTTGAGGCAGTTGTAGGAGCGCACGCCGAGCTCGAGCTCCTCGATGAGGATGTCGTCCATCGGGGACGCGCCCCCCGGGCGACCGCCCGAGAGCGCCGCGCTGACGCCGCCGGCGCCATTGTCGATGCCCGACAGGGCGGCCGGACCCTGGCGCAGCTCTTCGATGCGGTTGGAGTCGGTGAAGATCGACAGCGAGGAGATGAGGATCTCCGAGGCCTCGCGAAGCGCGGCCTGCGGATCGATCGACCCGTCCGTCTCGATGTCGAGCGTGAGCTTGTCGAAGTCGGTGCGCTGGCCGACGCGGGCCGGCTCCACCGAGTAGGCGACGCGCCGCACGGGCGAGAAGATCGAGTCGATCGGGATGACGCCGATCGGCTGGTCCGGCGTCTTGTTGTCCTCGGCCGGGCGGTAGCCGCGGCCGCGGCCGATCGTCAGGTACATCTCGAGCTTGGTCTTCTTCTCGAGCGTGGCGATCGGCGCATCGGGCGTGAGGATCTCGACGCCCGAGGGCAGGTCGATGTCCTTGGCGGTTATCTCTCCGGGGCCGGTGACGACGAGCGGGGCCTCGATCTCCGTCGCATCGCTGTGCATCTTGCACACGACGCCCTTGAGGTTGAGGATGACGTCGGTGACGTCCTCCTTGATCCCCTGGATCGTGGAGAACTCGTGCGCGACGCCCTCGATTCGCACGGACGTCACCGCCGCCCCGCCTAGAGAGGCCAGCAGGACGCGGCGCAGAGAGTTGCCGAACGTGTAGCCGAAGCCGCGGTCAAGCGGCTCGACGACGAACGTGCCGCGGTTCTCCTCGACCGATTCGGCGGTGATTCGCGGGATCTGGAAGTCAAGCATCAATTTCCTGGGTTGTTCGGTGTGGGGAGCGCCGCCGGGGAGGGCGGGAAAGGCTCGGGGCCGGAAGAAAGACCGGGGACTACTTGGAGTACAGCTCGACGATGAGCTGCTCCTGGACCGGCGCCGCGATCTCCTTGCGGTCGGGCTTGCGCAGCACCTTCGCGGTCAGGGAGTCGTGGTCGGCCTGGAGCCAGGCCGGCACCTGCGCCGTCAGCTCGGTCGCGTCGCGGATGACCGTCTCGGCCCCGTCGGCACCGGGCTTGAACGTGATCACGTCGCCCTCGCGCACCTGGTAGGACGGGATGTCGACGCGCTTGGCGTTGACCGTCCAGTGGCCGTGGCGGACCATCTGGCGAGCCTGGCGGCGCGACGCGGCGAAGCCGAGGCGCACGAGCACGTTGTCAAAGCGGCTCTCGAGGATGCGCAGCAGGTTCTCACCGGTGATGCCGGGCTGGCGCGAGGCCTTGACGTAGTACGTGCGGAACTGCTTCTCGAGCACGCCGTAGTAGCGCCGGGCCTTCTGCTTCTCGCGCAGCTGCACCCGGTACTCGGACTGCTTCTGGCGCCCGCGGCCGTGCTGGCCCGGCGGGTAGGAGCGCCGCTCGACGCCGCACTTGTCGGTCAGGCAGCGCTCGCCCTTGAGAAAGAGCTTCTGCCCTTCGCGGCGGCACTGCTTGCACTGCGGGGATGCGTCTCTGGCCATGTGTGCGTTTCCTAGACCCTGCGCCGCTTGCGCGGACGGCAGCCGTTGTGCGCCTGCGGGGACACGTCCTTGACGCCGGTGATCTCGAGCCCGGCGGCCTGCAGCGAGCGGATCGCGGTCTCGCGGCCCGAGCCGGGACCCTTCACGAAGACCTCGACCTTCTGCAGACCCTGCTCGATGCCCTTGCGGGCAGCGGCGTCGGCCGTGACCTGGGCGGCGAACGGCGTCGACTTGCGGGAGCCCTTGAAGCCCGCACCGCCGGCGGACTCCCACGCGATGACGTTGCCTTCGCGGTCGGTGAGGGAGACGATGGTGTTGTTGAACGACGTCTTGATGTGCGCCTGGCCGATCGGGATGTTCTTCTTGACCCGGCGGCGACCGGAGCGCGGGCGGCGGGGGGCGGGGCTCACTGCGTTCTCGCTTCGCTCGAACTGCACAAGGGGTTGGGGAGACCGTTCGCTGCGCTCACTTCTTGCCGGCCTTCTTCTTGCCCGCGACCTGCATGCGCTTCGGGCCCTTGCGGGTGCGCGCGTTGGTCTTGGTCTTCTGGCCGCGGACGGGCAGGCCGCGGCGATGGCGCATGCCGCGATAGCACCCGATCTCCATCAGCCGCTTGATGTTCTGGGACTGCTCACGGCGGAGGTCGCCCTCGACGGTCAGATCCTCGACGGCGTCACGCAGCTTGGAGATCTCGTCCTCGGTGAGGTCGCGCACGAACGTGTCCCGGTCGATGCCGGTGTGCTCGAGCAGATCCTGTGAGGTGGGCCGCCCGACGCCGAAGATGTAGGTCAAGCCGATCTCGACGCGCTTGTTGAGGGGGATGTTGACCCCGGAGATACGAGCCATGGCGGATCTACCCCTGCCGCTGCTTGTGGCGCTTGTTCTGGCAGATCACGAGCACCACGCCGCGACGGCGGATGATCTTGCACTTCTCGCACATCGGCTTGACCGACGGTCTGACCTTCATGTGTCCTTTCGGGCTGATCCAACGAACTGGCTCTGGAGGCCGGTGCGGCCGCCGCTACCAAGACGCGGATAAAGCAAAGCTTCGCGCACGCACGCAGGGATGCCCGCTGCGAACGCGACCAGGAAGCATAGCAACCCGGAGCGAGCGCTCAGCGGGCGCCGTGCCGTGCCACACTCGGGTTCGTGGGAGCTCAGGGGAGAGGATCGGCGGTCGGCGCCGTGTTCGGCCTGATCTTCGTCAAGGCCAACGCCGGGAAGCTGCCGGTATCCGGTGCTGAAGACGCTCCGCCCGGGAGCGTCCTGCCCCGACCCGCGGCCGGGCTTCACGACGATGAGCACCGCGACGAAGGCAACACCGGCGAGGACTCTCAGCGCCGCGCCGACGGTCGTCCTGGCTCATCGTGGCTGGTGAGGTGATTGCCGGAGTGGTGGGAGCGGTCGTCCTGCGCGGCCCCCTCGACGCCGCGCACGCGATCGTCGCGTGGGTCGCTTCGTCGTCGGCGTGCACTTCGTCGGGCTCGCGGTCGTCTGGGAGCAGCCGTTCTTCCGTTGGCTGGGCGCTGCGATCGCCGCGTGCGGCGCGGTCGGACTCGTGCTCGCCGCGGCGGGCTCGTCTGACGCCGCGATCGCCGCCGTCGGCGGCGTCCTTCCAGGTTTCGTCCTTCTCGCGGCCGCCCTTGCCGGCCCGCGGCCCGGCGTCGCCTGACCCGGCGGACGCGCGGGCTTCAGACGCAAACAGCCCGGCAATGAGGTCGGGTCCTGTCGGTCGCGCCGTCTCACCGCGCGGACCGCTACACCAGTCGCAGATTTGGCATCTAATGGATGCCAAATCTGCGGATGGTCGGCCAAACCCGCCCCCAGGGCCGAGAGAGCCGCTCCCCTCACCCGCCGCAGTAGACGCCTCGCGCGCTGCCCGCGTCGACGTGCCCTCGACCGCCGTCGCAAGGTGGATGCGCGAAGTGGTCGCTGGGGCGACCACCAGGGTGCAGACACCTCGCCGGCCCGGCAGGCCTCCGCGTCCCCGCGAGCCTCAGGCCACGGCCGCCAGCACGGTCTCGTGCCACGGCGTGAGGATGCGCGGGCCGTCCCCGGTGATCGCGACGGTGAACTCGAAGTGGGCGGCCACCGAGCCGTCCTGGGAGTAGATCGCCCAGCCATCGTCGCCCATCCGGACGGCGTGGCGGCCGGCGGTGGTCATCGGCTCGATCGCCAGGACCATCCCCTCCTCGAGCAGGACGCCCTTGCCCGGGGTGCCGTAGTTGGGGATCTGCGGCTCCTCGTGCATCGAGCGGCCGATGCCGTGGCCGACCAGCGACCGCACCACGGAGAAGCCGCCGCCCTCGACGTGCTGCTGGACGGCGTGGCCGATGTCGCCGAGATGGTTCCCCGGGACGCACTGCTCGACGGCCTTCAACAGGGACTCGCGCGTGGTGTCGAGGAGCTTGGCGGCCACGGGGTCGACCTCGCCGACGGCGAAGGTGATCGCGCCGTCGGCGACCCAGCCGTCCCTGGTGACGCCGACGTCGACCGACAGCACGTCGCCGCGCTGGAGCTTGAAGGGCCCCGGGATCCCGTGCACGACCATGTGGTTGGGCGAGGCGCAGATCGAGCCGGCGAACCCGCGATAGCCCTTGAAGGACGGCTCGGCGTCCTGGCTGCGGATGAACTTCTCCGCCGCCCGGTCGAGCTCGAGCGTCGTGACCCCCGGGCGGATCTTGCGCGCCAGCAGGTCCAGGACCTTCGTGTGGATCGCGCCGGCCGCGGCCATCGCGTCGATCTCGGCGGGGGACTTCTTGACGATCACCGCGTCCAGTCTATTCGCGCGCACCGCGCGTCAGACGCGCAGCGCGCGTCAGACGGAGTCTTCGAGCTCCAGCGTCGCGAGCGTCGACTGGACGTGCCCGTGGACCTCGTCCGGCGCGGCGGTGCCGTCGAAGCGCCGCAGCAGGCCCTCGTCCTCGTAGCGCTCGACGAGCGGCTCGGTCTGCTCGTGGTAGGTCGCCAAGCGCCTGGCGACCGTCTCGGGCTTGTCGTCGTCGCGCTGGAAGAGCGCCTTGCCGTCGATGTCGCAGACGCCCTGGACCCTCGGCGGGTTGGCCTCGAGGTGGTAGACGTGGTTGTCCTCGCACTGGCGGCGACCGGCGAGGCGGCCGATGATCACGTCGTCGGGCGCGTCGATGAGCAGCGCCGCGGTGAGCGAGCGGCCGCGGGCCGACAGCGCCCCGTCGAGCTGGTCGGCCTGGCCCTTCGTGCGCGGGAAGCCGTCGAGCAGGAAGCCGTCGTCGCCCTCGTTGGAGATGCGCTCGATCAGCACCTCGCAGACGATGTCGTCGTCGACGAGCCCGCCCTCGGAGATGATCCTGGCGATCTTGCGCCCGAGCTCGGAGTCCTCTTTGCGCTTGGCCCGCATCATGTCCCCCGTCGCCAGGTAGGGGAGGTCGAAGTCCTGGCGCAGGTGCTCGGCCTGGGTGCCCTTGCCGGCGCCGGGCGGGCCGAGGAGGATGAGGTTGAGCTCGCTCACGGAGCGGCGGAATATAACCGGCAGGTCCGGCGGACGCGCCTGCCGGCGCGCGACCTACTTGAGGAAGCCCTCGTAGTTGCGCATCATCAGCTGCGCCTCGAGCTGCTTCATCGTGTCCAGGGCCACGCCCACCACGATCAGGATCGAGGTCCCGCCGAAGAAGAAGTTCGCCGACGTCTGGTTGATCAGGATCGTCGGGAAGGCCGCGACCACCGCCAGATACAGCGCGCCGGGGAACGTCAGGCGGGCCAGGATGCGGTCCAGGAACTCGGCCGTCGGCCGGCCGGGTCTCACCCCGGGGATGAACCCGCCGTACTTCTTGAGGTTGTCCGCCTGGTCGACCGGGTTGAACGTCACCGCGGTGTAGAAGTAGGTGAACAGGACGATGAAGACCGTCTCCCCCGCGATGTAGGCCCACCCGCTGGGGTTGAAGAACGTCGCGAGCCCGCTGAGCGCCGGGACCAGCTGGCCGACCGTCGGCGGGAAGGCCATGATCGAGGCCGCGAAGATCACCGGGATGACTCCCGCCATGTTCACGCGCAGCGGCAGGTAGGTCTGCCCCCCGCCGGACATGCGCCGGCCGATGACCCGCTTGGCGTACTGCACCGGGATGCGCCGCTGGCCCTCCTGGATGAACACGATCGCGGCGATGATGGCGAGCGCCAGAAACGGCATGATGACCACGAAGACCTTGTCGGAGTTCGTGTACCAGGCGTGCACGCCGCTCGGGATGCGGCTGGCGATCGAGGCGAAGATCATCAGCGAGATGCCGTTGCCGATGCCGCGCTGGGTGATCAGCTCGCCCATCCACATCAACAGGACGCAGCCCGTCGTGAGGCAGAGGACGATCAGCAGCACGTTGCCGGGGGTGAAGTTGGGGATGATCGGCGACCCGGCGCCGGCGCTCTGGGTCTTGAAGAGAAAGACGTAGCCCACCGACTGCGCGGCCGAGAGGCCGACGGTCAGATAGCGCGTGTACTGCGTGATGCGCGCCTGGCCGACCTCGCCCTCCTTCTGCAGCTTCTCCAGCGCCGGCGAGACGACGACGAGCAGCTGCAGGATGATCGACGCCGTGATGTAGGGCATGATGCCCAGCGCGAACAGCGCCACCCGCGACAGCCCGCCGCCGGTGAAGGTGTTGAGCAGGTTGAGGATGCCGCTGCCGGCGAAGCTGCCCGAGTTGGCCTTGATCGCCGCCACGTCGACGCCCGGGACCGGGATGAACGCGCCCAGGCGGTACAGGGCCAGAAGCCCCGCCGTGAAGAGCAGCTTCTTCCGGATCTCCGGGACCTTGAACGCGTTGAGGATCGTGGAGACCACGGGGCTCCCTACGGTAGCGCTACTGCACGATCGTGCAGGTGCCGCCGGCGCCCTCGATCGCCGCGCGCGCGGACTTCGAGAAGCCGTGCGCGGACACCGAGAGCTGCTTGGTCAGCTCGCCGCGGCCGAGGACCTTGACCGCGATCTCGCGGCGGGTCGCCAGGCCGGCGGCCTTCATGGTCTCCGGCGTGACCTCGGCACCGCCGTCGAAGCGCGCCTCGAGATCCTCGAGGTTCACGGGCTGCGTGTGCGTCCGGAACGGCTCGAACGGCATCGACATCTTCTTGTTCGGTCCGCGCAGCTTGCGCATCCGCATGTGGATCGGGGTCTGCCCGCCCTCGAAGCGCGCGCGGTCCTTGGCGCCCGAGCGCGAGCCGTAGCCCTTGTGCCCGCGGCCGGAGGTCTTGCCGTGGCCGGAGCCGTGGCCGCGACCGACGCGCTTGCGGTCCCTGCGGGATCCCGGCGCCGGCTTGAGGCTGTGCAGGCCGATGTCCTCGGGCTTGACGTCATCGGCGGCCATCAGGACTTCTCCTCGACGGTGATCAGGTGGCGGACGCGGTGGACCATGCCGCGCAGCTGCGGGCAGTCGGGGCGCTCGACGGACTTGCCGATGCCGCGCAGGCCGAGCGAGCGCAGCGTCTCGCGCTGCGGGGCGTTCGTGCCGTTGGACGACTTGACCTGGGTGATCAGCAGCGCGCTCACTTCGCGTCTGAATCCTTGGCGTCCTCGTCGGTCTTGTCGTCGCCGGTCACGGCCTCGACGGCCGAGTCCACGGCGCCGGCGACGGTGCCCACGGCGTCCTTGACGACGTCCGGCACGGCCTCGACGACGGCGTCCGGCACGGCCTCGGCGACCGTCTCGACCGCGGCGCCGGCGGGACCTTCGGCCGCGGCCTCCGGCGCGTCGGCCTCAGGTGCGTCGGCCGCGGCGGCGTCGCCGTTGGTGAGCGTGGCGCTGGCGCCGGCCTCCTTGTGCAGGCCGAGCACGGCGTCGATCGAGAGCCCGCGCAGGGCGGCGATCTCCTCCGGCTTGCGCAGGTCGCGCAGCCCGGCCTCGGTCGCGCGGACCAGGTTGATCGGGTTCTGGGTCCCGAGGGACTTGGAGAGGATGTCGTGGATGCCCGCGAGCTCGAGCACCGCGCGCACGCCGCCGCCGGCGATCACGCCGGTACCGGGTGAGGCGGGCTTGAGCAGCACGCGGCCGGCGCCGAACACGCCGGTCACCTGATGGGTGATCGTGGAGCCGTGCCGGGGCACCTTGAAGAGGTTCTTCTTCGCCCGCTCGACGCCCTTCTGGATCGCCAGCGGAACCTCGTTGGCCTTGCCGTAGCCGATGCCGACGGTGCCGGACTCGTCGCCGACCACCACCAACGCGGTGAACGAGAAGCGCCGGCCGCCCTTGACGACCTTGGCGACGCGGTTGATCTCGACGACGCGTTCCTGGAGGTCCAGGCCGGCGGAGGAGACGGATCGATCGGGAGCAGCCATCAGCGATCAGAGCCTAGAAGGCCAGTCCACCTTCGCGCGCGCCCTCGGCGAGGGCCCTCACGCGACCGTGGTACTGGTAGCCGCCGCGATCGAACACGGCGGAGTCGAGGCCGGCGGCCTTCGCGCGCTCAGCGAGCAGCTCGCCGGCGCGGCGCGCCTGGTCCATCCTGGGAAGGGTCTTGAGATCGCTCTCGGTCCACGACACGGCGGCGAGCGTGCGCCCGCTGGAATCGTCGATGAGCTGCGCCGCCACGCCCCGGTTGGAGCGGAACACCGCGATGCGGGGCCGCTCGGCGCTGCCGACGACCTTCGCCCGCACCCGCCGGCGGCGCTTGAGCCGCACGGCCTGCCTGGTCTGAACCGTCATGCGCGCTTACCGACCTTCCGGGCCACGTGCTCGCCCTCGTAGCGGATGCCCTTGCCCTTGTAGGGCTCCGGCGGCCGCTGCTTGCGGATGATGGCGGCGGTCTCGCCGACCTGCTGCTTGGAGTTGCCCTTGACGATCACGCGCGTGGGCACCGGCACCTCGAACTCGATCCCCTTGGGCGCGGGGATCTTGACGGGGTGCGAGTAGCCGAGCGCGAGCTCGAGGTCTGCGCCCTTAAGCGCGGCGCGGTAGCCGACGCCCTGGATCTCGAGGGTCTTCGAGAACCCGGCGGTGACGCCGGTGACCATGTTCGCGATCAGCGAGCGCGTCAGCCCGTGCAGGGCACGGTGCTCGGCGCGGTCGGTCGGGCGCGTGACGAGGCACTCCTCGCCCTCGAGGACGATCTCGATGTCGCGCGACTTGCGCTCCTCGAGGTCGCCGCGGGGGCCGGCCACGCGGACGACCTCCGGCTCGACGCTGATGTTGACGCCCGCCGGGACGGGGATGGGCTTCTTGCCGATGCGCGACATCAGCGGTGGTCCTCATCGTGACGCTGCGCCCGGATATCCGGGATGCCGGCGCCGGCTGGCAAGGACGCAGTGCCGAAGGTGTGCCTCTGGCACATCGAGGTACGAGGACGCCGCCAGGCGGTGATCGGCGCCCGGGTATCCGGGTGGAGTGTTGCGAGGGGGGCCACGATCACCAGATCATGGCGACGATCTCGCCCCCGACGCCCTCGTTGCGAGCGTCGTGGCCGGTCATCACCCCGTGGGAGGTGGTCAGGATCGTCGTGCCCATGCCGCCGAGCACCTTCGGGACGTGCTTGGAGTCCACGTAGGAGCGGCGGCCGGGCCGGGAGACGCGCCGCAGCCCGGAGATCACCGAGACCCGGGCCTCCGTGTACTTGAGCCCGACGACGAGCGTCTCGCTCGCGCCCCGCTCGGACGGCTTGGTCTCATAGGAGCGGATGTACCCCTGCTCCAAGAGGATGCGCGCGAGCTCGGTCTTGAGCTTGGACGAGGGCAGCTCGACCGTCTCGTGAGCGGCCGTGATCCCGTTGCGGATGCGCGTCAGGAAGTCAGCGATCGGATCGGTCATCGACATGCCGTGTCCTTTCTCGTGACGTCCGCCCGCAATCCCGTGATGCCGGCGCCGGCTGGCAAGGACGCAGGACCGAAGGAATACCTCTGGTATTTCGAGTGTCCGAGGACGTGGCCAGCCGGTGATCGGCGCGCGGACTTTCGGGTGGATGTTGCGGGAAAGGGCACGGTCACCAACTGGACTTGGTCATGCCCGGCACCATGCCGTCGTGCGCGAGCTCGCGCAGACAGATGCGGCAGAGGCCGAACTTGCGGTACACGGCGCGGGGGCGCCCACAGCGGCGGCAGCGCGTGTACTCGCGGGTCTTGTACTTGGCGGGGCGCTGCTGGCGCACCCACTGGGAGGTCTTCGCCATGGGTCAGCTCCTCGTCACGCGGCGACGGAATCGTTGTCAAGGGTCTCGAAAGCGCCCGGGCGGCCGTCGCGGGCGAACGGCATGCCGAACGCCTGCAGCAGGGTGAACGCCTCGGCGTCGGTCTGCGCGGAGGTGGTGATCGTGACATCCAGGCCGCGCACCTGGTCGATCTCGTCGTAGTCGATCTCCGGGAAGATGATCTGCTCCTTGATGCCCATGGAGTAGTTGCCCCGGCCGTCGAACGAGCGGGGGTTCAGGCCCCGGAAGTCGCGGATCCGCGGGATCGCGATCGTCGTCAGGCGGTCCAGGAACTCATAGGCGCGCTCGTCGCGCAGGGTCACCGACAGGCCGACCGGCATGCCCTCGCGGACCTTGAACTGCGCGACGGACTTGCGCGCGCGGCGCGTGTTGGGCTTCTGGCCGGCGATCGTCGCGAGCTGCTGCTCGGCCTTCTCGAACATGCCGCGATCCTGCTTGGCCTCGCCCACGCCCATGTTCAGCGTGATCTTCACGATCCTCGGCGTCTGCATGATCGACGAGTAGCCGAAGTGCTCCTTGATGCGTCCGCGGAGGGTGTCGTTGTAGTAGGTCTTGAGTCGGGCGTCGGCCATCAGTCGAGCTCCGTCGAAGACCGCTTGGTCACGCGCATGCGGCGCCCGTCGTCGCGGCGCTCGATGCGCACGCGGGTCGGCTTGTGGTCCTTGGGGTCGAGGATCGCCACGTTGGAGACGTGGATCGGCCCCTCCTTCTCGATCACGCCGACGGCCTGGTTGGGCCGGCCGGGTGTCGGCGCCTGGTGGCGCTTGACCATGTTGATGCCCTCGACGAAGACCTTCGAGCGCTTGCTCACGACGCGCAGGACCTTGCCGGTCTTGCCCTTGTCCTTGCCGGAGATCACGATCACGGTGTCGTCGGTCTTGATGCGGATGGGATGGGCCATGTCAGAGCACCTCCGGGGCGAGCGACACGATCTTCATGTAGCCGCCGTCGCGCAGCTCGCGCGCCACCGGGCCGAAGATGCGCGTGCCGCGCGGGTTGCCGGTCGCGTCGATGATGACCGCGGCGTTCTCGTCGAAGGCGATGTACGTGCCGTCGTCGCGCCCGAACTCCTTGCGCGTGCGGACGACGACCGCCTTGACGACCTCGCCCTTCTTGACGGTGCCCTGGGGTGTCGCGGTCTTCACAGCGGCCACGATGACGTCGCCCACGCCGGCGTACCGGCGGCGCGAGCCGCCCATCACGCGGATGCACAGCAGCTCGCGGGCCCCGGTGTTGTCGGCGACGCGTATGCGCGATTCGTTCTGGATCACCGCGTACTCACTTCGCCCGCTCGAGGATCTCCACCAGGCGCCAGCGCTTCAGCCGCGAGAGCGGACGGGCCTCGACGACGCGGACGGTGTCGCCCGCGTTGGCGGCGTTGGCCTCGTCGTGGACGTGCAGGGTGCTGGAGGACCGGATGGTCTTCTGGTAGCGGCGGTGGCGGCGAGCCACGTCGATGCGCACCGTGATCGTCTTGTCGGCCTTGTCGGAGAGGACAATGCCCTGGCGCAGCTTCTGATGCCCGGTCTTCTCCGGCTTGGGCTCGGGCGCCTCGCCCTTGGGCCGGGTGGCCTTCTTGGCCTTCAGGCGGGCGCGGTAGGCGCGGCGCTGCGCGGCCTTGCGCTTGCGCTCGGCGTCGCGCTCCAGTTGCGTGGCGGGGCGGCGCGGCCCGCGCTTGGACAGCGCGACCTGGCGGCGGCGCGCACGGCGCTCCTTGGGAGCCAGCACCTCGCCTGTGCCCGAGGGGCTTTGGGCATCGGGCGCGGGCGCAGGGGCCGCGGGCGCAGGCGCGGCGGTCTCGGTGTCTTCAGTCTCGTCAGCCATGGGGTCCTAGGAAGTCGTATGCTCGTGGAGCGCGATGCCGCGCTGGCGGGCGATCGTCAGCGCGCGAGCGAGGTTGCGCCGGACGCCGCTCAGCCGGGCGGTGTTCTCGAGCTCGCCGGTCGCGTGCTGCATGCGCAGGCCGAACAGGTCGCGCCGCGCGGTAGCGATGTGCTCGATCAGCTTGTTGTCGGCGATGTCTCGGAGCTCTTTGGCGGTCATGGGTCTACTGGCCGTCCTCTCGCAGGACGAACTTGGTCTTCACGGGAAGCTTGCGCCCGGCGAGGCGCATCGCCTCGCGGGCGAGGGGCTCGTCGACGCCGGAGAGCTCGAACATCACGCGTCCGGGCTTGACGACGGCGACCCAGCCCTCGGGGTTGCCCTTGCCGGAGCCCATGCGGGTCTCGGCGGGCTTCTTGGTCACGGGCTTGTCAGGGTAGATGTTGATCCACACCTTCCCGCCGCGCTTGATCTTGCGGGTCATGGCGATGCGGGCGGCCTCGATCTGGCGGTTGGTCAGCCAGCCGCACTCGAGGGTCTTGAGCCCGAACTCGCCGAACTGCACCGTCGGCTGGGCACGGGTCAGCCCGGCCATCCGCCCACGGTGCTGCTTGCGGTGCTTGACGCGCTTGGGCGACAGCATCAGCGGCTGATCCCTCCGCTGAGGTCGGGGCGGTCGTTGCGCCCGCCCCGGCCTCCGCGTCCGCCGCCACCGCCGGGGCCGCCACCGCGCCCGCCCCCGCCG
>JBBSIC010000055.1:0-21881 GCA_038232275.1 Solirubrobacterales bacterium | reverse complement strand
TACTCTGCCGTGATCGCCAAGGAACGCCGAGGCGACTACCTCGGTGACACCGTCCAGGTGATCCCACACATCACCAACGAGATCAAGGAACGCGTCCGAGCGATGGCCGCGCCAGATGTCGACGTGGTGATCACCGAGATCGGCGGCACGGTGGGCGACATCGAGTCGCTGCCGATGCTCGAGGCCATCCGCCAGTTCCCGGTGGACGTCGGGCGCAACCGCTGCATGTTCGTCCACCTCACGCTCGTGCCCTACATCGGCCACGCGGGCGAGCTCAAGACCAAGCCGACGCAGCACTCGGTCAATGAGCTGCGCCGCATCGGCATCCAGCCCGACATGCTGATGGCGCGCTCCGAGGGCGGGCTCTCGCTCGAGATCCGCAAGAAGATCGCGCTGTTCGCCTCGCTGCCGGTGGAGGCGGTCATCTCGGCGCGCGACGTCGACAACATCTACAAGGTGCCGCTCGGCTTCCACGCCGAGGGCGTCGACGACACGATCCTCGAGCACTTCTCGCTGGAGGCGCCCGCTCCCGACCTCGAGGACTGGCAGCGCCTGGTGCGCTCGTCGACCGAGTCGGCCGCCCGGCCGCCCGTGCGCATCGCGCTGGTCGGCAAGTACGTCCAGCTCGAGGACGCCTACCTCTCGGTCGTCGAGTCCCTGCGCCACTCGGGCTTCCATCACGGCTGCGGCATCCGCATCGACTGGGTGGACTCCGAGACGCTCGACGACGCCCAGGTCCGCGCCCGCCTGGAGCAGGCCGACGGCATCCTGATCCCGGGCGGCTTCGGCGTGCGGGGCATCGAGGGCAAGATCGCCGCGTCGCGCATCGCCCGCGAGCTGCGGATCCCCTATCTCGGCGTGTGCCTGGGCATGCAGATGGCGGTCGCCGACTTCGCGCGCCACGTCGTCGACATGGACGGCGCAAACTCGACCGAGTTCGATCCCGAGACGCCGTACCCGGTCATCGATCTCCTGCCCGAGCAGAAGGAGGTCGCCGACATCGGCGGCACCATGCGCCTGGGCGCGGACCCGATCAAGCTCCACGAGGGCACGAGGGCGCGCGAGATCTACGGCGAGGCCGTCATCTACGAGCGCCACCGCCATCGCTACGAGGTCAACAACCTCCTGCGCAAGCGGCTGGAGAACGCCGGCCTGGTGATCTCGGGCACCTCGCCGGACGAGCGGCTCGTGGAGATCGTCGAGCTCGCCGACCACCCGTACTTCGTCGCCTCCCAGTACCACCCGGAGTTCAAATCGCGCCCGCAGCGCCCGGCGCCGCTGTTCAGAGAATTCGTACGGGCCGCCTTGGAGTACAAGCCTGGCCACCCGGGCGAGGAGGAGTCGGACGCGTCCGAGATCAGGGCCGGAGCGCTGCACGAGTCCGGCCGCTTCTCCCGCGAGTAGCGAGCGCGCTTGCGGCCAGCCTCAGAGGCCGAGCAGGCCCGCCTGGGCGAGACCTTCGCCGCGCTGTGCCGCATCGCCAGCCCGTTCGGGCGCGAGAAGGCCTGCGCGGACGCCGTGCGCGCCGAGCTGCAGGGGATGGGCCTCCCCGTCGAAGAGGACGGCGCCGCGCAAGCCGCCGGCGCCGAGTGCGGCAACCTGCTGGCCCGTGTGCGCGGCCGGTCCGCGCGCTCCGTGCTGCTCTGCGCGCACGTCGACACCGTCGAGCCCGTGGCCGCGATCGAGCCGGTAGTCGTCGACGGCGGCTGGGAGAACGCCAACGCCGGGATTCTCGGCGCCGACAACAAGGCCGCCGTCGCGGTCGTGCTCGAGGTCGCGCGCCGCTGCACGATTGAAGGGTCCCCGATCGACCTCGAGCTGCTCTTCACGGTCTCCGAGGAGAACGCCCTGGCCGGCGCGAAGGCGTTCGACGCCTCCGGCCTGCGCTCGCCGTACGGCTATGTCTTCGACCACGCGACGCCGATCGGCGAGGTCGTCGTCGCCTCCCCGACGTACTTCCGCATCGCCGCGGAGTTCCGCGGTGCCGCCGCCCACGCCGGCATCCGCCCCGAGGCCGGCCGCAGCGCGATCCTGGCCGCCGTGCACGCGGTCGAGCGCATGCCGCACGGACGCCTCGACGCCGAGACGACCGCGAACGTCGGCTACATCAACGCGGGCATCCCGGCCGCGACTAATGTCGTCCCGGAGCGCTGCTCGCTGCTCGCCGAGACCCGCTCGCTGGACCCGGAGCGCGTGGAGCGGGTCGTCGCGGCGATGGTCGACGCGCTGCACGACGGCGCGGGCCACGCCGAGTGCGACGTCGACGTCCTCGTCGAGAAGCTCTTCACCGGCTACCGGTTGAAGGCCTCGGAGCCCGCGGTGCTCGCCGCCGAGGCCGCGCTGCGCGAGTGCGGCTACGAGCCCCGGCGCATCGCCACGGGCGGCGGCGCCGACGCCAACGCCTTCGTGGCTGCCGGCCTGCCGTGCGTGAACCTCGCCAACGGGACCGAGCGCAACCACCAGCCCGACGAGCGGGTCTCGGTCGGCGCGCTTAACGGCATGCTCGACGTCGTCCTCGCCCTGCTCGACGCGGTGGCAGAATCCGACGCGGTATGAGCTCGAGCTTCGAACGCATCGGCAGCGAGACGATCTACGAGGGCAAGATCGCCACCGTGCGCCGCGACCGCTTCCGCTACGACGACGGCGGCGAGGCCGACCGCGAGATCGTCGCGCACCCCGGCGCGGTGGCCGTGGTCGCCCACGATGGGGAATCGGTCTGGCTCGTCCGCCAGCCGCGCGAGCCCGTCGGCCTCCCCGACCTGCTCGAGCTCCCCGCCGGCAAGCTCGACGAGGAGGGCGAGCCGGTCGCCGAGACCGCCAGGCGCGAGCTCGCCGAGGAGATCGGCAAGGCGGCCGAGCACTGGGAGCACCTGCACACCTTCTTCAACTCGCCCGGCTTCTCCGACGAGGAGGTCCACATCTACCTCGCCACCGGCCTCTCCGACATCCAGCGCCCCCAGACCGCCGAGGACGAGCGCATCGAGATCCTGGCCTGCCCCCTGAGCGGCCTCGACCGGCTGATCGACGAGTGCCGAGACTCCAAGACCCTCGTCGGCCTCTACGCCCTCCGGCGCCGGCTCTAGCCGTATCAACCTGAACGCCCCGTTGCACCGGGAAGGCGCCGGCGCCGGGCGGGCGAACGGCACGCCATGGGCGTCATCGAAACCACTGCGGGCCCTGCGCCGCTGGAGCCGCACGTCCTCGACTTCCTGGCCTACCTGGAGTTCGAGCGCGGGCTGTCGCGCAACACGCTCGAGGCCTACCGGTCCGACCTGCTGCAGTACGGCGCCTGGCTGCGTGAGCGGCGGACGAACCCGCTCGACGTCGAGCACTCCGACGTCGCCGCCTTCTTGTCGGGCCTCGCCGCCGGGGAGGGGGACCGGGCGCCGGTCGCGCCCGCGACGCTGCAGCGCAAGGTCGCGTGCCTGCGCTCCTTTCACCGCCACCTGCGCCGCGAGGATCTGATCGTCGACGATCCGACCGCGCACATCCGCGCGCCGCGCCAGAGCCGTCGGCTGCCGAAGGTGCTGACCCGCGAGGAGGTCAACGAGCTGCTCGCCCAGCCCGAGGGGACCGAGCCCGCCGCCCTGCGCGACCGCGCGATGCTCGAGCTCATGTACGCCTGCGGGCTGCGCGCGTCGGAGGCCGTCGACCTCGACGTCGGCGACCTCGACGTCGAGTCGGCCGTCCTGCGCGCCCGCGGCAAGGGCTCCAAGGAGCGGATGGTGCCCGTCGGCTCCGCGGCGATCCACGCGGTCCTGGTCTACCTGCAGCGGGGGCGCCCGCGGCTTGTGGGCCTGCGCCACGAGCCGCGGCTGTTCGTCAACCACCGCGGCCAGGGACTCACGCGCCAGGGGCTGTACAAGATCGTCCAGCGCCACGCCGTCAGCGCCGGCCTCGCGGACAAGATGAGCCCGCACACGCTGCGCCACAGCTTCGCCACCCATCTGCTCGCCGGGGGCTGCGACCTGCGCGCCGTGCAGGAGATGCTCGGGCACGCCGACATCGCCACCACTCAGCTCTACACGCACCTCTCGCCCGACCGCCTGAAGGACGTCTACTTCGAGGCGCACCCCCGAGCCCAGACCCCGAGCTGAATACCCTCTGGCGGCGTGCGCCGCCTCGGTCTGCTCTTCACCCTGCTCGCCGCCCTCGCGGGGTGCGGCAACGCGCGGACGCGGCCGCCGGACATCGAGCACCCGGACGCGCCCCGCGTGTCCCGCGAGTACGCGATCGCGAACGCCGGCGTCTCCTTCACGGGACCCGGGAACTGGCAGGCGCTGCCGCCCGCCGGCACGCTGGTCGGCGGCATCCGCGACAAGACGGCGACCCTCGCGATCTGGCGCTACCCGCGCACCGAGCCGCTGCCCAGCACGACGGCCGCGCTCGAGGAGGTCCGCGGCCTGCTGCTCGCGCGCATCAAGCAGCGCAACCCGACCTTCGTGGTGCGCCAGAGCCGCCTGCGCCGCCGCGGCGGGGTGGAGGGGATCGAGCTCGTCGGCCGCCAGACCATCGCCGGCCTGCGGTACTACGTGCGCTCGACGCACCTGTTCAAGGCCGCCGCCGAGGTGGTCATCGACGCCTACGCGCCGCCGGCGGAGTTCGTCCGGGTCGACCGCACGGTGTTCGGCCCGGTGCTGCGGTCGCTGAAGGTCACCGAGCCGTGAGACGGGCCTTCGTCGTCGTCGTCGACGCGTGCGGGGCCGGGGCGCTGCCCGACGCCGCCGACTACGGGGACGCGGGGTCAGACACCCTCGTCCATGTCGCCGCGCTCGCCGGCGGGCTGCACCTGCCGGCGCTCGAGCGCCTCGGGCTCGGTTCCATCCGGCCGCTGGCCGGCGTCGCGCCGGCGACCGACCCGGTCCTGCACGGCCGCCTGCACCCCCAGGGTCCCGGCAAGGACACCATCTGCGGGCACTGGGAGCTGATGGGCGTCGTCACGCCGAGCGCGCTCCCGACCTACCCGTACGGGTTCCCGGACGCGGTGACTGGCGGACTGCGCGCCGCCTGGGACCGCGAGATCATCGGCAACGCCCCGGCCGACGGGGTCGAGATCGTCGAGCGCCTCGGCGCCGAGCACCTGCGCACGGGCGCCGCGATCGTCTACACCTCGGCCGACTCCGTGCTGCAGATCGCCGCCCACGAGGACGTCGTCGCCGAGCGCGAGCTGTACGCCATGTGCGAGGCCGCCCGCGCGCTCGTCGATGTCGGCCGCGTCATCGCGCGGCCGTTCCGCGGCGCGCCCGGCGCCTTCGCCCGCACCGGCGGGCGCCGCGACTACGCGCTTCCGGCGCCCGGGCGGTCCTATCTGCAGGAATGCCAGGCCGCCGGCGTCCCGGTCCACGCGGTCGGCAAGGTCCACGACATCTTCGGGGGCCGCGGACTCGACGTCGGGCACCCGGGTGCGGACAACGCGACGGCGCTTGCGGCCATCACGCGGCTCGTCTCAGAGCTCGAGAGCGGCCTGGTCTTCGCCAACCTCGTCGACACCGACCAGGTCTTCGGGCACCGCAAGGACGTCGCGGGCTTCGCCGGGGCGCTGGAGGGCCTCGACGCGGCCGTGGCGGGCTGGCTGGCCCAGCTCGACTTCGAGCGCGACCTGCTGGTCATCACCGCCGACCACGGCGTCGATCCCACACACCCCGGCTCCGACCACACGCGCGAGCACGCGCCGCTGCTGGCCGCCTTCGCGGGCCACGGCGGGCGCCGCCACGACGGACCGATGGCCGACGTCGGGGCGTCGTGCCTGCGCTGGCTGGCCGGGCGCGACGCGCCGCTTCCCGGCGAGGCCTTCGTCTAGGTGGCGCCTGCCCTCCTGCTGTTCCTGGCCCTCGCGCTGCTGACCGGGTGCGGCGCCAAGCAGCCCGAGCCGACCCCGGAGCCCACCTCGACCGCCACACCGTCGCCCTCGCCGTCGCCGCCGACCGACGCCCAGCTCCTCGGGCGCGCGATCCAGCGCCGCGGCCAGGCGGTCGAGGCCGCGCGCCGGGTGCGGCGGCTCGGCCTGACCTCCGCGCACTACGAGGTCGCCCACACGGCGGTCCGCGGGCGGCGGGCGCGCCTGCGCGTACGCCTGTCCTACAGCGTGCGCGGCGTGGCGGGGGACTTCGGCATCGAGCGGGTCCTGCGGGCGCGCAAGCGCCACGGCCGCTGGCGGATCACCGGCCCGGCGGGCGAGCGCAGCGCCGACGCCTGGGACGTCGACGACTACCGGCGCGAGCAGTCGCCGCATTTCGTGGTCTGGACGCCGCTGGACGTCCCCGCGCCGATCGCCGCGCTGGAGGCCGGCTACGCGCGCATGCGCGACGTGCTCGACCGCGGCCGCCTGCGACGCCGCTACCTCGTCGTGGTCGCTCGCGACGGCGAGCACGCCCGCCGGCTCACCCAGCGGATCGGCGGGCTGGACAGCCTCACCGCCCTCACCGACACCGAGGTCCACCTCGAGGGACCCGCCGAGAAGGTCGGCACGATCGCATCCCTGCGCCTGCTGATCGTCCAGAGCAGCTTCGTCACCGGCGACGCGGCGGCGCAGCGGACCGTGATCACCCACGAGCTCACCCACGCGGCGCTCGCGCCGATCACCTCGGGCCGGACCCCGTCGTGGTTGACCGAGGGGGTGGCCGAGTACGTCTCCGAGGACGACCGCCGCGCCGAGGCCGCGCGCGACCGCGCCATCGGGACGGCGCCGAGCCTGCGCGCGCTGAGCGCGCCGGACGCGATCGGCCGGCTGACCGGCGCGGCGCAGTCCGCCGCCTACGCCGCCGCCTCGGCGGCGGCCTACGCGATCGCCGAGCGCTACGGGCGCGAGCGCCTGCTGCGGCTGTACGAGTCCTACGGGAGCGAGCGGCTGCGCGGCCGCCGTGGCGACCCCGCGCTCACCGACCGGGCGACCCGCCGCGTGCTGGGCGTCAGCCTGGCCGCTTTGCAGAGGAGCCCGTAACGGTGCCGGAGCTGCCCGAGGTCGAGACCATCCGGGCCCAGCTCGCGCCGCACGTGGAAGGCCGGACGCTCGCCCGCCTGGAGATCCTCGATCCGCGCTGGTCGCGGCCGCTCGCGCCGGCCGCGGTCGCGGCGGCCACGGAGGGCCGGCGGGTGCTCGCGCTGTCCCGGCGCGGGAAGTACCTGACCTTCGAGCTCTCCGACGAGGTCTTTCTGATCGCCCACCTGCGCATGACGGGCACGCTGCTGATCGATCCGCCGGCACGGCCGAAGCACACGCGCGTGCGCTTCGATCTCGAAGACCACGAGCTGGTCTTCGTCGACCCGCGCCGCTTCGGCACGGGAGAGCTCGCGCTCGGCGCGGCGGCGCGCGACGCGTTCTTCGCCAAGCGGCTCGGCCTCGAGCCCTTCGACGCGGCCTTCACGGGCGCGCACCTGCGCACCCTGGCGCGATCGTCGCGGGCGCCGATCAAGGCGTTCCTGCTCGACCAGAAGCGGATCGCCGGGGTCGGCAACATCTACGCCGACGAGGCGCTGTTCCGCGCCCGGATCCACCCGCTGCGGCCGGCCGGCGAGCTCACGGGCGCGCAGCTCGACGCGCTGCGCGACGCCCTGGTCGCCGCCTTGGCCGCCGGGATCGCCGCCAAGGGGGCGACGATCGACGACTTCCGCGACCCCCACGGGGTGCAGGGATCCTTCCAGGACCAGTTCCTCGTGCACCGGCGCGAGGGACGGCCGTGCCCGAGCTGCGGCGCGGCGGTGATCAAGCTGCGGGCGGCGGGGCGGGGGACCTACGTCTGCCAGCGCTGCCAGATCAAGCCGCGGCTTCGTCGTCGGAGACGAGGTCCTTGAGGCGGCCGGCGCGGTCCAGCGCGACGAGCTGCTGGAAGCCGCCGATGCTGTCGCCGTCGATGACGACCTGTGGGAACGTCATCATGCCCGTCTTGGCGGCCAGCTCTGCGCGACCATCGGGATCCTTGGCGAGGTTGACCTCGTCGTAGGTGATCTTGCGGGCGGCCAACAGGGACTTGGCGGTACGGCAGAACCCGCACGGTTCAGTGGTGTACAGCAAGACGCGGCTCATTACTTCACTAAGTATAGCGACCCCTCATGCCCCGGACCATCAAGACCGAAGCCATCGTGCTGCGCTCCTTCCGCTACGGCGAGGCGGACCGGATCCTGCACCTCTATACCCCGCATCGCGGCAAGGTGAGCGCGATCGCCAAGGGCGTCCGCAAGGCCCGTTCGCGCTTCGGCGGGCGCCTGGAGCCGTTCTTCCGCCTCGAGGCGGTGCTGCACGAGGGGCGCTCGGAGCTGCTGACCGTCACCAGCGTGACCACGATCTCCGCCCACCCGCGGCTGCGGGAGGGCGCGGCGCCGCTGGACGTCGCGGCGCGCTGCTGCGACGGCGTCGCGCGCCTGTTCGCCACCGGCGACCCGCATCCCGGCGTCTATCACCTGCTCGCCAACGAGCTGGCGCTGCTCGAGCGCTCCCCGGCCTGCGCCACGGCCGCCAACGGCGTCGCCTTCCGCATGAAGCTGCTGCTGGCGGCGGGCATCTCCCCGCAGCTGTCGGCCTGCGCCTCCTGCGGTGAGGCCGACGAGCTGTCGGGCTTCTCGGGGGCGGCGGGCGGCGTCGTGTGCCCGTCCTGCGAGGCGGGCTCCTTCCGCCTCGACGAGGCCGCGCACGCGTTCCTCGTCGAGGCGCTCGGCCGGCCGCTGGCCGACACGCCCGGCGTCGCGCCCTCCGCGCTCGCCCAGGCCGATCGAGCGGTCCGCGAGACCGCCGAGCATCATGCCCACGTCCGCCTCGGCGCGCTCGCGGCACGGACCGCGCGCGCACATTCGTGAAAACTCTCCGCGGGACGGTGGGGCGGGCCTGGGCGGATGCGACACTGAGGGGGTGCAGACCTCCGTCGCATCGTCCTACGCCGAGCGCATAGCCGCCGCCGAGGACGCGGGGCTCTCGCCGCTGGCCGTGCGCTCCTATCCGGCGGCGCGGGCGGTGGCAGAGGAGGAGTGCTCGCTGCGCACGCCGTTTCAGCGCGACCGCGACCGGATCGTGCACTCCAAGGCCTTCCGCCGGCTCAAGCACAAGACGCAGGTCTTCGTCGCGCCCCTTGGCGACCACTACCGCACGCGGCTGACGCACACGCTGGAGGCGACGCAGGTCTCGCGCACGGTGGCGCGGGCGCTGCGCCTCAACGAGGACCTCGTCGAGGCGATCGGCCTCGGTCACGACCTCGGCCATCCCGCCTTCGGGCACATCGGCGAGGACGTGCTGGACCGCTGCGGCCGCGAGCGCTTCGGCCGCGGCTTCCGCCACAACGAGCACTCCCTGCGCGTCGTCGACGTGCTCGAGCGGCTGAACCTGACCGATCCCGTGCGCGACGGCATCCTGCGCCACTCCAGCGGGGCCGGCGAGCCGGCGACCCTGGAGGGCAGGATCGTCCGCCTGGTGGACCGCATCGCCTACATCAACCACGACATCGACGACGCGCTGCGCGCCGGCGTGATCGTCGGGGACGACCTGCCCGCGCGGGAGATCGCGATCCTGGGGGAGACCGGGCCGCGGCGCATCGACCGCCTCGTGCACGACCTCGTCGAGCACTCCGAGCGCGCCGGGGACATCGTGCAGGGCGACGAGGTCGGCTCCGCGATGCTCGCGCTGCGCGCCTTCATGTTCCAGCGCGTCTACCTGGGCGATACGGCGCGCCAGCAGCACGCGCGCATCGAGCGCGTCCTGCGCGGGCTCTTCGACTGGTACTGCGAGCACCCGGAGGAGCTGCCGGCCGATCTGGCCCAGCCACCCGCCACGCTCGCCGAGCGCGTCATGGACTACATCGCGGGGATGACGGACCGCTTCGCCACCCGCGCCTGGACCGAGCGCGCGGTGCCGCAGGGGTTCGCGGTCTAGGCCACCGTGGCGCGGTACACCGACGACTCCCGGGAGAAGGTCCGCGACGCGGTCGACTTCGTGGACCTGGTGGGCTCGCGCATCGAGCTGCGCAAGGCCGGGGTCCGGCGCTACGTCGGGCTGTGCCCGTTTCACGACGAGCGCTCGCCGTCGTTCGGGATCGACCCCGTCGAGAAGCTCTACTACTGCTTCGGCTGCGGCGAGGGCGGCGACGTCTTCAAGTTCGCCATGGAGACCGAGACGCTCGGCTTCGGCGAGGCGCTCGAACTGCTGGCCGATCGCTACAACGTGCAGCTCGAGCGCACCGAGGAGGACCCGCGGGCGGCCGAGAAGCGCGAGCGCCGCGAGCGCCTGCACAGCCTCCTGGAGCGCACGGCCGTATACTACGTGCGGCTGCTGTGGGAGTCGCCCGAAGCGGCGGGCGCCCGGGAGTACCTGGCCGCGCGCGGGCTGAAGGAGCCGACGCTGCGCGAGTTCCGCGTCGGTTATTCATCCGCGAGCTGGGACCGCGTCGTGGCCGCGTCCGAGCGGGCGGGCTACTCGGCCGGCGAGCTGCTGGCCGCCGGGCTGGCGTCGCGCTCGCGCGGGCGCGCCGGGCTGATCGATCGCTTCCGCGGGCGCCTGATGTTCCCCTGGGCCGACGCGCGCGGCCGGGTGCTGGGCTTCGGCGCGCGCTCGCTCGCGCCCGACGATCAGCCGAAGTACCTCAACTCCGCCGAGGGCGAGGTCTTTCACAAGGGCCGCCAGGTGTACGGGACCCACATCGCCCGGACCGCCGCGGCGAAGGCCGGCTCCGTCGTGCTCGTCGAGGGCTACACCGACGTGATCGCGCTGCACCAGGCCGGCATTCGCAACGCGGTTGGCCAGATGGGGACGGCGCTCGCCGAGGGCCAGGCCGCCGAGCTCGCCAAGCTCTCCCCCTCCGTGTCGCTGTGCCTGGACGCCGACGCCGCCGGGCAGGAGGCGACGCACCGCGCGGCCGGCGTGCTGCGCGCCCTGCCCAACCCGCCCGAGGTGCGCGTCGTGCCGCTGCCACCGGGCTCGGACCCCGCCGAGGTCGCCTCCGCCCCCGGCGGGACCGACGACGTCGAGGCGATGCTCCGGCGCGCCGTACCGTTCGCGCGCTGGCAGGTCGAGGTCGCGCTCGCGCGCGGCGACCTGTCGTCGGCCGAGGGCCGCGACAAGCTGCTGGCCGAGACGTCCGCGGTCCTTTCCAAGCTGCCGCCCAGCGTCCTGCGCGAGGAGCTCGTCCGGCTCGTCGCCGGGCGCCTGGGCCTGTCCGAGGGGCTCGCGGCGTCCGCCCTGGGCAGGACGGGGTCCGGTTCCGCGCCGCGCGCCAACGGCAACGGCGGCTCGGCCCACCGCGCCATGGACCGGCGCGAGCAGGCCGAGCTGGCGTTCCTCTCGCTCTGCCTGGCCTTCCCCGTGCCGGGCGCCGGGCGCCTGGCCGCGCTCGACGGCGACGCCGCGCTGTCCTCCGACCTCATCCGGCGCGCGGCGGCGCACCTGCGCGACCACCTCGCCGCGCCCGCCGCCGGCCTGCCGCCCTCAGACGACGCGCTCTGCGCGCTGATCGCCGAGATCGTCATGCGCGCGGGCGCGCTCGAGGACGCCGAGGCCTCCGAGCTCGACCGGGCCGGCTACATGCTCGACCTCGCCCGCCTGGAGCGCGACATCGCCACCGCCCGCGTGGCCGAGACCCCCTTGAGCGACCTCGCCGTGGAGCGCCAGCGCGTCCTCGGGCAGCTGCGCAGGCTCACGCGCTGAGTGGTTCGCCACTAGACTTTGGCCGCGCCTCGGTCTCTCGGGGCGTGTCACTATTTCGGTCCCCGGTGATGTAATGGCAACATACTTGACTGTTAATCAAGGTTTGGTGGTTCGAGTCCACCCCGGGGAGTTACTGTAACTCAGAGTCGATTATGATGTAGCCTACCTCGACCTCTGCGTGACACGTGGCGCACAGCAGGACGCACTTCGCAGCTTCCGTGCGCACCTCGGCCCACGATCGGGTGACTCCTCGAAGCGAGAGGTGAAACGCCTTCGTGGCCGGGTCGAGATGATGAAACTGCAGAGCTGCATCGCAGCGTGAGTAGCCGCAGATGACGCACTTGCCGCCGGCCTCCGCGATCAGGGTCCGCTTGACTCGCCGGCGATGTCTGCTGACCTGCTCGCCGCGGCAGCGCATGCAGCGGAAGGATCCGCGGCCCTCGAGGACGTGTGGCTCGAGGCCGTGCCGTGCGCAGTCGAGCTCGACCTCGCGCAGCCCCTGAGCAAGCGCCGCGGCAGCGACGCGTCGGTTGCGAGCCTGCCGCGTCACGAGGCCGTGCTGTGCGAGCGCTCGGCGTATCACCGCGGGAGAGCGGCCGAGGCGCTTCGCCAAGGACGGCACGGTGTGTCCGCGCTCGACGAGGGCACGCAACTCTCGCGGGTCGACCGGAGGACCAGGGCCATACTTCGTGGCGCCGTTGGCCGCGAGGCCGTGCCGTTTCAACCAGTAGCTCACGGTGGACGGGCTTCGGGCCACGCGGTCCGCGATCTTGTCGAGCGAGAGGCCCTCGGCCAGCAGAGTCTCGAGCAGCTCCCGATCCATAAGCGAACACTAGTTCGTGTGTCGGACGGATTCGACTCTTCCCGCCCACGCCTCGACCGCCCCGGCCGCCACCGCCGCGCCGTCGTTGCCCGCCGACCACGCGGCCAGCGCGCGCGCGCGGGCGCGCAGCCCCGGATCGGCGAGTGCCCGCCGGACCGCGAGCCGCAGGGCGCCCGCCGAGAGCAGGCGGCGGGGGAGCCGGACGCCGACGCCCGCCCAGTCTGCCCGGGCGGCGTTCTCGGCCATGTCGCCCACCGCGGGGCAGACGACGACCGCGCAGCCCCGGCTCAGGGCGCGCACGAGGGTTCCGTGGCCGCCATGGGTGATCACGAGGTCGCAGGAGGGCATCGTCCGGGCGTAGGACAGCCACGGGACGAGCACGGCGTTGGCCGGGATGCGATAGTCCGCCAGCCAGGGCGGCTCGCGGCCGTTGAAGGTCGCGATCACGCGCACGTCCTCGCCCGCGAGGCCGTCGAGCGCGGCGCGCAGCAGCGTATGCCCGGCGTCGTGCGCGGTCGAGGGTGCCACGAGCACGACGGGCCCCGGCCCGGCCAGCGGCTCCACGGGCGCGCCCGGCGGCTCCCACAGCAGCGGGCCGCACACGCGCATCCAGGCCGGCCAGGCGCGCGGGTACTCGAGCTGCGGGAAGGTCCCGACGAGCGTCAGCGAGCGCGAGAGGCCCGTGTGCAGCTCGTCGCGCGGACCGAGGCCGAGCTGCGCCCGGGCGTCGTTGTAGTCCGCGCGGCCCTGCTCGAGCCCGCGCCGGACCAGCCCGTCCGTGAGGCCCCACAGCCGCGCGCCGAGAGCGGTGCGCGGCGGCTGCGCGCCGAGGGAGTACGGCGGCATGCCCGCGCCCGGGAGCGGGCAGACGTGGGGGACGAGGGTCGCGACCGGCACGCCGTGCAGCTCGGCCGCGAGCGCCGGCGCCCGCGTCAGGATGTCCGAGACGCAGGCCTCCGGGGCGAAGCTCTCGACCAGCCCGACGGTGTCCCGGGTCGCGGCGACGGCCGCCTCGTAAGGCTGCATCGGACGCTCCGGCGTGGGGAAGACCTGGTACTCCGGCGCCGCCGCGAAGGTCATCCCCGCGGCCTCGACGTCGAGCTGCCACCTGCGCCAGGTCTGCAGGCACACGTCGTGGCCGCGGGCGGCCAGGCGCGACCCGAGCGCGAGCATCGGGAACGCGTGGCCGGGATCGCCGAACGCGCCCAGCAGGACGCGCATCAGCCCGCGAGCTCGGCCAGGCTGCGCAGCTGGCCGACACGGTCCTCGAGCGTCGAGGCCATGGGCGAGAGGATCAGCGTGCCCACGCCGCTGGCGCGGTAGCCGGCGAGGCGGTCGCGGATGCGGTCGGGCGGGCCGACGAGGGCGACCGCGTCGATCAGCGCGTCCGGCAGGGCGGCGGCCGCCGCCTGCCGTTTGCCGTCGAGGTAGAGATCCTGGACCTCGCGGGCCGCGTCGCCGAACCCGTAGGAGGTGACCAGCGCGTTGTAGAAGTTCTTGTCGCGCGAGCCCATGCCGCCGACGTAGAGGGCGATATAGGGCCGGATGAGGTCGCGGGCGGCGTCGAGGTCGTCGTCGACGCGGACGGTGACCGCCGGGGCGATGTCGAAGCCCTCGCCGGTCCGGCCGGCGCGGGCCCAACCCTCCTCGAGCGCGGGCCGGAACTCCGCCATGTGCTCGGGGGAGACGAGGACCGGCAGCCAGCCGTCGGCGATCTCGGCGGCCAGCGCCGTGTTCTTGGGGCCGATCGCGGCGATGTAGATCGGGACCTCGTCCTGGACGGTGGCGATCATCAGCTTGAGGGCCTTGCCCGGGCCGTCCGGCAGCGGCAGTTGGAGCGTCCTGCCGTCGTAGACGAGCCGCTCGCGCCGCAGTGCCATGCGCACGACGTCGACGTACTCGCGCGTCCTGGCGAGCTGGCGGGCGAAGCGCACCCCGTGCCAGCCCTCGGAGACCTGCGGGCCGCTCGTCCCCAGGCCGAGCATGAAGCGCCCGCCCGACAGCTGGTCGAGCGTCGCCGCCGTCATCGCGGTCATGGCCGCCGAGCGCGCGGGGATCTGAAAGATGCCGGCCCCGAGGCGGATCGTCGAGGTCTGCGAGGCGAGCCACGCGAGCACGGTGGCCGCGTCGGATCCGTAGGACTCCGCGGCCCAGACGGAGTCCAAGCCGAGCCGCTCCGCCTCGCGCACCAGCTCGAGCTGCTCGGCCGCGGGCGCGGCGAGGCCCCAGTAGCCGACGTTGATGCCGAGCCTCACGCCCGGCGCTGCAAGTTCGCTGTCAAGAGAAGGGAAAAGCTTGTCCGGAGCGTGTACAGCGCTTAGCGTGCAGCCCATGAAGCGAGCGCGCGACCCTATCACCGAGCTACGACGGGCCATCGACCTGCTGCCCGAGGACACCCGCATAGCGATGCTGGACGGGATCCGGGGAGGCGACAACATCATCGTCGGCGCCTACACGGACTCGAGCGGCGGCATGTGCCCGATGCTCGCCGCGCACCGCAACGGCGGACGCTCGGCGGCGCTCGCCTTCGCCCGCTCGTGGGACGGCTTCGCCGGCACCCGCAAGGCGCGCCGCGCCTCCCGCCGCGAGCTCATCATCCTCGAGTCCCAGCTCACCCAGTCGCTGGGCGCGGACCCCGGGCCGTCCGACCTCCGCGCCGCGATCGCCGACCACGTCGCGCTCAAGCAACGCGCCCTGGAGCCCGAGCCGGCCAAGCCCGCGCCCGTGCCCGAAGAGCAGATCCGGGCGTCGCGCCTGGGCGGCGGCGGTATCAGCCGCCTGCGCCCGCGCCGGTCGGAGGCCGACGCCGAGCGCGTCCTCGCGCGCCTCGACGAGCACGTGCTCGCCGCGACGCGCTAGGCCCGTCTGCCGCTAGCCCGACTGCCGGTGACGCTCGCCGATCCGGTCGACGAGCTGCAGCACCTCGAGCGGGGAGAACGGCTTGGTCAAGAAGAGGTCCGCACCCGCCTCTCCGGCGCGCCGCTCGGCGCGATCGTCGGTCGCCGCGGTGAGCATCACGATCGTCGCGCCCGCCGTCTCGGGCAACTGGCGCAGCTTCCCGCAGGCGGTGATGCCGTCCATGCGCGGCATGTCGATGTCCAGGAAGAAGATCGCCGGGCTGGCCTGCTCGGCCATCTCCAGCGCCTCGATGCCGTCCTGAGCCTCGATCACGTCGAAGCCCGCGACGTCCTCCAGCGTCGTCGCCACGAGGCGGCGGATGAGCGGGTCGTCGTCGACGACGAGGATGGTGCGGCTCATCCGACCTCCTGGCGCAGCGCGATGAAGCGGGCGTCGGGGACGCGGGCGAAGGCCTCGGCGACGCAGGGGTCGAACTGCGTGCCCGACATCCGCCGGATCTCCGCCCGGGCCCTCTGCAGCGTGGTCGCCGGGCGGTAGGGGCGATCGGTGGTAAGGGCGTCGAGCGTGTCGGCGACGGAGAAGATGCGGGCGATCAGCGGGATGTCGTCCCCGCGCAGGCGGTCCGGGTACCCGTCTCCGTCCCAGCGCTCGTGGTGGTGGCGCACGACGAGCTTGGCCTCGCCGAGGAAGTCGATCTCGCGCAGGATCTCCCAGCCCACCACGGGGTGCTGGCGGACCAGCGTGTACTCCTCGGCGGTCAGCGGGGCGGGCTTGAACAGGATGGCGTCGGGGACGGCGACCTTGCCCACGTCGTGCAGCAGGAAGCCGAACTCCATCTCGGGCGAGTCGACGGCGTCGATGCCCGCCTCGGCCGCGATGTCGAGCCCGTAGGCGGCGACGCGCTCGGCGTGGCGGCCGGTGTAGGCGTCGCGCGCCTCGACGGCGTTGGCCAGCGCGCGCACCGTGGCGCGGTAGGACCGCTTGAGCTCCTGTGAGCGCTCGCGCTCCTGCTTGAAGGTCTCGCGCAGGTCCGCGGCGTAGCGCGCCAGCTGGGATTCGCGAGCCGCGGCCTCCTGCTCGCGGTCGGCCAGTGCCGCCCGCAGGTCCTCCACCGACGTGTCGTCGAAGTGCACGGCGGCGAACCCTAACGGCCAGCTTCGATTCCGGCTGAATCGCGCAACGCGTCGACCACGGCCTGCGTCGCGTCCTCGATCGGCACCGGGGCCGGATCCAGTCGCGCGATGCCGGGCGCGTGGACGTCCCCGGCCGTCGAGAACACGACGACCGAGCGCCGCAGCCGCCGCCCGCGCAGGTCGAGCTGGGCGAGGGCGGCGTGGGGCGCGCGCATCCCGGAGTCCACCAGCGCGACCTCGAAGTGCGTCTCCTCGCACAGGCGGGCGGCGTCGGCGCCGGAGGTCGCCCAGGCGAAGTCGATGCCGCGCCCGCCAAGCAGGGGGCCGACCACGTCGCGCATCGCCGGCCGGCCGACGACCAGCACCCGGGCGCGCCCGGCGAGGATCGCCGAGCCGATGGCGTCCGTGAGCTCGTCCGCATCGATCGGCTTGCTGACCGACCACTCGGCCGCGAGCGCGTCACGCCCGGCCATGGCCGACACCACGATCACGGGCGTGCGGCGCAGCTCGGCGTCCGCGCGCAGCTCCCGCAGCACCTCGAAGCCGTCGACGCCGGTCCCGAGCAGGATGTCGAGCGTGACCGCGTCGAAGCGCTCGCGCTGCAGCAGCGCCAGCGCCTGCTCGCCGTCGGCGGCGACGCGGACCTCCACGTCGAACGGTGCCAGCTGGGAGACGATGAGGTCGGCGACCTCCTGCTCGTTCTCGACGACCAGGACACGGCGGCCCACCAGCGCCCGGCGCGGGTCCGAGACGTCGCCGACGGCCGGGGCGCGGGGAAGCCGGACGGTGACCGTCGTGCCGACGCCGACCTCGGACTGGACGTCGATCGATCCCTCGTGCAGCTCGACGAGCGAGCGCACGATCGACAGGCCGAGGCCCGTCCCGCTGCCGCCCGCGCTCTCCCCGCGGAAGAAGCGGTCAAAGACGCGGGCGAGCTGCTCGGCGGTCATGCCGCGGCCCTCGTCGGCCACCGAGAGCAGGACCTGATCGCCGGACGCCCCCACGCTGATCTTGATGCGCCCGCCCTCGTCGGTGTACAGGTGCGCGTTGGTCAGCAGGTTGGTGACGATCTGGCGGACCCGCGCGGGGTCGGCCCAGGCGACGGGCAGCGCGCGGGCGATGTCGAGGTCGAGCGTCTGGAGGCGCTCGTCCAAGCGCGGCTTCATCAGCGCGGCGACCTCGCGGACCGCTTCGGCGACCGCGATCGGCCGGCGCTGGATCTCGAGCTGGCCGGCCTCGACGCGGGCCACGTCGAGCAGGTCGTTGACGAGGTCCACGAGCCGGTTGGTCGAGAGCAGGATGATGTCGATGAACTCCCGCTGGCGCTCGTTGATGCTCGTTCCGCCGAGCAGCTCGACGAAGCCCTTGATCGACGTGAGCGGGCTGCGCAGCTCGTGCGAGGCGGTCGCCACGAAGTCGCTCTTGGCCCGCTCGAGGCGGACGCGCTCGGTGTTGTCGCGGACGGTGAAGACCACGCCGTCCTCGAGGCTCGGGCCCATGCGGGCGGCGGTGACCGCGAGCGTGCGGCCCTTGTGGTCGATCTCGACCTCCCGGCCGAGCGCCTGCTCGAGTGGCGGCAGCGGGCCCCGGCTGGCGGCGACGCTGTTTCCGGGCACGACGCCGGGGACGAGCGTCTCGGCGCGCGGGTTGACCTGGACGACGCGGCCGTAGCCGTCGCAGATGATCAGGGCGTCGCCGAGGCTCTCGATCGCTGCGGACAGGCGGCGGCGGCCCGTCTCGACGCGCTGCTGCGCGCTCTCGAGGTCATCGGCCATGGCGTTGAACGCGGACGAGAGCGCCCGCAGCTCCGCCGGGCCGTCGGGCTCCACGCGCGCCCGCAGGTCACCGTCGGCGAGCCGCCTGGTGGCGGACACGAGGTTGGCCATCGGGCGCCGCAGGCCGCCGACGAGGATCGAGACGAGCGCCAGCGCGGCGACGAGCGCCAACGCGCCGGCGATCACCGCGGTCAGCACGGCACGGTGCGTGCGCGAGGACGCCGTATCGCGCGCGGCGCCGCGGCGGACGGCCTGCTGGGCGGCGACGGCGGCGGTCGCCTGGCGGGCGGCGTTCAGCTGGTCGCCGAGCCGGTCGATCGCCCGCCGGGGCGTCGTGCGCAGCCGCCGCTGGGTCTTTTGCACCCGGTCGAGCAGCGCCGTGGACCGGCGGTCGCCGGCGACGGCCGAGCGCGCCGCGCCGATCGCCTCGTCGAACGCCCGTGCCGCTCGCGCGGGGGCCTTCCGTCCGCCGCGAGCGGAGCGCAGGATGGACTCCTCGACCACACCGGCCGTGAGCACGTTGGAGGCGGCGACCTCGCCGGAATAGGTGCGCGCGAGGTCGTTTTCGTAGGTCTGGCGGGCGGCGTAGAGGCTCGCGACCTCGAGTGCCGCGACGGCGGCGAGCGCCAGCGTCAGGCCGACGAGGGCCAGCAGCAACGACCGGGCGATTGACAATCGGCGCATGTGCAGGAGGATCCTGACCGATAAGGAAGGCAATGCACCTGCTCCGACCTATCCTCCCCTGATCCATGGACCTGCTTCGGCATTGGCGGCGTAGAACCTTTGGCGCAGCGGCGGGCGCGCTCGTCGCCCCTGCGGCGATCGTCCTCGCCGCCGTGGCCGTCGGGATCGGCGGCGGCGGCCTCGGTGGCCTGGGCGCGATCGGCCAGGCCGTCAGCGGCCCCAGCCTCCCGTCCGTGGCGCCGCCCGCCGCGAAGGGGCCTGCGGCCGAAGCGGGCAGGCTGCTCAAGCGCGTGCGCCCGCGCGGCCCACGGGCCGGCGCGCCCCCCGCCTCGCGGACGGCGTCTGCGGCGCCGGTCACGGCCGGCGGTCGCGGTGGTGGCCGTGGCGGCGGCGGTGGCGGTTCGGCGCCGGCCGCGCCGCGCCCGCCGCGCGCGACGAGGCCGCACGACACGGGCAGCGCCCTGCCGGGCACCGGCGCCGTGCCCACGCCGGCCGCGACGTCCACGCCCGCCGCGCCTGCGCCCACGCCGCGGCCGAGCGTCATCAAGCAGGTCGGCGACGGCCTGAAGTCGGTGACCGACCAGGTGCCCATAGCCGGGGCTCCCACGGGCCAGGTGGTCGACCTAATCGTGCAGACGGTCGACGGGCTGACCCCGAAGCCCTAGTCCTACAGGATCTCGTCCGGGCGCTGGAAGACGATCTCGGGCACCACGCAGGCGGGAGAGAGCTTGAGCAAGAAGCGGACGGCCTCGCCGATGTCCTGCGGGCGGATCATGTCCGCGGCGGGCACGGAGCGCTTGACGAACTCGGTCATGTCGGTGTCGACGAAGCCTGGGCAGAAGGCGACGGACTTGACGCCCGCGCCGCCGAGCTCCTTGTTCATCGCCTGCGTGTAGCCGACGACGGCGAACTTCGTCGCCGAGTAGACCGACAGCCAGGGCTGGCCGGACTTGCCGGCGATCGAGGCCATGTTGACGACGAGCGCCTTGCGGTGCTCGGCGCCGGCGGCCTTGAGCATCTCCGCGCTCTCGCGATAAAAGAGGACGATCGCGCGGACGTTGACCGCGAGCTGCATGTCCACGCGCCTGGCCTGGTGCTCGTCGGCGGCCGCCCCGATCCCGACACCCGCGCTGTTGACGAGCGCGTCGAGTCGGCCGAAGCGGTCGCGGTGTCTGGCGACGACGCCGATGATCGCCTCCTCGTCCATCAGGTTCGCCGGGACCGCCTCGACCTCGTAGCCCTTGGCGCGCAGCGCCTCGGCGGTGGCCGCGAGCATGTCGGGCTTGCGGGCCGTGATCGTGAGGCCGAAGCCCTCCTGTCCGAGCACGTCGGCGATGGCGAGGCCGATGCCTCGCGAGGCTCCGGTGACGATGGCTGCGCGGTCGGGCATGCGGGAAATCTACGCTGCTACGACGATGCGCACGCCCTACGTCATCATCGCGGCCCTCCTGGCGATCTTTCTCCTGGTCGGCTTCGGGCTGGACAAGCCGGACCCCAAGCCCGCGAAGGCGCCTGCCCCGGCCTCCTCGGTCGCGACGATCGCCGGGCGCGTCGAGACCCTGCGCGGGCTGCGCTACTCAGCGATCCCCAAGCCGGTCCGCGTCAGCGCGGCGCAGGCCACCAGGGACGGGCTCGCCGACCTCGACCGTGGCTACCCGCCCGCTGCCCGCGCGGCCGACGAGGCGCTGTACGAGACGCTCGGGCTGCTGCCGGTCGGCACCGACCTGCGCAGGGTGTCCGCGTCGGTGTTCGGGGAGCAGGTCGCCGGCTACTACGACCCCGTCTCCAAGCGGCTGAAGATCGTGGAGGGGGCGGCGACCGCGAACCGCGTGCTCGACGAGTTCGTCATCTCACACGAGCTCACGCACGCGCTCGACGACCAGGCCATCGGGCTCGACCAGTCCGCGGCCGACGCCTCCGACGACCGCGGCTACGCCTACAAGGCGCTGGTCGAAGGCACGGCGACCCAGGTCATGTACGCCTACCTCGCGCGCTACTTCAAGTCCGACGTCGCGCTGGGCGGGCTGCTCGGCGGCTCGTTCTCGAGCGCCTCCACCGGCAACCTCCCGCCGTTTGTCACCGCCGGCCTGCTCTTTCCCTACGAGCAGGGGCAGCGCTTCGTCGGCACGCTCTATCAGCGCGCGGGCGGCCACTGGACGCTCGTCGACCTCGCGGAGCGCACCCGCCCGCCCACGTCCACCGAACAGATCCTGCACCCGGCCAAGTGGCTGGCCGCCGAGGAGCCCGACCGCGTGCGGACCCCGTCGCCCGGGGCCGGCTACGTCCGGCTCACCGACGGGACCTTCGGGGAGTTCCAGACGGCCCAGTGGCTCGCGCTCTCGGGCCGGCCGCAGCCCGACGCGGCCGCGGGCTGGGGCGGCGACCACTACGCGCTGTACGAGCGCTCCGGCCACGACGTGCTCGTCATGCGCTGGACGTGGGACACGCCGCACGACCGGGCGCAGTTCGGCGCCGCGCTGCGCGCCACACTCACCGAGGGACTCGGCGCCAGGGCCGTCGCGCACGGCGCCTACCACCTGCGCGACGGCGCCGTGGCGGTCGCCACCCGCCGCGGCGCGACCACGCTGGCGTTCGCACCCGGCGAGCGCTTGGCGATCCGCCTCTCCCGCGCTACGGTGCGCTGAGTGAGCACGGCCGGGTGGATCTTCATGGTCGGCATTCGCGTCTTCGACGTGGGCGGGCTGATCGCATGGCTCATCTGGTTCTCGCGCCAGCGCGGCGAGGGCCCGAATCCCGGCGAGAACGACGACGGCGGAGAGGGCAGCCCCTTGCCGGACTGGCCTCCGCCGGTCCCGGGCAGCGCCATCCCGCTGCCCGACGGCGCGCCCTGGCCGTACCGGCGCCGGGACCACGCCGGCGACCGCCGGCCCGCGCGCCCGGCGCGCCGCGCGCCCGGGGGCGCGCCCGTGCGGCCGGGGGGGCGCCGGGGGGGGTTGGCGCCCGCCGGGGCGGGGGGTGTGCGG
>JBBSIC010000054.1:0-22475 GCA_038232275.1 Solirubrobacterales bacterium | reverse complement strand
GACCTCTACAACGAGATCGCCGAACCGTTCGGCTGGAAGTTCACCCGCGACAAGCTCAAAGACCTACTCACGCGACTCACCGACCGCCAGCTCGCGGCCGCCGCATGACCCGCACCGAACTTACGATCCGCAGCACTAAGCGACCTCGGGCGCATACGTCCATCGCCGCAAACTCGTGTGCACCTCATCCGTGGTGGCGGCCACGCGAGCCGCGTGCCGGCCGACGCGACCGCCTTTGCCGCGCGCGGCAACGCTTACGTGGTGCACCTCATCACTGCGTGGACCGACCCAGCGGAGACACCGGCGTGCAAGGCGTGGGGGAACGCGGCGTACAACGCGCTGCGGCCGCTCGCGCCGGGCAGCGCCTACCTGAACTTTATCGGCGACGAGGGCGAGAAGCGCGTGCGCGAGAGCTTCGGTAAGGAGACCTACGAGCGCCTCGCGGAGGTCAAGACGCGGCTCGACCCAGGCAATCGCTTCAGGCTCAACCATAACGTCCGCCCCGCGCCGGTCGCGCTGAAGGCCGTCGCCGTCTAGTCAACATGGACGCACGGGGCTGGTCTTCGTGCGCCGCATTGTCGCGGGTTCACGTGCGGGCATTGAAGTCCGATTCGGCCAGAGCTGCACACGACCTACGGACTTGCCGCGTTCGTCTCGCTTATCTCACCAGGCAGCCGCCCCAACAGGCCCTTGCCGCCTAGTCACCCCCCCGCTGCGGATGGGCTACCTACCGGCGACGGCGCTGGGAGGACCCTCGTCTGATCTATGCGGTCCCCGACACGTCATTTGATTCAGTTCGAAGCACCTGCCGACCCGGACAGATTTCCGAGAGTCCGTCGGCCGCGCCACTGCGCCGAAGCGACCTCACGGCCGCGATGGAGCTAACCGGATGCGCATCAGTGAGCAAGCCGAGCGGATCCGCCCGGGTCGGCGGGCCGCCTGAACATCCCGCTACTCGATGCGTTTGCGAGATCGGTGACTGAAACCTAAACTACCCCCCGTCGTCCTGGTCGGTGAGGTGGAGGCGGACGACCTTCACCTCGCCTTCTACCCCGCGGATCCTCCGCGGTCCGGCCGGCGACCAGCGCGCGCCGCTGCCAGTCGCCGCCCGCACTTCGTCGGTTGCGAGGATCGTGCCGGGCTCGGCGAGCGCCGCGAGGCGGCTGGCGAGGTTGACCGGATGGCCAAACCAGTCGCCGCTGCGCATGAGCGCCGTCCCCGTGGCTATGCCGGCGCGCAGCGCCGGCAGGCCCGTGCCATCGGAGGCGATGTCGCACATAAGCCGACGCACACAGTCGATCAGCGCCCCCACGTCAGGCGAGACGAGCATTACGCCGTCGCCGATCGTCTTGACGAACCGGACTGGAAGGGCCGCCGCCTCGCCGGTGAGCTGCTCAAGACGCCGCACAACGAGGCCGATCTCGCGCGGAGGCAGCGTCGCGCCGAGCGGCGTGAACCCAACGAGGTCGGCGAAGCACACCGCTACCTCGTGCGTGTCGGGCAGCTCGCCTGCCGACAGCAGCTTCGACTGGCGGAAGTGTACGCTACGCATGCGGTCGAGCAGGTGCAGTTGGAGGACGTGCTCGATTACCGGGCCGAGACGAGGCAGCAGCTCGCGTGCGACGTGGGCGTTGGCGAGGGCCAGCTCGTGCTCGGTGACGCCCTCGCGCAAGAATGCCTCCCCGGTCAGTCCCATCACCGCGTCGGCGGCATGTGAGAGCCCGCGGCCGAACACGCCGATTACCTCGATGAGCCGCTCTTTGGGGAGGCCGGCGTCGAGGAACCGGGCGTACGTGTGTGTGATCTCCAAGTCACGGTCGCTCGCCGACACCTCGTCCGGGTCGGGACGGGGGAGGCCGGCCGCTTGGGCCGCGGCAAGCAGGAACGCGAGGGGCACGCCCGCGAGCTCAGCGACCTGCCGCGGGGTGTGCAGGGCCGGCCCGCTGAGTACGCGCTCGACCGGCAGCATCGCCAGCCGATCCTGCTCCGCCGCGCGCTCCATCTCCTCCACCGAGACGCCGTCGCGCTCAAGCTGCATCACCAGCCGCAGGCGGTCACTCCGACGATCCCCGGTGAGCCCGTCGAGTAGGCCTCGATGATGGGCCGCGAGCATCGCCTGTCTAGGTCACCGACCGCAACGTAGGCTCCTCGACGGCGTCACGGGTAAGGCCCTGGAGCCCCTGCCCCAGGAGGTGCAGGACTTCGACGGCGGTCGAATAGCGCACGTGGCGTCCGGAGCGTTGGGGCGTCACGAGCCCGCCTCGCTCAAGCTCCTTGAGATGTCGTGAGACGGGACCCTCAGTAATGCCGAGGACGGGAGCCAGCTCGGATGTCGTGTGTGGCCGCCGTAGGCAGAGGCGGAGGATCGCAAATCGCCGCTCATCGCCGAGCGCAGCGAGCATCGCGGGCATTCGGTCGTGCTCGATCTCAACGCGAAGGGCGGGCCCGCGGCCGACGGCGAGCGCCGCCCGCCCGGGCGCCTTCGCCATCACGAATCTTCGGCGCAGCCAGAGGCTCGGCACAAGGTCGACGCGGTCGAGCTCATCGCAGCGGAGGACACCACCCTGCTGACCGCCGACGAACGTCAATCGGTCAAGCCCACGGTCAAGCACCGCACGCGGCGAGAGGACCGAAATCGCGCGCATCGGGTCCGCGGCCAGCTCGCGAGAGAGCGCCGCGGCGAGCGACGTCAGGCGCTGATCGTGTCGCATCCAGAGGCGCCCGTAGCCCGCGGCGACGAAGCCGTGCAAGACGTCGAGCATCTGCAACACCGTCTCCTCGGGACGGACGATCGCCAGCCTGAGCCGCCGGGCCGCTGCCGGTCGTAGTGCGTCGCTCGCGGCGATCGCGCTCAGAGGATCGTCCCCCTCGCCGCCCTCTGGCCTGACTCCTTCGCAGCCGGACAGCAGTAGGTCGCGGGCCACGGTGCGAGGCGCCTCAGCTGCGAGAGCCTCGATAGCGTCGTCGAGGTCGTCGACGCCGAGCCGGTAGAACGCGTTGAGGACGTCGAGCTGCCACCCGGGGAGCTTCTCATTCAGAATCCCGAGCGTGCCGCGCGGGCCGGTGCTCATCTGCTCCTGGATCCGGCGCGCGATCCATCCCAGCGGCTCGCGCTCAGGTGCGCTGGCCGTCCATAGGGCGAGGCAAACCTCCATCCCTGGGTTGCGGTGCACGCGCGCGGTAGCGGCGAGGGCGCCACAGCGCTCTAGGACGAGCAACGCGTTCGCCCGACGGGTGCGGTGAGGACAACGACCTTCCGGGGAGCAAATGGTACGATGCTTCGATACTATCGGGTATCCAGTTGGCCGGTTGTGATGATTTTGCACCACCCAGCTACCCAGCTAGTGTCGAAATGTATGAGTATCGAATCTGTATGAGTCGGCCACAGGTTAAGCGACAGCGGGTACGCCCGACTCGTGAGGAGTCGCGCCGCAAGGTTCTCGACGCGGCCGCGCGAGTCTTCGCGGCAAGGGGGATCGCGGACGCGACGCTCGACGAGGTGGCGGCTGACGCGGGGATGACGAAGGGCGCCATCTACTCCAGCTTTGCGGGCAAGGACGACCTCGTCTACGCGCTCATGAACGAGCACATCGGTGCACGGACCCGTGCCGCCACAGCTCGCTCGGACGACCACGCCGATGCATCGGATGCGGTGATGAGCGCGGGTGCGGCGCTCGTCGAGGCCTCCAACCGTGACGAGGACTGGCAGCGTCTCTTCATCGAGTTCTGGCTACGCGCCCAGCGCGACGCATCGGTCGGCGCGGAGTTCGCGGCGCGGCGCAAGCTCGCCAGGGCGGAGCTTGCTCGGTACGTGGCCGCCGAGAGCGAGCGGCGCGGCGTTACATCGCTGTTCACCCCCGACGAACTGGCCGTCACCCTGCTCGCGCTGTCCAACGGTCTCGCTCTCGAGCGCCTGACCGATCTCGCCTCCGTCCCTGATGACCTCCTTCCCAGGCTCCTTGAGCGCCTCGCGCTGCCGCGCGACGAGGACCAATAGTGATCCGCGCGACGACGGAGTATTGCGCCAGCTAGTTTTCGCCCATGCAGACCGGGTTCGGCCGCCCCGGCGATGCCCAGCGTGCCTGGCGCACGGCGACGTTCTGGCATCCAATCGAAGTTGAGGCGTCCGAGGGCGTCAGTCGATCTCATCGTTGAGCGCCTCAGTCGGCCGCTGCTGTCCGGGATGCCCTTCCCGGACGCTTGGTCATTCCGACGATCCGCACGACTCGTCGAGTGCCGCGGCGGATTCTCGTGACGCTTCGGCGCTTTACCGAGCTGGACGCCGCGAGCGGCTGTTGAGCCGGCGCGTGCAGTCGTAGCGGCCGCCGGGATCGGCGACGCATGTCGAGCAAGGCGACAGCCAGACGACGATTGGGAGCGTCGCGGCGAGTTGCGCGAGGAAGCGCTGAGCCGGCGCGTGGCCGACCTCGTCAGCCGCCACCAGGGAGGTGAGCCGCGCAACGACGGCATTCGCGAGGCGGCGGCCAGGATTGCGGTCTGAGGGCGGCATGTGGTGGTGGGCATGCGCCCAAGGGGGTCCTTCCTGCGCCCGCACCACCGGCGCCTGACTACTTGACGACGAGCTTCCCCTTCATGCCCTCGGCCTCGTGTTCGGCGACGTGGCAGTAGAAGGTGTAGGTGCCCGGGCGCAGCTTGGCCGTGACCTTCGACGTGGAGCCCGGCTGGACGACCCTGCCGAGCTTGTTGACGCCGTGACCCTTGATCGAGACCGAGTGCTCGAGGTTGGACGATTCGGGGTTGGCCATCTTCAGCGTGACCTTGCCGTGCTCGACCGTGATCCGCTTCTTGGAGAAGTGCAGATGGCCCTTCTCGGAGGCGGACAGCTTCTTCGTGGCCGCGAGGGCGACCGAGGAGAAGCCGAGGACGAGGACCAGGAGGGTGACGGCGACCGCGACGCGTGGCATGCGCGAAGCTTGGCAGGTCGCGGCGCGGCTAGGAGAGGCCGCTGGTCCGCAGAAACACCTTCGCGACAGACGCCGGGTCCTGGTTGTCCAGCGCCACGGCCTTGTTGAGGCGCTGCATGACCGCGTTGGTCAGCTTGGCGCTGACCGCATCGAGCGTCGCGGCGAAGGCGCGGCCCTCCTCCTCGAGCACCTTGCGCGAGACGACCGGGACAGCGTGCTGGAAGCCGAAGATCGCCTTCGGGTCGTCGAGCAGCCGGTAGCGGCCCGAGGCGAGCTGGCCGTCGGTGGTGAAGACGGCGGCCGCCTGGACCTCGCCGCTGTCAAGCGCCGGATAGCCGTCGCCGATCGGCAGCGCCTTGTACTTGAGCTGCTTGAGGTCGTACTCCGAGCGCAGGCCGAGCAGGCCGCCGAAGCGCGTGCGGAACTCGGGCGCGCCCGAGAGCACGACGCTGGCGCCGAGGCGCTTGAGGTCTCCGAGGCTCGAGATGCCGTGGTTGTCGCGGGCGAAGCGCTTGGTGACGGCGATCGCGTCGCGGTCCTCGAACGGCGTCGGCTCGAGCAGATCGAAGCCGCGACGGGCCTCGAAGGCCCGGGCCTGGGCGTAGGTCTCCCGCTCGGTCTTGGGGGGCACGGGCTGGCGCTTGACGACCGACAGGATCACGCCCGTGTACTCCGGGTAGAGGTCGATCGTCCCGTTCGTGAGCGCGCGGTCGACGACCTCGGTGGCGCCGATGTCCGGCTTGAGGTCGACCTTGAAGCCCTTGGCCTCGAGCGCCTGGGCGTAGAGCTCGCCGAGCAGGACGGCCTCGCTGAAGTTCTTCGTCCCGAGCGTGATGCGCGGCTTGCCGGCGCCCGGCGTGGCGTCATTGCCCGAGGTCGGTGAGGAGCCTCCGCAGCCGGCCAGGACGAGCGCAACGATCAGCGCAATGCCGAACCGGAGCATCACCGAAACCTACAAGCCTGCGGCCCGGCGGGCGGCGGCATGCGCCGCGTCCTCCAGCGCGTCGTCGAGCGGCGCGAGCGCGCCGACCGCGGATCCGAGCGCCGTGGCGATCAGCCAGTCGGCCAGCCACGCGTTCTTGGGCAGGAGCGGGCCGTGGAGGTAGGTGCCCACGATCGAGCCGTGCAGGACGCCCTCCTGTCCGTCGCGCCCGTTGTTGCCGTGGCCCGCCAGGACGCGGCCGAGCGGCCGCTCGCCGGGGCCCAGGCGCGTCCGGCCGCCGTGGTTCTCGAAGCCCGCCAGGACCCGCGGCGCGGCCAGGCCCGGCAGCTCCACCTCGATCGCGACGTTGCCGACCAGCCGCGCCCCGTCTGCGCGCGTGGTGCGCAGGTCCACGAGGCCCGCGCCGGGAAGCTCGGAGGCGCCCATCCGGTAGCCGTGCCCGAGCAGCTGGTAGCCGCCGCAGACGGCGAAGACCACCGCGCCGCGTCCGGCCGCGGCGTGCAGGGCCTCGCGCTTGACGGTGGCCAGATCCTGCGCGCACAGGGCCTGGTCGCGGTCCTGGCCGCCGCCGAGGTAGAAGAGGTCGTGCGCGTCGGGGTCGAGCGCGTCGCCCGCGTGCGCCCCGGCGAGCTCGAAGCCGAGGCCCCGCCACGCGCAGCGCTGCCGCAGGAACAGCAGGTTGCCGCGATCGGCGTAGATGTTCATCAGGTCGGGATACAGCGCGCAGACGCGTAGCCGCGGCTCAGGCACGGAGCATCACCACCGCGGAGCCCACGTGATCGCCGGTCGCCGGGATGCACTCGCCCGGGGCGGGGGTGAGCCCGGCCGCGCGGGCGTCGCGGGCGAGGTCGGCGGGGCTGAAGAGCTCGAGCTCGATCGCGTTGGCCTCGGTGATCCGCTCCCCGTCGGGTGCCTCGGCGGTGCGCAGGCGCTCGATGCGCGCGCGGCCGACGCCGACCCGCACGGCCGTGGGCTGGGAGAGGTAGCGCCAGCCGCCGATCTCGGCGACGTCGGGCTCGGGCATCAGGTCGGGCTCGGGGTCGAACGGGAGGAGCTCCTCGACGATGGCGGCGGCGAGCAGGCCGCCCGGCTTCAGCGCGCGGCGCGCCGCGCTCAAGAAGGCGGGACGGTCGCGCAGCAGCTGGATGGTCTGCATCGGGATCAGCACGAGCCCGAAGCGCGCGGCGCCCAGGTTGAAGCGCTCGGCGTCGCCGGTCACGGTCTCCACGCGCAGGCCGCGCCGCGCCGAGCGCTCGGCGAGCGCCGCGAGCAGGACCGGGTCGATGTCGAGCGCCGTCACGCGGTGCCCGGCCGCCGCCAGCTCGAGCGCGACGCGCCCCGTGCCCGCGCCGACGTCGAGCACCGGCCCGGCCTCGCGCGCGCCGAGGGCGAGCCACAGCGCCATGTCGGCGTCGTAACCGTGGCACTCCGCGTCGTGCCAGGCCACCGCGGGCGGGATCATCGCCAGTACTCCTGCGCCTCGCCGCGGCGGGCCAGCAGCTCCTGCAGGGCGAGCAGGGCCGTGTACGTCGGCAGCACGTACAGCGGCCCGCTCCCACCCTTCAGGGCGGCGTCGAGCGCGGGCTCGAGCTCCTCGACGACGGTCAGCCTCGCCGGGTCCACGCCCGCGTACTTCAGGCGCACGGCCAGCTCCGCCGCGCGCGTGCCCGCGCAGACCATGCGCTCCAGGCGCGGCGCGACGAGCTCCCAGTCGGCGTCCCACACCCAGGAGACGTCGCGGCCGTCCGCGATCCCGTCGTTGAGCACTCCGAGGATCTCGAGCACGCCCGGCTCGAGGGTCAGCGTGCGCAGCACCTCGTTGGCGCCGGCCGGGTTCTTGACGAGCAGCAGGGAGGCCCGGCGGCCGCCGAGCTCGACCGTCTGCGCGCGCCCGAACGCGGCCTCGACGGCCTCCAGGCCGGCGACGATCTCTTCGAGCGTGGCGCCGAGCGCCGTGCACAGCGCGGCGGCCGCGAGCGCGTTGTAGACGTTGTAGAGCCCGGGGAGGGGGAGCTCGACGCGCGCCGAGCCCGCGGGCGCCGCGAGCGTGAAGGCGGCCGACCGGATGCCGTGCAGCGTCACCTCCGTGGCCCGGACGGTGGGGTCTGGGCGCCGCGCGCCACAGTTCGGGCAGTGGTAGCGGCCGAGGTGCCCGAGGTAGATCGCATCGTAGCTGTAGGGGTGCCCGCAGCGGCGGCAGTGCTTGGAGTCCGCGGCGTGCGGCATCTCGGGCCGGGCGAGCGCGTCGTCGGACACGCCGAAGTAGGTGACCTCCCGGTCGCGGCCGAGGTCGGCGATCAGCGGATCGTCGGCGTTGAGCACGAGCCGTGTCGGCGCCGGGAGGTCGCGGATGGCCTCGTGCCAGCGCTCGCCGATCGTCTCGAGCTCCCCGTAGCGGTCGAGCTGGTCGCGGAACAGGTTCGCGAGCAGCACCGCCCGGGGCCGCAGCTCGCCGAGCATCGGCGCGAGCCAGAACTCGTCGACCTCAAACAGGCCCGTGTCCCCGGCAAGCCGTCGCCCGCCCCCGCGCGCGGCGGACGCCAGGGCGCTGGCGACGCCGCCCGCCATGTTGGCCCCGGCGCGGTTGTGCACCAGCCGCGCGCCGCGGCGCTCGAGCACGCTGGCGATCATCGCCGCCGTCGTCGTCTTGCCGTTCGTCGCGCTCAGGACGATCGAGCCCAGCTCGAGCCGTCCGGCGAGCAGGCCGATGGCGCTCGGCTCCAGGCGCGTGAGCACCTTGCCAGGCAGCGAGGTCCCGCCGCCGCGGCCGGCCACGCGCGAGAGGGCGCCGACCGCCTTCGCGGCCGCCACGGAGGGCGCCAGCCGGCTCACGGGGCCAGCACCCGCAGCGCGTCGGCGGCGACGCGGAAGGTGGCCGGCAGCTCGGCGATCGGGTCGCCGTCGGCGAACGCGGTGAACGGCCGGTCCGCATGAAAGGACACCTCGCGAGCCTGCAGGAACGTCAGCGCGGGATCCCCGACGTGCCCGCCCTTGAAGACCTTGGCCAGGCCGGCGAGGAACTGGCGCTTGGGCGCCGCGGCGTTGAGCACGACGTCGAGCAGCCCGTCGTCCATGCGCGCGTGCGGCACCAGCCGCATCCCCCCGCCGAAGACCCCGGAGTTGGCCACGGACACGGAGTACCCGCTGAACGAGCGGGTCTCGCCGTCGAGCGTCACGGTCCACCGCGCGGGCTGCCATGCGCGCAGCGCGCGCAGGGTGCCGTAGACGTAGACCGCGTTGCCAAGCGGCAGGCGCGTGGCGTTGGCGATCCCCTGGACGTCGGAGTCGATGCCCGCCGAGGCGATGCCGAGGTAGGTGCGCTCGCCGGCCAGCGCGACGTCCACCGTCCGGATCGCGCCGGTGGCGATCACCGCCGCCGCCGCCTCCGGGGCCGCGCCGACGCCGAGCTTGCGGGCGAAGTCATTGCCGCGACCGCCGGGGACGACGCCGAGGACGCCGTCCGTCCCGCGCAGCTCGCCCGCGACCGCGCCGACGAGCCCGTCGCCGCCGACCGCGACCGCGACCTCACCCCGGTCGCGCGCCCCCCGGGCAAGCTCGCGGGCGTGCTCGGGCGAGCGGGTCCACTCGAGGCGGAAGGGCAGCCCGCGGGCGCGCAGGGCGGCCTCCACCGCGGGGACGGACCTCGCCGCCCGGCCACCGCCGGCCTGCGGGTTGACGATCAGGCAGGCATGGCGGGCCACAAGCCTCAGGAGCCTATGCTGCCCCCGTCATGCGCTCCCTCCGTCCGCTCGTCTCCGTGCTCGTCCTTCTGCTGCTGACCGGCTGCGGATCGAGCGCCAAGAAGGCCGAGAAGACCGCCACGCCGGCGCCCGCTGCCCCCAGCGCCACGCCCGCGCCCGCGGCGGCCCCGGGCTGCCGGACGGTGCCCGCACCCCGGCCCAAGTCCGCCCCGCACCTGAAAAAGCCCACGCTCAAGCTCGATCCGGCGAAGAGCTACACGGCGATCGTGAAGACCTCGTGCGGCGAGTTCGACATCGCGCTCGACGTCAAGCGCGCGCCCAAGACCGCCGCGTCCTTCGTGTCGCTCGCGCGCAAGCGGTTCTTCGACCGCACGACCTTCCATCGCATCGTCCCCGGGTTCGTCATCCAGGGCGGCGACCCGCTCGGCACCGGCCAGGGCGGGCCGGGCTACACCGTCACCGAGGCCCCGCCGAGCACCCTGCAGTACACCCGCGGCGTGGTCGCGATGGCCAAGGCGGGCAACGAGCCCGCCGGCGCCTCCGGCAGCCAGTTCTTCGTCGTCACCGGCGACGACAACGGCCTCACGCCCGACTACGCGCTGCTGGGCAAGGTCTCCAAGGGCCAGGACGTCGTCGACACGATCGGCACGGTCAAGACCGACCCGTCCACCGAGGCCCCCGTCTCACCCGTGGTCATCAAGACGGTCACCGTCGCCGAGCGGTAGCCGCGGCGGCAGCGCGCCTTCGAGCTCGAGTAGCTGCACCTTGCGCGGCGCGCCCCCGCCGTAGCTGCCGACGCCGCCGGTGGAGGGCAGCACGCGGTGGCAGGGGACGACGATCGGGATCGGGTTGGTCGCGCCCGCCGTGCCGGCGGCGCGAGCGGCCCTGGGGGGCCCGGCGCGGACGGCGAGCTCCCGGTAGCGGATCGTGTCGCCCCGGTGGACGTCGCCGGCAAGGACCTCGAGGACCTGGCGGCGAAACGGCGAGCGCACCAGGGCCAGGTCGTAGGGGAGGTCGAGCTCCCCCGCGTCGGTGCCCTCCAGGTAGCCCTGGAGCTTCTCGCGGACGTTGGCGAGCTCACGGTCGCCGCGCAGGATGCGCGCGCCGAAGCCGCTCGCCACGCCCGCGAGGATCAGATCCTCGGCGTCCTCCTGAAAGCCCACGCGCACGATGCCCTTCGCGCCGGAGACCACGAGCAGGGTCCCGATGGGGGAGGGGACGCGGGTGTAGAGGGCGTCGGCGAGGCCCTCGCGCACGGCTTCGGCGGCGAGCGACTCGAGCAGCTGGTCGGAAATGGGGGTCATGCGGGGATCTCCTGTCGAGCGATCACAGACGTGGGACGTCGCCAGTCGCGCGGATGTGAGGTTGCTAGGCCTCGTAGAAGACGAGCTGGCCGTCGGAGCCGAACTGGCGCATGCCCGCGGCCTCCAACACCACGTTGACGCGGCGGTTGGTGGCCGCGGTATCGGCCAGGACCCGCCTGACCTCGGGCCGGCCCTTGGCAAAGGCGATCAGCGCCCGCAGCCCCTCGGCCGCGTAGCCCGCGACGCGCAGCTCGGGCGGCTCGGAGAAGCCGATCTGGACGTCGCCCGCGACGTCGGGCGGCCCGAAGAAGCCCAGGCCGCCGACCACGCGGTCGTCCTCCTTGCGCACCAGCTGGTAGATCGTCCACGGCCCGAGATCTTGGCCCTCCGCGGCCGCCGTGACGACGTAGCCCGCAGCGACCAGGTTGCTGTCGGTGGGGTACCCGGGCGTCCAGCGATCCCCCACCGCTCGCAGGCCGTCGAGCATCGCGGCGGCCTCGTCGAGCGGGAGCACGACGAGGCGCAGGCGGGATGTCTCGAGGGCGTCCATGCGGGCTGCGCAGGAGGCGGCGCGGCGCGACCCCTGTACCCGGGAGCGTAACCGGGTCGACAGGGCGTCAAAACGCACGATAGGGTCCGTTGTCGGACCTTTTACGAGGTCGCGGGGGCCAGGCCGAGCTCTTCGATGGCCTGATCGCGGAGCTTGTACTTCTGGACCTTGCCCGTGACCGTCATCGGGAACGCGTCGACCAGCGTGACGTAGCGCGGGACCTTGTAGTGCGCGATGCGGCCGCGGCAGAACTCGCGCAGGGCGTCCGGATCCGTGCTCGCGCCCTCGGCCACGATGACGAACGCGGCGATCTCCTCGCCGTAGCGCTCGTCGGGCAGCCCGACGACCTGCACGTCGGCCACGGCCTCGTGCGTGTAGAGGAACTCCTCGACCTCGCGCGGATAGACGTTCTCGCCCCCGCGGATGATCATGTCCTTGGAGCGGCCGACGATCTTCAGATAGCCCTCGCCGTCCATCGTCGCCAAGTCGCCCGTGTGCATCCAGCCGGCGCGGTCGATCGCCTCGTCCGTCTTGTCGGGCTCGTCGAAGTACCCGAGCATCACGCTGTACGCGCGCGTGCACAGCTCACCGGGCTCGCCGCGCTGCACGCACGCGCCCGTCAGGGGGTCGACGATCTTGACCTCCACGTGCGGGTGCACGCGACCGACCGTGGCGACGCGGCGCTCGAGCTCGTCGTCGGCGCCCGTCTGCGTGGAGACCGGCGAGGTCTCCGTCATCCCGTACGCGATCGTCACGTCCTCCATGTGCATCCGGTCGATGACCTTGCGCATGACCTCCTCCGGGCAGGGCGAGCCGGCCATGATCCCCGTGCGCAGGCTGGTGAGGTCGAAGGACTCGAAGCCGGGATGCGCGAGCGCGGCGATGAACATCGTCGGGACGCCGTAGAGCGAGGTGCAGCGTTCCTGCTGCACGGCCTCGAGCGTCGCGCCGGGCTCGAAGCTCGGGGCCGGCACCACCATGCACGCCCCGTGGGTGGTGCAGCCGAGGTTGCCCATGACCATGCCGAAGCAGTGATAGAAGGGGACGGGGATGCAGACGCGGTCCTCGAACGTGTGGCGGCAGGCCTCGCTGACGAAGAACCCGTTGTTGAGGATGTTGTGGTGGCTGAGCGTGGCGCCCTTCGGGAAGCCGGTGGTGCCGCTCGTGTACTGGATGTTGATCGGGTCGTCGAACTGCAGCGCCGCCGGGAGCTCGACCGCCGTGTCGTCGCCGGCGGCCAGCAGCGCATCCCAGCCCGGGGTGCCGAAGTACACGCTGCGCTCCAGGCCGGGGCAGTCCGGGGCCACCTCGTCGACCATCGCCACGTAGTCGGAGGCCTTGAAGCCCTCGGCGGCCAGAAGCAGCCGGCAGCCCGACTGCCGCAGCACGAACGCGAGCTCCGACGTCCGATAGGCCGGGTTGACGTTGACTAGCACGACCCCGGCCTTCGCGGACCCGTACTGGATCAGCACCCACTCGGCGCAGTTGGGCGACCAGACGCCCAGGCGGTCGCCCGGCTCGAGGCCCGCGGCGACGAGCGCCCGCGCGACGCGGTCCACCCGCTCGTCGAGCTCGGAGTAGGTCCAGCGGACGTCCTGGTGGCAGACGACGAGCGCCTCGCGGTCGCCGTGCTCGGCGACCGTGCGCTCGAGATTGTCTCCGATGGTCTCGCCCAGCAGCGGCGTGGTGGAGGGCCCGTTGGCGTAGGAGAGCGGCATGCCGCCGGTTCTACCAGGGCAGCTTGCGCAGCAGCCACCTGGGGGCCGAGTCGCCCGTCTTCTTGCGCTTGTACTCGCAGTTCTTGAGCTTGTAGGCCCCGTTCACGGCCGGCAGGTAGACCGCGTCGCGGCCCGGGCCGCAGTCGATCGTCCCGTGGCCGAAGCGGCCGTGGATGACGTCTGAGCCGGCGCCGGCGTCGACGACGTTCTTGCCGTGGCTGGGATAGATGAAGTCGGGGCCGGCGCCGCCGTAGAGATGGTCGGTCTGGTGTGAGGTCTGCTGGGTGGGCTTGTAGTCGCCCCACAGCACGTCGCCCCACGGCGCGGCATGGATGGTGTCGTCGCCGTGACCGCCGAGCAGCCGGTTGTGGCCCTCGGCGTCGGTGACGACGAGGGAGAGCCCCAGGTCGAGCGCGTCCTGGAGGTCTGACGGCAGGTTGCCGAGGTCGAGCCCGTCGACGAGGTCGCCGAGCAGGTTCGGGACGAGCCGCTGGAAGCACGAGTCCGAGTGCAGGTGGATCGAATCGCAGCGGTACTGCGCGTCCTGGCCGCCGAACGGGTCATGGCCCGGCCGCGCGTCGAGCGGGCGCGAGCTGTCCGTCTTGTTCATCAGCAGCATGCCCGGCGCCTGCGGCGGCCACCCCTCGTGGCTTGCCAGCGCGGACGCCGGGGAGGGGCGGAGCAGCAGGATCACGGCGCACGCAGCGAGAAGGAGCAGGCAGGCGGGCAGCGCGAGGCGGGGGACGTGGCGGACGGACATACTCCCCTTAACGGCCCGGCGGCCGCCCGACCGTCGGCTGGACCGTCAGCTCTGGCCGCGTGTTGCGCGGGCTTGCGCCTGCTTGCGCCTGCCGCGCCAGGCGAGGAGCCCGAGCACGACCGCCACGAGCACGAAGCCGTAGAAGATCGCGATGCCCGAGTCGACCCCGCCGAGCGGCAGCGCGATCAGCAGCACGATGCCCCAGCCAAGCGCGAGGATGGCGACCATGAGCACCAGCAGCAGGACGATCCCCGCAGCCCGGCGCCACACCGGCGCGCTGCCGCCCGGGGCGATGAGGCCCATGAAGCGCAGCGCGAGCAGCTGGCGGTTCGACGGCGGGGTCTGGCCGAGCTTGACCGCGGCCGCCCTGAGATCGTCCGGACGGCGCTCGGCGAGGGCCAGCGAGGCCTCGGCCATGCGGCGCAGTTGCAGACGCTCCTGGGGGCGGGCGGAGGCGATCGCGGTGCGGAAGTGCTCGCGGGCGCTCTTCGCGTCGTAGCGCTCGGCGGCGCGCGCCCCGAGGATCGCCTGCGCGGCGGACTTGAAGCGCGTCTCGGCGAGCAGCTCGTCGTCGGACTTCGTCTCCAGCGCCTGCATCGAGCTCAGCGCCGACTTGCTCTCCATGCGGACCTGGCGCTGCTTGGGCGGCATGCCCGGGAGTCTACGTCAGGCGTCTTCCTCGCCGTCGCCGCGCCGGCGGAAGCCCGTGGCGGCGGGCGCGGGGTCCAGCGGGCTGGCGAGCAGGCCCGTCCGGAGAAACTCGGCGTGGTCCCAGCCGGACGGGGCGACGTCGTTGGGCCCCTCCGGGTGAAAGAGCCCGGCGAGCAGCTGGATCTGGCCGCGGCCGACGCCGAGCTCGGACTGACCACCGCCGTAGAGGGCGATGTCGTGGGCGGCGCAGTAGTCGTAGAAATCCAGCAGCCGCTCGAGCGAGCCGAAGCGCGACGGCTTGGAGTTCAGGGCCCGAGGCGGGAAGGCGCGATCCTCGACGTCGGCGATCGAGTGGATCGGCGCGTCCCAGGTGATGCGGTCGCGGAACGGCTCGAGCGCGGCCGCCGCGTCGACGTCGTCGAGGTCGGGATCCTCGAGCCACGCAGCCGGGAAGGCCTCGGCGCAGCGGCGGTAGAGATCGGGGTCCGTCTCGACGTCGACGATCGTCCCCTTGTACGCGCCCTTGAAGTCGATCACGTCGACGCCCCCCGCCGCGACGAGCTGCTCGAGGAAGGCCGGCGTCCAGCTCGGGTCGTAGTCGACCTTGAAGTGGACGTCGCCGTAAGCGGTGAGGCGGTCGGTCACCGGAGCCATCGACGGCGGGACGCCCAGGCGCAGCGAGACCGCGAACCGCAGCGGCGCGGGCTCGCGGCCGAGCACCTCGTGCAGCGCGCGCCCGGCCTGGCGCAGCGCGAGGTCCAGCGCGGCGGACTCCAGCGCCCAGACGCGGTAGTCCTCGAAGGCCGGCATCGAAGGGGTCATCCCCTGGAAGAGGTCGAGGACCGCGACGTGATGCGAGAACTCGGCGATCGTCCAATCGCCGGCGAGGTCGAGCGCAGGGCCGGACTCCTGCTGGCGGACCTGATCCTGCTCGTCGTAGGTGACGTCCTCGCCGAGGCCCTCCTCGCCGTTTCCGCGCAGATGGAAGACCGTCGAGCGCCGCGTGAACTCGGGACTCACGGCGCGGACGAGGGGCTCGAGGTCGTAGGCCTCGATGGCGAGGGGCAGGCTCGAGATCAGATCGAAGGTCCGGGGCATTGCGGCAGTATCCCGCGCCGTGACGCAGACGCTGCGCTTCCTGCTGGCACTCGAGGCTCTCGGCCTCGCCGGCCTGCCCCTGGCCTCCCGGGCGCTCGGCCGGCTGCCCGGCGCGGGCCTCGGGCTGGCGAGGATCCTCGCCTGGCTGCTGCTGGGCTGGCTTGTGTGGATCGCCGGCAGCCTCGGTCTGCCCAACGGCCCGGGGCTGGCGATCGGCGCGGCGGCGGTGCTCGCCGGCGTCGCGGCCGCGGTCCACCGGCGCCGCGAGCGCGCGAACGCGCCCGACCCCTTCCGCCGGCGCCTGTGGATCTGGTCGGAGATCCTGTTCGTCGTCGCCTTCCTGGGGGCCGTCGTCGTCGGCAGCTACAGCGCCGACGTGTGGCTGACCGAGAAGCCGATGGACATGATGCTCGCCAACGCGACGCTGACGAGCGACTCCTTCCCGCCGCACGACCCCTGGCTCTCCGGCGCCGACGTCAACTACTACTACCTGGGCCAGCACATGGTGGCGCTGCTGATCCGGCTGACCGGCGTCGAGCCCACCCAGGGCTACAACCTCGCGCTCGCCGCGGTCTTCGCGGTGATCGTGACGTCCGCCTTCACGGTCGCCGCGACGATCGCCGAGGCGGCCCGGCGGCAGGGCCTCGCCGTCCGGCGACCGCTGGGCGCCGGTGCCGTGTGCGTCCTCCTTCTTGCCCTTATGGGCAACCTGCGGGGCGGCTGGGCGGCGCTGCACGCCGACGGGCTCGCGACCTTCGACTGGTTCGGGCCGTCGCGCGTGATCCCGAACACGATCAACGAGTTCCCGTTTTTCTCGTGGACGGTCGGCGACCTGCACGCGCACCTGATCGCGATCCCCCTGACGCTGCTCGCGCTCGCGTTCGTCGTCCAGGCCGGGCTCGGCGGGCCGCCGTCGTTCGTGCGGGCGTGCGGCTGGTGGGAGACCTTCTGCACCGCGCTGGCGATCGGCTGGCTGTACGCGGTGAACTCGTGGTCCTGGCCGGTGATGGCCGGGCTGCTGGTGCTGACCGTCGCGGTCTGGATCACGAGCCCGGACGCCGTCAAGCGCCGCAAGCGCGCGGTGGCATGGGCGATCGGCGTGCTCGTCCTCGGCGTCGTGCTGGTGTTGCCGTTCATCGCGAGCTTCGATCCCAACGCCGGCGGGATCGGCGTCACGCGCGAGGCGCAGCGCGAGCCGCTCGCGGCGTTCGTCAAGCACCACCTGGTGATCGAGGGCGCCCTGCTGTGGCTGCTGCTGGCGCCGCTGCTCACGCGGCTGTGCGGGCTGCGCCACCCGCTGCGCTGGCTCGTCTGGGGGGCCGGCAGCCTGGTCGTGGTGCTGTCGCTGCTGGCCACGGCGCGCCTGGCGGGCGCGGGGATCCTCGCCGTGCTGCTGGCCGTCGCGCTCGCCTCGGCGCTGACCCGCCGCCTGCGGATCGCCGAGCGGGTGCTGTGGGTCATCGCCGCCGCGGCGCTCGCGTGCCTGCTCGGGGCCGAGGTCGGGATCGTCAAGGACGAGTTCTTCGGAGGGCCGTACGAGCGGATGAACACCGTCTTCAAGCTCGGCTACCAGGCCTGGATCCTGCTCGCCGTCTTCGGCGCCGTGGCGCTGTCCGCCGCCCGCGCCTGGCTGCCGCTCGTACCGCGCCTGGCCTGGCTCGTCGGGGCGGCGGGCCTGATCGGCGTCTCGCTCGCCTATCCGATCGCCGGCACCTACGCGCGCAAGGCGGGCTTCAGCGACGGCCCGCGCCTGGACGGCCGGCACTGGCTTGCCTCCACCGCGCCCGGCGACGTGGAGGCGATCGACTGGATCCGGGCGCACACGCCGGGCGACGCGGTGATCCTCGAGGCCGTCGGCGACGACTACAGCCCCTTCGGCAACGCGCGCGTGTCCACCTACACGGGCCGGCCGACCGTCCTGGGCTGGCAGGGCCACGAGCTGCAGTGGAGCCACGACCTGGGCACCCGCCGGACGGACGTGGAGACGCTCTACAAGACCCCGGACGCCCTCGTGGCGCGGACGCTGATGGACCGCTACCGCGTGGCGTTCGCCGTCGTCGGGCCGCTCGAGCGCACCACCTACGGCACGCCCGGCGCGCTCGCGCGGGCGGGCCGGAAGGTGTTCGACCGCGACGGGACCGCCATCTACGCGTTCGCCGTCAGCACCGCCGCCCCGGCCAGGCCGGTCGAGCCCCGGCCGCCGGTCCTCGGCGGATAGCGCCCCTACAGCGCGCCGGCGACCTTGCGGACGTAGATCCACTCCTCCATGCCGCCCGTGGGGTTCCACGTCTGGCGCTTGGTGAACCACTTCCACCACGCGCTCGCCGACAGCTTCTTCGACCAGTCGCGGACCCACCAGACGCGGAAGTGGAACTTCTGGCCGTCGTAGGCGGCGAGGTTCGGCAGCAGGGCCGCGCGCGCCTGCTCGGTCATAATCAACACCTGGGTGGTGGGCTGGTAGTTGGGCGTGGTCATGTCGATGTAGCCGACCGACTTGTGACGGAAATACCAGGCGTAGGGGAAGGTCGCGCCCTGGCCGGAGTCGATCGTGATCGTCAGCTTGGTCCCGCCGTGGGCGGCGTGGAAGGCTCTGTCGAGCCGGTCGACGCGCGCGGCGACGTCGCGGACCTCGACGGAGGACTGGGTGGAGACCAGCCATTCCCGCGGGTTCGCGCTGTGCACCGCGTTGACCAGGTAGGACGCGTAGGCCATGTAGGCCGCGCACAGGACGATCCCGGCGACCGCGATCGAGCGCGCGACGCGCGAGCGCAGCCGCCACAGGCCCTGGAGCCCGATGCCGGCGAGCAGGATCAGCGGCAGCAGTGGGTGCAGCGCGAGCCAGGCGAAGCGCTCCGAGGCCCACGAGTAGATCGCGAGCGAGCCAACGAACCACCACAGCAAAAACAGCCGCCCCGTCGTGGGCCGCCGGAGGCTGAAGAAGGCGCCGACGGCGCCGAGGACCAGCACCGGCCACTCCTCGCCGAACAGCACGGCGAGGTAGAAGTACCACCGCTCGCCGCCGCGGTTGACCGGCTGCTGGTCGAGCCAGTAGGCCAACCCGTCGTGGATGCCCTTCCACAGCCCGTCGGGCTGCGTGAAGAAGACCGTGAACATCAGGGCGAAGACGATCCAGAAGGTGGCCAGGGCGTAGACCCAGGTGACCCAGTCGGCGCTGCGGATCGCCGTCGCCACGTGCCCGTCGGCGAAGCGGGCGCCGCGCCTGCGGGCCAGCACGCCCTGCACGACCAGCGCGACCGCGAAGTACGACACGCCGACCGCGAGGCTGATGAAGCTCGTCTCCTTGGTGGCGAAGGAGAGCGCGAGCAGTCCGGCGATGATCGACGGCCCGTAAGCCGTCGGGCGGTCCAGGTAGCGCAGGATCGCGACGAGCATCGCGAGCGTGATCGCGGCGAAGTAGATGTCCTCGCGGGCGAAGCGCGAGAAGTACAGGTAGGTCGGCCCGAACGCGAGCATCACGCCGGCGCCGAAGGCGGCGAGGCGGCCGATCTGGTTGCGCAGCAGATAGGGGAGGCCGGTCGCGAGGGTGCCCATCAGCACCGGAGCGAGGCGGGCGGTGACGTTCGAGTCGCCGAAGAGCAGGTAGCTGAGCCCCGTCAGGTAAAAGCGCAGCGGCCCGTGCAGGAGCGGGTTGTAGCTGTAGTCGCCGGACTTGAAGAAGGTGTAGGAGAAGAACGCGTCCTGGCTCTCGTCGTGATGAAACGGCCGGGCGCCGAGGTCGTACATGCGCAGCGCGAAGGCGACGACGATGAGCCCGATCCAGATCGCGAGCTCGGCCTTGGAGCGGTCGCGCAGCCAGGCGTTCAACGACCGCCGCGGGCGGAGGGCGGAGGCCGCCTGGGGCGGAGGCTGGCTCGCTCCCCGGGGCGGTGCGGGGGAGGGCGGCGTTTTCGTGGTCTTCGTCATGTCGGCGAAGGCGCGTCGGCGGCGGCGGCGTCCTGGAGTCGTGCCCGCCGCAGCTTGCCGATCCCACCGTAGCGGGCCGCGAGCAGGACGAGGCCGCCGATCGTGATCGGCACCTGCAACACGAAGCGCAGCAGGATCAGGTAGGTCGCCGCGAGCGAGCCCGATCCGCCGATCGCCTTGATGCCGACGACCGCGGCGACGTCCTGGGTGCCCGCGTAGGCGGGGCCGGACGGGATCAGCGAGAAGATGCTCGCCAGCGCGACGAGGTACAGGCCCTGCAGCAGCGACATGTCCAGGCCCGCCGCGGCCCCCACGGCCATCCACACGAAGGTCTCGATCAGCCAGATCAAGAGCGTCATCCCGACCAGCTGCGCACCGCCACGGCCCCGCAGGCCGAGGGTCGAGGTGAGCATCGGCCGGATCATCTCGACGAGCCGCTGGTTGCGCCGCAGCAGCGCGACGGCCACCGCGAGCCCGGCGATCCCGGCGGCGGTCACCCCGCCGATCACCGCGACCTCCCCGCCGCCGAGCTGGCCGAGCACGCCGTAGCCCACGACGACGAAGAGCAGGACGATCACGACGAGGTCGAGCAGGCGCTCCGCCAGCAGCGTCCCGATCACGGTCCGCCGGCTGGAGCCCGCTCGCGGCGCCATCAGCAGGACCCGGACGGCGTCGCCCGCGCGCGCGGGCAGGACGTTGTTGCCGGTGTAGCCGACCACGGTCAGCGCGTAGGAGTCCCGCCGCTGCGGGTGCGCGCCGTCTGAGAGCAGCAGGCGGTGCCAGCGCTCCGCGCGCACGCCGGTGTTGAGCGCGTAGAGCAGCACGCCGCCCAGCACGTAGGACAGGTGCCGGGCGTCGGATGGCAGCCGCGGGGCCGGCTGCTGGAAGGCCCAGTAGACGACCCCCACGACGCACAACAGCGAGACCGCGATGCCGATGAGAGAGAGGCTGCGGCCGCGCACGTCGACGGGACGGTACCGGGCCTGCGCGCCGCCGCCGGGTCGCGTACGGGGCCCGCGCCGCCGCCGGGTCGCTTGCGGGCCGGCGCGGGCGTGAGCCGCGGGCGGCGGCCAGATCGGCCGCCCTATCGCCACGATCTGACCGCGGAGAGGCTCCGCATCGCGCTCCGCGCTGATACTCGCGGGTTCGAGCCCACCCCTGACCGGCGGGGTCGACAGGTCGACGATCGATCTGTACCTTGGGTCTCCTGATGCTCAGCCGTACGATCCTCCTCGTCGCCCTCACGCCCGCCCACGCGGGTAACGTGGCGATGTGGGACATGGCTGAGCGCGACACCACGCAGCCGGCCCCGAGCTAACCCGGACGAGCTCATCTCATGACCCCGTCCGTGCAACTCGCGGGCGGGCGTCGGGTGACGCGCTGGACCTGCGAATCGATCATCGAGAAGATCGCCGACTGGAACGGCCGCTACGGCGAGCCGCCGTGCTCGGCGGACTGGAACCCGTCGCTGGCGCGCTGGCGCGCACAGGAGTGGCGCGCGGAGCGCTACTACGAGGGCGCCTGGCCGTCGACCAACGCGGTCAAGCGGGCGTTCGGCGGCTCGTTCGACGCGGCCGTCCGCGCCGCGGGGCACGCGCCCGCCAAGCCCGGGCCGCGCCGCGCGGCCGGCACCGCACGCCCGGACATCGCGCAGCGCGGGCCCCTGCCGCCGCGCACGGAGCGGTCGATGCCCACGTCGTCCGCGAGCGCCGCGGCGCTCGAGCGGCGCGCGATCGCGGCCGAGCGACGAGCAGACCGTGCCGAGGAGCGCCTGCGCGACGCGCGGCGCCGTGCCCGCCTGGCCAACGAGCGCGCCGGACGCGCCCGGCGGGCGCGCGACCGCACGCTCGACGAGGCGGGCGCCCGCGTGCGCGCGGCGCTCGACCAGGCCGACGCCGCGGTCCGCGACGCCGAGAGCGTGCGGCGGTCCCACGCGGCGCCGTCGGGCCGCGGCCCCGCCGGGCCCGGGGTGCTGGCCGCCTCGCTGCGGGCGCTTGCGAGCGCCCGCGCGTCGGGCGACCGCCACGGGCTGCGGGTCGAGCTCGGCAACCTCGCCGCCGCGGCGCTGCGCTGGCGCGACCGCCTGTAGCCCGGCGGTCGCTTACGGTGGCCGGGGCACCGGTCCGCGACACGACCTCGCTGACCTCATGCCTTTGGAGGGGTCAGAGAGGCACAACCGACGTTCCCCCCGACCACCCGGCCAGGGCGACGGCAGTTATGGGGGTCGCTGTCACAGCCGTAGGCCGTCCACGCGCCTCTCAACTCGGATCCAGACGAAGCTCGCCCCCCGCAAGGCGAGCGGACCCTGCCGTCCGCGATCTGCGTCCAGGGGCCTCGGACTCTGCGGTCCGTGGTCGACAAGACCCCACTGAGCATCAGGACGTGGCGCGCTGGAAGGGCAGCTCGGAGTACGCCGCCGAGTCGACCTCGCAGACAAACAGGATCCCGCTGCGCACGGGAAACGGCTGGCCCGTGTGTGCGACCGACAACACGTCCATGACCGCGAGCGCGGCGTCGCCCTCGCGCGTCTCGACGACGTGGGCGCGCAGGCGCGCTGTGGTAGGGCTCGTCGTGGTCGACGACCGACATCGCCACCCGCGGGTCGCGGGACAGGTTGCGCACCTTGCGCGAGCCCGGTTGGGTGAATAAGGCGACGCGGTCGTCGTCGACGAGGCCGGCCCAGACGGCGACCACGTGGGGGCCGCCGTCGGGCAACGCGGTCGCGACGTGGACGAAGTTGGGGCGCTCCAGCAGCGCCCGCACACCGGGGTCGAGGATCATCGCTTCGCGAGCATCCGCTTGATCCGCTCCCACAGCACGGAGAGGAGCAACGACAGGCCCTGGACCGGCTTGGCCTGCCCGGGCCGCTGCGCCTCGGACTCGACATCATCCTGCTCGCCG
>JBBSIC010000053.1:0-22487 GCA_038232275.1 Solirubrobacterales bacterium | reverse complement strand
CGGCTGCAGGAGGCAGGGCGTCGGCGAGCTCGGCGATCGCGTCGAGCGTCAGCAGCGGATGGTCGCCAAGCGCGTGGGCCACGAGGAACGCCCGGCGCGCGAAGGCGTCGCCGAAGCCGCCGGCGTCGATCGACAGCAGGGATCCGGCGGTGGGGGACGCGCCCGAGCTGAGCTCCACGATGCCGGATCCTAGGCTCCCGGCGCGGGGACGCCACCCGCCAGTCGGGCGCGCCACCGCAACCCCTCGCGCAGGGCGGAGGCACCGAGCCGGGCGCGGCCGCTGTCGAGGGCGACCACCAGAACCTGCATCGGGCGGCGGTCCGGGTACAGCAGCCCGGAGGGCGAGTCCTCGTCCGCCGTACACGAGTCGATCCAGTCGAGCTGGGCGTCGTCGTGAAACGCCTCCATGATGCCGAGCTCGAGCTGGATGCCGGGGGAGAAGCGTGCGTGGCGCTCGTCGTAGGCCGTCTTGAGGTGAAACGCGGCGCGGCCGCTCACGACCGCGCACAGCGTCGCGACGGTCGTGTCGCCCGCCTCGAGGCTCCAGACCTGCGCACCGCCCACCCGCGCGAAGGCGCCCATGCCCTCGCGAAAGAACCGGGCGTCCCCGTCGGCGCACGCGAGCGCCGTGCCCTTCCGCCCCTTCCACCCCGCCTGCTCCATGGTCAAGAACCGCTCGAGGCCCGCCTCGAGACCCTGTCCGGCGAGATCGCGGATCGCCACCTGGCCGAGGTGCTCCTCCAGCCGACGGCGCTGGCGGCGCAGATTCTTCCGGCGCTGACCGCTCAGCCGCCCCTCGAGATACGTCGGGGCCTCGCGACGGCGCATGACCGGCGCGGTGGCCTGGCCGCCGCGGTGGGCCAGCGCCGTGTCGAGCGCCCGCCGCACCGGCCCATCGCCCGGCGAGCGCTCGAGCACGAGCCGCCGCGCGCCCGCCCCGGCGGCGACGTCGAGTGCACAGGCGAAGGCTCCGACCGGATCCGCTCCGGCGAGCAGGGGTGTGTCGAGATAGGCGTGGGCATGGCCCCAGCCGACGAACGTGGGCATCGGGACCCGCCGGTAGCGGCCGGTCCGGCGCACGGGCAGCGCGAGAACCATCGCCTCCCCGTCGAAGACCGCGAGCAGGCGGTCCTGCTCTCCGCCCGGCAGGTGCCGGGCCGCCGCGGCGGCGAGGGCCGGGTCGAAGAAGGGATTGGGCTCCAGGGCGGAGGCAGCCAGCTTCCGCCAGCCCGCCGTGACCGCATCGTCGAGGCCGCGGATCGGCAGAAGGACGCCACGCATGCCGGTGAAGTATCGCGCGGTCAGCCGGCCGCGGACCCGCGCAGCAGCAGGGTACGGACGGCGGCGAGCCGCTCGGGCCGGCGGGTGCGCACCAACCCCAGCCACAGGGCGACGTACACCGCGGCCGCGAGCGGGACCTCGACGAACACCGGCAGCGGCGAGACCTCGAGCAGCACGCCGGTCACGGCGGCGACGGCCAGCGTCTCCACGAACGGCGCGACGATGCGCAGGCGCGGCACGAGGCGAGCGACCAGGGCGACGCCGATCGCGGCCTCGATGGCGTACGCGACGGTGGTGGCGAGGGCCGCCGCGGTCCCCCCGAGCGAGGGAATCAGGACCAGGTTGAGCGTCACGTTGACCGCCAGGGCGATCAATGCCCCGATGAAGATCCCCGTCGTCCGCTCGAGGGCCACGAGCGTGGCGCCGGTCATGGCGGCGACGGCGTACGCGGGCGGGGTGAGCGCGAGCCAGTGCACGGCCGCAGTCGCGCCTTCGTAGCGGGCACCGTAGAGCAGCTCGAGGACCGCCCGCCCCTCCGTCAGGCACACGGCGACGAACGGCGCGTAGACGAAGCTCAGCACGACGACGATCAACTCGCTCAGGCGCGCGACCTCGGCCCGGTCGTCGGCGCGCGCGTTCATGAGCGGCGCGACCGCCCCGACCACCGCGAAGGTGAGGAAGAGCACCGTCTCAAACAGGCGGTAGGCCGCCGCGTACTGGCCGACCGCCTCGTCGCCCTTGAGGGCGCCCAGCAGCACCGCGTCCACCCGGAACAGCGCGATCGCGAGCAGCGAGCTCAGCGCGAGGGTCCACGTGCCGCGCCCGAAGGCCCACATGCCCCGGCGGTCGAGCGCCCGCCAGCGAAAGGCGACGCCGAGCGACGCCAGGGCACGCACGTGGGCGATCCAGCCGATCGCAGAGGCCACCAGGAAGGCCGCCGCCATGCCGGTGAGGCCGAGGCCGGCCGCGAGCGCGGGGATCATCAGGGCCGCCGCGGCGATGCGCTGCAGCGCCAAGGCACCCGAGACGCGAGCCTGGTTGCGGGCGGCCGCGGCGGAGGCCCGCGCCGTGTCGCTCCACAGGTCGAGGAACACCGCGCCGAGGACCAGGACGATGGCGGTGCGCACCTCGGCGCCCGAGCGGGCCAGCCAGACAGCCCCGGCCGCGACCGCGAACACCGGGATCGCGATCCCCACCTGCCACGCGATCGCCTGCGTGTGAAAGGTCGACAGCCGCCGCCGGTCCCGGCTCGCGCGCCGTACGAGGACGGGGTCAAAGCCCCCTTCCGCGAAGGCCGACGCGATGAGCGCCAGGGCGAGAACCAGGTTGAAGGCGCCGAACTGCTCCTGGGTGAGCACCCGCGCGGCCACCACCGTCCACGCCAGGGTGCTCAGCTTGCCGACGATGTCGGCGATCGCCGCTACCGCGACGTTGTGGGCGGGCGGGCGGTCCTGCGCGCGCTCCGGGCCGGTGCCGACGCCCACCGCCGGAGCGTTCACGCGAGTCGCCGCCAGACCCGGCGGGCGAGGTCGGTCGCCACATCCTCGGGGTCCTGCGAGGCGTCGACGCGCTCGACGCCCAGCGCCGAGTACGCGGCCCGGTAGCGCCGGCGGTGCCCGGCGAGCTCGCCCGCCGTGTACTCCTCCGGCTTGCGGCGATAGGCCTCGCCGGGGTCCACGTCCAGCCAGAACGCCAACACCGGGACCGGGCACGCGCGCCGCAGGACCGCCGCCTGCAGGCGCACGTCGCGGCGTACGCCGTAGGACTCGATGAGCTGCACCGTGGCGTCGAGCACGTAGCGGTCGCGGACGACGATGCGCCCCGCGCGCAGGTGCGGCCTCAGGGCGCGCCGCTGGCCGAGGGCGTGCACGACGGCCACCGTGAGCGCCCAGGCGTGGTCGGCCGCGGCGACGCGCTCGCGCAGGACGCCGGCCACCGCGGTCCCCGGGTCCTCGTCGGCATCACCCTCGGCGTCGTGCACCGAGCGCCCTGCCAGCCGGCCCAGCAGGCGCTTGGGCGCGGCCCCGATCCACCGCAGCGCCGGGTCGTAGGTGATCCGGCTCCACTGAACCGTCGCCTCGTGGCCGAGATCGGAGAGGGTCAGGACGAGGCCGGCGGCCTGCGTGCTCTTGCCTGCCCCGTCGATGCCCGACACGGCGATCACGGCGCCGCGAGGCGGCGATGGCGCAACGGCCCGAGCGGCGGCGACGAGCACGGCGGGCCGGCTGCGCCGCTGCGCGCGTGCCTCCTCCGCCGCCGCCCGCGCCCGGAGCCCGGCGGGCGCCCTGCCCGACCGCCGTGCCGCGCACAGGGCGGCCAGGGCGCCCGACACGTTCCAGGCGGCGCTGCGAGCGGCGGCCGCCTCCCAGGCCAACGGATCGGCGGCCTCGATGGCGGCGATCCGCCGGCGGTGCTTGTCCGCGACAGGCCCGTGGACGCCCAGCCGGCGGCGGGCGAGGACGAGCAGCCCGTCGGCAGGCGCGGGCCGGTGCAGTCGCCCGTAGGGCTCGATCGGCTCGGCGTCGGTCAACAGCGCGTCCAGCACCGCGCCGGGCAGGCCCCAAGACGAAGCCGGCGTGAGCTCGACGAGCTCGACGCGGGGGCCGGCGAAGCGCGCCCACTCGCGTCCGTGGCGCTCGAAGCCTGCGGCGACCAGCGCCCGCTCCAGCTCGTCCAGCCCGGCGTCGGGCACCAGCAGGTCGAGATCGCGCCCGCGCGGGGGCTCGCTACCGACGACCAGCAGCGTCCCGCGGCCGTGTGCGTCGAGGAGTGCGGCCTGGGTGGCGCTCCCGCGCTTCCCGGCGCCGAAGGGGGCAGCGTGACCTTCGGTCAGGGACACCGGTGCCTGCGAGCGATCAGTCGCCTGCTCCGGGAACCCACGTCGCACCGCGGCCGACGCTGGAGGATGGGGGCGAGTCGCATCGTGCAAAGCATGCCACGACGGCGAGCCGCGATGCCTGGCCGCAGCGCGCGACACGCGTACCCTCCGCAGCCATGCGCGTCCACGTCCACCGGGGTCCGCTCGAGCCGCTGCTCGACGGCTGGGCGCGGCTCCACGCCGGCCAGCCCGACGCGACGCCCTTCACGTCGCCCGGCTGGGCGGAGGCCTGGTGGCCCCACTTCGCGGCGGACGCCGAGCCGTTCCTGGTGGTCGTCTGCGAGGCTGAGGAGCTGATCGGGCTCGCCGCGCTGGTTCGGCGACGCAAGGGTCCGCTGCGCATCCTGGAGGGGGTGGGCATGGAGCCCGGGGACTACTGGGACGTACTGGCGGCGCCCGCCCGCCGCAACGACGTCGCACAGGCCGTCGGAGCCGAGTTGCGGCGCCGTTGCGGTGAGTGGGATGCCTGGATCCTTCGCTGCCTGCCACCCGGCTCGCCGGTACAGGACGCGATGGACGACGCGGGACTCAAGACCTGCGCCCAGCCGCCGGTCACCGCCCCGGCCATCGACCTCCCCGGGACCTTCGACGCCTACCTCGCTTCGCTCTCGTCCAGCCACCGCCAGAACCTCCGCCGGCACCTGCGCCGGCTCGACGACGGAGAAGTCGAACTGCGCGAGGTCGTCGAGCCCGACGCGCTGGGTCCGGCGATCGGACGCTGGCACGAGCTCCGCCGACGGCAGTGGGAGGGCGCAGGGCGGGAGATCAGCTCCCTGCACCTCGCTCCCCGCTTCACGGGCTTCGTGCTCGACTGCGTGCGCACGCTGATCCCCCGGGAGCAGGCCCTCGTCTGGGAGTTCACCCGCCGTGGCGAGGTGATCGGCGCCTACGTGAACTTCGTCGATCCCGAGGCGTTCTACTGGTACCTCGGGGGCTTCGATCCCCGTCATGCCACGCTCGGCCTCGGCAAGATCGCCATCGGCCACGGCATCCGGACGAGCATCGAGGCGGGCCGCCGGCGCTACGACTTCGGGCGCGGAGCGGAGCCCTACAAGTATTGGTACGGAGCGGTCGACCGCCCGCTCGCCGCCCGCGTCGTCGGATCGGGACGAGCGCGGTCGCGCGCGGCGCTGCTCGGGGCCGCGGCGAAAGCCAGGCGCGCGGGTTGAGCACACACATCGAAGCGAACAGACGTTCGACGCTTTAGCGTCTCCCGTAAAGCGGCCGATATGGTCTTTAGCCGATGCCCGAACCGGCGCCCCACCCGGCACCCCACGAGCGACGCCCCCGGATGCCGACCAAGGACCCCGCCGACGACGGCAAGCCGCCCGGCCGCCGCATGCCGCGCCCGGGCCTGCTGCTGATCATCGTCGGCGCGCTCGCGCTCAACTGGCTGCTGCTCAACGTGATCGCCCCACCGGCGCCGACCGTGACGGTCCCCTACTCGCCCACCTTCGTCGGTCAGGTCAAGAGCGGCAACGTCAAGCGCATCAGCCCGCTCGGCGAGACGGTCACCGGCGAGTTCAAGAAGGCCGTCCCCAACCCCGAGAAGAAGTCCGAGAGCGCCAAGAACTTCGAGACGGAGATCCCGCAGTTCGCCAACGGCGACCAGCTCGAGGCCCTGTTGATCGGCAAGGGCGTCGTGATCGAGGCCCGGCCGATCGACGCCGGCCGCAACATCTTCGTGCAGCTGCTGCTCGGCTTCGGGCCGGTCGTCCTGATCGTCGGCCTGTTCGTCTACATGGCCCGGCGCGCGGGCGCTGCCGGCGGCGGGGGCATCGGCGGCCTCGCCAGCTTCGCCCGCTCGCGCGCGCGCCGCGTCGACAAGGGCGAGCAGCGGATCACCTTCGACGACGTCGCCGGCATCGACGAGGCCAAGTACGAGCTGCTCGAGGTCGTCGACTTCCTCAAGAACCCCGAGCGCTACCAGGTTCTCGGTGGCCGCATCCCGCGCGGCGTCCTGCTCGCCGGGCAGCCCGGCACGGGCAAGACGCTGCTCGCGCGCGCCACCGCCGGCGAGGCCGAGGTGCCGTTCTTCTCGAGCTCGGCGTCGGAGTTCGTCGAGGCGATCGTGGGCGTCGGCGCCGCCCGCGTGCGCGACCTCTTCAAGCAGGCCAAGGAGGCCGCCCCGGCCATCATCTTCATCGACGAGCTCGACGCGGTCGGCCGCTCGCGCGGCGGCGCGGGCTTCGGCTCGGGCTCCAACGACGAGCGCGAGCAGACGCTCAACCAGATCCTCACCGAGATGGACGGCTTCGAATCCGACACGACGGTGATCGTGCTCGGCGCCACGAACCGCCCGGAGGTGCTCGACTCCGCGCTGCTGCGCCCCGGCCGCTTCGACCGCCGGGTCACGGTCCCGCCGCCCGACCTCGAGGGCCGCCTGGAGATCCTCCAGGTCCACACCCGCTCGCTGCCCCTGGATCCCGACGTCCGCCTCGAGCGCCTCGCGGCCACGACGCCGGGCATGGTCGGCGCGGACATCGCGAACCTCTGCAACGAGGCCGCGCTCGTGGCCGCCCGCCGCGAGCACACGCGCGTCATGCACGAGGACTTCACCGACGCGCTCGAGAAGATCATCCTCGGCGCCCCGCGCAAGATGGTCATGTCCGAGGAGGATCGCCGCCGGACGGCCTACCACGAGGCCGGCCACGCGGTGGTGGGCATGCTCACCACCGGCGCCGACCCGGTCCGCAAGGTCTCGATCATCCCCCGCGGCCGCGCGCTCGGGGTCACCTTCTCGGCCCCGGACAACGACCGCATCTCCTACGACCTCGCGGCGCTGGAGGCCAAGATCGACGTCGCCTACGGCGGCCGGGTGGCCGAGGAGGTCATCTTCGAGACGATCACCACCGGCGCCGAGTCCGACATCGAGCAGGTCACCGGGATCGCCCGCGCGATGGTCGGCCGCTGGGGCATGTCGGAGGAGATCGGGTTCGTCAACGTCCTACCCGACGACGGCGCGAACCCGTTTCTCGCGGCCGAGACGTCCGACCAGCTCCGCCACCAGGTCGACATGGCCGTCAAGGCGCTCGTGGATCGCGCGCACGGTCGCGTCACGCGCCTTCTGGCCGACAACCGCGAGCGGCTCGACTCGCTCGCCCTCGTCCTGCTCGACAAGGAGACGGTCGACCAGGACGAGGCCTACGAGGCGGCCGGCATGACCCCGCCCTCCGGCAGCGCCGCTTCCGCGCCCAGCCTCGCGCCGACCCCGACCTAGCCCGCGAGCACGCCGGCGTCGAGCAGCTTGGCGCGCAGGTACTGAAGGAACGGCTCCACACCGAGCTCCTGCCCGGTGGCCCGGCGCAGCAGCTCGCGCTGGGTGTACTTGCGCCCGTGCTGGTGGACGTGGACCCGCAGCCACTCGCGCAGCGGCGCGAAGTCCCCGCGCGCGATCTGCTCGTCGACGTGGCCGAGGTCCGCGCGCGCCTGCGACCACAGCTGCGCCGCCATCAGGTTGCCGAGCGTGTACGTCGGGAAGTAGCCGAACATCCCCGAGGCCCAGTGGACGTCCTGCAGGACGCCCTCGCCGTCGGAGGGGACCTCGACGCCGAGCAGCGCGTGCATGCGCTCGCCCCAGGCCGCGGGCAGGTCGTCCGCCTCCATCCGGCCCTCGACCAGGGCGAGCTCGAGCTCCAGCCGCAGCGCGATGTGCAGGTTGTAGGTCGTCTCGTCGGCCTCGGTGCGGATCAGCGACCGGCGCACGCCGTTGAGCCCGCGGTAGAGCGCCGCGTGGTCCATGCCGCCGTAGCGGGCCGGCAGGTGCTCCTGCAGGCGCGGGAGCAGCCAGCCGCTGAACGGCCGGCCGCGGCCGACCACGTTCTCCCACAGCCGGCTCTGGGACTCGTGGATGCCAAGCGACGCGCACTCGTGCAGCGTCGTCCCCCGCAGCGGCACGCCGAGGTTGGCCTCGTAGAGCCCGTGCCCGAACTCGTGCAGGCCGCTGTAGAGCGAGTAGCCGAGGTCGTCGGAGCGATAGCGCGTGGTGATGCGCACATCGCCCGGGCCGGGCGACTGCGCGAACGGGTGCGGCGAGTCGTCCAGGCGCCAGGTGCCCTCATCGAACCCGAGGTCCGCGAGCACGGAGAGCAGCAGCCCGCGCTGCGCGTCCACCGGGAAGTCGCCGTCCAGGACCGCAGGGACGTCGGCGTCGGCCGCGGCGTCGACCAGCGGCTTGAGCGCGGGGACGAGCGCGTCGAAGAGCGGCCGCACCTCGGCCAGGGTCATCCCCGGCTCGAAGTCGTCGAGCAGGACGTCGTAGGGGTGCGCGGCGGAGGGAAAGCACGCCGCGTACTCGCGCCGCAGCTCGACCTGGCGCGCCAGCGGGTCGCGGAAGCGCGAAAAGCGGCCGGACTCCCTGGCCGCGAGCCACGCGGTGTAGCCGCGGGCGGCCTCGGTCGCCATCTCGACGGCCAGCGCCTGGGGCACGCGCGCGGCCTTCTCGTGGTCGCGGCGCGTCCAGCCCACCAGGCGAGCGTCGTCGCCGTCGGGGTCCTGGTCCGCCGCCCACGGCTCCAGCGCGTCGAGCAGGCGCTCGAGGGCCGGGTCGACGAGCCGGGCGTGGGCGAGCCGCTCGAGGGTCCCGAGCTGGCCGGCCCGCGCCTCGTTGCCGCCCGGCGGCATGTACGTGTTCTGATCCCACGTGAGCACCGCCATCGCTCCGTGGAGATCCACGAGCTCGGCCTGATGCTCGCGCAGCGCCCGCAGCTCGGGCGGGACCGCCTCGGCCACCGCCAAGGCTTAGAGCCCGGCCTGCGCGTACACGTCGTCCAGCAGGGCCCCCGCGTTGGGCAGGTCGAAGTTCTCCTCGAGGTAGGCCTCGGTCTCCTCGCGCGGGGTCCCGTTGAGCGCCATGTTGAAGGCGATCAGGCGCGCGCCCTCCTCGTCGGCGGGGCGCTCCTCGGTGACCGGGACCTCGAGGATCTCCGCGTCGACGATGTCGACCTCGACGAACTCCTCCGGCTCGGCCAGGGCCGGCTCGAAGGAGCCGCCCGGATCGGCCGCCCGGACGCGGCTCGCGGGCAGGTCGGGCTCGAAGCCCGGGGCCGTCGCGCCGCGCAGGTCGCTGACGGCGGACTGCAGCAGGGAGAGGTCCGAGCTCACGCGAGTGGCGCCGGAGCGCACGCCGTCGAGCAGGCCGCGCAGCTCGGTCTCCATCGCGTCGACGCGCTCGAGCATGGCGGCGGCGGCCTCGGAGACCTGCTGCACGTGCTCGCGCGCCTGCGTCCCCGCCTCCGAGCGCGACTTCTCGGCGGCCTCGCGGGACTCCTGGCGGATCCGGCGCGCCTCGAGATCGGCCTCGCGCTCGATGTCGGACGCGCTCTGCTCGGCGGCCTCGACGATCAGGCGGACCTGCTCGGACGCGGTGGAGGCGAGCGTGTCGCCGCGCTGGCGCGAGGCGCGGCGGACCGTCTCGAGCTCGTCGGCCAGAAGGCTCAGATGGGCATCAACGGCATCCGGGTCGTAGCCGCGGCGGCCGATGGGGAAATCTCGCTTCTCGATGGACTGGCGGTCTAGGGCCACGGAGGGTCCTCCAACAAAGTCGTGGTTCGATGGCGCATCCTACCGGCGCGGGACGGCGGCGTGGCCTTCTTTGTCGCGAACCAGCAGGCCGTCGCGCTCGAGGCCGTCGAGCACCCGCTCGGCGCCGCCGGGCAGCGGCGCGCCGGAAAGCAGCGCAGCGACCACGCGGCCGCGCAGGAATCGGTCGCTGTCCTCGAAGCGCGGGCGGCTCCCGGGGCGGGCCCGGGGCGCGATCGCCGGCCCGCCGGCGGCTGCGGCGGCGCAGGTGCCGCCCAGCGGGCAGGCGGCGCAGCGCGGGCGGCGCGCGCCGCACACCGTCGCACCGAGCTCCATCATCGCCTGGTTGACGGCGGGCGACGGCGCGGGCGCGCTGCCGTGGCGTGCCACCACGCGGCGCCAGTTGGTGTCGACGGTGGCGACCTCGGCGCCGTGGGCGAAGCTCGCGACGGCGGCCGCGGTATACGGCCCGACGCCCGGCAGCTCGGTCAGGTCGGCCGGCCAGCCTTGCTCGGCGATCACCGTGGCGGCGCGCCGGAGCGCCAGCGCGCGCCGGTTGTGGCCCAGGCCGCTCCACAGCCGCAGCACGTCGGCGCGCTCCGCCGCCGCGAGCGACGCGACGTCCGGGAAGCGCGCGAGGAAGCGCTCGTAGTAGGCCACGACGCGGGCCGCCTGGGTCTGCTGGAGCATGACCTCGGAGACCAGGATCGCGTACGGGTCGCGCGTCGCGCGCCAGGGCAGCGGCCGCTTGACCTGCTCGTACCACTCGAGTAGGGGTCCGGTCAGCAACGCATGAGCGATCCTATCGAGACCCCCGAGGAGCTCAGCGGCCCCGGCGTGCGCCTGCGCCGCTGGCAGATGAGCGACCGTCCCCAGCTCGAGACCGTCCGCGAGGACCCCGTTATCCGCCGCTGGTCCACGCTGCCCGCGGATCCCGATGCCTGGCTCACAGTCCAGGCCGCCCGGCCCAACCGCATCTCCCTCGCGGTCACCGCGCCGCCGCACGACACGGCGCTCGGCCAGGTCGCGCTCGGGAATGTTGACCGCGCCGCCGGCCGCGGCGAGCTGAGCTACTGGCTGGTGCCAGACGGGCGCGGGCGCGGGCTGGCCACGGCCGCGGCGCGGGTGCTGTGCCGGTGGGCGTTCGAGGTCGTCGGCCTGCACACGGTCGTCCTCGACGTCGAGCGCGGCAACGACCCGTCCCGGCGGGTGGCCCGCGCCCTCGGCGCCGGCCGGGTCGGTCCGCCGCACGCGGTCGCCGACCTCACGGGCGTTCCCCGCGAGCTCGACTGGTTCGAGCTGCGCTCGGCGCCGGGTTGACGCGCCGGGGCGCCTGCGCGCGCCCGCGCCCTACGACGTCGCGGCGTCGAGCTCGCGGCGCATGTCGCGGATCTCGTCGCGCAGCCTCGCCGCGTACTCGAAGCGCAGGTCCTCCGCCGCGGCGAGCATCTCCTCCTCGAGCTCGACCAGCGTGGCCTCGAGCTGCTCGGGCGTCATCTCGGTGTCGCGGCGACGGGCGGAGCGGCCGCGCTTGCGCGGCACCTTGCCCTCCCCCATGAGGAACTCGCCGATGTCCGAGATGCCCTTGACGATCGTCTCGGCCGTGATGCCGTGCTCCACGTTGTAGGCGAGCTGGATCGTGCGGCGGCGGTCGGTCTCGTCCAGCGCCGTGCGCATCGCCGCCGTCTCCTTGTCGGCGTACATGACGACCTTGCCCTCGATGTTGCGCGCGGCGCGGCCGATCGTCTGGATCAGCGAGGTCTCCCCGCGCAGGAAGCCCTCCTTGTCGGCGTCGAGGATCGCCACCAGGGAGACCTCGGGCAGGTCCAGCCCCTCGCGCAGGAGGTTGACGCCGACGAGCACGTCGTACTCGCCGAGGCGCAGCTCGCGGATGATCTGGATGCGCTCGAGCGTGTCCACCTCGGAGTGCAGGTAGCGGACCTTGAAGCCCATCTCAAGCAGGTAGTCGGTCAGGTCCTCGCTCATCTTCTTGGTCAGCGTCGTGACCAGCGTGCGCTCGTTGCGCTCCACGCGCCCGCGGATCTCGTTCATCAGGTCGTCGATCTGGTTGCGCGTCTCGCGCACCTCGACGGCCGGGTCCACGATGCCGGTCGGCCGGACGATCTGCTCGACGATGCGCGCCGAGTGCTCGCGCTCGTACTTGCCCGGGGTCGCCGACACGAACACGATCTGCGGGGTGATCGAGAGGAACTCGTCGAACTTCTGGGGCCGGTTGTCCATCGCGCTGGGCAGCCGGAAGCCGTAGTCGACGAGCGTCTGCTTGCGCGAGCGGTCGCCCTCGTACATGCCGCCGATCTGCGGCGTCGTCTGGTGCGACTCGTCGAGAAAGCAGACGAAGTCCTCGGGGAAGTAGTCGATCAAGCAGTACGGCCGCGAGCCCGGGTCCCGGCCGTCGAGGATGCGCGAGTAGTTCTCGATGCCCGAGCAGAAGCCGACCTCGCGCAGCATCTCCATGTCGTACTGGGTGCGCTGGCGCAGGCGGTGGGACTCGAGCAGCTTGCCTTCCGCTTCCAGCTCGGTGCAGCGCGCGTTGAGCTCGTGCCCGATCTCCTCCACCGCGGCCTCGATCGACCCCTCCTTGACGTTGTAGTGCGAGGCCGGCCAGATCGCGACGTGCTCGAGATCCTCCACGATCAGCTCGCCCGTCAGCGGATCGAAGTGCTGGAGCCGCTCGACCTCGTCGCCGAAGAACGAGGCGCGGAACGCGGTCTCGGCGTACGCCGGGAAGACCTCCAGCGTGTCGCCGCGCACGCGGAACGTCCCGCGACCGAGCGCCTGGTCGTTGCGCGTGTACTGCAGCGACACGAGCTTGCGCAACAGCTCGTCGCGGTCCTGGTGGCCGCCTTTGACGAGGATCTGGCAGTTGGCGTTGTAGGTCTCGGGCGAGCCGAGGCCGAAGATCGCCGACACCGAGGCGACGATGATCACGTCCCGGCGGGCGAACAGGGAGGCCGTGGCGGCGTGGCGCAGCCGGTCGATCTCCTGATTGATCGCCGAGTCCTTCTCGATGTAGAGGTCCCGCGACGGGACGTAGGCCTCGGGCTGGTAGTAGTCGTAGTAGGAGACGAAGTACTCGACCGAGTTCGCCGGGAAGTACGTCCGGAACTCGTTGCACAGCTGGGCTGCGAGCGTCTTGTTGTGGGCGAGGATCAGCGCGGGGCGCTGAACGGCCTCGATCGTCGCGGCCATCGTCATGGTCTTGCCCGTGCCCGTCGCGCCGAGCAGGGTGCCGTAGCGCTCGCCCGCCTCGATCCCCTCCGCGAGGGAGGCGATCGCCTTGGGCTGGTCTGCCGTGGGCGAGTAGACGCTGTCGAGCTTGAAGGGGGGCACCGGACTCTCCAGTGTACGAACGGCCCGGACAGAAAACCGTTCGGACCCGAAGCTCAGCCGGGCCGGCTCAGCCGGGCCGCTCCCAGCGCAGGTCCTCGAAGCGCGCGAAGTCGCGGTCGAGTGAGACGAGCGTGCCGCCGTGCTCGATGGCGAGGGCGGCCAGGTAGGCGTCTGGGACCAGGTCGCCCGTGGCGTCGCCTTCCAAGCACGCGCGCCGGAAGAGTTCGTGGTGATGCGGGCCGGGCGTCAGCGAGACGTGGCCGGGCTGCATGACAACGGTGAGCAGAAAGCCCAAGGCCTCGGCAGCCGGGCTCGGCGCCGCCACGACACGACGGTTCGTAACTATGCGGACGAACCCCACGCTGACGATGTCGGGCACCGTGAACGCCTCGGATGCGCCCATCGCCCGATCGAACCACGGGCGGACGACCTCGTGATGCGGGTGATCGGAGCGGTGAGCGGCGATCAGGACGTTGACGTCGAGCAGGATCACCGGCGCTTGTCCAGCGGAAGTCCCTCGTCGAGCGCTTCGAGCATCGACCGATTCGATGTCGGGTCGATCCCAGGAAGAAAGCCCCCCTTACCCTCGAATACCGGCACCGGCGGACCGGGTGGGCGCTCTGCGCGTGCCATCTCCAGCCGCAATCCGTCCTCGACGAGCTCGCCCAGCGTGACGCCGCGCTCGCGCGCCCGGCGCTTGGCGGCATCGAGGAGGTGATCGTGGATGGATACCGTGGTGCGCATGATGCGAGCGTAGTGCATCACGCGCATCACGGGCGCGCTCCGGACTGTGCGAGGCTATTCCAACCTGGCTCCGTTGAAGCTCGGCAAGGAGTCCCGCCAGTGGACCAGGCCACTTGCCCGCGGCGGCCGGAAGATCGCATCTTCCGGCCGCCTCAGCGATCCGTGTATTCGGTTAGGAGTACTGCAAGTACTCTCGCCTCGCTTGTTTGACTTGGCGGCGATCGCTGGGTAGCCTCGCGGACCAAGAGCATCCAGACGGAGGAGAGGTCGTGTCGATCACCAGTCTCTTGACAGGCGCCCTCGGCGGCGCCGGGAGCGACGACGTGCGTGGAGCCGCAGCACTGCGTCTGCGGGTCCGACTGCAGCCTGCCGCCGGACCCGGTGCTCGCCTCATGCCCTCGACCTACTCGTCGAGGACCGAACGCGATGGCCGAGCGGTGTACCTGAAGGAGCCCCGTCGCATCGAGGACAGCGAGGTTCAATGCGTCCTGATCGACGGCCAGGCGTCACAGTCCAACCGCCTGGAAGAGGCGCTGCTCCTCCTCACCAGCTCCGGGATCCTCCGGATCCCCGACATCGTGGTCGACCAGCAGGAGTTCGGACGTCATTCCGTGCTCGAGATGCCGCATCGCGTATTCGACGCCTGGGCGGAGGATGCCCTGCTCGCAGACGTTCGCTTCGGCGCGACAGACACCTTCGATCGCTTGGCCCGCGTGATCAACCGCGGAGTGGCGAAGCCGATGGTCGAGCTATTCCCCGTCGGCCTGCTGCTCGGGTGCTGGGCATCGCGACGGCACAACCCTCAGGGGTCGACCCGGCTGGCACGCTCGATCACGAGCGAGATCATCGGCTATGACACGCTTGAAGGCCAGCGAGCGGCGAGCCGCATCGACCTGCATCACGTCTCGTCTGAGGTCCCGCTGGTCGACGTCCCCGCCGATGCTGCGGAACAGGCCCGCTTCGAGTTACAAGCGGACGCGACAACCAAGAAGGCCAAGCGACCCTCCGAGTTCGGTTACGGCAACGTGACCCCGCAGGCTGCCGACCATGGTGGCGTGACGGTTCGCTTCGCGGAGCAGCAAACGGTCGTCTCGCTGTCCGCCCTCCGAGCGACCAGGACAGCGGAGTTCGGCGTCCCCGAGCCATCGAACCCAGACACCGACCTCGCCGCCCGCGAGCTGCTCGCGCTGCTCGCACTGGCGATGCTCGAAGCGCAGGCGGAGGTGGGCTGGGACCTGCGCTCAGGCTGCCATCTCGTGCCCGAGTCCGAGCCCACCGTGGAGCTCGTCGGTCGGGTTGGGACCGTCATCGCGACCTCGCCGCTTGTGGGCCTGGGAGCGATCGAGGCCCTCCAAGAGGCGATCTCGCAGGCGCCAGAGCGGGGGGTCCGCTGGGATGTCGATCCGATCGAGCTCGTCGCCTCGCCACAGCAGCTTGGGCTGCTGCGGCGCTCCGTCGGCCGCCCGGCCGACGAGGCGACCGAGGCTTGATGGATGCTGGCGGTGCGCTGCGAGCTCCTGCTCGGGATCTACCAGGCGGCTGATCCATTCGGCTCGGCGGACTCGGCGGAGTGGCCGCCCCACCCCTACCGGCTCCATGCCGCGCTTGTCGCTGCAGCCTGCGAGGCGGGCGGCGAGCTGCCTAACAGTGAGGACATCGCGGCGCTGCGCTGGCTCGAGGGGCGCGGGCCTCCCCTGATCGCCTGTACCCCGGACCCACCCCGTCGCACGGCCGCCACCTCCTGGGTGCCGCGCAACGCCACGCCCGGCGCCGAGTCGGACCGGTACGCGAAGAGCTCCACGGTCGTCAGCCGGGTCGGCCGGACGTTTCCCACCGTCGTGCCCGGCGATCCGGTCGTCACCTTCACCTGGGCTGACGCCGACGACGTACCGCCGCGCCTCGTCGGGCTCATGGAGAGCGTCGGCTGGCTCGGCTCCTCCCGCTCGCCCGTCGCCTGCTCGGTCGTCGAGGCGGAACTGAAGCCGAGCTTCACGCCGAGTCCCGACGGCGACGTGCAGGCCCGCGTGGCCCAGCCGGGCCTGACGGACGCGCTGCTCGCCTCCCGGTTCATGCATCCCGGACCGGTGACCGCCCCGGTCGTCGGCTACGCAAGCCCGACGAGAGCGTCGACAACGACCCCCGAGGTCGCGAAAGGCCCGTTCGCCGAGCTGGTCGTCCGGCGCATAGGCGGCGCGACGCAGGACGCCGCCGACACGTCCACCGTGACCACAGCCTTGCGGAGCGCGGTTCTCTCCCGGGCCGGGGATGATGCACCGGCCGCGCTGCACGGGCACGAGGCAGGGAGGGAGCATGCGGCATACCTCTCGATCGTTGACGTCGGTCATCCCGGAGCGGAGGGGGCCGTGCGCGGCGTCGGCTTGGCGTTGCCAAGCGACCTCGATCCAGCAGAGCGGCGAGCATGCCTGCGCGCCTTCGCGCAGATCGACTCGCTTGCCCTTCCGGGCGGAGCGACCCCGCTTGCCGTCGAGGGCGATGCGGACGAGTCATGGACCCTCTCGCCGGAGCGCTGGCTCGGACCGGCGATCGTGTGGTCGACGGTGACTCCGGTGGTGCTCGACCGCTTCCCTCGGCGCGGCAGAACTGTCGCCGACGAGCTGCTGGCTAGCATCGCGAACGCCCGCCTGCCCGTTCCAGAGGCCGTCGACATCCTCCCGGGACCCCCGATGTACGGTGCTCCGCTGGCCGGGCGCATGCGGGGGGACCTGCCGGACGGCCTGCGGGTCCACGCCCGCGTGCGCTTCGCCGCGGCACTGAGGGGACCCGTCCTCGTCGGGCGCGCGCGGTTTCGCGGGATCGGGCTCTTCCTTCCGGAGCGCCGCTCGTGAGCATCGGATCCTTCCGCGCGGCTTACGCTGCCCTGCACGAGCCGCACCGCCCGTATGAGTGGCAGATCCGCGCCGCAGCCGAGCTGGCCCGCACCGGTTGGTGGCCAGCGCTCCGCGCTCCGACCGGAGCGGGCAAGACCGCGCTCATCGACTGCTGGCTGCACGCCCTCGCGGTCAGTGGCCCCGACCGTCTTGGCCGCCGCCTGGTCTGGGTGGTCGACCGGCGCTCGGTCGTCGACCAGATTCACGCCTACGCCGCGAAGGTCATCGAGACGCTCACGAGCGACACCGCCCCTGAGCCGCTTCGAGAGCTTCACACGGCGTTGTGCGCCATCGGTGGAGGGCAGTGCCCGCGCGCCGTGCTGTGGCGGGGAGGGCTCGACGACGAGGCGAGCATTGCCATGCGCGCCCCGCTGGATCCCGCGAGCGTGGCGGTCATCGTGTCCACGGTGGATCAGCTCGGCTCGCGGCTGCTCTTCCGAGGCTACGGGATGGGCGTGCGCGCGCGTTCGCTGCACGCCGGTCTGCTCGGCAGCGACACGACGGTGGTCCTTGACGAGGCGCACCTCGCCGATCCGCTGCGCGAGACCGTCGCGCGCGTGGCGGAGCTGCAGTCGATGGGGAGCAGGGCGGTTCGGCCGGCCATACGCACCTGCGCGGTTTCGGCCACGCTCGAAGCTCCCGACGCCTTCGAGCTGACTCCTTCAGAGTTCCAGGAGGAGGGGATCGCCAGGCGGATCTGCGCAAGCAAGCTCGCCAGGCTCACTGCGGAGCGATCGAGCATCCAGGTCGTCGGCCACGTCCGAGAGCTAGCCCGCGATGGCGCCGAGGTCATCGGGGTCGTGATGAACACGGTGGCCGAGGCCCGCGCCGCCTTCGACGCGCTGGAGGTCGTCGCGCCAACGCCTCTCGAGGATCGCGTCCTGCTCATCGGGCCAGTACGGCCCCTCGACCGAGCCGACCTGCTCGCGGCCATCCCAGCGCGCGACGAGCGGTCCCCTCGAGCCACGCCGCTTGTCGTGGTCGCCACGCAGACGATCGAGGTCGGCGTCGATCTCGACTTCGACGCGCTCATCACGGCGTGCGCCCCCATCGTTGCCCTCGTCCAGCGGTTCGGCCGCCTCGATCGCGCCGGAGCGCTCGTCAAGAGCAGGGCGGTCGTGCTCGCACCGCCCAGGCGGGGATGCCCGGTCTACGGGCCGGCGTCAGGCGAGACGTGGGAGTGGCTTGAAGGCGTCGCCGACGCCGGCGTCGTCGACATGGGCGTCGCGGCGCTGACGAAGACGCTGCAGCACCATCCGGCTCCACGCGGGCCGGCGGGCGTCCCGAAAATCCGCCTGCTAGACCTCCACGTCGACACCCTCGCGGTCACGGATGCGTTCGACGACGAGACACCGTCCATCGAGTTGCTGCTGCACGGCGATCGGGAGACGAGCCCGGAGGTCTCGGTGGCCTGGCGCGACATCAAGCCCGGCGAGGAGCTCGTCAAGGACCTGGGCCGCGACGGAGCGCTCGATCGGGCAGCGGACCAGGATCTCGAGGTCCGTCCGCTGCACCCGGGCGAGGTGGTCTCGCTCTCGCTGGCAGCCTTTCGCCGGTGGATGGCCACCGGCGAGGTAAGCGGGCTGGCGGATGTCGAGTCAGTCGCCCAGGATGGCGCGCCGCCCGCTCATCCCGTTCCTCAGCGGCAGGTCGACATCTGGAGCGTGTCAGCCGACGACGCGAAGGTCAGCAGGCTCAGACGAGCAGCGAAGATCCAGCCCGGCGACCGCATCGTGGTCGCGACCAGCTCGGGCGGCCTCGACGATTTCGGATGGGCTCCGGCTCGCAGCGCGGGTCCAGAGGACTACGGATCGCTGGCCACACGGGGTCCCCGCCTCGTCCTGCCCCTTGATCCCGGTGGCGAGGGGACGATCGTGACGGTCGCCGAGGAGCTCATGGCGGGGCGGCTCACGCCCTCCGCCGCGGCTCGACAGCTCAAGGCGACGATTGCCGACGGCCTTCCAGCGCCTCATCCTCATCGCTCGAATCTCGCGCGGCGAATTGGTGCGGCTGTCGACGCACTCAGCGCCGGGCGAGCGACGCTGCTCGACGGCGGCATCCTCATCGTCGGCCGGGGAGCACGAGCGGGGGATTTCCGCGCCGCCGGCGGCATCGTGGAACTCGACGACCACCAGCGTCGGGTGGCCGAGCGCGCGGCGCGCACAGCATCCGCCCTGGACGTTCCGGCCGAGGTGGCTACCTCGATCCAGCGCGCCGCCGAGCATCACGATGAAGGCAAGCGCGATCCGCGCTTCCAGGCGTGGCTGCGTGGTGGCGTCGTCACCGAGGAGACGCTGGCGAAGGGGGCGTACCGATACGACCCGATCAAAGACCGCAAGCTCCGCGAGGCATCGGGATGGCCTGCACGTAAGCGGCACGAGCTCGTGTCCGCGGTTGCCGTGGCGAGAGCGTTCCCCGACGACGCGCTGGCCGCCTGGCTCACCGCCACCCACCACGGGCTCAACCGGCCGTTCGTGGCCGCAGTCGCCGACCCTGAGTCGGGCGACGTTCCGGTGCGGTCCGCAGGCGCATGGATCTCGGTCGCGGCAGCAGCGGTTCCTGCCTCTGGCGTGCAGCTGGATGCGCTGGCGGAGCTGTCCGACGAGTACGGCCCTTGGGGCTTGGCGCTCATCGAGGCGATCCTCATAAGCGCCGATCGCATCGAGTCCGCCAAGGAAGGACGCCAGTGACAGCCACCGCCATACCGCTTCCGGGCCTTTCCGCGGAGTCGCCCGCCGCCGCGCTTGCGCTCTACGGCCTCGCGTACCTCGCCGGTCCCCGAGCCCGCGTGCGTTGGTCGCCTTCAGGGCTCCGCTGGCATGCGGAGGTTCTGGCGCCGGGTTGCTCGGACATCGACGGGCTCGCTCAGCTTCTCGTCGACCAGATCAACGAGGATTCGTTCGCGTCGATCGAGACGCTCGCCAAGGACGTGAACGAGCTCACGGCAGAAGGCTGGCGAGCAGGCCTGGACGGCCCGACCGCAGCGATCAACCGGCTGATGACGGGGCTCTGTGCCGAGGCCCCCTTGCGCCCGGGAGGACAGGTGGCGCTCACTCCGCTTTGCGTGTACTCGTTCGGCTCGCGCGGGACGCTCTTCGGCAACGCCGCGAAGCAGGACTCGAGCGTGCGCGTGAAGGCGATTCGCGCATTGCTCACCGGCCCGTGGTCGGCAGCACGCAACTGCAACACGCTCGGACTCGACCCCGCGGCGCGACGACAGGACGGTGCGACCATGGGTCCCGATCCGAGCGCCGACGGCGTCCGGGGCGTCCCCGGTCTCGTCCCACTAGCTCTTCGCGGGCTCACCGCAGTCGCACCATTGCCGAACCGGCCCCGGGTCACAGGGGGCGCGTTCGCGCGCGAGGGGGCTTCCGTCTCCTTTGAATGGCCGATCTTCACGATCGCCGTCGCGGCCTCGTCCCTTCGGATGGTGGTGGCCCGGCGTTGGAGCCAGCGCTCGGACGCGCAGCGGGCGGCCGCCGGGGTCGAGTCGGTCTACAGCGCTCGCGTGCTGCGCGCCGAACGACGAGTCGCGTTCGGACAGCGCGTGGCATGACTTTCGACGAGGATCCGGCCGCGCTCGTACCGGCGCGCATCGTCAACGAGCACGCGTACTGCCCGCGACTGGCCTACCTGATGTGGGCCGACGGCGCGAACGCCGACAACGCTGCGACCGTCGAAGGCACGCACGTGCACCGCGTCGTCGACAAGCCCTCTGCGCCCGCCGAGGACCGTCCGAAAGCGGTTCGGTCATTGTCGCTTGGTGACCCGGCTGTCGGCGTCGTGGCCCGGATCGACCTCGTTGAGCTCGACGGCGATATCGCCGTGCCGATCGAGTACAAGCGCGGCGAGCCTTGGACCGACGAGGCTCCGTTGCGGAAACCAGAGCTGCAACAGCTGCTGGCTCAGGTCGTGTTGCTGCGCTCGCACGGCTACACGGTCGAGCGCGCCGAGGTGTGGTTCGACGCCGTCCGCCGGAAGGTTCCCATCGCGATCCCACCTGACGCCGAGGAACGGGTCGCGCGCGCCGTCTTCGAGATCCGCGGCAACGCAGAAGCCGGCGAGGCTCCGCCTCCGCTGATCGACGATCCGCGTTGCCCGCACTGCGTGCTCGTGGGGCTCTGCCTTCCGGACGAGCACGCCATCGAACGCGGCGAGCGCAGCGGTGCAGCGAGATTGATCGCTCGCGATTCGCCAGCTGAGCCGCTGCATCTCCTCGAGCCCGACACGGTGCTTGGATGCAAAGGCGGTCGTCTGGAGCTGCGGCGCAAGGGCGAACGCCTGCACTCGTCCCGTGCCATCGACGTCTCGCACGTCGTCGTCTACGGAAATGCGACTGTTACCAGTGCGGCTGTAAGGGCCATCACGGAGACCGGAGGCACCGTCGCGTGGTGCTCGTGGTCTGGGTGGCCTCGAGCGTTCGCCACGCCGGTCCGGAAGACCGACGCTCGACGGCGGATCGCTCAGCATCGTGCCCATCTGGTCGGTGCGCCGGACATCTGCCGGGCGCTTGTCGTCGGGAAGCTGCGAAACCAGAGAACGATCCTCCGCCGCCTCGGCGATCCGCTGGTGGCAAGCGCCGGGGCACTTCTCAAGACCAGCGTGACGGCGGCTGAGAACGCGTCCGACGTTCAATCGCTGCTCGGGGTCGAAGGAGCAGCAGCGCGCGCGTACTTCGCGGCCTTCTCGTCGATGCTTCGGGCCGACGTGGGCGACTTCGCCTTCGAGGGACGGAACCGCCGCCCGCCTCGCGATCCGGTCAATGCCCTGCTCTCCTTCGCCTACTCGCTGCTGATCCGCGATGTGACCGTCGCCCTGGTCGTTGCCGGGCTTGATCCGTACGTGGGCGTCTACCACAGGCCGGGCTTCGCCCGCCCGGCGCTTGCCCTGGATTTGATGGAGGAGTTTCGACCGCTGATCGCCGACTCGACCGTCGTCCGCGCGATCAACAACGGCGAGGTCAGACGCGGTGACTTCATCGTCTCCCGCACCTCGGCCACCCTCACCCAGACCGGCCGGCGCAAGTTCATCGCGTCTTATGAGCGGCGCATCCGGGACGAGCTCCAGCATCCGGTCTATGGCTATCGCGTCAGTTATCGGCGATGCTTAGAGCTTCAGGCCCGGATGCTCGCCTCCGTTCTCGTGGGCGAGCTTCCGGCCTACCGACCCTTGACAACCAGATAATCAGACACCGTGGCTTCCCGTACGCGGTATCTGCTCTCCTATGACATCCGCGACCCGCGAAGGCTCCGCCAGGTCCATCGCGTTGCGTTGGAGTATGGCGAGCCGCTCCAGTACTCGGTGTTCGTGTGCGACCTCACGACCGTCGAGCGCGCCCGGCTGCGCTCAGCGCTCAGCGGCGAGATCGATCATTCAGTTGATTCCGTGGCCATGTTCGACCTCGGTCCCGCCACTGGCCGCGGGGCGCAATGCGTCGAGCACCTCGGAGCATCGAAGGATGTCGTAAACAACGATCCAAGCATCTGGTGAAGTGCGAGCGCTCGGGTAGCGGCCAGACGCCGGCCAGCTCTCGACTCGCCACAAACGGCCTGCTAGAGCGAAATGTGGGTCTTCACATGGCCGGATAACCTCTCGTTGACCGCATTGCTGCTCGAGCACTCGCAAGACGCTAAACAACCGCTGCAGATTCACACTATTTACTGCGAGCGGTCACCGGGGTCGCAAGGCCCCGGCTCCGTTGAAGACAGACGAACCTGATCGCCCTCCGCCGGCTCCATCACGGTCACCGGGGTCGCAAGGCCCCGGCTCCGTTGAAGACCCGACGCCCCCGCCGAGATAGAGCGCGCCACCCGAGGGCCCCGGGG
>JBBSIC010000052.1:0-22959 GCA_038232275.1 Solirubrobacterales bacterium | reverse complement strand
GCCCCGGGGTTCGCCCCCGCCTTGACGACGGCGAGGCGCCCCTGCAGCGGCGGCGCGCCCCTGGCCAGCAGGGCGGCCACGGTGATGGCCTCGACCGGCCCGGCGGTGAGCAGCTTCGTGCGCGGCGCCCCGCCCGCGAGCAGCGCGGCGCCGGAGACGGTGGTGTTGCCGACCGTGAGCTTCGTTCGCGCGACCGCCGCCGGATCGCCGAGCGCCGCGACGGCGAGGTCGCCGGCCGCCGCCCCGGGCGAGCCGACCGTCCCGTAGGCGCCGGCGGCGGGCCCCTCGTCGCCGACCGGCGCGACGACGAGCGTGCCGAGCCGCTTGGCCGCGGCCATCGCCTGGGTCTCCGGGGCGTCGCCAAAGCCCGCGTAGGGGGCGCTGACGCCGATCAGCGCGACGTAGTCGTGGTCGCTGGCGTCGCCGTCGAGGTTGGGGTCGACGGTGCGCTCGAGGCCGGCCAGCAGCTCGTCGGTGCGCCCCGACTCCTCGCCCGCGTCGAGCGTGCTGACGCGGATGACGCGGGTCGTCGCCCCGAGGGAGGAGAGCGCGTCGGCGAGCGGCGCGCCGCCCACCTCCCGGCGGCCGGGGTCGCGCGCGTCGGTCCCCGGCGCCGGGTCGCTGTCGCGCTCCACGGCGTCGTAGCCGCCCTTCGGGGCCCCGCCGACGCCGCCGGCCAGCAGCGTCACGCGCGGGCCGTGCCTGGGCGGGTCCGGCCGGCCCGCGGGGCCGACCGGGACGGGCTCGGAGAAGGCCGGGTAGAAGCGGCGGTTGGCGCGCACGCGGACGCCGAGGCTCTGCAGGCGCGGCAGGTCCGAGGCGCGGACGGTGGCGGCGAACCCGTGCCAGGTGCGCTCGAAGGTCGCCACGTCGCGCAGCTTGACGCCCGTGGCGGCGAGCGCTGAGATCAGCGCCGACGCCTCCTGGCGCAGCGAGCGCACGTAGAAGCGCTGCCTGCGCGGCGTCAGCCTTGCGACGTCCTTGCGCGCCCCGAGCGCCGGGCGCGGCAGCTCGACCAGCACGCGCTCCTTGCGGCCGGCGGGCAGGGCGGGCGAGCGGCCGTCGTAGGGCACGGGAGCGGCGAGCGCGGCGCCGAAGGTCCGCGTCTCGCCGCCGCCCGGGACGGTGCCGCCGCCCCCGGAGGCGAGCGCGGCGATCAGGACGAGCACGGCCGCGGCGGCGGCCGCGGCGTACCCCCAGCGCTGCCGCGTCATGCCGACGCGTACGCGTCGAGTGCGAGGTAGTCCGGGAAGGCGAGCGGCGTCACCCAGCGCGCGGCCGATGCGATCATCGCCGCGTTGTCGGTGCACAGCTCGGGCGCCGGCACGTGGACGGCGACGCCGAGCCCGGCGATGCGCTCGCGCAGGCGGCGGTTGGCCGCGACGCCGCCGCCGATCGCGACGCGGTCGAGGCCGGTCTGGTCCACGGCGCGCTCGACGCGCGCCATCAGGGCCTCGACGATCGCGTGCTCGTAGGACGCGGCGAGGTCGGTGCTGCGCCGCGCTGCCTGCTCCTCACCCAGGGCGCGGACCTTGTACAGCAGCGCCGTCTTGAGTCCCGCGAAGGAGAAGTCCAGGCCGGCCACGCGGGCGGCGGTCGGGAAGGCGAAGGCGTGCGGGTCTCCCGTGGCCGCGAGCCGGGAGAGCGCCGGGCCGCCGGGATAGCCGAGGCCGAGCAGGCGCGCGCCCTTGTCGAACGCCTCGCCGGCCGCGTCGTCGAGCGTGCGCCCGAGCGTCTCGTAGCCGGCGTGGTCGGCGACGCGGGTCAGCAGCGTGTGGCCCCCGGAGGCGATCAGGCACAGGAACGGGGGCTCGAACGGGGCCGGCTCGAGGAAGTTGGCGGCGACGTGGCCCTGCAGGTGGTCGACGGGCGCCAGGGGCAGCCCCCGCGCCGCGGCCAGCGCCTTGCCCGTCGCGACGCCGACGAGCAGCGCTCCGACCAGCCCGGGGCCCTGCGTGAGCGCGACGAGATCGACGTCGTCGAGGCGGGCGCCGGCGGTGGCGAGCGCGTCGTCGATCACCGCGTTGACGAGCTCGAGGTGGTGGCGGGACGCGATCTCCGGCACGACGCCGCCGTAGCGGTCGTGGATCCCCTGCGAGGAGACGACGTCGGCGAGGATCACCCCTGCGGGCGTGACCACGGCCGCGCAGGTGTCGTCGCAGGAGGTCTCCAGTGCGAGGATCACCGGACGGCCGCGCGCGGGTCCGCCGCGGGGACGTCGTCCAGCGTGCCGCGCCGCGTGCCCGGCGTGCGCCACATGATAAGCGCGTCCTCGCCGTTGTCCTGGTAGTAGCGGCGGCGGACGCCGGCGGCCTTGAAGCCGAACCCCTCGTACAGGCGCACGGCGCCGTCGTTGGACGGCCGCACCTCGAGCGTGACCTGCTCGTCGGGCCCGGGCAGGCGGTCCAGCAGCGCCCGCACGAGCGCGCTGCCGATGCCGCGGCGCCGCTGCGCGGGGTCGACAGCGATGTCCATCAGGTGCCAGACGTCGGCGTGGCGCGAGCAGATCTCATAGCCCAGCACGGCGTCGTCGCAGACCGCCACGAGGCAGACGCCGCCGGGCTTTGAGAGCTCGAGCACGAACATGGCCAGCGACCACGGCGCCGGGAAGGCGCGGCGCTCGATGGCGACCACCTGCGGGAGGTCGGCGTAGGTGAGACGGCGGATCTCGATCAACGGGGGCGTGCGTCGGGGGCGCGGCAGTAGTCGGGCACAAGCGAGTCCCGGGCCGTGGGCGACCCGGCCGCTCCGAGCCGGCAGACGGGCCCGGCGCCGAGGCGGTGGACGGGGTCTCCGTCCGCCGGGACGGCCGCTCCGGCCCGTTCCAGCTGCTCCCTGAAGCGTACCGCGCCGTCCCCCACCGCCCGCACGCCCGGGGCCAGCCCGGCGACCGCCGCCGCGAGGTCGTGCGGGGACAGCGCGACCGGCGCCACGATCGTCTCCGGCCCGCCGTAGGCCGCGAGGAACGCCTCCCCGCGCCGGGCGTCGAGCACGGCGGCCACGACCCCCTCCCCCGGCGCACCGCACGCGAGCGCCCGCAGCGACGACACGCCCACGACCTCGAGCCCGCGCGCCTGCGCCAGCGCGCGGCCCGTCGCGATGCCGATGCGCAGACCGGTGAAGCCGCCCGGCCCGACGCCGACCGCCAGGCGCCCGACGCCGTCCCAGCCCGTCCCGGCCTCCGCGAGCACCTCCTCGACCAGCGCGAGCAGGCGGCTGGCGTGGTTCGGGCGCGCGCCGGCGGGTGGGTCGTCGCGGCGCTCGAAGGCCGTCCCGTCGTCGCGCAGCAGGCCGACGGCCGTGGACGGGGTCGCGGTGTCGAAGCCCAGGACGGCCATCGTCAGGTCAGCGTGAGCGTCCGGGCGTCGCCGCCCGCGTGCGCGAGCGCCACGCGGTGCGTCACCGGCCGCCCCCCCGCGGCCGCCGACTCGCGCTCGGCCCGCTCCGGCCACTCCACGAAGGTCACGGTGTCCGCCCCGAAGTAGGGATCCAGCAGGCCCGGGTCCTCGTCGTCGAGGCCGCCGAGGCGGTAGAGGTCGAGGTGGGCGAGCGGGCCCCGGTCGCCCGCGTGGAGCACGCCCACGACGAAGGTCGGGCTCGTGACGGGGGTGGTCGCGCCCAGCGCGCGCAGGGCGCCGCGGACGAAGGTCGTCTTCCCGGCGCCCAGGTCGCCGGAGACCAGCACGACGTCTCCGGCCCGCAGCCGGGCGGCGAGCGCGGCGCCCGCGGCCTCCGTCTCCTGGGAGGACCGGGTGGTTTTTTCAGATGACGGTGTCCCGGGCATCGCCGAGGGCAACGCGGAGGCGCAGCGAGAGGCCGAAGCCGAGCAGGCTCAGGCCAACGAGCGCGACCAGCGCGGGGTCCGAGCCGGTGGAGGGCAGGTCGGACTTGCCGGCCGGCGTCGCGGTAGCCGTGGGCGTCGGCGTCGGCGTCGCGTCACCACCCAGCCGGGTGCGGGGATGCCTGCGCAGGGGCGGCAGGGCCCGGAACGGGTCCTTGGCCGCCCGGGCCTGGGCGATCTGGGCGACCAGCACGTCGTCGCCGTTGCGCGCGAGCGCCGGGGCGGGCACAACGGTGCACAGCAGCACGGCGGCGAGCGGACCCGCGTGGCGAAGTCTTAAGGACATCTGCAGCCAAGGCTATTCGAGGGAGCGGACCGCAGAGGCGTCCGCTAGCGTCAGGCGGCTCATGGAGGCCCAGGCAGCACCGGTGGCGCCCTCGCTGCGGGCCCGCATCGTGGGCCTTCGCCAGTCCGAGACCGCCCCGGCGGCCGGTCTCGCGATCGCGACGATCGTCCAGCAGCTGATGGCCGTCGTCTTCACGGTCCTCTTCGCCCGGATCCTCGGGACGGACGGCTACGGCTCGCTCGCGGCGCTGATCAACTTCACCGTCCTGCTCGTGGTCCCGGGCTCGGCGCTGCAGGTCGTCACCGCGCGCCAGGGGACGCTCGGCCGCTTCGGGCACGGGCCGGAGCTGGCCGCCACCCTGGCGCGCTGGACCCGGCACATCCTCTACGGGCTCGGCGCGGTCGCCGTCGTCTCCTTCCTGTTGCGCAGGCCGCTGGCCGACCTCGTCAACATCGATCAGGAGTGGGCCGCGGCCGCCGTGCCGGTCCGCGCCGCGCTGTGGCTGCTGGTCTGCGTGCAGCGGGGGCTGCTCCAGGCGGCGCGCGCCTACCGGCCAGTGGCGATCTCGATCGTGGCCGAGGGGCTCGTGCGCCTGCTCGGCTCGCTCGCGCTGGTCGCGCTGGCCCTCGGGGTCACCGGGGCCTACCTCGGCCAGTTCGTCGCCTGGGCCGGTGTGGCGATCGTGCTGCACCGCATCCTGCGCCGCCGCCTCGGGCCGCCGGCGCTGGGGCGCGCGAACCATCCGCTGAGCGCCCTGGCCCGCCACGCCGCGGTCCCGATCGCCGGGCTCGTGCTCGTCGCGGCGCTGCAGAACGTCGACGTGATCATGGCCCGCCACGCGCTCGACCACGACACGGCCGGGATCTACGCGGCCACCACCGTCGCCGCCAAGGCGATCGTCTGGGTGGCCGTCGGCATCGGCCTGTGGGTCCTGCCCGAGGCCACCCGCCGCGCCGCGGCCGGGCTCGACCCCCGCCACGTGCTCGTGCGCGCGCTCGCGCTGATCGGCCTGCTCACGGTTCCGGCGCTCGCGATCTTCGCCCTCTTCCCCCGGCTGCTGCTCAAGACCGCCTTCGGCGCCGACTTCGCCTCCGGGGACCGCGTCCTGCTGGTTCTGGGTATCGCCTTCGCCCTGCTCGCCTGCACCTACGTCGTCGTCCAGTTCCTGCTCGGGCTGCACCGGCGGCTGTTCGTGCTCGTGCTGCTCGCCGTGGCGGTCGCCGAGCCGCTCGTGCTCGCAAGCGCCACGACGCTCGAGAGCTTCGCCGCCCGCGTGCTGATCCTGCAGGCCGTCGCCGCCGCGGCGATCGTCGTGCTCGGCGCCCTCGTGCGGCGCGACCCCCTGGCCGGCTCGGAGCCGGTGCTCTGAAAGCGCCGGTGCTCGCGCTGACAGTTGGCGTATGACCCGGTCCCCCGGGTACCTTTGATCCGTGCTTGAACGTGTGCGCCGCGCCGGCTCGCGCGCCGAAGAGCCCGTCGCGAGCTCCGACGGCGCCCCCGAGGTGCGCCGGGTACGGCTGCGCGAGATCGACTACCGCGACCGCGACGAGTTCCTCGCCCTCGTCCGCAACAGCCGGGACCTGCATCACCCCTGGGCCTACCCGCCGGAGCGCGGCGACCAGTTCGACGAGCTGGTGGCCCGCGCGCGCCGCGAGGACGTCGTCACCCTGCTCGGCCTGCGGCGCTGCGACGACGCCCTCTTCGGCATCTTCACGATCTCCCAGATCGTCCGCGGCGCCTTTCAGAACGCCTACCTCGGCTACTACGGCCACGCCCGCTACGCCGGGCAGGGGTACATGGGGGCGGCGCTCGAGCTCGTCCTCGACCACGCCTTCGGCACCCTCGCCCTCCATCGCCTGGAGGCCAACATCCAGCCGGGCAACACGCCCTCGAAGGCGCTGGCACTCGGCGCGGGCTTCCGGCTCGAGGGCTTCTCGCCGCGCTACCTGCTGATCGGCGGCCGCTGGCGCGACCACGAGCGCTTCGCGATCACCGCCGACGAGCGGCGCCGGGCGCGCGGCTGAGGGGCGGCCCACCCAGAGGAGCATCTGTGGATAGCGGTCGGCCGTGAGTGAGCGGTACCTCCGACGTAGCACACGATCGCCGGGCAGGCACGGATTGTCACAAAGTTGTTGCAAACACGGTTCCGCGGAACACCACGGGCACCGACGCGTCGATCACCGAAGCTCGCGCTTAATCTGCTCGGCCGAGAACACCTCGCCGCGTTTGACCTGCTCACGTGCCTGGGGCGTCGGTCATCGATGTCAGCTTCACCAGCGACGGCGTCGTGGTCACGGTCAGGCTCAGGCGCCGGCGACGGGTCTGCGGCGGCTGCGGGCAGACCGGCCGACTGCAGGTCCACGATCGTCGCATCAAGCGCTGGCGGCATCTCGATCTCGGTGCGAGTCGCTGCTTCATCGAGAGCGAGCTGCGGCTGCTCAGATGCGCGGACTGCGGTGTGCGCGCCGAGCCCGTGCCGTGGGCCCGGACGGGTGCTCATCACACCCGTGACTTCGAAGACGTCGTCGCGTGGTTGGCCCAGCAGATGGCGTTCACGCCGATCACCCGGCTGCCGCGGGTCGGGGTGGGACATGGTCGGGCGGATCGTCGCGCGTGTCGTCTCAGACCACCTCGACGACCGGCGCCTGGAGGGCCTCGTCGCGATCGGCGTGGACGAGATCAGCTACCGCCGTCATCACCGCTACCTGACCAGCGTGGCTGACCATCAGACCGGCGCGATCGTGTGGTGCTCGCCGGGCCGCAACAGCGCCACACTGTCGATGACGAACCCACCGCGCCCGCCGCCAGCACCTGAGCGTCATCGCGCGACCTCGTGCGTGACAACTGGACGTAGAGGAGCAACCGAGGCTTGCTGCTCGAGGCAAGCGGGAGCGTGGCGGCCTTGATCGCGCTTACCGTTTGCCGCTCAGAAGAACCTGAGCATCGGCCTCCACCACCGCTGGTAGTGGTCCGGATGGTGCCTGATCACCTCGACCGGCTCCTCGAACGAGATCCGCGCCACGTCCTGAAACTTCTCGCCGTCAGCGTTGAAGGAGCCCAAGAGCGGTGAGCTCATCGCTCGCCCAGCCAGGGCGAAGACCCTTCCCCGAGATGGCGACGTCGAAGGGATCCTCGGACGGTGGCGCTGCCGTTAGCGCGATCGCAGCCTCGGCGTGCATTCGCGCCGACTCGGCATCCCCCGCCGACCACAAAGCGCGCGCCAGCCGCACTCGAATGTTCGGCCACTCCGGCGCCAAGCCCACAGCTTCGGACAAGATTCCCAGCTGCTCGTTCTGGTCGGGCTCGGCGTCGCGATAGAGGGCTTGCGTGTACCTGATCTCTGCTCGAAGCATCAGCGCAGCCGCCTGGGCCTGGTCAAACCGGTCGACCCTTTCGAGCAGGTCGCCGGCGCGTTCAAGCGCCTCATCGCTTAGGTCATGATGGATCGCGCCGTAAGCCCACCAGACGCTCGCCCAGGAACGGTCCTCACCGAGCTCGGCGAGCGCGTCAGCGATGACCATCGCCCGCTCAGCGCTCTCCGGATTCTCGAACTCGACCACAAGCAATGCCGCGATGAACTCGTAAACCCGCTCGTGATCCGCGTGTCGGCGACGTCGCCGGCGCGGTGGCGGCGGCTGGTGTTGGCGGCGACGGGGTGCGTGGCGTGTGGATCGCGGAGAGAGCGCCGAACTGCCCCCGGGAGCGGCGCCTGCGATCCCGTGCCTCCGGCGTGCGCCGCCGCTCCTCAAACCGATCCCGCGCCGCACGCACCTCCTTGACCCTCTCCCGAACCACCTCGGCGCCCGCCTCATTCGGCGGATCGCTGACAGCCGCGCCCCCACGACCGCCGGCGCCAGACGCCGGCACGACCACGGCCACCCCAATCACACCGACCATCAACGGCCAGAACACGACCCGGATGAGGCGCCTCGCACAAGAGCTCACAGGCATACAACGGCCCAGCGCCCCAGAACATACGGAGCCCTAAAGAATCTCTTAGGCGTTCGGGCACCGCGGCCCCAGCGGCTCACTCGCGGACGTCGCTCAGAAGAGCCCGAGCTGGTGCTCGTCGGGCTCTGCGAGCGCCTCGGGCTCCAACGCCGCCGGCTCGGGCTCGGGCTCGGGCTCTAGGGGCTCCGGCTGGGCCGGCGCGTCGAGTGCGAGCAGCGCCGGAATGCGCGCGAAGTCCGCCTTGAGCGTCTCGAGCAGGGAGCGGGTGTAGAGCGCCGCCGCCGGGTGATACAGCGGGACGAGGCGCACCGCGCGGGGGCCGATCACGCGCAGCTCGGGCTGCCCGTGCAGACGGGTGATGCCCGTGGGGTCGCCGCGCAGCAGCTTCGTCGAGAAGTTGCCGAGCGTGCAGACGACCTTCGGCTCGAGCAGGTCGAGCTGGCGGAACAGGTAGTCCTGGCAGTTGGCGATCTCCTGGGGGAGCGGATCGCGGTTGCCGGGGGGCCGGCAATTGTGCACGACACCGCCGGCCGTCACGAAGTTGTGGTTGTCCTCGACATCGATGCAGAAGAACGTCGTATCGTGCCGCTCGCGGTCGCTGATGTCCTCCACCTCGACCTCGTCGTACATCGTGCGTGGCAACCCGCATTGCCACCGGGAAGAGTCATACCGAACGCGCGACTCGACGTCCGGCACGAGCTTGTAACGCATGCTGGGAGGAACCAGGGGCGCGATCAGCTCTGAGAGCAGGCGGCTGCTGGTGACGTCGAAGAAGAGCCGTCCCCCACCGGCCTTCGTTGGCAGCCCCATCGCCAACAAACCCTGGCGCAGGACGTGGCGATCAGCATCGCTGAACCCGTTGGTGGCCAGCTCGGACAACGGCTGTCGTCCGCCACCACGGATTCTTGTGTACCCGTCATCCATGAACCAGATCGCGAGCATACGGACGTTCAACGCTGTCGCCATCCAGTCTGGCACGACCTTCCGATCTGCATAGAACTCCGGCCGCAAGGTTCGGAGCGCCCGATGAGCAAGCGTACGGACGTGCACGACGTCGTACATGCGTTCACCCCCAGCGGCGGCGGCGACGCTCAAGTGTTGGCTACGAGGGTTCAGCTCAGCCAGAAGCCAGGCCTTGAAAGCAGCGTGTTGGGCCTGCCGCTCGCAGTGGCCGAAGGTCACGGTCGATGACCGAGCGGGAAGGTACCCATCCCCGAGCAATGTGCCGCAGACGGTGTCGTATGCGGTCTTGCTGAGTCCCTGGCCTGTCGCGACACGATCGCCCGGCTGGAGATCCTGGACTGGGACGTAGCCGCGCTCCGTCAGCACCGGGTGATCGCCGGTCAGCTGCACGCCGGCCTTCCGAGGACCGTTGATCCTCGCTGTCTTGAAGGACAACTTGAACACTCGACGCCCGCCGAGGGGCGTTGCGTGCCAGCCGGTCACCCGTTTCGGCACCAGGATTCCGTCGGCGTCGACGGACATGACTGTCCCTGGATAGCGCGATCGGACGAGACGGCTGATGCGCTCCCACGAACCATCTCCAAGCTGGACCATCGCGGTGTAGCTGAGGCACTTGAGCACATTTGCGACGAAGACGTCGGCCCGCTGGAGCCCGATGCCGGCGAGCAGCTCGTCGAGCAGGCGGCCCGCCTGGCCGACGAATGGGACGCCCTGCTCGTCCTCGGAGCGCCCCGGGGCCTCGCCGACGAACATCAGGTCGGCGTCCGCGTTGCCCGAGCCGAAGACCACGGTCTGGCGGGCCGCGGCGAGCTGCGGGCAGCGCACGCAGCCACTGGACTCGCGATAGACGGCCTTGAGCTCCTCCCGGCGCTCCTCGGCGGTTCGCATACAACCAGCGTAACCAAGCGCCCGGCCGGTACTATGTGGCGTGACGCGGCCGTCACCTTCACTAAGGGACGGACCCCGCAAAACCCGGATTTTCGTTCGCAGACCCCTCTCACGCCGGTATCTCATGCGAGAACTGGACCTGATCGCCATCATCGGCCCCGGTCGCCTGGGCACTGCCCTCGGCGCCTCCCTGCGCGCAGCCGGCCTGCGTGTCCAGGGCCCGCTCGGCCGCGGCGAGCCGCCCGACGCCGCGGCGACGCTCGTGCTGCTGACGGTGCCCGACCACGCGATCGCCGACGCGGCCGCCGCCGTGGCGCCCGGCCCGCTGGTCGGCCACTGCTCCGGGGCCACGACGCTCGAGCCGATCAGCCGCGCCGGGCACCGCGCCCTCTCGCTGCATCCGCTGATGACGGTGCCCGCGCAGGGCGCCACGGACTTCGCGGGCGCCGGCGCCGCCGTGGCCGGCGAGACCCGGGTGGCCGCCGAGCTCGCGCGCCGGCTGGGGATGCGCCCGATCGAGGTCGCCGACGCCGACCGCGCCGCCTACCACGCCGCGGCGTCGATCGCGTCGAACTTCCTCGTGACCGTCGAGACGGCGGCCGAGCGCGTCGCCGCGAGCGCCGGCGTCACGCGCGAGGCGCTCGTCCCGCTCGTGCGCGCCACCGTCGAGAACTGGGCGGCCCGGGGGCCGGCCGCCCTCACCGGCCCGATCGCCCGCGGCGACGACGCCACGGTGCAGCGCCACCGCGCGGCGCTGCGCGAGCGCCTGCCCGACCTGCTGCCGCTCTACGACGCCCTCGCGGAGGCGACCGCGGCATGAAGACCGTCCGCACCGTCGCCGCGGTCCGCGCCCACGTGGCGGAGGCCAGGCGGCTGGGCCGCAGCGTCGGCCTCGTCCCCACGATGGGGGCGTTTCACGCCGGACACCTGTCGCTGATCGCCGCGGCCCGCGACGCCTGCGACGAGGTCGTGGTGTGGCTGTTCGTCAACCCGACCCAGTTCGACGAGGCCCAGGATCTCGACGCCTACCCCCGCGACGCGGCGCGCGACGCGGCGCTCGCCGCCCGCGAGGGCGCGACCGTCCTGTTCGCGCCCGGGCTCGAGGAGGTCTACCCGGCGGGCTTCGCGACCACGGTCACCGTCGCGGGGCTCAGCGACAGCTTCGAGGGGGCGCACCGGCCCGGACACTTCGCCGGAGTGGCCACCGTCGTGGCCAAGATGCTCAACATGGTGGGGCCCGACCGCGCGTACTTCGGGGCCAAGGACGCCCAGCAGGTCGCGCTCGTGCGCCGCCTGGTCGCCGACCTCGACATCCCCGTCGCGATCGAGGTCCTCCCCATCGTCCGCGAGCCCGACGGCCTCGCGCTGAGCAGCCGCAACGTCCGCCTGAGCCCCGCCGAGCGCGCGCAGGCCACGGCGCTGCACCGCGGCCTGACCGCCGCGGGGCGCGCCGCCGCCGCCGGGGAGCGCGACGCCGAACGCCTCCGCGCCGGCGCGGCGGCGGCGATGCGCGACGCCGCCGTCACCCCGGAGTACGTCGCCGTGGTGGCCCCGGACACCTTCCAGCCCGTTTCCACCGTCAACGGGCACGTCCTGATCGCCGTCGCCGCGCGCGTCGGCGCCACTCGCCTGATCGACAACGTGACCATCGCCACCGGAGGCCCGCCGCTCCCATGACCCGCACCATGCTGAAGTCCAAGATCCACCGGGCCACGATCACCGACTCCGACCTGCACTACGTGGGGTCGGTCACGATCGACCCGCAGCTGCTCGAGGCCGCCGACATCCTCGAGCACGAGCAGGTCGCCGTCGTCGACGTCGACAACGGCGCGCGCTTCGAGACCTACACGATCGCCGGCGTCCCCGGCTCCGGCGAGATCCGGATCAACGGCGCCGCCGCGCGCCTGGTGCACCACGGCGACACGATCATCGTCATCTCCTACGCGCAGTACACGCGCGAGGAGCTCGAGCACCACGAGCCGCGCGTCGTCCACGTGGACCGCATGAATCGCATCATCGACGTCGACCACGCCGTCGCGACCCTGCTGGCCCCCGAGGAGGCCTAGACCATGTCCAGCGCCCCTCGCGAAGAGCCGCCCGCGCGCAAGCCGATCAATTTGACAAAGCTCCAGGAGCGCAAGGCGCTCGGCGACCCGATCGTCATGGTCACCGCCTACGACCACCCGAGCGCGCTCGTGGTCGAGGAGGCCGGCGTGGACCTCGTGCTGGTCGGGGACTCCGCCGCCAACAACGTCCTCGGCTACAGCGACACGGTCCCCGTGACCGTCGACGAGCTGCTGATGCTCGCGCGCGCCGTCCGCCGCGGGCTGAGGACGCCGATGCTGATCGGCGACCTGCCGTTCGGCTCGTACGAGTCCTCGGACGAGCACGCGATCCTGACCGCCCAGCGCTTCGTCAAGGAGGCGGGCTGCGACGCGGTCAAGCTGGAGGGCGGGGGCACCTCCGTGCAGCGCGCCCGCGCGATCGTCAGCGCCGGCATCCCGGTCATGGGACACGTCGGCCTGACGCCGCAGACCGCGACCTCGCTCGGCGGCTACCGCGCCCAGGGGCGGACGGCCGAGCGCGCCTCGCAGGTCATGCAGGACGCTATGGAGCTGCAGGACGCCGGCTGCTTCGCCGTCGTCTTCGAGGCGATCCCCGCCCAGGTCACCGACCTCGTGATGGAGCACATGGAGATCGTCGTCATCGGCATCGGCGCCGGGCCCGCGACCGACGGCCAGGTGCTCGTCCTGCACGACATGCTCGCGGTCCACCAGGGGCACGTCGCGAAGTTCGTGCGGCAGTTCGCGGACGTCCGCGGCGAGATGCTGCGCGGGGTCACCGCCTACGCGGAAGCCGTCCGTTCCAGGGAGTTCCCGGCTGCGGAGCACAGCTACTCGATCGCACCCGAGGAGCTCGAGCGGCTCCGCGCCCGCCCGCCGCGGCGCGGCGCGCCCGCCTACGACTGGTAGGGCCGGTACGCTGCCCGCCGTGGCGCGCCTCTCACAACTGTTCATGCCGCGCGAGCGGGAGTTCTACGACCTCTTCGAGGAGGCGGCGGCGAACAACGTCCGCGCGGCCGCGATGCTCGAGCGCATGCTCGAGTCCTGGCCGGAGCGCTCCGAGCTGGCCCGGGAGATCCTGCTCGCCGAGCAGGAGGGCGACCGGATCACGCACGACATCATCCACAAGCTCCACCAGACGTTCGTCACGCCGATCGACCGCGAGGACATCCTCGCCCTCGCCTCGGGGCTCGACGACATCCTCGACTTCACCGAGGAGGTGGCGGACTTCCTCGGCCTGTACCGGATCGAGGCGTCGATGGACCAGGCGGTCGAGCTGGCGAAGGTCCTCAACCAGGCCTGCCGGCAGATCAAGGAGGCGTTGCCGCGCCTGCGCTCGCTGCAGGACCTCAGCCACTACGTGGTCGAGATCCACCGGCTCGAGAACGAGGGCGACCGCATCGAGCGCGAGGCCCTGGCCTCCCTGTTCGAGCGGGCGATCGATCCGATGGTCGTGATCCGCTGGAAGGACATCTTCGAGCGCCTCGAGTCGGCGGTCGACGCGACGGAGCACGTCGCGAACATCCTTCAGGGCATCGTCCTGAAGAACACCTAGGCCCGACACCGTGCACAGCAACCTGGTCCTCGTGATCGTCGTCGGCACCGCGCTGGCGTTCGACTTCACCAACGGCTTCCACGACACGGCCAACGCCGTCGCGACGTCGATCTCCACGCGCGCGATGCCGCCGCGGATCGCGGTGACGATCGCCGCCGTGCTGAACTTCGTCGGCGCCTTCCTGTCGCTGGCGGTCGCCGCGACGATCGCCAAGGGCATCGTCGCCGCGAGCATGATCACGCCGGAGATCGTCTTCGCCGGGCTGATCGGCGCGATCTTCTGGAACCTGCTGACCTGGTACTTCGGCCTGCCCTCGTCCTCGTCGCACGCGCTGATCGGCGGCGTGGTCGGCTCCACTCTGGCCGCCGTAGGGACCAGGGGCGTGCTCGGGGCCGGCCTGATCGAGAAGGTCATCGTGCCCGCGCTCGTGGCCCCCGTGCTCGCCTTCGCGGTCGCCGGGCTGGCGATCCTCGTCTGCTATCGGATGGTCGGCCAGCGCGCCCCCGGCTCGGTCAACCGTGGCTTCCGCGCGGGCCAGATCGTCACGGGCAGCCTCTTCTCGCTGTCCCACGGCACCAACGACGCCCAGAAGACGATGGGGATCATCTTCCTGGCGCTCGTGGCCAACGGGAACCTCGCGCCGACCGACGACATCCCCACCTGGGTCGTCCTGTCCGCCGCCTCGGCGATCGCCCTCGGCACCTACGTCGGCGGCTGGCGGATCATCCGCACCATGGGGACGCGCATCATCAAGATGGACCCGGCCCAGGGCTTCGCCAGCCAGGCCTCGGGCGCCGCGGTGATCCTCTCCGCCTCGCACGTGGGCTTCCCGCTCTCGACCACGCACGTCATCTCCGGCGCGATCATGGGCGCCGGCGCCGCCAAGCGCGTCTCGGCCGTACGCTGGGGCGTGGCGGGCAACATCGTCGTGGCGTGGGTGCTCACGCTGCCGGCCGCAGCCGCCGTCGGCGCCCTCACTTTCGGCGTCACGCGGATATTCGGCGACGGGCCCGCGGGCCCGCGCGTGGTCTCGATCGTGCTCGTGCTGCTGCTCGGCGTGGCGCTCGGCCGGCGGCTGATGCAGGGCCGGACCCTGACGGTGGGCGCGTGATGGGCCCGCTCGCCGCGATCGAGTGGGGGCAGCTCCTGCAGGTCATCTGGGTCTCCCTGCTGGCCGGCGTCGGCGTCACCGTGCTCTTCTCGCTGGTCGTCTACGGGACGAGCCGGGCCTCCGAGGCGCGCCGTGCGGGCAACAGCCCCACGGCCTTCGGCGTGCTCGCCGTCCTCGGACTGACCGGCCTCGCCGCGGTTGTGGTCTTCGCGATCACCGTCATCCTCAAGAAGAAGAGCTAGGGACCGAGCCCGGGTACTCGACCGACCTGATCACGCGGGCGGGGGTGCCCACGGCGATCGAGCGCGGCGGCAGGTCGCGCGTGACGACGGCGTTCGCGCCGATCACGCAGCGCTCGCCGACGGTGACGCCGCTCGTGATCACGACGTTGGCGCCGCACCAGACGTTGTCGCCGACGCGCGTCGGCCCCTTGGTCGTGAAGCCCTGCCAGGGGACGGGCTTGGCGGGATCGTCGAAGCGATGGTCGGCGTCGGTGACAAAGCAGCCGTTGGCGAACATGCAGTGCGCGCCGATGTCGACCAGGTCCGTCGCCGCGACCGTCACGCCGAGGTTGAGAAAGCTGCCCGCGCCGATGCGGATCCGGGCCGGCGCGGGGGCCGTGAGCCAGACGCCCGGCTCGAAGAGGACGTTCTCGCCGAGCTCGAGGCGCCCGTCGCGCAGCATCTCCAGCGCATCGCCGTGCAAGGGCCACTTGGCGAAGCAGCGCCGCCTCGCGAGCTCGTAGTGCACCAGCGCGCGGCCGTACGGACGCGTGGCGCGCCCATACCAGCGCCACTTCTGCGCCCAGAGCTTGACGTCGCCGGGGTCCACGGGCGCGAACAATGCCATGCAACCGCCGGTGCAGCTGAACGTAACCGCGCGCGCCGACGCCGTGCGGCGACCGATTTCGGCTAAACCGGACTCATGCGCCGCCTGATCGCCCCCCTCGCCGTGACTCTCGCCGTGACCCTCGGCGGTCCCGCCGCGGCTGCCGTGCCCCACACGGTCGTCCCCGGCGAGACCCTCTGGACCATCGCCGCGGCCAGCAACTTCACGAACCGGGCGCTCGCCGCGTACAACCATCTGCCCGCCGAGGGCAACGTGGTGCTCGGGTCGACCGTGATGGTCCCGTCACCGTCGGAGGCGGCCGCCGCCATGTCGGCCGCCGGCATGGCCCCGACCAACCCCCGAGCGGCCGCCGCCGCCGCGCCGGTCGCCTCCACCCCGGTGGCGAGCACCCCGCCCTCCGCGCCCCCGGCCCTGGGCGGGTACACGGTCCGCTGGGGCGACACGCTCTCCGGCCTCGCCGCGGTCGCGCGGATCCCCGCGGCGCAGATCGCGGCCATGAACGGCCTCAGCGCCTCCCGCCCGCTGCTCGCCGGCACCGTCATCAAGCTGCCCACGGGCTCGCCCACGCCGCCGCGCGCCTCCGAGCCGGCACCTGCGCCGGTCGTCCCCGTCGCCGGGCCCGAGCCCACGTCGGCGCGGCTGGACTCCGGGACGGTGTCCTCGATCGCCGCGCAGCACGGCGTCCCGGGCTCGCTGGCCGCCGCCGTGGCCTACCAGGAGAGCGGCTTCAACAACGCGATGGTCTCCTCGGCCAACGCGCGCGGCGTGATGCAGGTCATGCCGGGCACGTGGACGTGGATCCAGGACAACCTGGCTTCGACCAAGCTCGATCCGGCGTCCGCGACCGACAACGTCCGCGCCGGCTCGCTGTACCTCAAGCAGCTCCTCGCGCAGACGGGCGGCGACCAGGCCACCGCCGTCGCCGGCTACTACCAGGGCCTGGCCTCCGTCCGCGACCACGGCATCCTGCCCGAGACGCGCCAGTACGTGGCGAACGTCCAGGCGCTCCAGGGCCGCTTCGGCGGCTGAGCGTCCCGGCGGCGACCCTACGCCGCGACCCTCTCCTTCGCCCGCGCGCGGCCGCGGCCGCCGCGCGCCGGGCGGGCGGCGGGCGTGACGAGGCCGAGGTCGCGCAGGAACTGGCCCGTGTAGGAGTCCTCGACGGCGGCGACCTGCTCGGGCGTGCCGGTGGCCATCAGCACGCCGCCCTCCTCCCCGCCCTCCGGACCCATGTCGATCAGCCGGTCGGCGGTCTTGATCACGTCGAGGTTGTGCTCGATGACGACGACGGAGTTGCCCGCGTCGACCAGGCGCTGCAGCACCTCGAGCAGCTTCTCGATGTCGGCGAAGTGCAGGCCGGTGGTGGGCTCGTCGAGGATGTAGAGCGTCTGGCCCGTCGCCACCTTCGACAGCTCGGAGGCGAGCTTGACGCGCTGCGCCTCGCCGCCGGACAGGGTCGTGGCCGGCTGGCCCAGCCGCATGTAGCCGAGGCCGACGTCGTAGAGCGTCTGCAGGCGGCGCCTGATCTTCGGGATGTGCTCGAAGAAGCCGAGCGCCTCCTCGATCGGCAGCTCGAGCACGTCGGCGACGTTCTTGCCCTTGAAGCGGATGTCGAGCGTCTCCTTGTTGTAGCGCTTGCCGTGGCACTGCTCGCAGGGCACGTAGACGTCCGGCAGGAAGTGCATCTCGATCTTGATCTGCCCGTCGCCGCGGCAGACCTCGCAGCGCCCGCCCTTGACGTTGAAGGAGAAGCGGCCCGGCTTGTAGCCGCGCGCCCTGGCCTCCTGCGTCTTGGTGTACAGCTCCCTGATCTGGTCGAAGAGCCCGATGTAGGTGGCCGGGTTCGAGCGCGGCGTGCGGCCGATCGGCGACTGGTCGACCGAGATGATCTTGTCGAGTTGGTCGAGCCCCGACACCTTCCTGTGCGCGCCGGGCCGCAGCTTGGCCCGGTGCAGCTTGTTTGCGACGGCCTTGTAGAGGACCTCGTTGACCAGCGTCGACTTGCCCGACCCCGACACGCCGGTCACGCAGCAGAACACGCCGAGCGGGACCTTCACGTTGACGCGCTTGAGGTTGTGCTGGGTGGCCCCCTCGATCTCCACATACCCCGACGGGGTGCGGCGCCTGGCCGGCACCTCGATCCGCCGCACGCCCGACAGGAACTGGCCCGTGGCCGACTCGGGCACGCGCATGATCTCCTCCGCGGTGCCCTCGGCCACCACGTAGCCGCCGTGCTCGCCGGCGCCCGGGCCCATGTCGACGACGTGGTCCGCCGCCCGCATCGTCCCCTCGTCGTGCTCGACCACGAGCACGGTGTTGCCGAGGTCGCGCAGGCGCACCAGCGTCGCGATCAGCCGCGCGTTGTCCTTCTGGTGCAACCCGATCGACGGCTCGTCGAGGATGTAGAGCACCCCGACCAGCGAGGAGCCGATCTGCGTCGCCAGGCGGATCCGCTGCGCCTCGCCGCCCGACAGCGTGGCCGCCGCGCGGTCCATCGACAGGTAGCCGACCCCGACGTTGTCCAAGAAGCGCAGCCGCTCGTCGATCTCGCGCAGGATCAGCCGCGCGATCGCCCGGTCGGTGGCCGACAGCCTCAGCGCCTCGACCCAGCTGATGGCGCGCTGCGCCGAGAGCCGGCTGAACTCGTGGATCGCCAGCCCGTCGACCTTCACCGCGCGCGACTCCGGCCGCAGCCGCGAGCCCTTGCACTCCGGGCACGGCCGCATCGTCATGTACTCCTCGATGCGCTCGCGCGAGTAGTCGGAGTCCGTCTCCTTGTAGCGGCGCTCGAGGTTTGAGACGATCCCCTCGAAGGTCGTCATGTACGAGCGCCGGCGCCCCATCCGGTTGCGGTAGGAGACGTAGATCTTGTCGTCGTCGGTCCCGTGGAGAAAGAGGTCGCGCTGGTCCTCCGGCAGGGCCCGCCACGGCGTCTGGAGCGAGATCTCGTAGCGCTCGGCGATCCCGGCGATCAGCTGGTCGTAGTAGGCGGTGTGGCCCGAGGACCACGGCAGGATCGCCCCCTCGCCGATCGACAGCGACGGATCGGGCACCACCAGCTCCGGGTCGATCTCCATCTGCGAGCCCAGGCCGGTGCAGCGCGGGCAGGCGCCGTGCGGCGAGTTGAAGGAGAACGAGCGCGGCTCGAGGTCGGGCATCGAGATGCCGCAGCGCAGGCAGGCGAAGCGCTCGGAGTAGGTCTTGACCTCGGGTTTGGCGGGGGGTGGGCTGGAGGGATCGGGTACGAGCTCGACGTCGAGGATCCCGTCGGCGAGTTGCACCGCGGTCTCCACGGAGTCCGCGAGCCGCTTGCGCACGTCCGGCCGCATGATCAGCCGGTCCACCACCACCGAGAGGTCGTACTTGAACTTCTTGTCGAGGATGATGTCCTGCTCGAGCAGGCGCAGCTCGCCGTCGACCTTCACGCGCGTGAAGCCCTCCGAGCGCAGGTGCTCGAGCTGGTCGCGGAACTCGCCCTTGCGCCCGCGCACGATCGGGGCGAGCACCATGAAGCGCGTGCCCTCCTCGAAGGCCATCAGCTGGTCGATGATCTGCTCGGCCGACTGGGCCGCGATCGGGCGGCCGCAGTTGAAGCAGTGGGGCTTGCCGATGCGCGCCCACAGCAGCCGCAGGTAGTCGTAGATCTCGGTGACCGTGCCGACCGTCGAGCGCGGGTTGCGCGACGTGGTCTTCTGGTCGATCGAGATCGCCGGGGACAACCCCTCGATCGAGTCGACGTCCGGCTTGTCCATCTGCCCGAGGAACTGGCGCGCGTAGGCGCTCAGCGACTCGACGTACCGCCGCTGGCCCTCGGCGTAGATCGTGTCGAAGGCCAGCGAGGACTTCCCCGAGCCCGACAGGCCCGTGATGACCACGAGGGCGTCCCGCGGCAGCGCGACCGTGACGTCCTTGAGATTGTGCTCACGGGCACCGCTGACGACGATCTCCGACTGGCGGCTCATAACTGCGCTCCACTGTATAGAAGCGAACAGGCGTTCGACGCCTGACGAGGGCGGTCCGCTATCGTCGCGAGCACAAGGTTCCGGGCCGCGGATCGTTGTCAGTCTGAGATGCCGAGATATCGCGATTCACCGGGCTCGGCGCAGACCCTGAAGGACGACCCAGCGCCGCTCGGCGGCACGGCGGTCGGCCGACCGCACCTGAGCGGGCTGCTCGACGCACCAGCCTGGCCGTGGCTGGCGGCGGGGCTGGACCTGGCCGTGCTGGTGGTCGCGGTGATGCTCTCCCTCCACTGGACGTCGTGGGCTCCCCAACCGGCCGGGCTCCGGGCCCTACTGGCCTTCCCGGTCGCCGCGATGCTGGCCATGTGGCCGACCCGGATGCGGGCGCGGCGGCTGGACGCCGGGGTGCTCGACGACCTGTGGCCGGTCATCGCCGCGGTGTCCGTGGCGGGCATGTTGACCGCGGCGTTCGGCCGCGTCACGGCTCCCGGCGGGATCGACGAGCCGACCCTGGTGGGCGCCTGGGCGACCGCCGTGGGCCTGCTCGTGCTCAGCCACTCCGTCGTCCGGCTCATCCGGCGCCGGTTTCGCGGGCGTGAGATGTCCGGCCGGCCGACGCTCATCGTCGGCGCCGGCGTGGTCGGGGCGCGAATCGGGCGCTGGCTCCACACCCGCCCCCAGTATGGGCTTCGCCCGGTGGGCTTTCTGGACTGGTCGCCGCCGCCGGCCAATCTGGTCGGGGGGCGGCCGGTTCCGGTGCTTGGTCAGCCCAGTGACCTCTCGCGGCTCATCCGCGAGACGCGGGCCCGTCATGTCGTACTGGCCTTCGCCGGGCGACCGGATCGGCATCTGCTCCCGCTCCTGCGCGCGTGCGACGAGCTGGGCGTGCAGGTCTCCATGGTCCCGCGGCTCTTCGAGCACACGAACGACCGGATGACCTACGAGCCGATCGGCGGGATGCCGCTCCTGACGATCGGCACCGGGCGGTACCGCGGCTGGAAGCTCACGGCCAAGCACGTGCTCGACCGGGTGGTGGGCTCGATCATGCTCGTGTGCGCCGCCCCGCTCATGATCGTGATCGCGTTCCTCATCCTCGTGACGTCGGGCCGACCGGTCGTCTTCCGCCAGCGGCGCACCGGTCAACACGGACGCGACTTCGGCCTGCTGAAGTTCTGCAGCATGCGCGGCGCCAATCCCGATCCCGCGGCCCCGCCAGACCTCGGGGCCGACCGGGCGCCCGGCGGCATCGAGGGGCCTGACCGCCGCACGGCGATCGGGCGCGTGCTGCGCCGGTCCTCCCTTGACGAGCTGATCCAGCTGGTCAACGTCGCGCGCGGAGAGATGAGTCTCGTCGGCCCGCGCCCCGAGCGGCCGGAGTACGTCGAGCTCTTCAGCGACAGCCTCGACCGCTACGCCGACCGTCACCGCATGCGCCCTGGGATCACGGGTCTGGCCCAGGTCGGGGGACTGCGCGGGGGCACCTCGCTCGCGGAGCGGATCGAGCTCGACAACTACTACATCGAGCACTGGTCCTTCACCCTGGACGCCAAGATCCTCCTGCGCACGCTTCTCGCGGTCTTCCGCGTCCCGGAGTAGCGTGCTTTTCCTGTCCCGGCTGCTCGAGCTCATAGTCACCCGCCAACGGCGGATCTTCGCGACCGTCTTCCTGGCGGCGCTCGCGATGGCCGCGGTCGTGACCTTCGCGCTGCCCAAGGAGTACCGGGCGGAAGCCACCCTGTTCGTCGGCGAGAACCGCTCGATCTCCACCGGCGCGGGCGCGCTGCAGCTCGACGAAGAGCTGGCGCGCACCTACGTCTCCCTGCTGCGCACCCCGGAGGTGACCGAGGCGGTCGTCCGCGACCTGCCCTTCAAGCTCGATGCCGCCGCACTCGAGTCCAAGGTCTCCGCCGAGGTCACGACGGGAACCCGCCTGATTCGGCTGCAGGCATTCGACGGGCGCCCACAGCGGGCGCGGCAGCTCGCCGACACCTACGCCACGACGTTCGTCGGCCAGCAGCGGACGTCCTCAGCGGCGGCCAGCCGGGGGCAGCTCAACGAGTTGCGGTCGAACATCGGCGCGCTCGGCCAGCAGGTGCAGGGCCTGCAGGGCGCGACCGCCCCCGCAGACGTCGCACGGCGATCGGTCGCCGAGACCGAGCTGCAGTCGGCGCGGGAGGCCTTCGTGGCGACTCAGGGCAGCCTGGCGCTGCAGGGCGCCGACCTCTCCGTTGCAAGCCGGGCGATGCTGCCGACGGCGCCCGCCCGCCCGCGCCCGAAGCTCTACCTGGCGCTCGGCTTCCTCCTCGCCCTGGCGCTCGCGACGACGGCGACGGCGCTCGCCGACCGCTTCGACGACCGCCTGCGCGGCGAGGCGGAGCTCCCCGCACTGCTCGGGGCGCCGGTGCTCGCTCGCATCCCGCTGGAGGCCGTGGGCCGCGAGGCGATGACCGCGGAGGCATTCGACCTGCTGCGCACCAACCTGCACGCCGGTGCCTCCGGCCCGCACCAGGTGATCGCCGTGACAAGTTCGCTACCGGGAGAGGGCAAGAGCTTCGCCGTCAAGCATCTGGCCATGGCATTCGCACGCTTGGGGACGACTGTTCTGGCGGTCGACTGCGACCTGCGGCGGCGGGGGCTCGGCGCCTCGATCGGCGCCGGTGAGCTAAAGGGCGTGTCCAACCTCCTGGTCGAGCCCCCGCGCGACCCGCGGGAGCTGGTGTCGTCGACGTCGATGCGCGGCGTGCACCTGCTGGCCGCCGGCCCGTCCCCGCCGAGCCCGTCGGCGCTGCTCGGCCTGCGGCGCATGGGCGAGCTGCTGGGCGGCCTCGCGAACCACTACGACCACGTCGTGGTCGACTCCGCCCCGGTGACCATCGGCGCCGACACGACGGCGCTGGCCGCCGCCGTGGACGCCGTGATCCTCGTCGTCGACCTCGACCGCGCGGGTCGCCGCGCCCTGACCGACGCAGCCACCCAGGTCACGCGCACCGGGACGCCGATCATCGGTGTCGTCATCAACCGCGTCGGCGCCCGCGAGTACGCCTACGGGTCCTACACCGCGTCCGCCGCGTCCCAGGGCCCCGCTGCCAACGGGGCCGGCGCACAGGCGCCGGCGGCACCCGGCCGGGAATGGGTGCCGCGCGCCTGATTGCGCGCGTCCCGCTCGCGCGGCACCCGCTGGTGCTGGCGGCCGGCGCCGGCGTCCTCGCGGGCGGGGCGATCCTCCTCGCCTATGCGACGGCGCCGCTGGTGCCGGTGGCCGTGCTCGTCGCGACGGGCGCCGCCGGCCTGGCCTTGGCGCGCCCGCTCGCCGTCGTCGGTGCCGCCATCGCCTGCATCCCGCTGGAGTTCTTCACGCTGCCGCTCGGCGGAGCCGGCATCACGACCACAGAGGCGCTGTTCGGGCTCGCGGGCCTGGGCTGGACGGCCCGCCGCCTGGGTGAGGGGCGCTCGCTGCGGCCAGGCACGCCCCTCGACGCGCCTGTGATGC
>JBBSIC010000051.1:0-23603 GCA_038232275.1 Solirubrobacterales bacterium | reverse complement strand
CGTGACCGCCGCCGCCGAGTTCGTCGAGCTGATGGAGCGCCTGGACTTCCAGGACTTCAAGGTCTCGATCAAGTCGACGAACGTCCCGAACACGATCGCGGCGAACCGCCTCTTGTCAGAGCGGATCCCCTATCCGCTGCACCTCGGCATCACCGAGGCCGGCACCAAGTGGTCGGGCTCGCTGAAGTCCGCCGTCGGCCTCGGCACGCTGCTGGCCGACGGCATCGGCGACACGATCCGCATCTCGCTGTCGACCTTCCACGCGGAGGAGGAGGTCAAGGTCGCGTGGGAGATCCTCAAGGCGCTGAAGCTGCGCGAGCGCGGCCCCGTGCTGATCGCCTGCCCGACCTGCGGCCGGCTGCAGTTCGACATGGACACGGTGGTGACCGACATCGAGCGCCGCCTCGAGTCCTACGCCGACCCGATCGAGGTCGCCGTGCTCGGCTGCGCGGTCAACGGCATCGGCGAGGCCTCGCACGCCGACTTCGGCATCACCGGCGCGCTCAACGAGGGGCTGATCTTCTCCCGTGGCAAGGCGCTGCGCAAGGTCCCGACGGAGCGCCTCGTCGACGAGCTGTTCGCCGAGATCGACAAGTACTACGCCTCCTCGAAGGAGATCGTGGTCGACGAGGCGCTCGCCGCCGAGGGCGCGGAGTGGCTCGCCGAGATCGAGGCCGCCAACGCGGGGGAGATGACGCCGGAGCGTCTCGCCGCCGCCGAGAAGGCCGCCGCGCTCGACGAGGACGCCTCGCCGGCCGCGGGGCGGCGCTTCACGCGAGCCTAGGCTGCCGATCGTCGCGGCCGGCCGCGGCCCGAGAAAACGGGAGGCACCGCCCTCTTGGCGCCCTCCCCAGAGATATCGGTCCCAGGCACGGAGGTTGCGGTAGCCGATGTCGCGTCGCCGCGGCGCTGTGGGCCGCACCTGCCGGCGCCTCTCTATGAAGCATCATGATGTCTCCGATTGGGATGTTATGATGCGTTCGTGCGCACCACGGTGACCCTCGACCCCGACGTCGCCGCCAAGCTCAAGCTGGTGGCGCGTGAGCGTGGCGTGCCGTTCAAGACCGCGCTCAACAACGCCCTCCGTGCTGGCCTCGCCGGTCCCCCGGTCCAGGCGACGTCGTACCGGATGCCGGCGCGACCCATGGGGCAGCGGTCCGGTGTCGAGCTCGATCATGCGCTGCGGCTCGCCGGCGAGCTCGAGGACACGGAGATCCTCCGCAAGCTCGACCTCCGAAAGTGAAGCTGCCCGACGTCAACCTGCTGCTCTACGCGCTGGACACGACCTCCGCGCGTCACGCGCAGGCGCGCGAGTGGGTCGAGGTCACGCTGTCGGGCACGGAGACCGTCGCGCTGACGTGGGTCACGATGCTCGCCTTTCTGCGGCTGAGCACGCGCCGCACGGTGTTCGTGGCTCCGATCTCGACGGAGGCGGCGCTCGACATCGTCGACGGCTGGCTCGCCCAGCCGGCCGTCACCGTCGTCCACCCCACCGACCGCCACCCCGCCGTGCTACGCGAGCTGCTCGGCCCGGTTGGCACGGGCGGCAACCTCACGACCGATGCCCACCTGGCGGCGCTGGCGATCGAGCACGGCGCGGAGCTGTGCTCGTGCGACGCGGACTTCTCGCGCTTCGCGGGCCTTCGCTGGTCGGACCCCCTGCGGGCGTAGCGCGACGTCGGTCCCGGTCAGGCATCCCTTCTGCGGAGGGATGCAAAATCATCCGGTTGAGACATAGGCGCCGGGGCCGCCTGCGGTGCTGCGAACGGCATCGGGACGCTGTCGCGTCACGCGCTGTCCAGGGCGTCGGCGCCGCCGTACTCTTCGCGACGGCGCTCGCGCTCATCTCCCAGGTCACGCCGGCGCGCGAGGCGCGGATGAAGGCGCTCGCCGTCTTCGGCGCGGCGGCGCGGCTTTTGCTATCAGGCAAGCAGGAAGGGCGGCTACGGCCGGCCCCGCCGCTGGCCGTGGTCTTGGCCCAGCCGCTTGAGGATGCGGTCCTCGGCTCGCCGCTCGATCGTCCCGGCGGCGACGGCCTTGTCGAGGATCGGCTTCGCGACCGCCGTGCGGGCGGCGCCGTCGAGCGGGGCCCCAGAGGCGGCGCGTTTCGCGGCAAGCGCCGTGCGCACGTCCATGCGCAGCCGGAAACGGTCTGCCTGCTTGGCGGTGAGCGTGCCGTCGCGCTCGGCCTTGGCCACGATGGGCGCCGCGACCTTCGCCGCGTCCGCGGGCGAGAACGCCTTCAGGCGCGCTTGGCGAATGGCCCGGACGACATCGTGACGGACGGCGCGGACGCCGGCGGACTTGCAGTGAGGCGTGGCGGGCGCGGCGGCGGCGGAGCCGCCGAGCAGCGCGCCCCCGGCGCTGCCGGCGCCGAGGAGGACCACGGCGCCGAGTGCGAGCGGCCAGCGGGTGCGGAGGGTGTGGGTCATGCCTCCAGCATGCGCGCGGCGGGTTCGGCCGGGGTAAGGCGAAGGTCAGGGGCGTGTAAGAACTCGGCAGCGCCGGTCATGACGCGGCGTACGCTGGCCCGATGGGCTCCACGGTGCTGCTGGTAGAGGACGAGCCGAGCATCGGCGCGCTCGTGCGGACCTATCTGGGCCGGGACGGCCACACCGTCGTCTGGACCCGGTCGGGTGAGGAGGCGCTGGCGGAGCTGCCGCGCCACCCCGTCGCGCTCGTCGTCCTCGACGTCGGCCTGCCGGGCATCGACGGATTCGAGGTGTGCCGGCGCATCGCCGGCCGCGTTCCGGTGATCATGCTCACCGCACGCGACGAGGAGGCCGACCGCGTCGCGGGCCTCGAGCTCGGCGCGGACGACTACGTCGCCAAGCCGTTCTCCCCGCGCGAGCTCGCCGCGCGCGTCAAGGCGGTCCTGCGCCGCTCGTCGGCGCCGCGAGGGGAGATCCTGAGCCTCGGCGCGATCACGCTCTCACGCGCGGCGCGTGAGCTGCGCATCGACGGAAAGGAGGTGGAATTGACCGCGCGGGAGTTCGACCTTCTCGCCTATCTGCTCGAGCACGCCGGCGTCGTGGTCTCACGCGAGGCGCTGCTCGAGCACGTGTGGGGCTTCGCGGCGCCGGGGGCGACCCGCACCGTCGACGTCCACATGGCCCAGCTGCGCAAGAAGCTCGCCGATCCTGGTCTGATCCGCACGGTGCGCGGCGCGGGCTACAAGGCGGTGCCGTGAGGCGGACGCTGCGCGGCCACCTGTTCGGCTGGCTCGCGCTGACGGCGCTGCTCTCGACGGCGCTGACCGTGCTGGTGGCGGCCGTGCTCGTCCACCGGCGCGTCGAGGGGCAGATCCTCACGACGCTCGGGCGGCAGGCCGACGCGGCGGCGGCCGCCGTGAGCGACGGCGCCCGGCTGCCCGTGCGCCCGCTGGCTCGGGTGCTCGTCCAGCGCCGCGGCCGGCTGGTCCCCGCGCGCCGGGCGGGTCTCGCGCCGGCCGAGCTGCGCGCCCTGCTGCTGCGGCTGCCCGGGTCCGGCGACGCGGACGGGCGCCTGGACGACCTCCTCTACGCGGCGCGGGGGACGCCGGCCGGGCGCCTCGTCCTGCTCCGCCAGGCCCGCATCGGGAGCGGGGACTGGCAGCCGTTCGTGACGAGCCTCGTGCTCGCGGGCCTCGGCGGCGCCCTCGTCGCGCTGCTGCTGTCGGTCGTGATCGCCCGCCGCCTGGCCACGCCGGTGCGCCGGCTCTCAGCGGCGACGCGGGCGCTGGCCGCGGGCGAGTCCGAGCCCAGCGTCCCGGTGCAGGGCCCAGAGGAGCTCGCCGAGCTGTCGGCGTCCTTCAACGCCATGGCGGGCGACCTCGCCGCGGCCCGCGACGCCGACCGCGCGTTCCTGCTGTCGGTCTCACACGAGCTCAAGACGCCGCTGACCGCCGTGCGCGGGTACGCGGAGGCGCTCGCCGACGGGGCCGTGGACCCGGCGGAGGCCGGAGTCGTCATCGGTGCCGAGTCCGCGCGCCTGGAGCGCCTGCTCTGTGACCTGCTCGACCTCGGCCGCCTCGAGCGCCGCGAGTTCGCCGTCGATCTCGGGCCGGTGGATCTCGCCGCCGTCGCCGGCCGCGCCGTGACGCGCTTCCAGTCCCAGGCACGCGAGCTCGGCGTCGGGCTGTCGGGCAGCGGCGAGCCCGCCGCTGTCGCGACGGGCGACCCCGAGCGCCTGCTCCAGGTCGTCTCCAACCTCGTCGAGAACGCGCTCTTGGCCACGCCAGCGGGCGGGACGGTGACCGTCGAGGCGGCTCCGGCGCGGATGACGGTCCGCGACACCGGGCCGGGACTGGCTGCGGAGGACCTGCCGCGCGCGTTCGAGCGCTTCTATCTCCACGACCGCTACGCGGCCGGGCGCCGCGACGGCTCCGGCCTCGGCCTCGCCATCGTCCGCGAGCTGGTCACGACCATGGGCGGTGACGTGGGGGTCGACAGCACGCCGGGGCGCGGCTCGGCGTTCACGGTCCGGCTGCCGGTCGCTCAAGACGCGCACTCTGGAGGGAGCACGATGGGTGCGGGCCACGGTGACCCTCGACCCTGACGTCGCCGCCAAGCTCAAGCTGGTGGCAGAGAGATCCTCCGCGAGCACGACCTCCGGAAGTGAGGCTGCCCGACGTCAACCTGCTGCTCTGGCTAGTACTTGATGCGTGTCAGGAACCCGCTACCGGAGCCGCCCGGTGCAAGGCGAATGTTCTTGATCTGCGCTCCGGAGCGCCAAGATGAACAGTAGGCAAACCGCGACGCACCATCATGTGGTGCCTCCGACGCCGTGTCGCCGGAGCTGAGCGAGACAGGCGCGGCAGCGTTCGCGCTGCCGCCGAGGTAGCCGCGGCGGGTCCGGTTGGCGTGAACGTACGGCCGTTAGCAGCTGGACCGTCGACGCCCGGATAGCCCCGCAGAGCACACCTCGCGCCGTTGTTCGTGAATCTCAACGCGAAGCCGATGTGGCCGCCGCCTCCATTCGCGCCAGCGATCGAGATCTGCAGTTGGCTCGTCCGGCAGGCACTTACGTGATGCTGATTCACGTGAGTCCGGTCGGAGGGCGCAGGGCTGCCACCGTGCTTCGCTGAGGGCGTGGCCGAGCCATCAGGCTGCGGCGAGGTGGCTGGCGAGTTCGCGGGTGTGACCGAGACAGGCGGGTGAGTCGCTGCGGACCGAGCCGACGAGCCTCGATCTTGAGTGCTCGTATGGTGCCCGGAACCTTGTCCGGAGCCGCCGCCGCAGCCGGTGAGGATGAGCAGAGCGCCGAGAAAAGCGCGTACGAGCGGCGCTCGACGGCTAGTCCACAAGCACGGCTTGAGCGTGTTCATGGGGCAGCGGCCTTCCACCATCGAACTGCGTCTCCATTCTCGTCTTTCTGCGCCATGTCCTCGTCGATCGGGAACCCATACCTGGAGCTGCTCCCAGCAGACTGGATGAGTTCGTAGCCGCGTCGGGAATAGCGGGCACGGTACTCAACGACTTCCAGAAGTGCTTGAGCCTGAGGGCGGCCAGCTGATCTTCCAGGTCAAGGAACACGTTGACGCCGTTCGGGACACCGACGTCTTGGGCGTGCGCCGCGGCGTCGTGGCCGCGCGCTGTGCCAAGCGAACCCGTAGCCGTCCATCCCGGGTTGTCGACGTGCTGGACCACCATGAACGCGAGCCCGGCGTTCCGGATGTCAGTCTGCCAGATCACCGTCTGGCCAGCCGAACAAGCGACCCCGTCGGGTGCGGACGACGGCGAGCCGGCACGTCCATCGCTTCCAGAACGCTGACCCGAAGTCGTTGGGGTTCTAGAACGCCGGGCGATAGTGGCTCGAGCCGACCTCGTCCTTGTAGGCCTGGATGCAGTCAGCCGTGCCCGTGTCGCCCGCCTCACGCCTCTACGTGCAGAGCATGCTCGGACCGCTCGGCGATCGAGACCGGGCTCGTGTACCTGCCCGGAACCGGCTTGTCGTGCGCGTCAGCCCGCTCGCTCGATCTCCAGCAGCGCCTCGTAGGCCGGCAGCGTGAGGAACTCCTCGAAGCGCTCGGTGCCCGACAGCGCGACCTGCTCGAACAGCTTCCGCGACAGCTCGGGACGGCCCTCGCGGTCGAACCACTCGTCGTCGCCGATCTCCTCGCGGATGCGCGCGAGCTGCTCCGTCGCCACCTGCCGCACAAGCTCAGGGGTGACGGGCTGGCCGCTGTCGAGCGTGATCGAGTGGCGGATCCACTGCCACACCTGGCCGCGCGCGATCTCGGCGGTGGCGGCGTCCTCCATCAGGCCGTAGATGCCGGCGGCGCCGTTGCCGCGCAGCCACGCCGACAGGTACTGGATGCCGACGTTGACGTCGTTGGCCAGGCCCTCCATGGTCGCGTCGCCGGGCGTCTCGCCGACGGCGAGGAGGTCGAGGTTGGTGACGGCGACGTCGTCGCGCTGCCGGTCGAGCTGGTTCGGGCGGTCGCCGAGCACCGTGTCGAACTCGTCCATCGCCACGGGCACGGAGTCCGGATGGGCGACCCAGGTGCCGTCGTAGCCGGCCTCCGCCTCGCGGCGCTTGTCCTGCGACACCGCGTCGAAGGCGCGCTGGTTGGCCTCCTCGTCGGAGCGCGAGGGGATGACCGCGCTCATGCCGCCCATGGCGTGTGCGCCGCGGCGGTGGCAGACGGCGACGAGCTGCTCGGTGTAGGCGCGCATGAACGGGACCGTCATCGTCACCGCGTTGCGGTCGGGCAGCACGAACTCGGGCTGCTCGCGGAAGCACTTTATGACCGAGAACAGGTAGTCCCAGCGGCCGGCGTTCAGGCCGGCGGCGTGGTCGCGCAGCTCGTAGAGGATCTCCTCCATCTCGAAGGCGGCCGGGACGGTCTCGATCAGCACCGTCGCGCGGATCGTGCCGGTCTGCAGGCCGAGCTCGGACTCGGCGATCTCGAAGGCCCGGTTCCACAGGCGCGCCTCGAGGTGGGACTCGAGCTTGGGGATGTAGAAGTACGGGCCCCAGCCGCGGTCGGCCAGCGCCTGCGCGTTGTGGCGCACGTACAGCGCGAAGTCCACGAAGGCGCCGGCCACGGTCGTCCCGTCGAGCTCGACGTGGGCCTCGGGCAGGTGCAGTCCGCGCACGCGCGCGAGCAGCAGCGCAGGATCGTCAGACAGACGGTACTCCTTGCCGTCCTCCTCGTGCTCGAGGGTCCCCCGGATCGCCGCCTGCAGCGTCCGCTGGCCCTCGGTCATGTTGTGCCAGGTCGGCGAGTTTGAGTCCTCGAAGTCGGCCATGAAGCAGCTGGCGCCGCTGTTGAGCGCGCCGATGACCATCTTCGGCGTGGTGGGCCCGGTGATCTCGACGCGGCGGTCGCGCAGCGCGGGCGGGACGGGGGAGATGCGCCAGTCGGGGTCCTCGCGGATCGCCCGCGTGTCCTCGCGGAAGTCGAGCACCTCGCCGCTGCGCAGGCGGGAGCGGAGGAGCTGGCGCGCCTCGAGCAGGGCGCGGCGCTCGGCGTCGAGCTCTGAGTGCAGGCGGCGCAGCAGCGCCATGGCGCCGTCGTCGAAGAGATCGGATGGGAGGTCGGTCATGGGGTCCGATCGGAGATCGACATGTGCAGGAGCTCGATGGGGTGGTAGATCGGCAGCGGGCGGCCGAGCTCGCGCAGATGGGCCTGGATCTGCAGGCTGCAGCCGGGGTTGGCGGAGGCGATCGCCTCGGCACCGGTCGCGAGCAGACGCTCGGCCTTCGCGCGCCCGAGCTCGGCCGCGGTGCCGGGCTCGGTCAGGTTGTAGATGCCGGCCGAGCCGCAGCACAGCTCCCAGCCGTCGGGCTCGAGCAGCTCGAGGCCGGGGATGCCGCGCAGGAGCTCGCGCGGCTGCTCGCGGATGGCCTGGGCGTGCGCGAGGTGGCAGGCGTCGTGGTAGGCGACGCGCAGCTCGATCGGGTGCCGGGTGGCGCGCGCCTCGTGCGCGGTGAGGATCTCGGTGATGTCGCGGACCTTGTCGGTCAGGTCCGGATGCTCCTTCATCCCGGAGCCGCAGCCCGCCGCGTTGGTGACGATCAGGTCGTCGTCGGCGAAGGCGGCGATCGTGTCCTGCGCGCGCTTCTCCGCCCGCTGCCGCTCGCCGGCGTGCAGCTCGAGCGACCCGCAGCACTCCAGCGCGGCGGGGGCATGGACCTCCCAGCCCTCGGCGGCGAGGACGTCGACGGTCTGCAGGTTGACCTGCGGGAAGTAGGCGCGCTGGACGCACCCCTGCAGGAAGCCGACCCGGCCGCGCTTCTCTCCCCGCGCCGGGGTCACGTCGCGCATCGGGGCCAGCCGCGGCGGGCGCTCGGGCGCGAGCCGGCTCAGCTCGCGCAGCTTGGGGATCGGGCGGCCGAGCCTGGCGAGCGGCAGCAGCGGGATCAGCGCGCGCAGCCGCCGGTGGTGGGGGAACATCGCGAAGACGAGGCGGCGCTTGAGGCGCTCGCCGCGGCTGCGCCGGAAGCGGTCCTCGATCTGCGCCCGCGCCTCGTTGACCATGAGGTCGTAGCGGACGCCGGACGGGCACGACGTCACGCACGCCATGCAGCTCAGGCAGCGGTCCACGTGCGTGACCAGCTCAGGAGAGATCTGGCCGTCGGCGAGCTCCTTCATCAGCACGATGCGCCCGCGCGGAGAGTCCATCTCCTCCGACCACAGGTCGTAGGTGGGACACGTCGGCAGGCAGAAGCCGCAGTGCACGCAGTCGTCGATCAGCTCGTGGAGATCGGTCATATTCCTCCCGCGAAGAGTCCGGGGTTGCAGTGGGCGGCGGGGTCGAAGCGCTCCTTGAGGCGGCGCATCAGGTCGAGCTCCGGCCCCTCGGGCACGCCCCACGGATCGACCCGCGCGCGCAGCTCGGCGGGCGCGTCGGTGATCACGCAGGGATGGGGTGAGAGCGTCACGCGCAGCCGCTCCACGTCGGTCGCGGGCGGCAGGCTCAGCCACGTCGTCCCGACGCCGGCGCGGCCGACGGCGGTCGCGCCGAGGTCGCGGGCGGCGGTCAGCACCCGCGCCAGGTCGGCGGGGAGGCCGTGCACGCGCACGACGAGGTCGCCGCGCTGGCCGCGGCGCTGTGCCTCCCACAGCACGTCGTCGTCCTCGACGACCTCGCCGCCTGCGGCGCGCGCCCGCTCGGCGGCCCGCGACCCGCCGAAGCGGGCGAGGACCGCGCCCTCGCCGCCACCCCAGCGCACGTCGAGCGCCTCGGCCTCGAGCGGGCGCCGGAAGCACTCCAGCGCGGCCCGCTGCAGCGCCTGCGGGTCATCGTGGCGCACGACCGTCGTCGCCGTCCCCGGGGGCTTGGGGTGCAGCCGGACGCAGACCTCGGTGATCACGCCGAGCGTCCCGAACGAGCCCGCTGCGACCTTGGGGATGTCGTAGCCGGCGACGTTCTTGATCACGCGGCCGCCGCTGCGGGCGACGGTGCCGTCGGGCAGGGCGAGGGTCACGCCGATCACGAGGTCGCGCGGGGCGCCGTAGCGGTGGCGCAGCGGCCCGGAGTCCGACGCGGCGATCAGCCCGCCGATGGTGGCGGTGCCGTCGTCGGGCGGGTCCAGCGCGAGCATCTGGCCGGCCTCCGCGAAGGCCGCCTGCGCCTCGGCGACTGGCACGCCCGCCTGCACGATGGCGGTGAAGTCGCCCGCCTCGTGGCTGACGAGGCGGTCGAGCTCGGCGGTCGAGAGGATCTCGAGATCGGAGTCCAGCGGCCGTCCCCAGCCCTGCTTGGTCCCGGCGCCCGCGATCCGGAAGCCCTCCCCGTCGCGCAGGCGCTCGGCGATCGCCTCAGAAGCGCTCGGCAACGCCCGCCTCCTCCAGCGGGTGGCGGCGGTAGGGGCCCGGGACCTCGCCGCACAGCCGAGGGGTGGGCATGACCTTGCCCGGGTTCGCGAGGGCGTGCGGGTCGAAGGCGCAGCGCAGCTTCTGAAACGCCGCGAGGTCCGGCTCGGCGAACTGCTTGCCCATGTGCTTTTTTTTGTCGTGGCCGACCCCGTGCTCGCCGGTGATCGAGCCGCCGAAGTCCAGGCACACGTCGAGGATCGCCTCTGAGAGCTCGGCGGCGCGCTCGCCGTCCTCGGGGCGGTCGTAGCAGACGAGCGGGTGCAGGTTGCCGTCGCCGGCGTGAAAGACGTTGGCCACGCGCAGCCCGTACTCCTCGCCGAGCTCGGCGATGCGCTCGAGCACCTCCGGCAGCCGGGTGCGGGGGATCACGCCGTCCTGGACGAAGTAGGCGTGGGCGATGCGCCCCATGGCGGCGAAGGCGGCCTTGCGCGCGCGCCAGAAGCGCTGGCGCTCGGCGTCGTCGGCGGCCACGCGGACCTCGGTGGCCCGGGCGTCGGTGCAGAAGCGCTCGACCTCCGTAAAGCGCGCGTCGCACTCGTGCTCGGAGCCGTCGAGCTCGACGAGCAGCGCGGCGCCGGCGTCGAGCGGGAAGCCGGCCTTGGCCATCGGCTCGGCGGCCTGGATGGCGAGGTTGTCCATCATCTCGATCGCGGCCGGGATCACGCCCGCCTGCGTGATCGCGGAGACCGCCTCGCCCGCGTGCAGGGGGGACTCGAAGAAGGCGACCAGCGTGCGGACGGCCTCCGGGACGGGGACGACGCGCAGGGTGATCCGCGTAACCACGGCGAGCGTCCCCTCGCTGCCGACGAGCGCGCCGAGCAGGTCGTAGCCCGGCCGGTCGGCCTGCGGACCGCCGATCTCCACGACCGTGCCGCCGGTCAGCACCGCCTCGGCGCCGAGCACGTAGTTCGTCGTGAAGCCGTACTTGAGGCAGTGCGCGCCGCCGGAGTTCTCGGCGATGTTGCCGCCGATGGTGCAGACGACCTGGCTGCTCGGGTCCGGGGGATAGAAGAACCCGGGGGAGACCGCGGTCGAGACCTCGGTGTTGGTCACGCCCGGCTCGACGACGATCCGCTGGTTGACCAGGTCGACGTCGAGCACCCGCCGCAGGCGGCTGAGGCCGATGACGACGCCGTCGCTGACGGGCAGGGCCCCGCCGCTGAGCCCGCTGCCCGCCCCGCGGGCCACGAACGGCGTGCCGTGGTCAAAGCACGCCTTCACCGCCCGCTGGACCTCGGCCGCGTCGGCGGGGAGGACGACGGCTCCCGGCGTGACGGCGTACTGCAGCAGCCCGTCGGACTCGTAGGTCTTCAGCTGGTGAGCCTGCGTGATGACGTGCGCGTCGCCGCAGATCGACCGCAGCCGCTCGACGAGCTCTCCTGTGACCCCCATGGCCGTAGTTCTACCCGACACGCGGATCTTGCACTGCGACCCCTCGTCGCGGGACTCAAGGCGAGTGGACGAATAGCCGATTCGGACAGTGATGAACGTCGCCGCCACGACAAGCCCCACGCCCGGCTGGTACCCCGATCCGCGCGACACGTCGAGCCTGCGCTGGTGGGACGGCTCGGCCTGGACCGACTTCACCTCCCCAGCCCTGCCCCCCGAGCCCGAGGCCGAGCCTTCGGCCCCGTTTGAGCCCGCCTTCACCGCGACCACCTCGGAGCCGGTCGCGTTCGTCGAGCCGGCGCTCGTCTTCGACCAGGAGACGGTCGAGCCCGAGCTCGAGCCGGAGCCGGCAGCCGAGATTGAGCCGCCCCTCGTCTTCGACGCGCCAGCGCCAGCACCCATCGGTGAAGCGTTCTCCTTCCGCGCCCGGCCGCTGCTCCCCGATCCGGAGCCGGTTTGTCTTGAGCCCGAGCAGCCGGATGAGATCCCCGTCTACATGTCGCCGCTCGCCACGATCGCCTCGCCCCTGCCGGCGAGGGTCGCTGCTCCCGAGCCGGTCGCGACCGGCCTGGCGCCTCCCGCCACCGCCGAACCAGAGGCCGCGCCCAAGCCGGTCGCGTACGTCACCGCCGAGCCGGAGGTCGCCGAACCGCCCGCCGAGGAGCCGGAGAAGCGTTCCAGGCGCGGACGCAAGAAGGCGCCTGGAACGGTCAGCATCCCGATCGAGCCTGTCCGGACGCCGGCCGTCGAGGAGCCCGAGCCAGCCGTGCGCGGCCCCAAGCGCTCGCGGCGCCCAGGCCGCAAGACGGCCGTTGGAACCGCTGCCGTGGTCGTCGCCGCCGCCGGAGCCGCCAGTGCGACGAACCTGATCACCGGCGACGGTCGGGTAGCCGGCGAGAGCCATGCCGCGGCCTCGGGCAAGCCTGCTCTCTCGGCGGTCGACAACGTCTGCCTGCAGGAGTGGAACACGTCCATCGGCGGCGACGCGGCGCAGCAGCGCGTGACGCTCGGCCAGTTCTCGGGCGCCTACGCCCACGTCGCCCGCGTGGCCCCGCTGCGCGGCACGCTGATGGATCCCGAAAGCTGCGGCCTGACCGTGTACGACCCGTCGGCCGACACGCACGCCGTCTTCGTCAGCGGCGTGAAAGACCACGTCGGCTACATGGACGTCACCGCCTACCCGCGGGCCGCCCGGCAGTACGGCTGGCCGAAGTCCCAGACCCAGGCCAACGTGATCATCCAGGACGACGGCTCCCTGCGGGTAAGGAGGTACTGAAAGCGGTTCCGCAGAACCGCGGATCTGGCTCCGCGGAGCCAGGTGACCGCGATCGGACGATCAAGGACCAGACGCACGCGTACGCCAGACCGCCGGGCGACCGCCCACCAGTCACACGCGATCAGTCGCCGCGCTCGAGCAGCGCCGCGTAGTGGACGGTGAAGGCGCGCTCCGCGGTGAGCGGGAAGGCGCGCCAGAAGGCCCTCCGCACCCCCCACTTCAGGAAAGCGCGCGCCCGCGCCGCCCGCCCGACGGCGAAGAACGCGTGGTGCTCGCGCCCCAACGGGTCGCTGAGCTCAGATACGACGCGCAGCCCGGCCCCCGCGACCAGGCGGCGCACGGAAGCGCGTGAGAGCGCGTGCAGGTGCCCGATGGCACGGGCATCGACGACCTTCGCGGGCCGCCGCGCCGAGCGGTTGCCCTCCAGCGGCACCTCGATCAGCACCCGCTCGGCGACGCGGGCCGCCTCGGCCAGCAGCGGCGCCGGGTCGGGCACGTGCTCGAGCACGTGGGAGAGGATCGCCAGCGCGTAGGCCCCGTTCGCGGCGGGGACCGAGACGCCGTCGAAGGCCGCGATCGAGCGGACCCGCGGGATGGCGCGATCTCCGGCCAGCGCCACCGCGGCCGGCGAGAGCTCGAAGGCGTCATAGACCTCCGCGAGCCCGCGCGCCGACAGCGCCGCGAGCAGCGCGCCGTCGCCGGAGCCGATCTCCACGACGGCGGGCAGCCGCGGACCGCCGCACAGCGCCAGCACGTGCGCGGCCTTCGACGCGGCGCCCAGCGCCCGCCAGCGCCCGAGCCGCTCGCCGACCGCCGGGTCGTCCTGCGTGTAGCCGGCGACGTAGAAGTCGCGCAGCGAGCTCATGGTGCCGACGATGGCGCCGCGAGGCCCCGCGCCGGGACGGCGACGCTGCCCGACACGTCCGCTTCAGACCAGCGCATCCGCAGACGCTCGCCGCGCCGCAGGTCCAGCGACCGCAGGAAGGAGCCGCTCGCGTCGGTCGCCGCGGTCGCGACAGCCGACCAGCCGGAGCCCGACGCGCGCTCGACGGTCACGGTGTGCTCGCCGCCCGGGCGCACCTGTCCCCAGACGCGCTTGCGCGCGGCATCGACGACGAACGGCGCCACGAACCCGTCGTACGCGGGCTTGTGGCTGCCATCGATGTACGTGAGCCCGGACTGCCACCCCGCGTAGGCGAGCGACCCGGGGCCGCGCCAGCGCACCGGCTCGTCCTCCCACTGGTAGAAGGTGAGCGAGCGGATGCGCGGGTCGCGCCAGGCCATGTAGGACGCCTCCTGCAGCCACGCGTCCTGATGGCCGACGGTGACGCCCGAGGCGAAGTCCGGCGCCGAGGTCTGGTAGGCGAACTCGGTCAGCCAGATGTCCAGGCGCCCGCCGGGCGCGATCAGCCGCCGGGCGCGCGTGAGGCGGTCGAGCACGCCCTCGAGGCGCGGAAGGTCGGCGAACTTCGCCCAGCCCGGGTTCGTCGAGTGCGTCGTCGGCGCGGCGCGCCTGCCGTGCGGGTGGTGGCCGAAGCCGTCGGCGGCCGCCGGTTCAAAGCGCGCGCACGGCCCGCGGTGCACCGGCCGGTAGCGGGCGTCGACGCAGGCCAGCGCCCGCAGGAACGGGAGCGGGGCGATCGTGGTCTTCGAGGTCGTCGGCGCCTCCCCGATCGGGGCGAGCTCGCCGATCAACACGGGCGCGCCGGGGTCCGCGGCCTTGATGGCCGGCTCGGCGGCCCGCACGAGCCCGCGGTACAGGTGCGGGGACTCCGCGCTGCAGCCCCCGCGCCGGCAGGTCGCCTGCGGCATCAGCCAGCCCTTGATGTTCGGCTCGTTCCAGACGAGGTAGCGGGCGATCTGGCCGCGGTAGCGGTGCGCGACGCGGGCCGAGAACGCCGCGAACCTGCGCGGGTCGGGCTTCCAGGTCGCCAGCCCGCGCCCCGGCTCCCGCGACGTCCACAGCGGGCCCGGCCCCGTGATCGTCAGCTGCACCTTCATCCCCTGCGCGCGGACCTCGGCGACGGCGTGGTCGAGCGGCGCCCAGTGGTAGCGCCGCCCGCGCGCGGTGGCCGGGGCGATCGCCGACCAGCGCGCGTGCAGCCGCACCGCCTGCACGCCGAGCGCCGCCCACTCGGCCGCCATGGCGGCCGCGCGCTCGGGCTGGCCGAGCATGATCCGCTCGTCCTCGAAGGCGACCTCGAGGTCGGTGGCGGCGGCCGCCGAGGCCGTCCACGCCGCCAGTGCCAGCAGGGCGATCAGCGCCGCCGCCGCCGCGCGCCTCACCGCGTGCCCGCGACCGCTTCACGCGAGAACAGCGTTCCGGAGCCCGCGGGCGTCCACACGAGCCGCCACAGGCCGCCGGACCGGGCCGCAACCGTCGTCAGGAACTGCCCGGTCCGCGAGCTGACGGTCGCCGTCGCGACCTTGCGAAAGCCCTCGCCGCTCGGCGGGGAGTACTGGATCTCGACGCGCTGCCGCGACCCGGCCGCCGCCGTGCGCACCTGGCCGTAGACGCGGATCCTCGACCCGGCGCGGACGACCCAGATCGGCAGCTGGTAGGCCGTGTAGGCCGGCTTCTTGACGAGGCTCCCGTAGCGCCGCAATCCGGTCTGGAAGGCGGCCTGGTCCTGGTCGTCGACGAGCTTGTACTGCGAGACGGAGCGGATGCGCGGATCGCGCGCGGCGATGTAGTCGGCCTGGTTGAGGTACTGGGCCTGCCGCTTCGGCGCGACGCCGAGGCGCGGGTCTGGCGGGTTGGTCTGATAGCCGAACTCCGTGTAGAAGATCGGCAGCCGGGCCGGGATCACCCCGGCGCGGGCGCCCTGGGTGAGCAGGCGCTTCAGGCGCGCGACCGAGGTGAAGGAGATCTGGCCGGGGGAGGGCTTGGCGAACGGCGCGTCGTGGCCGCCCTGGGTGTAGGGGTGGTGCGCGAAGCCGTTGACGTGCAGGCGCCGGATGCGCGTGCACCCGGCCAACCGCCGCGCCGCGCCACGCAGCTTGTGGCCGTGCGCGTCGACGCACAAGAGCGTCCGCAGGAAGGTCACGGGCGGGGCCGGCCGCTTGGCGACCGGGCCCGCGGTGCGGCCGATCGGCGCGGTCTCGCCGAGCAGGATCCGGTCGGCGCCGTGGCCCGTGGCGCGCAGCCCGCGGACGCCGGCGGCGGCCAGCGAGCGGTACAGCCGCGCACCGTCGTCGACGAGCCGGGAGCCGTGGCGCGCGAGCTGCGGGCGCAGCCAGCCGGGCTGGTTGGGCTCGTTGAACAGCGACCAGTGGTCGACGCGCGGGAGCACCCCGCCGCCCTGGTTCTCGTCGGCGTAGGACCCCGAGTAGCGCGTGCCCAGCGCCCGCACGAAGCCCTCGTAGAGCTTCGGGTCCGGCTTGCAGTTGCGCACGGCGGTCGCGCCTCCCTTGCAGTGCGAGGCCCAGCGCGGGACCGGGCTGGTCGGCGTCAGCAGGACCTCCATCCCGCGGGCGTGCGCGCCGCGCACGAGGTCGTCGTAGCGGTCCCACAGCGCGGCCGGGTAGCTCTTGACCGACGCGGGCTTGAATCCCGCGGGCCGCTTGGCCGCCCTCGGCCCGGGCACGAAGTCACGCCAGAAGGCCAGCGAGCGGATCGTGTCGGCCCCCAGCGCGGCCATCTCGGTCAGGCCGGAGGCCTGCCGGGACGCGCCGCGCTGCAGCAGGACGTTGTCGTCCTCGAAGACGGACTCCTGGCTCATGCTCGCCGCCGCGGCGGCGGGCATGAGCGCGCACAGCGCCAGGGCGGCGGCGATCAGCGGCTTCACGTTGCTCAGCCCGACGACGGCACCTCACGCGAGATGATCGTCGTCTTGCTGAACGGCTCGACGAACACGGCCCGCCAGGTGCCGGGGCCGCCGACGGCCTGCGTCGTCTCGAAGAAGCCGAGCGGGTTCGTCACCGGGACGGCCGGACCCACGGTCGCGAACTGCTTCGTGCCGGCCGGCCGGAACTGCATGTAGACCTGGGTCTGCGTCCCGGTGGGCAGGAAGCGCAGCTGTCCCCAGAGGCTCGTCGACCCGCCGCCCTTGGACGTGATCACCAGCGGGAGCCGGTAGGCGATCGCCGACGGCTTGGGCTTGCCGTTGGCGTAGTAGAGGCCGGACTGGTAAGTGAACCAGTGGCGCTTATCGGACTTGCGGTACCGCGAGATGCCCTTGACGTCGTTGAGCAGGAACTGCGTGTTGGCGACGACCTTCGGCTCCGAGTAGGCGATGTGGTCGCCGACGTTGATGTACTCCGCCTGCCTGGCCGGCGAGATCCCCGAGAAGGGGTCCGGCGGATCGGTCTCGTAGCCGAACTCGGTCAGCGCGGCGAGGTTCCGCTTGGCGGTCGCGTCGCGCCGGACGTGCATGCGCTGCAGGATCGCGGGCAGCTCGCCGATGTTGGCCATCGTGATCGAGTCGCGGTTGAAGTCGCGCTTGGTCGGCGGCAGCCTTTTTGTGTACGGGTGGTGTGCCCAGGCGAAGTAGCGAAACGGCTGGATGCGCTTGAGCGTCGAGCAGTGCCGGCGACGGGCCGCGGCGCCGGTGTAGCGCTTGTAGCGGGAGTTCACGCAGAAGAACTCGCGGATGAACTTCTTCGGGTACAGGGGCGACGGCGGGTTATGGTTCTTCGTGCCCAGCGGCGCCGTCTCGCCGATCAGCACGACGTCCTTCTTGTGACCGGTGGCGTCCAGCGCCGTGCGGCCGTAGTACCAGAGGTCGCGGTACATGACGGGCGCCCAGGGAGTCGTGCCCTTGTACTGCGGGGTCAGCCATCCCGGCTGGTTGGGCTCGTTGTAGATCGACCAGAAGTTCACGCGCGGGATCAGCGCGTGCTTGTCGTTCTCGTCCTTGAAGGTCCCGTCGTAGCGGCGGCCGACGGCCTTGACGAACTTGAAGTACTCGCGCGGCTTGGGCTCCCAGGTGTTCGCGTACTTGCGCTCGGACTTGGGCGCCTTGCCCATCGCCCAGCGCGGCCCGGGGCCGGTCACGTTGAAATAGACGCCGACCCCCAGGGTCTTGCCCGCGCGCACGAGGCGGTCGTAGCGGTCCCAGTTGGCCTTGCGGTAGGCGCTCGGCCGGTCGGCGTGGCGGCGCTGGGACTTCTTCATCCCGTGCGCCACGACGCTCCACAGCACGGTGATGCGGACGTAGTCCACGCCGAGCGCCTTCATGCGCACCAACGCGTTGTCGCGGGTCTGGTCCCCGCGGTAGATCAGGTTGTCGTCGTCCATCATGATCGAGAACGCGCTGGCGTTCGCGTGGGCGGCGGGCGTGGCGAGGCCACCGACCGCCATGAGGGCGAGAACGAGCAGGGGCAGGATTCTGCGCATGGGGATTTCCGTATCGACGCGGGAGCGGGGGGACGTTGACCTGCAGGACGGTTCGCGAACACGTCCTGCCGGGCTCAACACATGACCGACCCCGAAGGTTCGCGGATCAGGCGGACGCCGCGCTGAAGCGTTCGGCGACCGTGTCCCACGCGACGGTGCTCCACCACGCGTCGATGTAGTCCGGGCGCTTGTTTTGGTACTTCAGGTAGTAGGCGTGCTCCCAGACGTCGCAGCCCAGAAGCGGCGCCTTGCCGTCGCTCAGGGGCGTGTCCTGGTTGGGCGTGGAGACGAGGTCGACGCCGCCGGAGCCGTCGGCGACCAGCCACGCCCAGCCCGAGCCGAACTGGCCGATGCCGGCCTCCTTGAACTGCGCCTTGAAGTCATCGAAGGAGCCGAACCTCGCGTCGATCGCGCTCGCCAGGTCGCCCGTGGGCTCCCCGCCGCCGTCGGGGCTCATGGACTCCCACAGCAGCGCGTGGTTGTAGTGGCCGCCGCCGTTGTTGCGCACGGGGCCCTGCTTGTCCGAGGGCAGGGCGTCGAGGTTCTGCAGGACCTCCTCGATGCTCTTGTCGGCCCACTCCGTCCCCTCGAGGGCGGCGTTGGCCTTGTCCACGTAAGCCTGATGGTGCTTGTCGTGGTGGATGCGCATCGTCTCCTCATCGATGTGAGGTTCGAGCGCGGCGTAGTCGTATGGGAGTGCGGGGACCTCGTAAGCCATAGGAGGGGTTGTATCACCAGTACGCTCATCGCCTCGTGACGCGCCTGTCCTCCTACCTGCTCCCGACGGAAAAGCAAGCCCCCGCGGACGCCGAGGCGCTGTCGCACAAGCTGCTCGTGCGCGCGGGCATGGTGCGCCAGCTCGGCGCCGGCCTGTGGACGTTCCTGCCCGCCGGCTGGCGAGTCCACCGCCGGGTCGAGCAGATCATCCGCGAGGAGATGGATGCGATCGGCGGCCAGGAGCTGCTGCTGCCGGTGCTGCAGCCGGCGGAGATCTGGCAGCGCACCGGGCGCTACGAGATCGACGAGCTCTTCAAGCTCTCCGACCGCAAGGGCGCCGACCTCGTGCTCGGCATGACCCACGAGGACGTCATCACCTGGCACCTGTCCCAGTTGCTGCGCTCTTACCGCGACCTGCCGCTGATCCTCTACCACGTGCAGACCAAGGAGCGCGACGAGCCCCGGCCGCGCGCCGGCCTGCTGCGCACGCGCGAGTTCATCATGAAGGACGCCTACTCCTTCGACCTCGACCTCGACGGGCTCGAGGTCGCCTACCAGAAGCACCGGGTCGCCTACACGCGGATCCTCGATCGTGCCGGCCTGACCTGGTACGAGGTCGAGTCCGACGTGGGCATGATGGGGGGGATCGGCGCGCACGAGTTCATGGCGCCCTGCCCGGCGGGGGAGAACGAGGTCGCCCTGGCCGCGGGCTACGCGGCCAACGTCGAGATCGCCTCGGCGCATGCCCAGCCCGTGGCGCTGCCGCCGGGCCTGCCGGCGCCGGAGGAGGTCAGCACGCCGGGCCTGACGACCGTCGCGGACATGGTCGCCAGGCTCGAGCTCCCCGCGGGGGCGTTCTTGAAGGCCTTCCCGGTCGTGACGGAGGGGCGCGGGCTGGTGCTCGTGCTCGTCCGCGGCGACCACCGCGTCAACGAGATCAAGCTCGCCACCGCCCTCGGCGAGCCGCCGCGCCCGGCGACCGGGGAGGAGATCGCCGCGCGCCTCGGGCCGCCCGGCTACATCGGCCCGGTCGGCGCCGACGTGCCGGTGATCCTCGACGCGGCCGTCGAGCCCGGCGGCGCCTACGTCGTGGGCGCCAACCGGGTGGGGTGCCACCTGCGCGGCGTCGAGCCCGGCCGCGACTTTCAGTCGGAGCGCGCGGACGTGCGGCGGGTCGAGGCGGGCGACACGATCGACGGCAGAAGCATCCGAATCGAGCCCGCGATCGAAGTAGGCAACATCTTCAAGCTCGGGACCCGCTACTCCGACCCCCTCAGCGCGACGGTGCTCGACGAGTCCGGCACCGCGCGCAGCGTGGTCATGGGCTCCTACGGGATCGGGCCCGCGCGCATCATGGCCGCCGCCGTCGAGCAGTTCGCCGACGCGCAGGGGATCTCGTGGCCGCGGTCGCTGGCACCGTGGGACATCGAGCTCGTCGGGCTCGGCAAGGCCGGCTCGGATGAGCGCGCGCTCGCCGACCGCCTCTACGACGAGCTGGTCGCCACCGGGCGCTCCGTCGTCTACGACGACCGCGACCTCGGCCCGGGCCAGAAGTTCGCCGACGCCGAGCTCGTCGGCTGCCCGCTGCGCCTGACCATCGGGCGGCGGTCGGTGGAGGCCGGCGAGGTCGAGGTGCAGGTCCGGCGCGGGCAGGTCACGCGGGCGCTGGCACTCGACAATGCGGCTCGCGAGGCCGCGGAGCTGTGGGAGACCCTGGACTGAAGCCGGCCGCGGCCGCCCCGTTGTGGCGGAAGCCTCGGCTGACCTTCCGCCGCCTGTTCGGCCTGGACCGCTCGGGCCCGCCGCCGCCGGCGACGCTCTCCGGGGCGCCGCTGAACCCCTGGACGATCCCGAACGCGATCGGGTTCGCGCGGCTCGCGCTGATCCCGATCTTCTTCGTGGTCGCGATGTCGAGTCCGCACGGAAGCGGCACCTGGCCGGCGCTGCTGTTCGCGCTGGTCGCCTGGACGGACTACGCCGACGGGATCGCGGCGCGCGTCACCGGCCAGTACTCCCGGCTCGGCACGCTGATGGACCCGATCGCCGACCGGCTGCTGATCATCGCGGGCGTCGTCGTGTGCTGGCGCTTCGAGCTGCTGCCGCGCTGGGCCCTGGCCGTGCTCGTCGGGCGCGAGGTCGCGATGCTCGCGCTCGCGCGCTACGGCCTCAAGCAGGGCGTGGACGTCTCCATCAACTGGCCGGGACGGCTCGCGGTGTGGCCGGTCATGGCGGCGATCTTCATGGGCCTCGTCGAGCTCTACACCGCCGCGGAGGTCTCGCTGTACATCGGCGTCGCGCTCTCGCTGGTGTCCTTCGCCATGTACGCCCGGCTCGGCTTCGCTCGCCGCAGGCAAGAAGTCTCAAGCTAAGGTCGAGGTAGTGATATGCTCGCAGGCATGAGCATGGACACCTTCCCCGACCTCGGCTCGCTATCGGATCAGGAGCTCAAGGATCTCATCCAACAGCTCACCGACGAGGAGCAGGAGGTCTCCTACCGCCGCCGCATCCTGCACGGCAAGATCGACATCCTGCGGGCCGAGCTCGTCAACCGGCTGCGCAAGAAGCACGAGACGGGCGGCGACGTGATCTCCGGCGCCGACGTCCAGCGGCTCACCGACATCCTCGCCGGACGCGCGGCCGGGCCGCCCGAGGAGTAGGGGCGACCGCGGGGTCGCCGCGCCATGGCGCGCCACTGCACCGAATGCGGCTTCATCAACGCCGAGGCGGCGAACTACTGCTCCAAGTGCGGCGCGTTCATCGGCCAGCCTGAGCCGGCGAAGCCGACGCAGTCGACGACGGCCACCTACATGGTGGACGAGGCGACGGGCGAGCTGCGCCCCGTCGACGTCGAGTCCGTCGCCTCCGGCGGCGGCGCGCTGGTGATCCGCTCCGGCGGCGGCCGCGTCGGCGAGTCGTTTCCCCTGCGCGGCGAGCTCATGACCATCGGCCGCACCCCGGAAGCCGACGTCTTCTTAGACGACGTCACCGTGTCCCGCGACCACGCGTCGCTCGTGCACCGCCAAGGCGCCTGGTATCTCGACGACTCCGGGTCGCTCAACGGCACCTACGTGAACCGCCACCGGATCGACTCGCACCGTCTGCAGGACGGCGACGAGCTGCAGGTCGGCAAGTACAAGCTCACGTACCTGGCCGGCTAAGCGCTCCCATGGCAGCCCAGGACAACCTGCCGCGAACAGCGCCGCCGTCGAAGTCGCTGACGATCGGCGCGGTGTGCAAGGCGCTCGGCCAGGAGTTCCCGGACATCTCGATCTCGAAGATCCGCTACCTGGAGGATCAGAAGCTGCTGATGCCGCGCCGCACCGCGGGCGGCTACCGGCTGTACTCGACGGACGACGTGACGCGGCTGCGCACCATCTTGCGCCTGCAGCGCGACGAGTTCCTGCCGCTGCGCGTGATCCGCCAGGAGCTCGCGCGCGGGCGCAGCGAGGCCGAGGCCGCCTCGCAGCCCGTCACCGAGACCGCGCGCGCCAACGCGCCCCGCCGGGCCGGCGTCTCCGTCCGCGACCAGGGGCCGTGGTCCACGCTCGAGGAGCTGCTCGAGTCCACCGGCGCCAGTCGCCAGCTCGTGTCCGAGCTCGAGGACTTCGGGCTGATCGCCGGCCAGGCGCGCCCCGACGCCGCCGGCGCGGGGAGGGGCTCCTCGCGGCTCTACGACGACACGGACCGCGAGATCGTGCGCGCCTGCGGCGAGTTGGCGCGCTTCGGCGTGGCCGGGCGCAACCTGCGCGTGTTCAAGACCTCGGCCGAGCGCGAGTCCTCGCTGCTGCAGCAGCTGCTCGCCTCGTCGCTGCGCTCGCGCAATCCCGAGCGCCGGCGCGAGGGCATGGACGCGCTCGAGAACCTCGCGGCGGTCGCGAGCCACCTGCAGGCGCTGCTGCTCGTGGCGGACCTGCGCAAGCGCGTCCGGTCGGGCTCGTGACCGAGCCCCCGCCCGTGGCGCCGGTCGAGGCGCTGATGCGCGGGCACATGCGCGACATCCGCGACTACCCCAAGCCCGGCATCGTCTTCAAGGACATCACGCCGCTGTTGCTCGACGCGCCGGCCCTCGACGCCGCCGTCGCCGCCCTCGCGGACTGGGCGCGCCCGCGCGACGTCGAGCTCGTCGTGGCGGCCGAGGCGCGCGGCTTCATCCTCGGCGGCGCGCTCGCGCGCGAGCTCGGGGCCGGCTTCGTTCCGGCGCGCAAGCCGGGCAAGCTGCCCCACGACACCGTCTCGGCGGAGTACATCCTCGAGTACGGCGTCGACGCGCTGGAGATGCACGCCGACGCGCTCGCCCACGGCGCGCGGGTGCTCGTGCACGACGACCTGCTCGCGACCGGCGGCACGGCGCGCGCGCTGTGCGAGCTCGTGGAGGGGCGCGGAGCGCACGTCGCCGGCTGCGCCTTTGCCGTCGAGCTGGCCTTCCTCGGCGGCCGCGCGGCGCTCGCCGGCTACGACGTGCACGCGCTCGTCTCCTACGCGACGCAATGAGGACCCAGCGGTCCCGGTCGTTCGCCGTCTCGCGCGAGGAGCTGTGGGAGATCGTGGGCGACCCTTACCACGAGCCGCGCTGGTGGCCCCGCGTCCAGCGCGTCGAGCGGGTCACCAAGACGGGCTGGACGTCGGTGATGACCTCCGCGCGCGGGAACGCCGTGCGCGCCGACTGGCTCGTCGAGGCCGACGAGCAGCCGACGCGGCGCCGCTGGTCGCAGGAGCTCGCCGGCACGCCCTTCGAGCGCCTGTTTGCGTACAACGCCCTCGAGCTGCAGCTCGAGGGCGAGGCCGGCGGGACGCGGGTGACGCTGGCGTTCGACCAGCAGCCGCGCGGGATGGCCCGGGCGATGCCCTTCGTCATCAGGCGCGCCATGGGCAAGCAACTCGACCTGGCGCTGGATGGGCTCGCGCGGGCCGTGGAGTAGTCCCCCCCGGCCGCGGTTCTAGTGGTTCATCCTGTAAGTCCGTGCATGCTTGGGCGCTCGCTGGCGCCGGCTGGCAAGGACGCAGTGAGGGAGTGTGGCTCTGCCACATGACCGAGCGAGGACGCCGCCAGGCGGTGATCAGCGGGCGATCCAAGCGTG
>JBBSIC010000050.1:0-23935 GCA_038232275.1 Solirubrobacterales bacterium | reverse complement strand
GCCGGGGCCGGACTGCTGCGGCTCCTCGAGCGAGGTGAGATCGGCGCCGGTGTAGCCGGCGGGCATGATCTCGCCCTTGTTGATCCAGACCTTCACGCCGATGCGGCCGAACGTCGTCCGGGCCTCGTAGAAGCCGTAGTCGATGTCGGCGCGCATGGTGTGCAGGGGCACGCGCCCGTCCGAGTAGGACTCGGTGCGGGCCATCTCGGCGCCGCCGAGGCGGCCGCCGACCTGGATCTTGCAGCCCTTGGCGCCGGAGCGCATCGCGCTCGTGAGGGCGCGCTTCATCGCGCGGCGGAAGGCCACGCGGTTCTGCAGCTGCTCGGCGATCGACTGCGCGACGAGCTTGGAGTCCAGCTCGGGCCGCTTGATCTCGAGGATGTTGACCTTGATGGCCTTCCCCGTCAGGCGGTTGAGGTCGCGCCGCAGGGCGTCGACCTCGGAGCCGGACTTGCCGATCACGATGCCGGGGCGCGCCGTGTTGATGTTGACCTCGACCTCGTTGGCGTCCTTGCGGATCGTGATGTCCGACAGGCCGGCGTGCGCCAGCTTGTGCTGGATGTGGTCGCGGATACGGATGTCCTCGAGCAGGTAGTCGCTGAACTGCTTCTCGTTGAACCAGTTCGACTTCCAGTCGTGGATGTAGCCGACGCGCATGGACTCGGGATGGACCTTTTGTCCCATGGGTCAGCCTCCCTTCTTGGGGGTGAGCTGAATGGTCAGGTGGCTGGTGCGCTTGCGGATCTGCGTCGCGCGGCCCATCGCCCGGGGGCGGAAGCGCTTGATCGTCGGACCCTCGTCGGCGAACACGGCGTGGACCTCGAGGTCCTCGCCGACCAGGTCGTGGTTGTTCTCCGCGTTGGCGACCGCGGACTCCAGGAGCTTGGTCCATGCCTCGGCGATGTGCCGGGGCGAGAAGGCGAGGATGGCGCGGGCCTCCGCGACGGACTTGCCGCGGATGCCGTCACAGACCAGGCGCGCCTTGCGGGCGGAGGAGCGGACGTAGCGCGCGTGGGCGCGGACGATCACGAGGCCGCCGGCGTCGCGGTCGCGGCGCCGCGGGGCCGGCGCGGGCTGGACCTGGGCCGGCTTGTCGGCGGCAGGCTTCCTCGCGGCCGGCTTCTTCGCAGCCGGCTTCTCGGCCGCGGCGGGCTTGTCGGCGACCTCGGGCTCGGGCTCGGTGACGGCCTCGGCCGCGGGCTCGGTGACCGGGGCGGGCTCGGTGACGGCCTCGGCCGCGGGCTCGGTGACCGCGGCGGCCTCGGCACCGTCCTTGTCCACACCCGTCGACTCGGCGGCGGTGCCCTCGGCCTTGGCGGCCTTCGCGGCGGCCCTCCGGGGCGTCCGCCGGCGCTTGGGCTTCGGGGCGTCCTCCGCGGCGGCGGGCGCCTCAGCGGCCTTGGCCTCGGCCGCCTGGAGCGCGACCTTCGCCGCGTCCGGCTTGCCCTCGTCGGGCGTCGACGGCTTGTCGGGCGTCATCGCTTCCTGGCCTTCTTGGCGTCGTCGCCATGCCCGCGGTAGGTGCGGGTCGGGGCGAACTCGCCGAGCTTGTGACCGACCATCGACTCCGACACGAACACGGGGACGTGCTTGCGGCCGTCGTGGACGGCGATGGTGTGGCCCACGAACTCGGGGAAGATCGTGGACGTGCGGGACCAGGTCCTGACCATGGTGCGCGAGCCGCCGGAGTTCATCGCCTCGATGCGGTTGAACAGGCGATCTTCGACCCAGGGGCCCTTCTTGGACGAGCGACTCATCGCGTTGGTCTCCTCCGCCGGGCATCCGGCCCGGCGTTCGGATGCCGGGCCGAAGGCCTCCGGCCTTCAGTAAACGGGATCATCGCGATGATCCCCTCTTGCCGCGACGGCGGCCGCGGACGATGTAGCGGTCGGAGGTCTTGGACTTCTTGCGGGTGCGGTAGCCGAGCGTCGGCTTGCCCCAGGGCGTCTGCGGGTGGTTGCCCAGGGACCCGCCGCCCTCGCCGCCGCCGTGCGGATGGTCGACGGGGTTCATCGCCTTGCCGCGCGTCTGCGGGCGGACGCCCATGTGGCGCTTGCGGCCGGCCTTTCCGACGTCGAGGTTCTGGTGGTCGGCGTTGCCGATCGTGCCGACCGTGGCGCGGCACTCGGCGCGCACCTGGCGCATCTCGCCGGACGGCAGGCGCAGGGTCGCCAGGGCGCCCTCCTTGGCCATCAGCTGGATGCCGGTGCCGGCCGAGCGGGCCATCTGGGCGCCGCGGCCGGGCTGCAGCTCGACGTTGTGCACCACGGTGCCGACCGGGACGCCCGACAGCGGCAGGGCGTTACCCACGGCGATGTCGACGCCGGGCCCGGACACGACGTACATGCCGACCCGCAGGCGCTGCGGGGCGAGGATGTAGCGCTTCTCGCCGTCGAGGTAGTGCAGCAGGGCGATGTAGGCGGTGCGGTTGGGGTCGTACTCGATCGAGTGGACCTTGGCCGGCACGCCGTCCTTGGTGCGCTTGAAGTCGATGACGCGGTAGGCGCGCTTGGCGCCGCCGCCGCGATGGCGCGCCGTCTTGCGGCCGTTGGCGTTGCGCCCGCCGGACTTGCGCAGCCCCTCGGTGAGCGACTTCTCGGGCGCGGTCCTGGTGATCTCGGCGAAGTCCGCGAACGTCGCGAAGCGCCGGCCCGGTGACGTGGGCTTGACCTTTTTGATGGGCATCAGCGGGTCCTCTCGTGGCCCGAGTGCTTCCGGGGGCCCCGGGAATCGAGCTGGTCAAGGACGCAGGGCGAAGTCCATGGCGGAGCCATCGACGAGTCCGAGGACGCAGATCCAGCGAAGGTGCCCGGGGTCATCCGGGAGTGCTCGGGTCGCGTGAGGGGCCGCACCACTAGAGATCGGCCTCCAGACCCTGGAAGATCGGGATCGAGTCGCCCGCGCGCAGCTGCACGATGGCCTTCTTGAACGACCGGCGCTTGCCGGCGGTGTGGCCGCGGCGCTTGGGCTTGCCCTTGACCGACAGCGTGGCGACGTCGAGGACCTTGACGTCGAAGAGCTCCTCGATCGCCTGCTTGATCTGCGTCTTGTGCGCCATGTCGTGCACGCGGAACGTGTACTTGCCCGCGGTCGCCAGGACGTAGGTCTTCTCGGACACGATCGGGGCGATGATCACCTGGGTGGCGTCCATCAGGCCTTCGTCCTGGCTGTGGGCCTGCATCGATCGGTGAGCGCGGTCAGTGCGGCCTCGGTGGCGACGAGCTGGGCGTGGCCGACGATGTCGGCGACGCCGACGGCCTCGGCCGGCAGCACGGCGACGCGCTCGAGGTTGCGAAACGACTTGGCGGCGACGGCCTGGTCGGCGGCGACGACCATCAGGACGCGACCGCCGAGGCGATCGGCCAGCAGGCCGGCGGCCTGCTTGGTCGACGGCGCGTCGAAGCCCGCCGGGTCCAGCACGGCGACGGAGCCGCGTTCGGCGTGGATCGACAGCGCGCTGCGCAGCGCGGCCTTGCGGGCCTTGCGGTTGACCTTGACCGTGTAGTGGCGCGGGTGCGGGCCGAACACGACGCCGCCGCCCGTCCACAACGGCGACCGCGAGGTGCCGGCGCGGGCGCGGCCGGTGCCCTTCTGGCGCCACGGCTTCGCGCCGCCGCCGCGGACCTTGCCGCGGGTGCGGGTCGCCGCCGTGCCCTGGCGGCGCGCGGCCAGCTCGGCCACGACGACCTCGTGCACGAGCGGCCCGTTGAAGGGCGCGCCGAAGACGGCGTCGTCGAGCGCGACGGTGCCCGAGGCACCGAGGATCGGGGCGTCAGCCATCGGTGCGGACCTCCACGGTGCTGCCGCGCGAGCCGGGAACGGCGCCGCGGACCAGCATCAGGTTGTCGCCCGGGATCAGCTCGACGATCGTCAGCCCGCGCTGGGTGACGCGCTCCGAGCCCATCTGGCCCGGCATCTTACGGCCCTTGAACACGCGCGAGGGCGTGGCGGACGCGCCGATGGAGCCCGGTGCGCGCACGTTGTGCGAGCCGTGGGACTTCGGGCCGGAGGCGAAGCGGTGGCGCTTGATCGTGCCCTGAAAGCCCTTGCCCTTGGACTTGCCGGCGATCTTCAGGCGCTGGCCGACCTCGAAGGACTCGACGGTCACGCTGTCACCAACCTGCAGCTCGCCGGCCATGTCGCGGAACTCGACGAGGGTGCGCATCGGCGGCGCGAAGGCCTTCTTGAGGTGGCCGAGCTCGGGCTTTGACAGCGCCTTCTCGCGCACGGCGTCGAAGGCCAGCTGCACGGCGGTGTAGCCGTCGACGTCATCCGTGCGGATGGCGGTCACCGGGCAGGGCCCGGCCTCGAGCACGGTCACGCGCTCGACACGGCCGTCGTCGAGGAAGCGCTGGGTCATGCCCAATTTCTTGGCGAGGATGGCGGGCACTAGGCGAAGGCGAGCTTGATCTCGATGTCGACGCCGGCGGGCAGGTGGTCGAGGCGCTGGAGCGAGTCGACCGTCTTGGGCGTGGGCTGGTGGATGTCGATCAGCCGCTTGTGCGTGCGGATCTCAAAGTGCTCGCGCGAGTCCTTGTCCTTGAAGGGGGACCGGATGACGCAATAGACGTTCTTCTCCGTGGGCAGGGGCACGGGGCCCGACACGGTGGCGCCGGTACGCTGGGCGGTCTCCACGATCTCCTTGGCCGCCGCCTCGATGGCCGAGGAGTCGTACGCCTTCAGGCGGATGCGGATCTTGTTCTGTGCGGGTGCCACGTTGGTCTTCTCGGGGTCTTTCTGCGCGCATCGGGGCGGGTCCGCGGGAACGGCCCGCCCACTTGGAAACTCGTATCTGACAAAAAGCGGGGCGCCGGTCGCGGCGCCCGCGCTGACTACTTGATGACTTCGGTGACCACCCCGGAGCCGACGGTGCGGCCGCCCTCGCGGATCGCGAAGCGCAGGCCGGCGTCCATGGCGATGGGCTGGATCAGCTCGATCTCCATCTGGATGTTGTCGCCCGGCATGACCATCTCCGTGCCCTCGGGGAGCTTGGCGACACCGGTCACGTCGGTCGTGCGGAAGTAAAACTGCGGGCGGTAGCCCGTGAAGAACGGCGTGTGACGGCCGCCCTCCTCCTTCTTGAGGACGTACACCTCAGCCTTGAACTGGGTGTGCGGTGTGATCGAGCGCGGCTTGCAGAGCACCTGCCCGCGCTCGATCTCCTCACGCTTGATGCCACGCAGCAGCAGCCCGACGTTGTCGCCGGCCTGGCCCTGGTCGAGGATCTTGCGGAACATCTCCACACCGGTGACGACGGTGTTGGAGGTCTCGGTCTTGATGCCGACGATCTCCACGGTCTCACCCGTCTTGACGATGCCCTGCTCGATGCGGCCCGTGGCCACCGTGCCGCGGCCCGTGATCGAGAAGACGTCCTCGACCGGCAGCAGAAACGGCTTGTCCAGGTCGCGGACGGGCTCCGGGATGTAGGTGTCGAGCTGCTCGGCGAGCTCGATGATCTTGCCCTTGTACTCCTCGTCGCCCTCGAGCGCCTTCAGTGCCGAGCCGGTGACGAACGGGATGTCGTCCCCGGGGAAGTCGTACTCGGAGAGCAGCTCGCGGACCTCGACCTCGACGAGCTCGAGGAGCTCGTCGTCGTCGACCATGTCTGCCTTGTTGAGGAACACGACGATGTAGGGCACGCCGACCTGGCGCGCGAGCAGGATGTGCTCGCGCGTCTGGGGCATGGGGCCGTCGGCTGCGGATACGACCAGGATCGCGCCGTCCATCTGCGCGGCGCCCGTGATCATGTTCTTGACGTAGTCGGCGTGACCGGGGCAGTCGACGTGCGCGTAGTGCCGGTTGTCCGTCTCGTACTCGACGTGCGACGTCGCGATCGTGATGCCGCGCGCCTTCTCCTCCGGAGCGTTGTCGATCTCCGCGAAGGAGGATGCCTGGCCGCCGTACTTCTCGGCGAGCACCGTGGTGATGGCGGCCGTCAGCGTCGTCTTGCCATGGTCGATGTGACCGATGGTCCCGACGTTGACATGCGGCTTGCCGCGCTCGAACTTCTCCTTCGCCACTGTGTGGTTCAGCTCCTTCAGGTTTAAGGATTCTAAAGTCTCGATGCCGGGCGAACCCAGCATAGGTACCAGATCCGGCTAGGCGGCGTCCGCCCGGCCGGTGCGTTCCTCGATGACCGCGGTGGCCACGTTGGCGGGCACCTCGTCGTACTTCTCGAACTGCATGGTGTACGTCGCCCGGCCCTGGGTCATCGACCGCCTCTCGGTCGCGTAGCCGAACATCTCCGATAGCGGCACGAGGCCCGTGACCGAGAGCGCGTTGCCGCGCCGGTCCTGGCCCTCGATGCGCCCGCGCCGGCGGGAGAGGTCGCCGATGACGTCTCCCAGGAAGTCCTCCGGGGTCACGACCTCGACCTTGAAGATCGGCTCCAGCAGAATCGGCTTGGCCCGCTTGACGCCCTCCTGCAGCGCGAGCGAGCCGGCGATCTTGAAGGCGATCTCCGACGAGTCGGTGTCGTGGTACTTGCCGTCGGTGAGCGTCACGCGGACGTCGACGAGCGGGTAGCCGGCGAGGACGCCGCTCTCCAGCGCCTCCTCGACGCCCTTCTGCACCGCGGGGATGTACTCCGTCGGGATCGAGCCGCCCCTGACCTTGTTGACGAAGTCAAAGCCCTCGCCCGGAGCCGGCTCGATGTTGATGTAGACGATGCCGTACTGGCCCGAGCCGCCGGTCTGGCGGACGAAGCGCCCCTCGATCTTCTCGGCGGTCCCCTTGACGGTCTCGCGGTAGGAGACCTGCGGGCGACCGATGTTTGCCTCGACCTTGAACTCGCGCATCATCCGGTCTACCAGCACCTCGAGGTGCAGCTCGCCCATGCCGGAGATCTCGGTCTGGCCGGTCTCCACGTTGGTGGCCACGCGGAAGGTCGGATCCTCCTCGGCCAGGCGGCCGAGCGCGACCGACATCTTCTCCTGGTCGGACTTGGTCCTGGGCTCGATGGCCACGGAGATCACCGGGTCGGGGAAGTCCATCGTCTCCAGCCGGATCGGCCTTTCCGGCGCGCAGAGCGTGTCGCCCGTGAAGACCTGCTTGATGCCGACGGCCGCGGCGATGTCCCCGGAGTAGACGACCTGGACGTCCTCGCGGTTGTTCGCGTGCATCATCAGGATGCGCCCGATGCGCTCGGTGCGGCCCGAGTTGACGTTGAGCACCTTCGCGCCCGCCTCGAGCTTGCCCGAGTAGACGCGGAAGAAGGTGAGCTTGCCGACGTGCGGGTCGGCCATGACCTTGAAGGCCAGGGCGCTGAAGGGCTCGGAGTCGTCGGCGTGGCGCACGGACGCGACGCCCTCGCCGCCCTTGACCGGCTCGACGCCCGCGATCGCGGGCACGTCGAGCGGGCTGGGCAGGTACGCGAGGACCGCGTCCAGCAGCGCCTGCACGCCCTTGTTCTTGAAGGACGAGCCGCACAGCACCGGCGTGATCTTGAGATCGAGCGTCGCGGCGCGGATCGCCTTGACCAGCAGCGGGTTCGGGACCTCGGCCTCTTCGAGGATCAGCTCGAGCAGTTCGTCGTCGTAGTGGGAGACCTCCTCGAGCAGGTGCTCGCGGGCGGCGGTCGCCGCGTCGAGGAGGTCCGCCGGGATCTCGCCGACGACGATCTCCTTGCCGAGGTCGTCCAGATAGGTGACGGCCTTCATGCCCACGAGGTCGACGATGCCCACGAACGCGGACTCGGCGCCGATCGGCAGCTGGACCGGCACGGGGTGCGCGCCGAGGCGGTCGATCATCGTCTGCACCCCGCGGTCGAAGTCCGCGCCGATGCGATCCATCTTGTTGATGTAGGCGATGCGCGGCACGCCGTAGGTGTCGGCCTGGCGCCAGACGGTCTCGGACTGCGGCTCGACGCCGGCGACGGAGTCAAACAGCGCGACGGCGCCGTCGAGCACGCGCAGCGAGCGCTCGACCTCGACGGTGAAGTCGACGTGGCCCGGCGTGTCGAGGATGTTGATCCGGTGAGCCTTCCACTCCGCCGTCGTGGCGGCGGAGGTGATCGTGATGCCGCGCTCCTGCTCCTGCGCCATCCAGTCCATCGTCGCGGCGCCCTCGTGGACCTCGCCCATCTTGTGGGAGCGGCCCGTGTAGTAGAGGATGCGCTCGGTCGTCGTGGTCTTGCCGGCGTCGATGTGGGCCATGATCCCGATGTTCCGGGTGTTTTGGAGGGTGAAGGCGCGTGGCATGGCGAGAGACGGGGTTCGAAGGCGAAAAGAAAGGGCCCCTGGGGGCCCTTGCACGTCAAGACTGGATACTCCCTCAGGCGGTGGCTATGTCCGTCGGGTCTCCATGAACGTGTGGGTCCTCACCTGCGGGGCGCGATCAGGCACTGCGCTTCCCCGCGGCGACGAAGGAGACTAGCAGCGCGGGCGCGGGGCTAGGGGGCACTGAAGGGCGTCGCGGGCTCTGAAACCGCGCCGCCGCTCCCGGTCGGCGTGATGGTGACCGCGAGGTCGCGCCGGCCGTGCTTGAGCGGTGCCAGTACCAGGGCCAGGGTCGGGCCCCCGAGCGGGTTGGCCTTCTGGCGCCGGGCGCCGTAGATCTGCGTCGTCCCGGAGACCGGCCGGCGGAAGCCGACGCGGTATACGCCGCGGTCGCCGACCAGGCGAAACGAGCGCACGCCGGAGAGCTGGAGTGGATGGCCGCGGGTCAGCCGGACCGCCCGCCCGCTGCGCAGCTGGGCCTCGATGCGGACCTTGCGCCCCCACGTCGGAAACAGCACCCGCGGCTGCACCCTGCCCTTGCCCTTCGGGCGCCGGACGGTCCAGGAGCCGTCGATCGAGCGGTTGTGGAAGGCGTAGTCGCTGGAGACCCGGACGCCGTTCGCCGAGCGGCTCCCGACGACCGAGAGCGCCTTGAAGGGGCCGGCATCGGGCCGCCTGGCCAGCCGGCGCTGGTGGGTGACGCGGCCGCGCGGGGAGTGGGTGAGGGTCAGCGGCGGGCGCCTGGGGTCTGCGTGCAGCCCGGTCTGGGTGGCCAGCAGGCGGGGCCCGCGCGAGCTCGTCACGGTCACGCCGAAGGCGGCGGGCGGCCGGCCGCCCGTCCCGCCGACGGGGTCGCCGTCCCCGTCGTAGAGCCGCGCGAGGTCGATCCCGCCGTAGGGGAGCTTGCCGCGGCTGACGGCGACGATCGCCGTCGAGTAGTGCCGCGTGGAGACGGCGAGGCGGCCGATGTCGGCGTCGTAGGCGTAAAACGGCGGGGGCTCGGCGGCCGGGAGGTCCCCCATGCCGGCCGAGACCGCGCGCGCGGCGTTGGCGGCCATGCGCGCCCAGAACATCTTGCTCGCCGGCGCGCCCTGGTCGCCGATGTGAAAGAGCTGCGCGCTGGGGCGCCACGGGTGCCCGGGACTCTGGTAGCCGAGGTGCTCGTAGAGCTGCAGGCCGCGGTCGAAGAGGTACTTGGCGTACAGCGCGTCGCGCGTGCGCGTCTGAAAGGTGGGCGAGGTCGCGATGGCGAGCAGGCCCTGCTGCGCGTAGGCCCAGGCCTTGCCCTTCATCCAGCGCTCGTAGCTCCAGCCCGTGTCCCAGTTCATGAACCCGGCGTGGGTCCAGTAGCCGTACAGGTCGCGCTGCACCCAGCCGCGCAGCAGGCGGATGTCCTCGCCCGGCAGCGGCGCCATCCCCGCCTGCAGCCCGAGGTCGTACCAGTACAGGAAGTGCACCGTCATGTTGGCGTACTCGGCGCTGTCGAGGTTGCGCGACAGCGACGCGGGCGCGTTGCTCTGGTAGATGAAGCGGTAGCTCGGCCCGACGTTGGTCGAGCCGCCCCTGATCTGGGGGTGCTTGAAGCCCTGGGTGAACGCGTTCACGTGCTTGCGGTAGTCGTCGCGCAGCAGCGTCGGGTCGTGGTTGACCAGGTAGTCGTAGGAGTAGAGCTCGGCGTGCCAGTTGATCTGGTTGAGCCGCACGAGCGGGTAGCGGAAGAACTTCGTGTACGCGACCCGATGGATCTCGTCTGCGATCCGGGCGACCGTCGCGGGATCGAGCTGCAGCACGTTGCGAGCGCGGTAGGCGATCTGGAGCCCCTCGGCGACCTTCGGGTCGATCGACTTGTCCATGTCGACGTACGGGCCGTCCATGTTCGACGTCCACCCCGGCGAGTGGAACATCTTGTCCTTGTAGGGCGGCGTGGAGTTCGTGTAGAAGGGCGGCGACGCCGTCAGGCGGTCGGCGAGCCGGCGCGCGCGGACGTCGTTGCGCGCCGGGCCGACGTGGCCGGACGCCGCGGCGGTGGCGAACACCGTGAGCATCGCCGCGCTGGCGATCGTGTCGATCGACCGCGCGCCCGTCACGTAATAGCCCTTGGACTCCTTCCAGGAGCTCTCCATCCCCTCGGTGACCTTGTCCGCGAACGCGAAGTAGTCGGCGTCGTGCAGCGGCGGCCTGGGCGTCTGGAGCTGCTGGGCCGAGGCCGTGCCCGCCGTCAGCAGCACCGAGATGATCGCGGCGAGCGCCGCCGCAGTCCTGGCCATCGTCTACCTAACTCTCGAGAGCGATGGGAGTTGTCAGCCCGTCCGCGCCAGTTGGCGCGCCGACGTCCCGCGCACGGAGAGCACCTCGATGCGGTTGCTCCCGCGCCGCAGGGCCTTGGCCGGCACGACGAAGGAGTAGCGCCGGTCGCCGTGCTCGACGTAGGCCTTGCCCGAGGCGCGGATGCGCCCGTTGACGGCGACCACCAGGTCGGTCTGGGAGGGGACGCCGGTCGTGGTGCCGGTGATGTAGTTCGGGATGACGCCCGAGGTCGGGCGCACCTTGCGGTACAGCGAGGCGTTGGCGATCGTCGCGGACTGGGCGCCGCCGGGCTGCGATCTGAGCGCCGACAGCGGCTTGCCGACGAGGTCGCGCCGCGGCCCGACGTCCCAGATCGCGGCCAGGCCCGCCGGGAACGCCTTGTCCTGCCGGGCCAGGATGGCGTCGCGGCGGCGGACGAAGTCCTGCGGCTTGACGCCGACGAGCCTGGCGGTCCGGCCGTTGCGCTGCTTGAGCAGCGGGTCGGTGTGGGGCGCGTCGACGGGCGTTCCGTCGAACGTCCATCGCGTGTTGACCCCGAGCTGCTTGGCGACGGTCGGGACGACGTCCATGGTGGTGACGAACTTCGGGTCCACCCCGCCCGTGTCCTGCCCGGGGAGCTTGACGAAGAACGGGATGCCCCCGACCTTGGGGAAGTTCTCCCTGGTCACCGGGCGGCGCGACTCCTTTGCGCCGATGGCCCCGCCGTGGTCGGCGACCAGGATGACGAGGGCCTTGTCCCACAGTCCGCTGCGCTTCATCTGGTCGATCTCGTCGCCGAGCAGGCGATCGGCGAAGCGCATCATCAGCATGTGGCGCTGGTAGGCCTGCTGGAGCAGGAAGTGGTTCGAGCCCCAGGTCTGGTCGTTGAGGCCGGGCATCGTCGGGCCGTCGACGACGTACTGGCTGCCGTCGCCCAAGAAGCGCCACGGCACGTGCGGGATCACGTAGTGGACCATCCACAGCCCCGGCTTGGGACCGCCGGGCTTCATCGTTCTGACGACGGCGCGGCCGGCGCGCACGCGCTGGGCCGGCAGGTCGCTGCCCGCGACGCGGATCGGGTCCTTGCCGCCGGAGGCGCCGGCTTCGGTGGACGCCGTCTTGCCCGCGACCGAGGCGAGGTCGTTGTTGCCGGCGTCGGCGTTGAAGTCCTCCCAGTCGCGGTCGATCGGCGGCAGCTTGTCCGCCATCCCCTTGGGCAGCAGCACGCGGCGCTCGACGATGCTCAGGTCGCTGGCCAGCGAGGACAGGCGCGCGGACTGGGTGGCGCGCCGGCGCACGCCGCAGAGCTCCTGCGGGCACACGTGGGTGATCGGCTCCTGGTCGTGCTGGGCGTAGGTCTTGCCGAGCAGCGTGAAGAGGTTCCTCGGATAGGTGTGCGAGGTCGGCAGCTCCGCGTGGGGCCGCAGGCCGGTGAGGATCGCGGGCACCGCGACGTACGTGCCGTCGGAGACGCTTGTCGCGTTCCGGTACCAGGTGGAGGTCTTGGCGATGCGGGCGAAGTTCGGGTAGCGCTGCGCGTCGACGCGCTCGTCCTTGGTCATCAGCGACAGCGTGGGCAGCTCGTCGTAGATCAGCACCACGACGGGCGTGGGCTTGGTCGCGGCCGCCCCGGAGGCCGCGGCGCTGCTGGCCTCGGCCGACGGGAAGACGACCTCGTTGACCGGCGAGAAGAACAGCAGCAGGGCGAGCACCGCGACGGGGGCGATGCCGAGCACGCTCAGCACGGTGCGCAGGCCGGCGAAGCGGGCGTAGGCGGCGGCGGCGACCGCGCCCAGCGCGAGCGCCAGCGGGCCCACGACGAGTGCGTGCGGGCTCAGGCCCTTGATGATCTGGAGGATCAGCACGGCGGCCAGCAGGGTCACGAAGCCGAGCTGGACGAGCTTGCCGAGCCGGGCGTCGACCAGGCGGGCGAGGCCGACGAGCGCGGTGGCGATCAGCGGCGGAGCGAAGGTCCACACCAGCACGAAGATGAGCACGTCGCCGGGAGTGTTGTCGCGGGCGACGAAGAAGGCGGCGTTCTGGCCGAGCAGGCCGAACAGCGGCTGGACGAAGGCGAGCGCCCAGAGCGCGCCGATGTGCAGGCCGGCCAGCCACAGCGGCGGCCACGTCGCGTCCCTGGCGGCGGCCCGCGTCCGCTCGCGGGGCCCGACGGCGGTCGCCTCGCCGCTCATGGGCGGGCGGTCGCCTCGAAGAGCACGCGCGAGCCGAGCGCGAGCCGGTTGCGGATCTCGAAGCGCTCGCCGAGCGCGGCCTCGAAGAAGCCCAGCTCGTAGTCCGGGTGCGACTCGTCGTCGCGCTTCGCGCTGAGCAGGCGCACGACCATCGGGTCCTCGCGCGTCGGGAACTCGACGACGTGGGTCCCGCCGAGCGAGGCGAGCCACGCGATCACCTCGCGGATCGGCACGTTGCGCGAGATCGAGAGGTGGTGCACGAGCGCGAGGCTGAGGGTGAAGTCCGGGCGGCCGCGCTCGGTCAGGGTGGCGCGCTCGGCGAGGCTCCAGCCGCGGGCGGGCGAAGGGTCGCACAGGTCGACGACCAGCGGGAGGATGTTCCTCTGCGTCTGTCCCGGGTCGCGCAACTCGCGGTACAGGTGCTCGACCGTCTCGTGGTCCGCGTCCATCGCGACGACGTGGCCGGCGTGGCCGGCGACGATGCGGGCGAAGGCGCCGTCATTGGCGCCGAGGTCCCAGGCCAGGCTCGGGCTCGCCCGCTCGGCGGCCGCCTCGACGAAGGCCGTCTTGCGCTGCAGCTCGGACTGCTCGTAGCCGCGGTGGTTGTCGTCGTAGTGCGTCCAGGCCGTCTTGGAGGTCTTCCAGCGCAGCCTGGTCACGAGCTTGCGCATGCGGCGCACGTTTGCGCGCACGATCTCCGGCTTGAAGCCGGCCTTGGCGAGGTCGCGCTTGACGTCCTTGGCGGAGGTCGCGGACTGCCTGCGCTCCAGCCGGCCGAGCAGCCCGACGTTGATCAGCACGCCCTTGCGCAGGCGGTCGCGCAAGCTCAACAGCGCCGCCGCCTCGACGGGCGAGATGCCCTCCAGCGAGCCGCGCAGCCAGGGTTGAAACGACACGCCGCGATAGGCGGTGAGCATCAGCGGATACAGAAACAGGGTGCAGAACTGGCGGTAGGCGATCCACGGCTCCGACGGGCGCATGACCTCGAAGGAGCCGAGGTCCACGAAGGTGGCCCGGGCGCCGACGAACTGGAGGTTGTACGGCGTCGCGTCCTTGAGCATCAGCGACTCGCCGATCGCCGCGTCGAGGAGGTCGAGTTGGACGAGCGCGGCGTCGCGCAGCATGCCGAACGTCCACTCGTACGGGTAGCTGACGAACGGGATGCGCTCGTGCTCGAGCACCGCCGCCGCCCCGTCGGGCAGGATGTCCGCGGGCGGCTCGAGGTCTGAGAGCTGCGTGCGCACGAGGCTGCCGTCCTGCTGGGCCTGCGCGAACAGCTTCGACGCGCCGAGCGCCTCGAAGTCCCGCAGCCCGCGCGCGCTCAGCGCGCGGTAGACCCCGTCCGGCGTGAGAAAGACCCGACTGTCGCGGTCGCGAAACGACCCGGCGTCGACCCGCGAGCCGAGCTCCTGCATGGGGCTCAGCGCTTGCCGGTCTCGACGGGCTCGTGCGCCGCCTCGGCGCGAACCGCGATCGCATCCTCGCCGGCTCCGGGCGCGACGGGATCGGCCTTCGGGTCGTCCTTGCGGATATGGAGGAACTTGAGGATCTTCCGCCACCACAGCTTGAGCGCCACGGCCAGGGAGGCGAGGCCGCCCAGCAGCAGCTGCACGAACATGCTCATGCTGCCGGGATCGAGATAGGCGAGGATGGTGCGCGTCATCGGGACGGTCTCCTTTGGACGGGCACCGGGGGTGGCGCCTCGTTCACAACCTGCGGGTCGGAAGGGTAGCGGGCGGCGCGGCGCCCGGCAGCCGGATGCCATGATGACGGCATGCGCCGACACGCCCTGCTCGCCCTCACCCTCGCCGCCTGCGGGCTGCTGGGCGTGGCTGAGTTCTCCGACCTCAACGCGATCCAGATCATCACCGTCACCAAGCCCGGGACCTCGGTGGGCGCACACCACGGGTACGCGCTGCTGATCATCGCCGTCGCCGCCGCGCTGATGGCGATCGTCGTGCACCGGTCGGGCCGGCTGCCGGGCGCCGTGGCGATCGTCGCGCTCGGCGGCGCCGCGCTGTTGATCGTGCTGGCCGTCGATGCCCCCGACGTGCACGAGGCCGGCCTGTACCGGCTCACCTACGAGCGCGCCAGGGCGGTGGCGGAGACCGGCTTCCGCCTCGAGGCCGCCGGCGCCGTCCTGCTGCTGTTCTCCGGGGCCTCGGCGCTCGTGCTCACCCCGCGGCGACCGCGCCCGCAGCGCGCCGGCTCGCCCGCTCCCGCGCAGCCGTCATAGCCGCGACCGGTCGTGCGCGGCGAGGCCGTCGCGCGTCAGCCACGCGCCGGGCTACCAGCGGTAGTGCGCGAAGGCCTTGTTGGCCTGCGCCATGCGGAAGATGTCGTCCTTGCGCTTGTAGGCACCGCCCTGCTGGGACTGGGCGTCCATCAGCTCGTTGGCGAGGCGCTGCGCCATCGACTTCTCGCGGCGCTGGCGGGCGAAGAGCACCAGCCAGCGGACGGCGAGCGTGCGGGCCCGGGGCGCGGGCACCTCGACCGGCACCTGGTAGGTCGCACCGCCGACGCGGCGGGACCGGACCTCGAGCTGGGGCGTGAGCGCCTTGAGCGACAGCTCGAGGTACTCGACCGCGTCCTTGCCCGTGCGCTCGGCGATGATCGCGAGCGCGTCGTAGACGATCCGCTCGGCGGTCGACTTCTTGCCGTCGAGCATCACCTTGTTGATGACCTGCTGGACAAGCTTGGAGCGGTGGACGGGATCCGGATCGACCGGGCGCTTGGAGGCGGCTGCGCGGCGCGGCACCTTACTGCATCCTCTCTACGTTCGAATGGCACATGGTGTCAGCGAGACCGCTTCGCTACTTGGCCTTCACGCCGTACTGCGAGCGGGCCTTCTTGCGGTCCGACACGCCGGCGGCATCGAGCGTCCCGCGGACGACCTTGTAGCGCACGCCCGGCAGATCCTTGACGCGACCGCCGCGAACGAGCACGACGGAGTGCTCTTGCAGGTTGTGGCCCTCGCCCGGGATGTAGGCGGTGACTTCCATCTGATTGGTCAGGCGCACGCGGCAGACCTTGCGCAGGGCCGAGTTCGGCTTCTTGGGCGTGGTCGTGTACACCCGGGTGCACACGCCGCGCTTCTGCGGGGCGGCGACCTTCTTCTTGCGACCCTTGCCGGACTTCAGGCCGGGCGTCGCGAGCTTCTTGGTCTTTGGGGTGCGTCCCTTGCGGACGAGCTGGGAAGTCGTGGGCATGCGAGGCGGTGATGCTAGCAGCGGCCCCTGGCATGGCCGGCCGCGTCCGCTAGTAGCATCCGGCGCCTTGCGGCTCGGCACCCTCGTCTTCACCGTCCGGATCACTCAGACCGCCGCCGCCACGGCCTGCAACGCGTCCCTTGGCGGCGTGAAGGACAGGCTCTGGTCGCGCGCGATCGGCTCGTACGTGACCTTGCCGGCGGCGACGTTGAGGCCCGCGAGGAACCCTGGGTCCGCCGCCAGCGCCACCTGAGCCCCGAGGCCGGCGAGCTTGACCACGAACGGCATCGTCGCGTTGGTCAGCGCCCACGTCGACGTGATCGGCACGGCGCCCGGCATGTTGGCCACGCAGTAGTGCGTGATGCCGTCGACCTCGTAGGTCGGCTCGGAGTGGGTCGTCGCGTGCGAGGTCTCGAAGCACCCGCCCTGGTCGATCGACACGTCCACCAGGACGGCGTTGCGCTTCATCAGGCCGAGCTGCTCGCGCGTGATGACGTGCGGGGCCTTCGCGCCGTGGACCAGCACGGCGCCGATGACCAGGTCCATGTCGGGCAGCCGCGCCTCGACCTCCAGCGTCGAGGCGAAGCACGTCGAGCAGCGGCCGTTGAGGATGTGCTCGAGGTCGCGCAGCCGGTTGATGTCGCGGTCGTAGACGTAGGTCTCGGCACCCATGCCGATCGCGACCTCCGCCGCGTTCTGGCCGACGACGCCGCCGCCGATGACCATCACCTTGCCGGCCGCGACGCCCGGGACGCCCCCGAGCAGCAGCCCGCGCCCGCCGAGCGGCTTCTCGAGCATGAAGGCCCCGGCCTGCGTGGCGATCTTGCCCGCGATCTCGCTCATCGGCGCCAGCAGCGGCAGTCGGCCGTCGGCGTCCTCGACGGTCTCGTAGGCGATCGCGGTCGCTCCGGAGGCGATCAGCCCCTGGGTGAGCGCGGGGTCGGGCGCGAGGTGCAGGTAGGTGAACAGCGTCTGGCCGGGGCGCAGCATCGCGACCTCCGCGGCCTGGGGCTCCTTGACCTTGACGACCAGGTCGGCGTCGGCGAAGACCGCCGCCGCGGCCGGGACGATCTGCGCGCCCTGTACCGTGTAGTCGGCGTCGGTGATCGCCGACCCCTCCCCGGCCCCGCTCTGCACGAGCACCGCGTGGCCGTGGTCGACGAGCTCGCGGACACCCGAGGGCGTCAGGGCGACGCGGTACTCGTCCGTCTTGATCTCGGTGGGGACGCCGACTCTCATCTGGCCTTCTCTCGTCGCTCGGGCGGTCAGCTCAGCAGTTCACGCCCCGCAAGGCGAGCCAGAGGTCACAGGCAACTCGCTGGCCGTACTCGGCGGCAGGCCGAGGGCGATGCTCAGGCGCGGTTGGCCGCGGCGGCGCGGACCGGCGGCGGGACCAGCATGGCCGCGGCGACGACGAGCGCGAAGGCGACGCCTTGGACGACGAGCCCGAGGGCGTCGCCGGGCAGGGGGTCGCCGAAGACCAGGATCCCGCCGGCGATGCACGACACGTTCGCGGCCGTCGACGTCGCGGCGATCACCGGCACCGCCTCGCCGTCCTGCAGCCCGCGGGCCGAGGCGTAGAAGGCGATCACCGACGCCACGACGGTGACCGCGAGCCAGGGCGAGAGCAGCACGCCCAGGACGCCGCCGTCCATGCCGACGAGCGCCTTGATGGCCACGTCGGAGACGCCGAACAGGATGCCCGCGGCTGCGCCGAGCAGCGTGCCGTGGTGGTGCTTGGGGGCGCCGAGGTGCTTGCCCGAGATCAGCAGCATGCCGAAGCACAGCATCCCGGCCTCGAAGGCGATCATCGCCGGCAGGGAGAACTGCGAGTGCGCGCCGGGCGCCTGCGGGAGCGTGACTCCCAGCAGCAGCAGGCCGAGCGCGGTGAGCCCGACCCCGATCCACTGCCGAAGGCCGACATCGAAGCCGAACACGCGCTCGGCCAGCACCGCGAGCATCACGATGCCGGTCGACATCACCGCCTGGATCACCGAGAGCGGAGCGAAGGCCATCGCCGCGACGTGCAGCCCCCAGGCGCCCAAGGCCACGATCATGCCGATCGTGAACCAGCGGTTGCCGAAGAGCTGCCTGACCGTCCGCACGGGGTGGCCGAAGTCCACCTTCGGTGCAGCGCTGGCGCCCCGGTGCTTGTAGAGAAAGCCGAGCTGGGTGGCGAGCGCGCAAGCGAACGCGAGGATGATTCCGAGGTAGAACGTCATGGTGAGTTGGGCGTCAGTCGGTGGTCGCGTGCAGAGCTGCCGGCGGCCGCCACGGCTCCCCTGCCATGACGATCCCGGGTCCGTCCGGAGCGAGTAGCGGTCGCCCCGACATGACCCTCATCGGCCACTGAGGGTAGGCCCTTGACAGGGGTGGACGCAGGGTTTAGAGGATCCTTACGAAGTGCCACTGCCCGCCCCATCTGCTGCTCGTCGACGTCGATGGAGTCCTCTCGCTTTCGGGTTCCCGCCCGGCAGCCCTCCCGAGGGACGCATGACGCTGATCGACGGCGTACCCGACTTGCCGTCTTTGAAGGCGCCGCATGCCTGATTGGCGTCGGCCCGCTGTAGGAGTGCGTGCAAATGCACCGGCGGGAGGACGAGCTGAGGGCTCATGCGGCCGCTCGCTCGCGGTGTCGCAGCGCAGCGCTGAGCTCCGCGATCACCGCGAAGGCCTCGCGCGTGACGCGCCGGTAGGTGAAGCGCAGCGTGACGAAGCCGTGCGCGGCGAGCTGCGCGTCGCGCGCGCGGTCGGCCTCGAAGCGCGTGCTGGTGTGATGAAACCGGCGGCTGTCGAGCTCGACCACGACGCGCTGCTGTCGCCACAGGGCATCGACCTGCACGCCGTGCATGAAGACGTTCAGCTCGGGCAGCGGCAACCCGGACTTGCGCACCAGCGGTACGAAGCGTGTCTCCAGCCACGAGCGCGTGCCGCCGAGCCCCGCGCTCCCGTCGTCGAGGAGGTCGCGGAGCACCGGGACGCCTCGGCGCCCGGTCCAACGTGAGAGCGCGCTCTCGAGCAGTTCGACCGTGATCAGCCGATCGATCTCGGCCTGCCCAAACGCCCGCTCGAGCGTCTTCTCGTCCTCGGTCTCCGCGAGGTCGAGCAGCGTGCGGGCGGGGCTGGTAACGGCGAGGCCCCGTCGAACCGCTCGGTCCTCCGGCGGGAGCTTGGCCGCGTGGACGACGATGCCGGGACGCGAGCGGGCGTTCCTGCTCATGCGCGTCAGGTGAATAGGCCCGTCCTTCGGCGGCAGCATGTGCCAGGTCACGGCCGCCGGCCAGTGGGACACCAGAGCGGTCCGGCCGGTCGCAAGCTGGGCTGCGTGGGCTTTGCCGGCGAAGCCGCGATTGACGAATCCGACCGCGTAGACGCCGCGGTGGACGCGGATGAGGCGTCCTCGGGCCGCCCGATGCCGAATCGCTTCACGCGTCAGGCCGAGCGCCAGCAGCTGCGCGTGCGAGACGTAGCCTTCCTGGGTGGCCGCGAGGCGCGCGATCAGGTGGTCTGGAGGCACCGGCCAATCATGCAGCGGCGCCGGTTACGTGTCAGCACGCAAGTGTGACGAAGGTGCGACGGCAGGGTGCCGATCGTGCGGCACGCGGTGATCGAGCGGACCGATCACGTGCACTCGCGGCGGTGATCGAACGGACCCACCGACTGCACTCGCGGCGGTGGTCGAGCGGGAGTGAGCGTCACTTACACCGCCCTGGCCCCGCCAACCGCGCGAGGCAGAATCGTCGAAGGCAGAAAGCGGGGCCAGGCAGGACGAACCGACCCCCACGTCTCTCCGGGGCGGCCCGCGGAGCCAGAAATGGGGGCCGCCGCCGGCAGCAGAGGCAGAATGGTGGCCGCCGCCGCCAGCAGAGGCAGAGGCAGAAATGGTGGTCCCCCGCCGCCGCTGAAGGCAGAAATGGTGGCCGCCCCGGCCAGTCAGTCCCCCCGCGCGGTCGGCCCGCCCGGTCACCCCCGTCCGAGCCGCGCCCGGTCGCCCCGCCGGGGCGCCCCCCTGGGGGAGCCCCTGCCGGGGCGCCCCTGCCGAAGCCAAAACGCACAGGCCGCGCCCCCCGGAGGCGCGGCCGCAACCACGCGTCCTACTCCTTCTTGTCTCCCGGGATCTCGATCTCGCCGAGGTCGTCGAACGAGCCGCCCGCGGCGCTGAAGCCCGCGTTGATCTCGTCCAGCTCGGCCGTGTCGAAGGCCGGGCCGAACCCGCTCAACGACTCGCCGTCGGTCAACCCGAGCTCCGCCGCCAGATCGTCGCCTTCCAAGAGGCCGACGTCCTCGATGCCGCGGGGAAGCGGCTCGGCCGGCTCGATCTCAATCGTGCGGTAGCGCTTGAGGCCGGTCGCCGCCGGGATCAGCTTCCCGATGATGACGTTCTCCTTCAGGCCCGCCAGGCGGTCGATCTTGCCCTCGAGCGCCGCGTCGGTGAGCACCTTCGTGGTCTCCTGGAAGGAGGCCGCCGACAAGAACGAGTCGGTGGCCAGCGACGCCTTGGTGATGCCGAGGATGATCGGCTCGAACTGCGTCGACTCCTGGCCGGCGGCGTCGAGGTCGGCGTTGGCCTTGCGCAGCTCGTGACGGTCGACGAACTGCCCCGGGAGGTAGTCCGAGTCGCCCTTCTGGTCGATGCGCACCTTCTTGAGCATCTGGCGGACGATCAACTCGATGTGCTTGTCGTTGATGTCCACGCCCTGGGACTTGTAGACCTCCTGCACCTCCTTGACGAGGTACACCTCGGTCTCCGTCCGGCCGCGGATCGCCAGCAGCTCGTGGGGATACAGCGAGCCCTCGTTGAGCTGGTAGCCCGGCTCGATCCGGTCGCCGTCCGCCACGTACAGCCGGGTGCGGCGGGGGAACGTGTGCCGGTGCTCCTCGCCCGCGTCGTCGGTGATGACGACGGTGCGCGACTTGTCGGTGTCCTCGATCGTGACGGCGCCGCCGATCTCGGCGATCTTCGCGAGCCCCTTCGGCTTGCGCGCCTCGAACAGCTCAACGATGCGCGGCAGCCCGTGCGTGATGTCCGCGCCGGCGACGCCGCCGGTGTGGAACGTGCGCATGGTCAGCTGCGTGCCGGGCTCGCCGATCGACTGCGCGGCGATGATGCCGACCGCGTCGCCGATCTGGGCGACCGAGCCCGTCGCCATGGCCCGGCCGTAGCAGGCCTGGCACACGCCGGTGGGCGCCTCGCACTTGAGCACGGAGCGCACGGCGAACCGCTTGTCGGGCTCGCCGGCGAACAGCTCGGCGAGCTGGGGCAGGTGGTGGCGGTCGATCTCCTCCCCGGCCGCGACGACGACCTCGGCCTTCTTGCCCTTGCCGAACGTGATGTCCTGCGCCGCGACGCGGCCGATGAGCATCTCGTTGGACTCGCCCGTGCGCTCCTTGAACAGCGGCGAGTCGAGGTACTCCTCGGTGCCGCAGTCCTTGGCGCGGATGATCACGTCCTGGGCGACGTCCACGAGGCGGCGGGTCAGGTAGCCCGAGTCCGCCGTGCGCAGCGCCGTGTCGGCGAGGCCCTTGCGCGCGCCGTGCGTCGAGATGAAGTACTCGAGCACGTCGAGCCCCTCGATGAAGTTCGACTTGATCGGCCGCTCGATGATCTCGCCCTTCGGGTTGGCCATGAGGCCACGCATGCCCGCCAGCTGGCGGATCTGCTTGAACGACCCGCGGGCCCCCGAGTTGGCCATGATGTAGATCGGGTTCAGGCGGTTGGTCGCCGCGATGTTCTCGATCATCGCGTCGGCCACGACGTCGGTCGCCTCGTTCCACTTGTCGGTGACGGCGAGGTGGCGCTCCTCCTGCGTGATGAGCCCGTCCTCATACTGCTCGCGGACCTCGGCGACCTGCGACTCGTAGTCGTCGAGGATCGCCTGCTTGGACGGCGGCACGATCACGTCGTTCTTGGACACGGTCACGCCGGCCAGCGTGGCGTAGTGGAAGCCGAGGTCCTTGAACGTGTCGAGCACCGTCGCGATGGCCCCGGCCCCGTAGGCCTGGATCAGCGTGTCGATCAGCGACACCACGTCGCGCTTTTTGAGGGCGCGGTTGACGTACTCGTACTGGTCGCGCTGGAACTCGTCGCCGAGCGTCTCCTCGAGCGCCCGCTCGATGTGGTCGTTGAAGATGATGCGCCCGACCGTGGTGAACACGTGCCCGGTCTCCAGCCAGTCGGGCCGGTACTGGCAGTACGTGTGCAGCGTCACCTGGCTGGTGTCGTAGGCGATCTCCGCCTCCTGCGCCGTACGGAACACGTGCCCGGCGGCGGGATCGTTGGCGCGCATCTCGGCGAACTTCTCCGCCTCGACCTCGAGCTCTGCGTCCTCGAACCCGTACGTCAGGTAGTAAGTGCCGAGCACCATGTCCTGCGACGGGGTCGCCAGCGGGGCGCCGTGGGCCGGCGAGAGGATGTTGTTCGAGGACAGCATCAGCACGCGGGCCTCGGCCTGCGCCTCCGCGGACAGCGGCAGGTGGACGGCCATCTGGTCGCCGTCGAAGTCGGCGTTGAACGCCGTGCAGACGAGCGGGTGGACCTGGATGGCCTTGCCCTCGACCAGCACCGGCTCGAACGCCTGGATGCCCAGGCGGTGCAGCGTCGGCGCGCGGTTGAGCAGGACCGGGTGCTCGTGGATGACCTCCTCCAGGACGTCCCACACCTCGGGGATCATCGAGTCGACCATCTTCTTGGCGGCCTTGATGTTCTGGACCGCCTTGCGCTCGACGAGCCGCGCCATGATGAACGGCTTGAACAGCTCGAGCGCCATCAGCTTCGGCAGCCCGCACTGGTGCAGCTTGAGGTAGGGGCCCGACACGATGACCGAGCGGCCCGAGTAGTCCACGCGCTTGCCGAGCAGGTTCTGGCGGAAGCGGCCCTGCTTGCCCTGGAGCATGTCGCTCAGGGACTTCAGGGCGCGGTTGCCCGGGCCCGTGACGGGCCGGCCGCGGCGGCCGTTGTCAAACAGCGCGTCGACGGCCTCCTGCAGCATGCGCTTCTCGTTGTTGACGATGATCTCGGGGGCGCCGAGGTCGAGCAGGCGCTTCAAACGGTTGTTGCGGTTGATGACGCGCCGGTAGAGGTCGTTGAGGTCAGACGTGGCAAAGCGCCCGCCGTCGAGCTGGACCATCGGGCGCAGCTCGGGCGGGATCACCGGCACGGCCTCCAGGACCATCATGCCCGGCTTGTTGACCGCCCGGCCGCCCTCCTTCTTGAGAAACGCCGACGCGACCTTCAGCCGCTTGACCGCGCGCTGCTGCTTCTGGCCCTTGGCCGTGCGCACGAGCCCCTCGAGCTCCTCCTTCTCGGCCTCGAGGTCGATCTGGTCGAGCAGGTCGCGGATCGCCTCCGCGCCCATGCCGCCGCGGAAGTACTCGCCCCAGCCGTACGGGGAGCCGAAGCGCTCCTTGAGCTCGCGGAACATCGTCTCGTCGTTGACGACCTGCTTAGGGGACATCGACCCGAACAGGTCCCACACCTGGCGCAGCCGCTCGGCGGCGTCCTCGATGTAGGCCTCGGTGTCAGACACGTCGGCGTCGATGGCCTTGTTGACGTCCTTGACCAGACGCTCGCGCTCCTCGTCGTCGAGCTTCTTGACCTCGATGTCCAGCGCGTCGGCCCACAGGTGGTCGTCGTCGGTGAAGCCCGTCTGCTTGCCCTTGGCCAGGTAGTCCAGCCGGCGGGTGCGCGACTCGTTGAGCTCCTGCAGGCGCTCCTCCTTCTCGGCCGCGTAGGAGTCAAGCGTCTCGTTGACGTTCGTCTGCAGCTCCTCGAGGTCGGTCGCGCGTGCCTCCTCGTCGACCCAGGTGACGATCGAGGCGGCGAAGTACAGGACCTTCTCGAGCTCCTTGGGGGCCATGTCGAGCAGGTAGCCGATCCGCGACGGGACGCCCTTGAAGAACCAGATGTGGCTGACGGGAGCGGCCAGATCGATGTGGCCCATGCGCTCGCGGCGGACCTTGGAGCGCGTGACCTCGACGCCGCAGCGCTCACAGACGATGCCCTTGTAGCGGACGCGCTTGTACTTGCCGCAGT
>JBBSIC010000049.1:0-24371 GCA_038232275.1 Solirubrobacterales bacterium | reverse complement strand
CGGCCCGGCGCGCAGCGCGGCCGCGCGGACCCGGGCGGTCGCCCAGGCGAGGTTGACGGCCGTCGGGCGCGCCGCGCGCAGCCGCGCGTAGCCGGCCTCCCAGTCGTCCGGCCGGGCGACGATCTCCAGCGCCAGCCCGTAGGCGGCGGCCACGCCGATCAGCGGCGCGCCCCGGACGGCGAGCCGGCGGATCGCCGCGGCCGTGTCGTCGGCGCCGCGCAGCTCGAGCACGACCTCCTCGTGGGGCAGCCGCGTCTGGTCGAGGATCTCGAGCCGCTCGCCCGTCCAGTGCAGCGGCGCCGTCATGGGGCACAATCGTACGCGTGCCGGCTCTCACCGTCAGCGCCCTGCGCAAGGCCTACGGCGCCACCGAGGCGCTGAAGGGGGTCGACCTGGAGGTCGGCGAGGGCGAGCTGTTCGGCCTGCTCGGGCCCAACGGGGCCGGCAAGTCGACGCTCGTCAAGATCGCTTGCGGCCTCGTCCGGCCGACGTCGGGGACCGCGACCGTCACCGGCGCGCTCGGCTACCTCGCGGAGCTGTTCCGCTTCCCGGACTGGGCGACGGCGGACGAGGTGCTGACGCTGCACCAGCAGCTCGCGCACAGCGACGGCGGCGCCGGCGAGCGCGCCCGGCTGCTCGAGCTCGTCGGGCTCGGCGGCGAGGCGGGCCGCCGCGTGGGGGCGATGTCCAAGGGGATGCAGCAGCGCCTCGGGCTCGGGCAGGCGATGGTCGGCGCCCCGAGGCTCCTGCTGCTCGACGAGCCCACGAGCGCCCTGGACCCCGCCGGGCGCCACACCGTGCGCGCGCTGCTCGAGCGGCTGCGGGCCGACGGGGTGTCCGTGCTGCTCAACAGCCATCTCCTGTCGGAGATCGAGCTGGTCTGCGATCGCGTCGCGATCATCGCCCGCGGCGAGCTCGTGGCCGCGGGCACGCCCGCCGAGCTCTCGACCGCGGGCGGCGTCGAGGTCGACACCGCGGCCGGCACCCGGCACTGGCCGGACGCCTCGAAGGAGGACGCGCCGCACATCGTCGCCGAGCTGGTCGCGGCGGGCGAGCCGGTCTACGGGGTGCGCGTGCTGCGCTCGTCGCTGGAGGACGCCTACCTGGCGGCGGTGGGCGGGGAGTGACGGTCCTCGCGCGCTTTGCGATCAAGGAGGCGCTGCGGCGCCGCGTCTTCACGGTCGTCGCGGTCCTGACCGCGGGCTTTCTGGTCCTCTACGCGCTCGGGGTCTGGCAGGCGTTCAAGATCACCGGCGACCTCGGCGCGGGCGTCCGCGGCGTGAACCCCGACACGGTCGTGGGGGCGACCATGTTCGGGCTGGCGATGTTCGCGACGCTGTTCCTCGGCGTCGTCCTCGCGGTCTTCTTGACGCTCGGCGCCATCCGCGGCGACGCCGAGCGCGGCCTGTTGCAGCCGCTGCTCGTGCGGCCGGTCACGCGGCGCGAGCTGTTTTCATCGCGCCTGCTGGCGGCCGGCGGCGTCAGCGCGGCCTACGTCTTCGGCGTCTACCTGGTCGCCATGGTGCTGACCGGGCTGATCGGCGGCTGGTGGCCGGGGAGCTTCGTCGCGGCCGGCCTCCAGCTCGCGCTCGCGGTCGTCGTGGTCACCGTCCTCTCGCTCGCCGGCTCGGTCGTGCTGGCGTCCACGGCGAACGGGATCGCCGTCTTCATGGCGTTCGGCACGGGGCTGACCGCCGGGCTGCTCGGCCAGATCGCCTCGGCGCTGAACAGCGGGACGCTGGGCAGCGTCGCCGACGTCGTCTCCTACGCGCTGCCGTTCGAGGCGCTGTACCAGTCCGCGCTGCACGACATCACCGCGTCGTCGGCCTCGGGCTTCACCCGCTTCGCGCTGCAGCTCGGCCCGCTCGGCGGCGCCCAGGACGGCGGCCCGGGCCTGTGGCTCTGGGCCCTCGCCTACCTCGGGCTCGTGACGGCCGCGGCGCTCGCCGCCTTCCGCCGGGTGGACCTCTGACCGCTGGATCTAGGCGAGCCGGTTCTCGATCTGGATCGGCGGGCCCTCGGGCGTGACGGCCTCGGGCTCGGCGCCCGACTGCGGCGCGAGGCCGAGGGTCTCGGCGAGCTCGCCGGTCTCGTGCATCTCCATGATGATGTCGCAGCCGCCGACCAGGTCGCCCTTGGCGAACAGCTGGGGGATCGTCGGCCAGTTGGAGATGCTCGAGAGCTCCTGGCGGATGCGCGGGTCGGGCAGGACGTCGACGGCCGCGTAGGCCGTGCCGAGCTCCTCGAGGACCGCGACGGTCTTCGCCGAGAAGCCACAGCGCGGGGCGTCCGGCGTGCCCTTCATGAAGAGGATCACGTCGTTGCCGGCGATCGCCTCCTCGATGGCGTTGCGGATGGGGTTTTCAGCGGGAGCGGACATTTCAGATCTCCTCGGTGGTCGTCTTGAGGGACAGGGCGTGGATGCGGTCGCCCAGCTCGCCGCCGAAGATCTCGTTGACGAGCATGTGCTGCTGGATGCGCGACAGCCCGGCGAACGCGGGCGACACGATCTCGGCGCGGAAGTGCTGGCCGTCGCCGGTCACCTGCGCCGTGGCCTGGGGGAGGCCGTTCTCGATGCGCTCCTTGATCTCGTCCGGGCTGACCATTGGACCCGAGGATAGCGACCGCTATCATTTGTGAAGTGTCGACGATCTCCTTCACCGAAAACGGCGCCGAGAAGGTCCGCGAGTTCCTCGCCGGCCAGAGCGCAGATATCCAGACGGCCGGCCTGCGCGTCGGCGTCCGCGGTGGCGGCTGCAGCGGTTTTCAGTACGCCCTCGCCTTTGACACCCAGCACGACGGCGATCAGGTCTTCGAGGACCACGGCCTGAAGATCCTCGTCGACGAGCCCAGCCTGCCCTACATCCAGGGCGCGGTCGTGGACTACGTCGAGAGCCTCCAGGGCGCCGGCTTCAAGGTCGAGAACCCCAACGTGGTCGCGGCCTGCGGCTGCGGCTCCTCGTTCCGCGTCGCCGACGAGGAAGAGGTTTCCGCCGTCTGATCGCGGCGGCCGCGCTCGCGGCCGCCGTGCTGTTGGGGTTCGCCCTCGGGCGCGGGACGGGGCCCGAGAGGCCGCCGGCGCCGAAGGCTCGCGCGCCTGACCGCGCGCAGGTCGCGCCCGGCCCGACGCCCACGCCCGGTGCCCGGATCGTCGAGGGCGACGGCGAGCTTGCCGTCGGGATCACGGAGGACAACCCGGCATTCGTCGGGGGCAGCGCGCTGCCGGAGTTCGAGCGCTGGCACCAGGCGCTGGCGGCGATCGAGCCCACCTACTACCGCCTGGTGATCGACTGGGCGAAGTCGGTCAGGCCCGACGGCAGTTTCGACACCGCCCACCCGCAGGGCGGCTGCCTGCGCGCGCTGCCGCCCTGCGCGGGCTTCGCCGGCATCCGCGCGCAGCTGCAGGCCGTCGCCGCCGCCCAGAAGGCCGCGCCCGGGCACTTCCAGGTGATGGCCGTGTTCACCGACACCCCCGCGCGCTACGCCCGCGGTCCGAGCGGCTGCGAGCGCGCCAACACCGAGCCCCGCTCGCGCCCGCCGCGCACCGACGCGCTGCCCGCCTACCGGGACGCCATCCGCGCGATCCTCGCCGAGGCGCGCGCCGCCGGCGTGCAGATCGGATTCTGGAGCCCGTGGAACGAGCCCAACCACCCCTACTTCCTCTCGCCCCAGCGCGGGCGCTGCGCGGCCTCCGCCCCGACCGCCGCTGTCGCCCCCTACGTGCAGATGGCCCGCGCGATGCGCTCCGTGCTCGCCGCCGAGCCGGGCGACCAGCGGCTCGTGCTGGGGGAGACCGCCGGCCTGTTCAAGCATCGCGCCGACTACACGCGCCTGCCCGAGTTCATCCGCGCCCTGCCCAGGGACGTCGTCTGCGCAGCGACCGTCTACGGCCAGCACGCCTACGTCGGCGGCGACGACCCGGTCGGCGCGGTCGCCGCCGCCCTGCGCCGCTTCCGCTGCCCGCGCGCGAAGGAGGTCTGGGTCACCGAGACGGGGGCCAAGACCGACCGCCTCACGGGCCGCGCGGCCTGCGCGGCCGTCCGCCGCCGCCTCGTGCGCTGGTACTTCGACCCGCGCGTGACCGCCGCCTTCCAGTACACCCTGCGCGAGGACGACCGCTACCCGACCGGCCTGGTCACCACCGACCTGCGCGACCCGTACCCGGCCCTCGCCGAGTGGCAGGCCTGGGGCGCCCGCCCGACCCCGACCGCCGCGCCGCCGCGGGCACACTGCGGCCCGGAGGGCTGAGCGCGATCGGGCTCCTGCGACCCTGACAACCGATGGAGTCCCGTTCGCGCCACGAGCAAGCCATCGAGCAGGCGTTCTCGCGGCAGGCCGCCGCCTTCGAGGACACGCGCGGCAACCGCGCGTTCACGACCGACGCGGAATGGCTGTTCGAGCGCCTGCAACTCGAGCCGGGCCACCTGGTGCTCGACGTGGCGGCCGGAACCGGCCACGCGGCCCGGAGCCTCGCGCTCCGCGTGCGCACCGTCGTCGCCCTCGACGCGACCGCCGCCATGCTCGCGGCGGGCAAGGCCGAGGCCGACCAGGCCGGCCTGACCAACGTCGTCTTCCAGCGCGGCGACGCGGCGGCCCTGCCCTTCCTGGACGCGAGCTTCGACGTCGTCGTCTCGCGCTTCGCGGTCCACCATTTCGAAGCCCCGGCTCTGCCGGTCGGCGAGATGGTGCGCTGCGTCCGCCCCGGCGGGCAGCTCGCGCTGGCGGACATGGTCGCCGACGAGCGCCCAGCCGTCGCCGCGACCCAGAACCGGCTCGAGCGCCTGCGCGACCCCTCGCACACCGAGCTGCTCACGGCCCTGGGCCTCACCGGCCTGTTGAGCGCCGCCGGCGTCGACGGGGTGACCGTCGAGGCGCGCAGCGTCACGCGCCCGTTGGAGCCCTGGCTCGCGCACGCCGGCGTGAGCGAGGCGGTGGCCGCCGACATCAGGTCGGAGCTGCTCGCCGAGGCGCGCGGCGGCCCCGAGACCGGCCTTCGCCCGCGCGAGGAGGAGGACGGGCTGTGGTTCGAGCAGCGCTTCGCCTCGGCGGTCGGCATCCGTCGACGGCCTGCCGCCGAGCCGGCGGCACGGCCCGAGGGCGGCGCCGCCTGAGCGGCCGTCGCGACCATTCGCAGATAAGGCATGCAATAGATGCTCTATCTGCGACGCGTGTGGTGGCGCGCCGCCGTCTTGCTACGCCACGACCACCACGTCCAGCGTCCGCGGCCCATGGACCCCTTCAACGCGCTCGAGCTCGATGTCGGAGGTCGCCGACGGGCCGGAGATCATGGTGATGGGGCGCCCGGCGCGGGCGGCGGCGTCCAGCGCGGCGATGGCGTCGGGCACACCGGCGACGATCTGGTCCGCGCGCACGACGCACAGGTGATAGTCCGGGATCAGGGTCAGGGCGCGCCGCCCGCACGCCGGCGAGGCGTCGAGCACGACCGTCCCCGTCTCGGCGACGGCGACCGCGCAGCCGGTGACGACGCCGTCGAGCGCCTGCAACGCGTCGGCGGACAGCGGCGGGTCGTCGCGGACGAGCTCGACGCCGGGCAGCTCGAGGTCGAGTCCCGGCGCGCAGGCGATCCGCGCGAAGCCGCGCGCCGCCAGCGCCGCCGCGACCGACGCCTGGACGGTCGCCCGGTAGTCCGAGACCCGCTCGACGAAGCGGTCGACATCGGGGGGGACCGCGCCGGCCTGCCGGTACGCGCGCGGGATCTCGGGCACGTCCGGCGCCGGACCGAGCGCCGTGCGGATCCGGCCGAGCACGGCGGCGCGTGCGCGATCCGCGCTCATCCGGCCTCGCTTCGCTTGCCACCGCGGCGGGCCTCGCCCGCGCTCCGCGCCCTCCACCAGTCCCGGAACGACTGCTCCGGGACCTCGGGCAGGTCGCGCATCGCCGTCCAGCCGCGCAGCGGGCCGACGGGGAGCCGCGCCAGCGGGCCGCGCCCGGCGCGCGCCAGCCGCTGCGCGCGCTCGTAGCGCGTCTGGGACGCGAAGACGCGCGCGACGGTCCGCATGACCACGGCCTCCGGGTCCAGCCGCGACGTCTCCTCGCGCACGACGCGCCCGCGCAGGTGCACGAGCACGGACGGGATGTCGATCTTCACGGGGCAGACCTCGTAGCACGCGCCGCACAGCGACGACGCCCACGGCAGCGTGGGCACGGCCCCGAGCCCGCCCAGCTGCGGCGTCAGGATCGCGCCGATCGGCCCGGGGTAGACGGACTCGTAGGCGTGGCCGCCCGTGCGCGAGTAGACCGGGCAGGCGTTCAGACAGGCCGAGCAGCGGATGCAGTGCAGCGCCTGGCGGCCGATCTCGTCGGCGAGCACGTCGGTGCGGCCGTTGTCGAGCAGCACGAGATGGAACTCCTCCGGCCCGTCGCCGGCCCGCACCCCGGTCCACAGCGACGTGTACGGGTTCATGCGCTCGCCGGTCGAGGAGCGCGGCAGCAGCTGGAGCATCACCTCGAGGTCGCGCCACTGCGCCAGCACCTTCTCGATCCCCATGACGGTGACCAGGACCTCGGGGAGGGTGACGCAGAAGCGGCCGTTGCCCTCGGACTCGACCACGCAGATCGCGCCGGTCTCGGCCACCGCGAAGTTCGCGCCGCTGATCGCCATCGGCACGGAGAGGAACTTCGCGCGCAGGTGCCGGCGCGCCGCCTCGGCCAGGGCCGGCGGGTCGGACGGCAGGTCCTCGCCGGCGGCGATCGTGCGCGCGAACAGCGCGCGGACCTCCTCGCGGTTGCGGTGGATCGCGGGGACGAGGATGTGCGAGGGCGTGTCGCCCGCGAGCTGCACGATCAGCTCCGCGAGGTCGGTCTCGATCGCCTCGACGCCCTCGAGCGCCAGCGCGTCGTCGAGCCCGATCTCGTCCGTCGCCAGCGACTTGACCTTGACCGCCTCGCGGAAGCCGTGCGCGTGCGCGATGCCGGCCACGATCGCGTTCGCCTCGGCCGCGTCACGCGCCCAGTGCACGACGCCCCCGGCGGCCGAGACGGCCGCCTCCAGGCGCTCGAGCTGCTCGGGCAGCGTCGCCAGCGCGCGCGCCTTGATCGCGGCGCCCGCGTCGCGCAGCGCCTCCCAGTCTCCCAGCTCGGAGACGACGGCCGCGCGCCTGGCGCGGATCGCCGTCGTCGCCTTGCCGACGTTGCGGCGCATCTGGCTGTCGCCCAGGGCCGCCCGCGCCGCCGCCGGAAACCCGCCCCGGCTCATCCCGTCGCCGCCAGCACCTCGGCCAGGTGCATGACCCGCACGCCCGCGCGCTGGCGGCGCAGCGCGCCGCCCATGTGCATCAGGCACGAGTTGTCGGTCGCCACGCAGACCTCCGCGCCGGTGGAGGTCACGTGGCGCAGCTTGTCGGAGAGCATCGCCATCGAGACGTCGGCGTTCTTGACCGCGAAGGTCCCGCCGAAGCCGCAGCACTCCCGCGCGTCGGGCAGGTCGACCAGGTCGATCCCGCGCACCGCGCGCAGTAGGCGCAGCGGCCGGTCGCCGACTCCCAGCAGCCGCAGCGAGTGGCAGGTCGGGTGGTAGGTGACGCGGTGCGGGAAGACCGCGCCGACGTCCTCGGCACCGAGCCGGTCGACCAGCAGCTCGGTCAGCTCGAGCACGCGCGGGACCAGCGCGTCCACTTCCCGCGAAAGCCCCGGGTCCTGCGCCAGCTCGGCGAGCCGCGGATACTGGTCGCGCACCATCGCGACGCACGAGCCCGACGGCGAGACGACGACGTCCGCGTCGCCGAACACGCGCACGAAGCGCCGCGCCAGCGGCACCGCCTCGAGCTGGTAGCCCGAGTTGGCGTGCATCTGCCCGCAGCAGGTCTGCGCGTCGGGGAAGGCGACCTCGTGGCCGAGGCGCTCGAGCAGCTCGACCACGGCGCGGCCCGTGCCCGGGCACAGCGTGTCGTTGAAGCACGTGATGAAGAGGGCGATGCGCACCCGGTCTCCACATACCGCGGATCGCCCCGCCTCACGCTCGCACGGTATTTTGCTGGGATGGATGTCGAGATCCGAACCACGACCGACACCTGGATCGCCCGCGTCGATCCGGCCGACCTGGGTGAGGAGCCCGTTCCCGGCGCCGCCGCGGTCCACGTCCGCGACCAGATCCAGTCCAAGCAGGCCGTCGAGGCCCGCCCGGTCGAGGACCGCACCTCCTATCTCGTCGCCTTCAACCCGGGCCAGATCATCTGCGTCGTCGAGAGCCGCCGCGGCTTCCGGCCCAACCGGCCGGGGACGGGCTGGTAGCGGGAGGCGCGAACGGCGCCGTCACTTGTGCAGGGCGGCCTTGACGGCGGTCTCGAAGGCGTTCAGGCCGATCGAGCCCTCCAGGCGCGCGGCGATCGTCCCGTCCTTGCGCACGGTGAACAGCCACGGCTCGGTCCGCAGCGCGAACCGCTGCAGCGGCGGCCGGAAGCCCTTGTTGAGGTCGTTGTCGTTGTAGACCTCCTGATGGATGAAGGTCATCTTGTCGCCGTACTTGGCCTTCATCTGGAGCATCTCGTCGGTTACGGGCCCGCATACGCGCGATGTGCACAGCTGCGGGGTCGCGAACAGCAGGGCGACCGGCTTCTTGCCGGCCACGTCGGCGAAGGACTTGGAGGAGAGCTCCCGCGCCGGGGGCTTGCGGGTGTCCAGCAGCGCGAGGTTGCCCTTGACCGAGCCGCGCGTGTCGGTCGCGACCTTGGGGGCCCGCTCACCGACGTCGGGGATGCGGTCAGCGGCCTTGGAGACCACCTGCAGGCCCATTCCCGTCGCGACCCGCTTGCCCTTGATGTCTGAGACGACGAGCACGTTGTAGATGCCGGGCCGCGCCAGGGGGATGTCGCTCGCGTAGATCCCGGCGAACGGGTCCCGCTCGGTGGCCGCCTGCTGGGAGCGGTAGCGCGCGGCGGTGATGAGCACGTCGGCCGGGGCGGGGAAGGGCCCGAGCACCCGGGACGAGTTGCGCCGCGCGATGTAGACGACGGTCGGGCCGTAGGCGAAGCGCTGCTGGCTGTCGAGCAGCCCGAACGCCAGCCGCGAGCGCGGCGGGCGGAAGATCGAGGTGCCCGAGACGGCCTGGGGGCCCGTGCCGGCGAACTGCGCCGAGAAGTCCTCGATCGACTGGCCGGCGCGCGGCTTGGGGAACTTCGACGCGTCGACGTGCTGCGCGCCGGCGACGGCCGGGCGCATGGAGGCCGGGACGGCTTGCACGGGGTCGGCGGACTCGCCGCCGGACCCGCAGCCCGCGACGACGAGGGCGGAGCAGGCCAGCAGGCCGAGGGAAGACATCGCACCGGGCCGGAACATCGAGCCCGAAACAGTAGGCGGTGGTCTTAAGCGCCAGGCATGTTGGACAGCGAGCGCCACAGGTACAGGCACGCCCGCGTCCGGTACGGCCGCCAGGGCTCGGCGAGCGCCGTCAGCTCGGCGGGCTTGGGCGCGAGCGCCAGCCCGTAGGCCGTCATCGCCGCGTTGCGCACGCCGAGGTCCCCCACGGGCAGGACATCCGGCCGGTGCAGGGTGAACATGAGAAACATGTGCGCCGTCCACTCGCCGATGCCGCGCACCGCCACCAGCGCGGCGATGACCTCCTCGTCCTCGAGCCCGCGCAGTCGGGAGAGCTCGAGCTCGCCCGAGACCGCGTGCTCGGCGAGCGAGCGCAGGTAGGAGACCTTGGCGCGGCTGAACCCGCACGCCGCCCGCAGCGCCTCCGGGTCGTCGGCGAGGATCTCCTCGGGCGTCGGCGTGCGGCCGCCGAAGCGGTCGAGCAGCTTGCGCCAGATCGCCGCGGCCGCCTTGACCGAGAGCTGCTGGCCGGCGATCGAGCGCACGAGCGCCCCGTAGAGCTCGTCGGGCCGGCCGCGCGCGTCGGGCTCGAGCGGCAGCGGCCCGCCGAAGGCGTCGATCAGCTGCCCCATCACCGGGTCGGCGGCGCGCAGGTGCGCGTCGGCGCCTCTCACACCTGGCCCTCGACCGCGCCGGGCACGCCCGTGTTGGTCGAGTACGCCGGCTGCAGCCGCATGTCCGGGCGCAGGACGTGCAGGGCCTGCGAGACCGCGACGGCCGCCTCGGCGAACCCCGTCGCGATCAGCTTGAGCTTGCCGGGGAAGGTCGTGACGTCCCCGCACGCCCACACCCGCTCCAGCGACGTCTTCATCAGCGGGTCGACGACGATCGAGCCGCCGTCGAGCTCGAAGCCCCACTCCGCCAGCGGCCCGAGCCGGGTGATGAATCCCAGCTGCAGCAGGATCGCGTCGCAGGCGATCCGCTCGCCGCCGGCGAGCTCGACGCCCTCGACGCAGCCGTTGCCGAAGACCTCCTTGATGACGTCCGGGACCCGCACGGCCACGCGCCCGCGCTCGGCCTCGCGCAGCACCTGGCCGACCGTCGCCTCGTGCGCGCGGAAGCGGTCGCGGCGGTGCACGAGGGTGAGCTCGGAGGCGGTGTTGAGGAGGTTGACCACCCAGTCGAAGGCGCTGTCGCCACCGCCGACCACGACGACCCGCTTGCCCGCGAAGACCTCCTTGTCGCCGACCACGTAGTGCGCGCCGCGGCCCTCCCACGGGGTCATGTCGACGTCGGAGGCCGGCAGCCGCCGCGGCTCGAAGGCGCCGTGCCCGCCCGCGACGATCAGCGCCCGCGAGCGCAGCTCGCCCTCGTCGGTCCGCAGCACGACCTCGTCGCCCTCGTAGGCGAGCTCGCGCGCGGTCGTCGACAGGTGCACGGGCACGTCGAACTGATCCAGCGCCTGCGCGCGCAGCTCCTCGACGAGCTCGCAGGCGATGATCCGGCGGCGGCCGACGACGTCGAAGATCCACTTCTGCGGGTACAGCGCCGTGAGCTGGCCGCCGATCTCGGGCAGCGACTCGACGATGCGCACGCTCGCCTCGCGCATCCCGGCCCAGAACGCGGCGGACAGGCCGACCGGGCCGGCGCCCAGGATCGTGATATCGCGGACGTCCTGGGTCACGGCCGGTTGAGGCTAGTCCTCTCAGGCTCACGCCGGCGCAGGCCGACGGAGTCGTGCGCAGCTCAGCTGATCAGGAGCTACTTACCGGTGCCGCGACTGCCGTGATCGAGAGGATGAGGCTCGACGTAGTCCGCGACCATATCCGTTGGATCGACGCGATCCGCCCGCGCCTCGCCCAGATCGATCCCGTACACCACAATGCACACTGTGCCCGAGGAGCAGCGCATGACCACGACAGACAGTGAGCGCGACGACGCGCTGGAGCAGTCGCGGACCGCGCAGCGCGAGCGCGTCCTGCAGATGACCCCCGCAGAGCGGTTCGCCCTGATGGACGCTCTGTGCCGCGAGCTGACGTGGATCGCGGCGAACGCCAAGCGCGTCTGATGCCCGATCGCCCACCCGTTCAGCTGCGGCTGCGCGAGATGCTGCGGTCGCTGACCGCAGCGGAGATTGAGTTCCTGGTCTTTGGCGCGATCGCGGCGGGCCTCTATGGTCACGTTCGCGCGACCGCCGACCTGGATATCGTGATCCGTCCCACGGCGGAGAACCGCGAGCGGGCCATCGCCTGGCTCACCGAGCAGCGCGCAACGCTCGGGTCCGATCCGCAGTCCGGGCTCAAGGACCGCCACCGCCGCGCGCTGCAGCTGGGGCGCAACGCCTGGATCGTGACGCCGTTCGGGCAGCTCGACATCGTGCAGCACATTGACGGCCTGCCCGACTGGGAGACCCTGTCGGCGCGCGCCGCGACGTTCGAGCTCGACGACATGACGGTCCGCGCCGTCGATCGCGACACCCTGATCGATCGCAAGCGCCGGCGCGCGACGCCGCAGGACCTGGTGGACGCCGACGCGCTCGAGGCGCTTGGCGGCGACGAGACGTCGGCCGCCAGTCCTTTCTGACCTTCGCGGCGATCGACTACGCGTGGCGACGACGTCAGAGCTGACGCTCGGCGCCGGCCGGCGCCGGCGGGCCCGGGGCGAGCCGTCGCCCCTGGACCGCCTCGAGGTCAGCGGCTGAGGACCGTCGTCTTGCCGGACGGACTCGGGCTGCTCACGCCGCCGCAGCGGGGGGCGCCGAAGTCGGCGAAGGCGCGGGCGGAGGCCGTGCCGTCCTTGCTCGCGGTGCGGGCGAGCGTTCGCGTCGAGGTCTTGTCCTTGTTGCCTGCGGCGGAAGCGATCTCGCCGAAGTCGTTGCGCGTCTTGTCGAAAGCGGCCAGGAGCTTGAGCCACTCCGGCTCGACCTTGTTGTTCGGATCGAGGTCGCTGAGCTGCGTGCGCAGGTTCAGGCTGATCTCGCGGCGCTTGTTGAAGTACCGCTTCGCCGCCGGCAGGCGGGAGAGATGCGGGCTCCCGAGCGCCTTGACCTTCGGGTTGGCCTTCGCGCAGATGGCGTCGGCCTTCTTCGCGAGCGGGCCCTGGGCGAGCCCCTCCGGGTCCACGCACCCGGCGGTCGTCACGGTGCAGGCGAGCAGAGCGGTCAGGGAAATGCGGCGCTTGAGCAATGTGATCAGTCCTCGCCGGGGGCGGTTGTGCCGGAAAGTCGGCGCGACCGCGTTAAGATTACATCAACGAGCGGCTGCGCGCGCAGGTGCGTTCAGCCACGTCCGGCACGCACGGGTGCTTCGCATTCGTCCAAGACACGGAGCCGGCCGCACGTGTGGAACTTCGGGACCTACGAGCCCGAGTGAGCAGCGCGGGCCGCGCTGGCATGATGTCGGCATGGCCGACGACAGCCCCCTGCGCCGCACCCCCGCCCAGTGGTGCGGCCTCGTCGCCGGCACCCTGCTGGTGCTCTTCGGGTTACTCGGCTTCGCGGCCGACACGTCCTTTCACACCGGCAACCACGTGCAGGGCGGGACCTTCGTCGTGTTCGAGGTCAACGGATGGAGCAACCTCGTCCACACCGGCGTCGGCCTCCTGCTCCTGGCCGCCGCCAACACCCGCCCGACCGCCAGGACGCTGTGCGGCGCCCTCGCCCTCGGCGCGCTCTTCTTCGCGCTCTGGGGTCTGATCGACGGCGACGAGATCCTCACCCTCCTCCCGGTCAACGGCGCGGACAACCTGCTGCACCTCGGGCTCGCGCTGATCTTCGGCGTCTGCGCCTACGTCTCGCCGACGACCGGCAAGCAGCAGCGCCAGCGGCGGCTTCAGCGCCGCGGCAAGCCTGAGGCGGGCAAGCCGCCGGCGCCTCCGTCGCAGCCCGGCACGCCCGAGCCGCGGATCAGCGCAGACCGGCCGCCTCGGTGAGCGGCGCCCAGGATCACGGTCCGAGCAGGGCGGCCGGCACGACCGCGATGCCGTCGGAGCGCCGGTAGGCCTCCGAGCCGGCCGTGATGATGACGCTGTCCAGGAGATCGTCGCCGAGCTTCTCCTTGAGCCATCTCAGATGCTGCACGGAATCGGCGCGCGGCGTCGGGTTGAGCTTGACCTCGATGGCAACGATGCGACCATCGGCGCGTTCGGCGATGAGGTCCACCTCGTGCTGGCCCCGGAAGGTGCGCAGGTGTGCAACGGTCGCTTCGCCGGCCTGGGCGTAGACGCGGACGGACTGCGTGACCAGCGACTCGAACAGCGCGCCGAGCATCGGGCCGTCTCGCGGGATCACGGGACCCGGCGACTCCCCGTTCAGGAGCGCGGAGGCCGTGGCGCCGACCAGTCGCGCGGCCAGCGCGGGATCGACCAACTGGTGCTTGGGCGGCTCGGCCAGTTCCGCGATGTGGTTCTTGGTCGGCCTCCATCCCGGTACCGGTTCGAGGATGAAGAGCCGCTCCAGGACATCGCGGTAGGGGATCACGGTGCTTCGGGCCGGCTTGTTCGCGTGCCCGCTGGTGGATGCGTCCCGGATCTTCTCGAACGTCGTGACGGTCGACGAGGCCGCGGCGTAGGCGGCCATCCAGCGACGCAGAGCGATCGGGTTCCGGACCTGCTGGCCCAGCTCTGCGAAGTCCCGGTCGACGACCCGCTGCAGGTATCCATCGAGTTGCGCGCGTCGTGCCCGGTCGTCGAGCTTGCGGATGCCGGGGAACCCGGAGGCCAGGATCTCGTCGACGTAGTCCTCCACCCGGAGGCCCGTCTGACCGCTGACCGCGGGCCCGCTGCCCGAGAGCAGATCGGCGAGGCTGACGGTGGCGCGGGCGTCCAGCCGTTCGGCCAGCGACATGGGCCGCATGCGCAGGCTCACGATGCGGCCGCCGCCGGAGTGCGTGCCCGTGTCCTTGGGTGAGGCTGATCCGGTGAGAAGGAACCGCCCGGCTTCGGCGCCGTCGTCGACCGCTCGACGAACCCTGTCCCAGATCGGGGGAACGTATTGCCACTCGTCGATCAGGACGGGCGGCGGTGCGTTGATCAGGCGGCCGAGGTCGGCTTCGGCGATCTCGCGCTGGTCCGGGTCATCCAGCCGGTACGTGGTGGTGGCGCGCTGCGAGGCGGTGGCCGTCTTGCCGACCGCTTTGGCCCCTTCGATGGCCACTGCCGCCAGGTCACCCAGCAGCTCGTTCAATTCGGCGTCGAGGATGCGAGGCTGATACCTGGGCGCCACCGGAGCAACGCTACATGATCGTAGGGAGCTACGCTACAAGATCGTAAGCCTCTACGCTACACACTCCTGGGCTCGAACGAGCGCCGTTCTGCGGGAACCCTCAGCGCAGACCGGCCGCCTCGGTGAGCGGCGCGCCGTCGAGCGCGGCGAGCGCTCGTTCGACGGAGGTGTTGATGCAGGTGAACGTCGGGGTGTCCTGCTTGGTGTAGCGCGAGGACTCCGTCGTGCGCAGGCGCTGCACGAGGTCTGAGAAGTCGCGCGGCTCGTCGGTCTCGAAGGCGACGACGAACTCCTGGTCGTCCAGGCCGAAGCAGTAGCTGGTGTTGAGTTCGATGTTCGGGTACTCGCGGCCGATCTTGATGTGCTCCTGCATGATCCGCCAGCGCTCGTCGGAGTCGAGCAGGTACCACTCGCGCGTCTTGATGAACGGGTAGACGAACAGGTACTTGGCCTTCGCCGGGCGCACCTCCAGGCGCGACTCGTCGGAGTACTCAGACTCCTTGGTCAGCGCGAGGAACGAGTACGGGATCGACGTCCAGCTCATCAGCCCGCTCTGCTGCAGGACGACGTGGAACTCGTGGATGCGGTCGAGGTTGGTCGCCTGCGTGAGCAGCAGCATGTCCGCGTCCCCGCGCGTGCCGACCGTCGAGAACGCCCGCAGCAGGCGCTGCTCGGAGAAGTCCTCGCAGGCGGCGATGAGCTCGCGCTTGTGCTCGGCGCGCTCGTCGGCGTCCAGGCGGCGCCACGCGGGGTCGACCTTCAGAAACGTGTACTTGACGAAGTGCCGCTCGCGGGGCATGCAGCGAGGATAGGAGCCGGGCGAGGCACGAGGCATCCGAGGCCCGTATAGGATCTGGTGCATCGCCACGCGTGTGTTCGCGACGCCCACCCGCACTTGTCCAGATCTCTCGCCCTCGCCGCATGCCTGGTCTCCGTCGCCCTGCCGGGCTGTGGTCAGGGTGCGTCCGCATCCGACACCGGTGACGCCGAGGTTCAGCGCAACCTCAAGGCGGTCGCCGGGGTTCCGCAGGACGGGATCACGCTTGGACGAGTCGATGCGCCGGCCACCTTGACCGTCTTTGCCTCGCTCGACGACTTCAGCCAGGGGTTCTTCCGCGGGGAGCTGCCCGTGATCGTCTCGCGGTGGGTGCGGCCGGGACGGCTGCGCATACAGCTGCGCACGACGAGCAAGACGGTGCTGGGGGCGCCGTCTGACCGTGGCGCCGTCGTCGCTGCGAAGGTCGCCCAGGCCGTGGGACTGCAGGATCACCTGTGGCAGTTCTACGGGGCGTTGAGCGCGCGGTACGTCGGATACCTCGACGACGCCGTGCTCAGCCAGGCGCTGTCCGACGTCAAGGGCGTCGACCGCGGGGCCGAGCATCGAGATGTGGGCTCTGACCGCATTCGCAACGCGGTGGACAAGGCGGACCGCTTCGCCCGCGCGGCGAAGGTCTCCGAGCTGCCGACCTACGTGCTCGAGGTGCCCGGCCGGGCGCCGATCCGGCTCGACGCATCATGCCTCGGCTGCCTGTCGAAGAGCCTCGCGCGCTACCTGGCCGCCTGAGCCCGATCTACCCCGTCGGGATGGCCCGCAGCGATGGGTCGCGGTCGGTGCCGCGGATGACGTCGTCCTCGGACTTCTCCGGTGAGACGAGCCGGCCCTGCTTCATCGAGAAGTAGATCGCCTGCGGGTGGTGCGCGGTGATCGCGACGGTGGACTGCTCGGGCTCGACGGCGTAGCCGCCGGAGAGCGCCAGGCCGATCTGGTCGGCTTCGAGCAGGCGGAAGAGCTTCTCGTGCTCGGACTGCTCGGGGCAGGCGGGGTAGCCCCAGGCCCAGCGGCGGCCCTGGGTCTCGGGGATGCCGTAGTCGCAGCGGATGCGCCAGTGCATCCACTCGGCCATGCCCTCGGCGAGCTGGACGCCGAGGCCGTGGACGAAGAGCTGCTCGGCGAACTCGCCCTCCTTTTCGAGCTCGGCCAGCAGCTCGGTGACGCGCGAGCCGGCGGTGACGGCCTGAAAGGCGACGACGTCGAGCTCGCCGCTGTCCTTGGGGCGATAGAAGTCGGTGATGCACAGCCGCTCGCCCTTGGGCTGGCGCGGGAATACGAAGCTCTCCAGGACCCGCGAGTGGTCCTCGGGGTCGTAGACCTCGACGGTGTTGCCGACCGCGGCGCACGGGAAGTAGCCGAGCAGGGCGCGCGGCTGCAGGTAGTCCTGTTCGCGCCACATGCGCTCCAGCCGGGGGAGGAAGTCCTCCTCGATCAGCTTGCGCCAGGCCTCGCCCTTGACGCCGTGCCCGCCCCAGTGCAGCTTGAAGAGCACATGGGTGTCGAGGTGGCGGTAGATCTCGTCCATGTCGACCTCGAGCTCGCGCACACCCAGCCACGGCGGCGTCGGGATCGGCACGTCGGTACGCGCCTCCGAGCGCACGGTGTCGTCGTCGGTCGGCAGCTCCTCGGGCTCGGGACCCTTCTCGCGCAGGACTCGCGCCTCGTCGTGGACCTTCATGACGAGCGTCTCGCGCGCGTCGGGCTCGACGAGCTGGTCCATCACCGACAGGCCCTCGAAGGCGTCCTTGCAGTAAAAGACGCCCGGCTTGTAGAAGTCCTCGGACTCGGGCCCGCCCGGGTACAGGATCCGGCGGCCGAAGTTGCGGTTGATGGCGGCGCCGCCGATCAGCACCGGGAACGCCAGCTGTTGCGAGTGCAGCTCCTGGATGGCGAGCGGCATCTGCTTGGAGGTCGAGACCAGCAGGGCCGACAGTCCGATCGCGGTCGCCTCGTGCTCCTTGGCGGCGTCGAGGATGGTCCCGATCGGGACCTGCTTGCCGAGGTCGACGACGGAGTAGCCGTTGTTGGTCAGGATCGTGTTGACCAGCGACTTGCCGATGTCGTGCACGTCGCCGAAGACGGTCGCGAGCACGACGGTGCCCTTGGTGTAGCCCTCGAGGCGATCGAGGAACTCCTCGAGCTTGGCGACCGCGCGCTTCATGACCTCGGCGCTTTGCAGCACGAAGGGCAGGATCAGCTCGCCGGCGCCGAACTTGTCGCCGACCTCCTTCATCGCGGGCAGCAGCACGTCGTTGAGCGTCGGGACCGCGCCGATCTTGTCGACGGAGGCGACGATCTGCTCCTCGACGCCGTCCTTCTTGCGGCGCAGGATGTGCCAGTGAAGCGCCTGCTCGGGCTCCATGCCGGCCGTCGGGTCGGCGACCTCGGCCTCGGCCTCCTCGCCCTTGGACTCGAAGTGCTGAATGAAGAGCTCGAGCGCGTCCTCGCGGCGGTTGAAGACGAGGTCGTCGGCGAGGCCGCGCTCGAAGTCGCCGATCTCGGAGTACGGCGTGATGTGGTTCGGGTTGACCATCGCGAGATCCAGGCCGGCCTGCACGCAGTGGTGCAAGAAGACGGAGTTCAGCACCGAGCGGGCGGGCACGCCGATGCCGAAGGACACGTTGGAGACGCCGAGCGAGGTCAGCACGCCGGGCAGCTCGCGCTTGATCAGCCGGATCCCCTCGATCGTCTCGACCGCCGACGGCTTCCACTCGTCGTCGCCGGTGGTCAGGGTGAAGGTGAGCGCGTCGAAGATCAGCGCCTGCGGGTCCAGCCCGTGCTCGCCGCAGCAGATGTCGCGGATGCGCGTGGCGATCTCGAGCTTGCGCTCGCGCGTCTTGCCCATGCCGACCTCGTCGATCGTCAGCGCGATCAGCGCGGCGCCGTGGTCGAGGACCATCGGCACGATCGTGTCCATCTTGTCGCGGCCGGCCTCGAGGTTGACCGAGTTGACGATCGCGCGGCCCGGGATCTGGTCCAGGGCGGTCGCGATCACGTTGGGCTCGGTCGAGTCGACCTGGATCGGCGCCGGCTGCGTGAGCGCGATCTTCTTGGCCGTCTGGCGCATCTGCTCGTCCTCGTCGGCGCGCTCGGTCAGCGCGACGCAGAGGTCGAGCACGTGCGCGCCGCCCTCGACCTGGTCCTCGGCGATCTGCACGAGCGAGTCGTAGTCGTCGGAGAGCAGCAGCTCCTTGGCCTTGCGCGAGCCCTGGGAGTTCACGCGCTCGCCGACCAGCGTCGGGCGCGGCTCCTGCACCAGCGGGGCGGCGGCGATCATGCTCGACACGCGCGGCTCGCGCGCGTCCGGGCGCGTGGAGGAGGGGAGGTCCTTGACGGCCTCGGCGATCGCGCGGATGTGGTCGGGCGTGGTGCCGCAGCAGCCGCCGACGATGTTCACGCCGTAGCGCTCGACGAAGTCGGCCAGCACGGTGGCCAGCGGCTCGGGCTCCTCGGGGAAGATCGTCTCGCCGCGCGCGCCCTGGTGCGGCAGGCCGGCGTTGGGGATGCAGTGGATCGGCTTGGAGGACCATTCGCCGAGGTAGCGGATCGCGTCGCGCATGTCCTCGGGGCCAGTCGAGCAGTTCAGGCCGATGACGTCGACGCGCAGCGCCTCCAGCGTGGTCAGCAGGGCGTCGATGTCGGTGCCCAGCAGCATCTTGCCGCCGTTGGGCAGCAGCGAGACCGACGCCTGGATCGGCACGCTGCGCCCGGTCGCCTTGAACGCCTCGCGGGCGCCGAAGATCGAGGCCTTGACCTCGAGGATGTCCTGCGCGGTCTCGATGATCAGCAGGTCTGAGCCGCCGTCGATCAGCCCGCGCGCCTGCTCCTCGAAGACGGCGACGAGCTCGCGGAAGCGGATCGCGCCGAGCGTCGGGTCATCGGAGGCGGGCAGGTTGCCGGTCGGCCCGATCGAGCCGGCGACGAAGCGCTCCTCGCCGACCGCCTTGCGGGCGATCTCGGCGGCCTTGCGGTTGATCTCGTAGGTGTGCTCGCCGATGCCCCACTCCTCGAGCTTGATCCGCGAGCCCTGAAAGGAGTCGGTCTCCACGACCTCGGCGCCCGCGGCGACCATCGACTCGTGCACGCCCTGGATGACGTCGGGGCGCTTGAGCACGAGCACCTCGTGACAGCGGCCGGGCAGCCCGTAGTCGTCTTCGAGGGACAGGTCGAACTGCTCGAGCGTCGCGCCCATGCCGCCATCGAAGACGACGACGTGGTCACGGACGGCGGCGAGGAAGTCACGCATCCCGGAGAAGGATACCGCAACCTTGACACGAGCGTGTCAAGGTTGAAGCGCTACTCCGCGGCGAGGGCGAGCTCGTCGCGCATGACCTGGGCGCGGCGGCTGAGGATCCGGACGAGGTTCTCGAGGACGACGGCCTGCAGCGCGGGTTCGGCCTCGCGCAGCGACGCGAGCTGCGCGCGCGACAGCGCGAAGGCTTCGACATCGGTGTCCGCACGCACGTCGCCGGACCGTGGCTCGTCGGTCAGCAGGGCCATCTCACCTAGCAGCATTCCCGCCGACAGCGTCCCGACCCGCACGTTTCCGTCGGCGATCTCGAGCATCACGCTGATCTCGCCGGAGATGATCAGCAGCAGCTCCTCGGCGAGCTCGTCGCGGTGCAGGATGAGCTCGCCGGCGTTGTAGCGGCGGTGCTCCATGCCCGCCTGGAGCCGGGCGATCGCATCGGGCGGCAGACCGATCAGCAGGTCGTGGTCGGCCAGAGCCACGTGGACGGGCTCGATCCCGGGCAGCGAATCGGCCAGCAGCAGGGCCTCACAGCGCTCCAGCGCGAGGTCGAGCTCGGCGAACGCCTCGGGCCCGAGGCCGGGTGCGTACTCCGCCATCCGCTCGACGAGCCGCTCGTGGCGCTGCGGCGAGCTCAGCAGCAGCTGCATGCCGCTTGCCGACAGCTGGTCGTGCAGGTCGGCGATGAGCCCGGCGACCGGCCCGAGCACGTAGCGCACGCGCCGGAAGTCGAGCACGACGAGCCGCACCTCGGCGCCGAGGAACGCGACCTCGCGCGTCACGAACTCCGCCTCGCTGAACAGCAGCTCGCCCTGGAGCTCGAAGGCGACGGCTCGGTCTCCGATCTCGCCGAGCAGCAGGTGGGCCTCCGGCGGGCGCACGCGCTTGGAGGTCCGCTCGCGCAGCGTGTAGCGCGCCCGCACCGGCGACGGTCCGCGGCGCCCGGACTCGATCATGTGCAGCGCCATGTCCTCGGAGATGTCACGGCAGACGGCGAGGCCGCGGATCGAGTTGCCGTGCTCGTCGAGCGGCGGCGAGTAGACGGCGAGGCCGAAGCGCCCCGGCAGGACGGCGATGATCGAGCCCGACACCCCGCTCTTGGCCGGCATGCCGACCGTGAACAGCCACCGGCCCGCAGCGTCGTACATGCCGCAGCTCGTCATGACGCTGAGCACGCCGCGCACCGTCTCATAGCCCGCGGCGCGCGTCGCGGTCGCCGGGTTCACGCCGCCGTTGGCGAGCGTCGCGGCGATCATCGCGAGGTCGCGACAGTCCACCTGCGCCGCGCACTGCCCGAGGTAGAGCGACAGCGCGCGCTCCGGGTCGTCCTCGCCCAGCGCGCCCGAGCCCTTGAGCAGGTGCGCGATCGCGCGGTTGCGATGGTTGGCGGCCATCTCGCTGGCCCACAGCCCGCGGTCGATGGCCAGGTCGCGGCCGGCGAACAGCGCGTAGCCGGCCAGGATCTGCTCGAGGTCGTCGAACAGGCTCGCGACGGCGATCGCTCCGGCGTTGACCATCGGGTTCAGCGGCAGCCCCGTGTCCGGATCGAGCTCCATCGAGGTGAACGACACGCCGGACGGCTCGACGTCGACGTGCCGGGAGACGACCTCGGGACCATGGCGGTCAAGCGCGAGCGCGAACGTCATCGGCTTGGAGATCGACTGGATCGGGGACATGACGCGCGTGTCGCCCGCCTCGTAGCTCTGGCCGTCGACGGTCACGAGGCTGATGCCGAACGCGGCGGCGTCCTCTTCGGAGAGGTTCGGCGCGTATGTCGTCGGCGGGCCGCTGGACAGCGCGGAGTGGCGATCGAGCAGACGCTGCAGGTAGCGGGCCACGACGAGCTCGGACATACGGGGCCCGACGATACGCGCGGGCGCACCGCGACGGGATGTAGCGTCTAGAATGGTCCCTATGATGATACATGCCGAGAAGTTGAAGGGCGAGGTCGGCGTGCGGGAGCTCCATGCTCGGCTGAGCCGCTACGTGCGTCATGCTGCGGATGGACACGAGGTGACGGTGACGCTGCGCGGGCGTCGCGTCGCTCGCCTGGTCCCCGCATCGGCCGACGACCCGCTGGCCGGCCTCCGCGCGCGCGGACTGGTCCAGGAGCCCCAAGGCAGCTGGAGGCCCCGGCGCGAGGACCGGCCGAAAGCCGGCGCCTCGATCGACGATCTCGTGGTCGAGCAGCGTCGCTGATCGTCTACTTCGACACCTCGGCGCTGATCAAGACCGTTCTCGACGACGAGGACGGAACCGTCATCGCCGACGAGCTGTGGGGGCGCGCCACCGTGAAGGTCGCCAGCCTGCTCGTCTATCCGGAGGCACGCGCCGCCCTCGCGGCCGCGCGACGCGCGGATCGAATCGACGCCGGCGCACTGCGTGTCGCGATCGGCAGCCTCGAGTCCGCTTGCGCGGCCATGCACCTCATCGGCGTCGACGGCGCGCTCGCCCGACGCGCCGGCGCGCTCGCGCAGCAGCACGTGCTCCGCGGCTACGACGCAGTCCACCTCGCCACGGCACTCTCGGTCGGCGAGCCGGAGCTCGTGCTGAGCACTTGGGACCGCGGTCTCGCCCGTGCCGCCGGCGGCGTCGGCATCGCTGTCGTGTCGACTCAGCCCCGGTAGCTCGCACGGCGCTGCTACCTTCATGTACATGGCGACGGTCGGTGTGGCGGAGCTGCGGCAGAACCTCAGCGAGTACCTGCGCCGGGTCGGTCGGGGAGAGCGACTCGTCGTGACGGACCGCAACCGTCCGGTGGCCGAACTGGGTCCCCCTCCGACCACGGGCGCTCTGCTGGACTCGCTGATCGCCGCCGGCCGTGTATCGCGTCCGCTGCGGCGGGGTCTTCCCGAGCCACTCGAGCTGACCGGCGATCCGTACGCCCTCAGCCGGGCGCTCGATCGGGTCCGCGGCGACCGCTGAAGCGGTGGCCATCCTCTACGCCGATGCCTCGGCGCTCGTAAAGCTGGTACGCGACGAACCAGAGAGCGAGGCACTGCGCGCCTACGTGGCCGACACGCCTCTGGTCTCGTCCGAGCTCGTGCTCGCCGAGATCCCGCGGGCGATCCAGCGGGCGGCCTCTGACGATCCGCGCCTGTCTCTCGACGTCCTTCTCACCCGCGCCGGCGAGCTGCTGGAGGGGATCGCGATGGTCCCCCTGGACCGCGGGCTGCTGCAAGCGGCCGGCGCGCTCGTCGGACCGGCTCTGCGCACGTTGGACGCGATCCATGTGATCGCGGCTGCGAGCCTCTCACCGATCGAGGCGTTCGTCAGCTATGACGAGCGGCAGAGTGCCGCGGCACGCCTCGCCGGACTGCGGACCGTCGCCCCGACAACCCCCTAGATCGCGACGACCGACATACGACTTCAGCCGCCCGCTCGCCCACCATCCGCAGATTTGGCATCCATTTGATGCCGAATCTGCGGCGCTTGGCCGATTAGCCCTGGCTTCGGGGTACCCACGCCGAGACGTCCTGGTGCGGCGGCCCGGCCGCCGATAGCGTCAGCCCCGGGCGGAGTGTTGGCGGGGTTGTCGCCTCGCATGAAAAGGACCGTTCGGCTGGCGTGGGCCGAACAGCAGCCTCGGCGGCCAGTTCAGCGTTGACCGGACTCCCCTTGTACAGGTGGCACCTGGCCGGCCGTACACTAGGTCGATGGATGTAGCGATCAGTGCCTTGCGCGCAGAGCTGTCGAGTTGGATCGAACGGGTGCAGGCCGGCGAGGAGGTCGTCGTGACCGATCGGGGTACTCCGGTGGCGAGGTTGCTGCCTGTCGACACGGCGCCGTTGCTTGAGCGGCTCGTTCAGCGTGGCGTGCTGAGCCGACCGGTGCGCGCTGACCGTCCTCCTGCGCGCGGTGCCAGCCGGGTGCACGCCCGCGGCCCGGTGGCGGACCTGGTGAGCGAGCAGCGCCGCTGACAGCGATGCCCATCGTGTACTTCGACAGCAGCGCCTTCGTCAAGCTGGTCGTCGAGGAGGACGGCAGCGACCTCGCCGCCGCACTGTGGGATGGATGCGATGCTGCGGTGTCGAGCCGACTCGCCTATCCCGAGGTGCGCGCCGCGCTCGCCGCCGCCGGGCGTGCCCATGGTCTGGACCCCGCCGATCGTCGTCGTGCCGAGGCGGCATGGGAGGACTACTGGGCGGCGACCAGGACCGTCGAGCTGACCGAGGCTGTCACCGCACACGCGGGACAACTGGCCGGCCAGCACTCCCTGCGAGGTGCGGACGCGGTGCATCTGGCCAGCCTGCTCGCAGTCGGCGCCGCCGAGACGCTGTTCGCCGTCTGGGACCATCGGCTTCGAGCGGGCGCGCAAACCGCTGGCGTGCAACTGGCTCCCAAGCCGTAGCTCGCCGAGTTTCTCCTCAGCTCGCCTCATCGACAAGGACGCACACGACATTTCGTTTCGGCCAGAACGCGAGCGCTCAGGCAAAACGTTCGTGGGCGGTCTACGCGTCGCCGCCGCGGGCCAGCCGTACACTTGCGGTCATGGCCACGAGCCCGCGGACGATCGAGCTGAAGCCCGATGCCTACGACATCGTTGTGCGCGAGGCTCAGCGGCGCGGGGTCCAGCCGGATAAACTGGTCGATGAGCTCGTCCGAACGGACCTCGGCCGGCAGGGGAGTGGCAACCTCGATGCAGCTCTCGACGCACTAGATGAGTAGTTCCACGGCCTGCGGGCGGCGGGCTGGGTTGAAGGGGACATAAGCAGTCAGGTCGAAGTCGGCGGTGCTTTCCCGCACCGACGACCTCAAGGAGGAGCCTCGATGCTCGCCGACCTCGACCTGCTGCT
>JBBSIC010000048.1:0-25012 GCA_038232275.1 Solirubrobacterales bacterium | reverse complement strand
GGGCTCGGACTTCGTGGAGATGTTCGTCGGCGTGGGCGCATCCCGGGTGCGCGACCTCTTCGAGCAGGCCAAGCAGAACTCCCCCTGCATCATCTTCATGGACGAGATCGACGCCGTCGGCCGCCATCGCGGCGCCGGCATGGGCGGCGGGCACGACGAGCGCGAGCAGACGCTCAACCAGCTGCTCGTCGAGATGGACGGCTTCGAGGCCAAGGACAACATCATCATGATCGCGGCCACCAACCGGCCCGACATCCTCGACCCCGCCCTGCTGCGCCCCGGCCGCTTCGACCGGCAGATCACCGTCGACCGCCCGGACCGCGGCGGCCGCCGCAAGATCCTCGAGGTGCACACCCGCGGCAAGCCGCTGGGCCGCGACATCGAGCTCGACGCGCTCGCGGGCCAGACCCCGGGCTTCACCGGCGCCGACCTCTCCAACCTCGTCAACGAGGCCGCCCTGCTCGCGGCGCGCAACGGGCGCAAGGAGATCGGGCACGTCGAGCTCGAGGAGGGCATCATGCGCGTCGTGGCGGGCCCGGAGAAGAAGACCCGCGTGATGAGCGAGAAGGAGCGCCTGGTCACCGCCTACCACGAGATGGGCCACGCGATCGTCGGGCACTTCCTGCCCAACTCCGACCCGGTCCACAAGGTCTCGATCATCTCCCGCGGCCAGGCCCTCGGCTACACGATCTCGATGCCCACCGAGGACAAGTTCCTCACGACCCGTGACGAGCTCACCGACACGATGGCCATGACCCTGGGCGGCCGCGCCGCCGAGGAGATCGTCTTCGACCAGATCACGACCGGCGCCGCCAACGACCTCGAGAAGGTCACCGCGACGGCCAAGCAGATGGTGATGCGCTTCGGGATGAGCGAGAAGCTCGGCCCGCGCGTCTTCGGCCACGAGCACAGCCAGCCGTTCTTGGGTCGCGAGTTCAACTCCGAGCCCGACTACTCCGACGAGATCGCCCGCGAGATCGACGACGAGATCCGCCGCATCGTCGAGACCGCGCACCAGTCGGCCAAGGACATCCTGTCCGAGCGCCGGTCCCTGCTCGAGTCCGTCTCGCTGCTGCTGCTCAAGCGCGAGACGATCGAGCGCACCGAGTTCGAGGCGCTGCTGAGCGGCAAGAGCGAGGTCGAGGTCTTCGGCCCCGACGAGCCCGCAGACGGCGTCCCCGAGGTTACCGACGGTCAGACCGCCGACCGGCCCGCGCCGCGCGCCCTGCCCCGCCCGGGCTTCGCATCCGAGGCGCGCGGCCTGCAGCTCCCCGAGAAGCCGGACCTGGCGTAGGGCCGCTGCGAGCGTCTACGCTCGCAGCATGTGTCGCAACATCCGCAGACTGCACAACTTCGAGCCGCCGGCCACGCAGGACGAGGTCCGCGCCGCCGCGCTGCAGTTCGTTCGCAAGATCAGCGGCTTCACCGAGCCGTCGCAGGCCAACGCCGAGGCGTTTCACCGCGCGGTCGAGGCGGTCGCGCACGCGTCCGAGCACCTGCTCGACGCGCTCGTGACCAACGCGCCGCCGCGCGACCGCGAGGCCGAGGCCGCGAAGGCGCGGGCGCGGGCCGCGGAGCGGTACGGGCTGGCGAGCTAGGGCGTGGCGAAGCTGATCTACTCGGCGATCACGTCGCTCGACGGGTACGTGGCTGACGCGGATGGCACCTTCGACTGGTCGGTGCCGGACGAAGAGGTGCATACCTTCGTCAACGACCTCGAGCGACCGGTCGGCACCCACCTCTACGGCCGCCGGATGTACGAGGTGATGGTTGCCTGGGAGTACCCGCACGGCTTCGCAGACCAGTCCGCCGTCACACAGGACTACGCGGCGATCTGGCAGGCGGCCGACAAGATCGTGTACTCCACGACGCTTCAGACGGCCTCCAGCGCCAGGACCCGGATCGAGCGAGGCTTCGACCCCGAGGTGGTCCGGCAGCTCAAAGCGTCGGCCGCGCGCGACCTCACCGTGGGCGGCCCCGAGCTCGCCGCCCAGGCGATCAGGGCCGAGCTGGTGGACGAGTGCCACCTGTTCGTCAGCCCGATCGTGGTGGGAGGCGGCAAACCGTCCCTCCCCGACGACGTCCGCCTTGAGCTCGAGCTGCTCGACGAACGCCGTTTCGGCAACGGCGTGGTCCACCTGCATTACCGCACGAGGGGCTGAGGAGACGGCAGGAACTCTGCACCGGCCGGTGGCTCACTTGGCGCGGACGTCCTGTACCCCTCCAGGGGGACCAAACGCCCGCACATCCGGACGCGCCCTCGCGGGCTGGCGACGACGCGCTTAATCGGGGTCCTGACCCCCATTGAGCGCGTGCCCGACCACGCGCCGGAGGTACGCCGCCGCCTACCGCAGCACGACCGGGTTGCCCGAGGGGTCCTTCAAGCACACCGAGCCACCCTCGCGCACCTCCGGCTCGTAGCCGCCGTCGTCGAGGCGGGCGCCGAGGTCGTCGCGCGCCTCGGCGTCGGGGAGGACGATCGTCATGGCGCGCAGGGTGGCGCGATCGGAGGGCGCCGGCGGGGCGCCCGCGCTCTCCCAGGTGTTGCCGCCGACGTGGTGGTGGTAGCCGCCGGCGCCGAGGAAGGCGGCCTGGACGCCGAGCGCGGCCATGAGGCCGAAGCCGAGGACGTCGCGGTAGAAGACGATCGTGTCCGGGACCGACGCCACGCGCAGGTGCACGTGGCCGACCGCGGTGCCGGCGGGGAGGCCGTCGAACGTCGCGCGGCGCGGGTCCTCGAGCTCGGCGACGAGGTCGTCGGTGTCCAGCGGCAGCGTGGTCAGGCGCTCGCCGACCAGGCCCTCCCAGAGCGCGCGGGGACGATCCCAGTAGATCTCGAGCCCGTGATCGTCGGGATCGCGGAGGTAGATGGCCTCGCTGACGAAGTGGTCGGAGAGGCCGGCGAGCGCGACCTGGTCGCGGACGGCGTGGATCAGCCAGCGCGCGAGGTCCGCGCGGTCCGGGAGCAGCAGGGCGACGTGGAAGAGGCCGCAGTGCCCGCGCGCCGGGCGCGCACCGGGCAGCTCGGAGAGGACGAGCAGGTCCTCGCCCCCGGTGCCGAGGACGGCGCGTCCGTCGCTGCGCTCGTGCACGCGCAACCCCACGGCATGCTCGTAGTAGTCCAGCGAGCGCACCAGCGAGGCCACGGTCAGATGCACGGCGCCCATGCGCGTGGCGGCGGGCAGGCGGGAGGCGGCGGGGGCACCCGCGGCGGCGAGCTCCTCGGGGTCGAAAGGCGGCATCGGCACAGACCTACTACCCTCATTGAAGCGAACAGCGCCGCTGTCCGCGAGGTTCTTGCTCCTGAAGGGCGCTCCGATAGCGCAGGTTGGGATCAGTCGAATCTCAACCCGTACGTCCTCGCAGCATCGCTTGCTGCGTTGAAGGAGCTTTCTCTACATGCAGTCCTCCAAGACTTTCGCCCAGCTCGGCGTGTCCGCACCTGTGGTGCAGGCACTCGCCGGCCGTGGCATCGAACACCCCTTCGCCGTCCAGGCGATGGTCATCCCCGACGTGCTCGCCGGTCGCGACGTGCTCGTCAAGTCCCCGACCGGATCGGGCAAGACGCTCGCCTTCGGCGTGCCGATGATCGACAACATCGAGGCCGGAGGCCATCCCTCCGCCCTGATCCTCGCGCCGACGCGTGAGCTCGCGAGCCAGATCGTCGACGCGCTCGACGGCATCGCCGGGACCCGCTCGGTCAACGTCGTCGCCGTCTACGGCGGCGTCGCGATCTCCCCGCAGATCCGCAACGTCAAGCGCGCCGACGTCGTCGTCGCCACGCCCGGCCGCCTGATCGACCTGCTCGACCGCCGCGCCATCCGGCTCGACAGCATCGAGACGCTCGTCCTCGACGAGGCCGACCGCATGCTCGACATGGGCTTCCGGCCCGCCGTGGACCGCATCGTCGGCCACACCCCCAAGAACCGGCAGACGCTGCTGTTCTCGGCCACGCTCGAGGGCGAGGTCGACCGGATCGCCAAGGCCTACACGCGCAACGCCATCCGGCACGAGCACCTGCCGGCCATCGACGCCAAGGTCACGATCGAGCACCGCTTCATGCGCGTCGCGCACGAGGCCAAGGGCGAGCACCTGGTCACCCTTTTGAGCGAGACCGGCCGCGGCCGCACGCTCGTGTTCGTGCGCACCAAGCGCGGCGCCGACCGCCTGGCCAAGCGCCTCGCCCACCAGGACGTCATGGCGGTCGCCATGCACGGCGACAAGTCGCAGGCCCAGCGCGAGCGCGCGCTGGCGCACTTCGAGAACGGCCGCGTCGACACGCTGATCGCGACGGACGTCGCGGCGCGCGGCATCGACGTCGCCGGCATCACCCACGTCATCAACTTCGACATGCCGCAGGGCGCCGACGACTATGTGCACCGGATCGGCCGCACGGCCCGCGCCGGCCGCAGCGGTGTCGGCATCACGTTCGTGCTCGAGGAGCAGGCCCGCGACGCCGTCAAGATGGGCAGCGGCCTCGGCCTGACCCGCGAGCTCGAGGCCGCCGGCCTCACCGTGGGCAATGGGTCCCGCCCACCCGGCCACACTGGCCCGCGCGAAGGCGGGGGGCACCGCGGCCAGGGCCGCAGCCGCAACAACCGCACCCGCCGGCCCTCCCAGCAGCGGTAGGCGCCGCGCGCCCGAGGCGACGGGCGGCTTCTCATAGAACGCTCAGAGTGACGCCGGCGAATCTCGACGCAGAACCCGTCGCTCGGCGTCTGAGCACGCCGCCGGTCCTCGTCAAGGCGTAGGACGAGGGCTCGCTACGGTGCGCTAATGAGCATGGGTGACTGGGATGCGCGGTATGCCAGCCAGGACGACGGATTGTGGAGCGGACGGGCCAACGGCGTGCTCGTTGCCGAGCTGACCGGAGGCCCGCCGGGGCGCGCGCTCGACGTGGGCTGCGGCGAGGGAGCGGATGCGATCTGGCTGGCCCGCACGGGCTGGCAGGTGACTGGCGTCGACGTATCGGAGGTGGCGCTTGAGCGTGCCGCGGCCGCCGCGCGCGACGCGGGCGTGACCGTGCAGTGGGTCCGCGCCGACGTTTCGGCCATGCCGCCGGCAGCGGGCGGCCACGACCTGGTGTCCGTGCACTACCCGGCCCTGAGGCACTCGCCCGGCGATCAGGCGATCCGCGCGCTCCTCGATGCCGTCGCTCCGGGCGGGACCCTGCTTGTCGTCGGGCATGCGCCCCTTGACCCTGACCACGCGCGGAGTCACGGCTTCGAGCTTGCGGACTACGTCCAGCCCGCCGAGGTCAGAGCCCGGCTCGACGAGAACTGGGAGGTCGAGGTCGACGAAACCCGGCCCCGCGTCGACCCGGTGCCCGAAGGTTCTCCGCACACGCATGACGCGGTGCTTCGCGCGAAGCGATGCCGGTGACGCCCGGCCGACGCGGTCCCGTTCGACCTACGGCCTTCCATGCGGAGCGGGTCGCGCGGAGCGGCGCGTCCGCTCGTCGTCCAAAGGAGCAGTGACCCGGCGGAGAACCGCCAACAACTCGCGTGACTCGAGGAACGCCTGACGCCGCCGACCGCCCCGGTCTTTCTGCGTCATCGACAGCCCTGCCGCCGGCCGCCACCTCTCGGCGTCCGCCGTCCGCGCCACCCCCCGGCGACTCGCCACCGAAGCCGGGATCTGACGGCGGAGCGCGCCGCATCAGCTGCGCCACTGCCATGCCATTCGCGATCACCGAGAACACCAGCAAGTGGTCGCTGTCAAGCAGTTGGCACACATTTGATGCAAACGCGGCTCCGCGGAGCCGCGTTTGCATCTGCCTCGACGCCGCACTCTCGCGCGTGGCCGACGTGGGTCCCTGGCCATGCCGCTGGTCGTCCGAGGCCGCACGAAAGTGATGCGAGTCGACGTGGCTGCTGTCTTGTCAGCGCAGTACGCGGAGCAGCATGGTCCAGGCCGCGTCCCCTTCTCTCCCTTCGACGGATCCGAGGGGGCCGGCGGGCTCAGGCGATCGGCTTACTCAGAACGAAATCGTTGGGCGGACAGGGATCTAGCCGGTCGGTGCCGCGCTGCCCGGGGCCGGCCCGGCGCCTCGACGGATGGCTCGCCCGGCGTGGCCCCAGGTAGGGTCAACGGCGTGTTCCGGATCATGGGCGTCGTCAACGTCACGCCCGACTCGTTCTCCGACGGCGGGTGCTACTTCGACGCCGACGCGGCGGTCGCCCACGGTCGCGAGCTCGCCACCGAGGGCGCGGACATCCTCGACGTCGGCGGCGAGTCCACGCGTCCCTACGCCGACCCCGTCCCCGAGGCGGAGGAGCTGCGGCGCGTCGTTCCGGTGATCGAGCGGCTCGCCGGCGCCGGCCCGCAGCTCTCCGTGGACACCTCCAAGCTCGCCGTCGCCCGCGCAGCCCTGGCCGCGGGCGCCACCCACGTCAACGACGTGACCGCCTTCCGCGCCGACCCCGCCCTCGCCGCGCTCGTGGCGGAGGCCCGCGCCCACTGCTGTCTGATGCACATGCTCGGGGAGCCGCGCACGATGCAGGACGACCCGCGCTACGAGGACGTCGTCTCGGAGGTCAAGCGCTTCCTGGAGCAGCGGCTGGCCTTCGCGGTCGCCGAGGGGGTCCCGGAGGAGCGCATCGCGCTCGACCCCGGCATCGGCTTCGGCAAGACCGTCGCGCACAACCTCGAGCTGCTGCGCCGCCTCGACGAGCTGGTCGCTCTCGGGCGCCCGCTCGTCGTCGGCATCTCGCGCAAGGGCTTCCTCGGGCGCATCACGGGCCGCGAGGTGCCCGCCGAGCGCGTGCACGCGACCGTGGCGGCGAACGTGCTCGCCCTCGAGCGCGGCGCCTCGGTCTTCCGCGTCCACGACGTCGCCCCGTCGCGCGACGCGTTGTTAGTGGCCACTGCTACGTTGGCCGGCCGATGGCCCGATCCGAGGACGACGACTACGACGACCCCGACCTGACCGAGGACGACGACGAGGAAGGGCCCGAGGTGGGCGTCACGATCGAGATTGTCGGGCTCTCGCTCTACACCCACCACGGGGTGACCGAGGCCGAGCGCGAGGTCGGCCAGCGGCTCGTCTTCGACGTGCGCTTCGACGTCGGCGAGGTGGACGCGCTGGTGACCGACCGCGTCGAGGACACCGTCGACTACGGCAGGGTCTGCGAGGAGATCAACCTGGTCGCCCAGCAGCGCCCGTACAAGACGCTCGAGCGCCTGTGCGCGGTCCTCACCGACCGGCTGGCGACGAAGTTCGGGGCCGAGTCGGTGACGGTCAAGGCCGCCAAGCCCGAGCCGCCGATCCCGCTGTTCGTCGAGCAGGTCTCCGTCGAGGTCTGGCGCGAGGAGTGAGATGACCAAGGCCCGCGTGCGCCTCACGGCCGCCGAGCGCCGCGAGCAGATCATCGCCGCCGCGCTGGGGCGCTTCGCCCACGGCGGCCTGCACGGCACCTCCACGGAGGACATCGCCGCCGACACGGGGCTCTCCCAGCCCTACCTGTTCCGCCTGTTCAAGACCAAGCGCGAGCTGTTCCTCGCCTGCTGCGAAGTGTGCAACGCGCGCGTCCGGCAGGCGTTCGCCGAGGCGTGCGAGGGCGACACGCCGCAGGAGCGCCTCGAGAGCATGGGCCGCGCCCACACGGCGCTGATCGCCGACGCGACCCTGCTCGGCTTCCAGCTGCAGATGTACGCCGCCTGCGGAGACCCCGTGATCCGCGAGCGCTCGCGCGAGCTCTACCGCACGCTGGCGAACGAGGTCCGCGCGCGCTCGGGCGCCGGCGACGAGGAGCTCTTCCGCTTCTTCGCCACCGGGATGATGCTCAACATCGTGACGACGCTCGGCCTGGGCGACGTCCTCAAGCACACGTGAGCACCTTCGACGCCGAGACCGCTCTCGAGCCGGTCGGGGAGGGCCGCTGGCGGGCCGTCGTGCCGCCGACCTGGTCGATCGGCACCGGCCCCAACGGCGGCTTCATGGCGGCGCTGGCCGCGCGCGCGGCGGAGCTCGCGACCTCCTGGGCGCCGCGCTCGCTGACCCTGCACTACCTCGTGCCGCCCGCCGAGGCGCCGATCGACCTGGCCGTCACGATCGTCCGCCAGGGGCGCTCGACCGCCTTCCTGCGCATGGAGATGCTCCAGCAGGAGCGGCCTGTCGTGACGGCGATGGCGGTCTGCGGCGCCTGGTACGAGGGCGCGCCGAGCTGGTCGGACGCCGTGGCGCCGGAGCTCCCCGCGCCGCAGGACTGCGACCGGGTCGACTCGGGCAGCGGGGTCCCGCCGGTCGTCGGGCGCTACGACATACGCGTCGCGCCGGCCGCGGAGGAGCCGGCCCGGCCGGCGCGCCTGGCGGGCTGGATCCGGACGGCGGAGCCGCGGGCCGCCGACGACGTCGCCCTCGCCGCGATGACCGACGCCTTCGTGCCGCCCGCGTTCTTCCGCGCCGGCGAGCCGGTCATCGTGCCCACCCTCGAGCTCACGGTCCACTTCCGCGGCCTGCCGCCGGCGGGGGAGCACCCGTGGATCGCGGCCGCGTTCACCACGCGCGTGGCGGCGGGCGGCGTCTGCGAGGAGGACGGTGAGCTGTGGAGCGCCGACGGGCGGCTGCTGGCCCAGTCGCGCCAGCTCGCGCTGGTGCGCCGCCGGCCATGATCGGCTACCTCGGACTGGGCTCCAACGTCGGCGACAGCCGGGCGCACCTGCAGGCGGCGGCCGACCGGCTGCCCGCCCACGGGGTCGCCGTGCTCGCGAGCTCGTCCGTCTACGCGACCGAGCCCGTCGGCGAGGTGCTCGACCAGCCCGACTTCCTCAACGCCTGCCTGCGCGTGGACGCCGCGCCGGATCCGGAGGGCCTGCTCGCCGCGTGCAAGGCAGTCGAGCGCGAGCGCGGCCGCACCCTGGCCGGTGAGCGGGGCTACGTGCGCCACGGCCCGCGCCCGCTGGACGTCGACCTGCTCCTGCTCGGCGGGCTCGAGTACGCCTCGGAGCGGCTGACGCTGCCGCACCGCGAGGTGACCACGCGGCGCTTCGTGCTCGTCGGACTGCTCGAGCTCGACGCGGCGCTCGAGGTTCCCGGGCGCGGCCTCGGCGCCGCCTTCCTCGCCGCGCTCGGTCCAGGGGGAGACGTGCAACTGGCCGGCCCGCCCCTCGCGGTCTAGTCTCGCGCCCATGATGGTTCGGGGCTTGCTCGTCGGGCTGGCGGTCATCTTGGCGGGTGCCGGAGCGACACCGGCCGCGGCCGCGCCGGCCGACGTGCTCTGCGTCGACGTCCAGCGCCCCGAGTGCACCGACCAGGCCGGCACCCTCGGCGCCGCGCTCGCAGCCTCGCCCGGGGTGATCTACCTCGGGCCCGGGCCGTTCACCGGCACGTTCGCCAGCGCCCAGTCGGTCGAGATCGCGGGCACCGGCGCGACGGTGGTCGCCGCGGCGGACGACGCGCAGCCGGCGCTCGCTTTGACTGGCGCCGACGTCAGGGTGCACGGCGTGCGGGTCCAGGGGCGCCTGAAGGCGAGCGGCACGGTGACCCTCGACGACGACGACCTCGCCGCGCTGGACCTCGCCACGGCCGACGCCGGCGCGCGCGGCCTGACCGTCACGGGCCCGGTCAAGCTCAGCGGCGGCTCGCTCGGCCTCTCGTCGTCCGTGGTCACGGCGGCGGACCCGTTCGTCCTCACCGGCGGGGCCACGGTCACGACCGACCACTCCGCCTACGCGCAGGACGCGGATGCGCCCGCGCCCGACCGCATCGACGTGCCGCCGGACCCACGCCCGGTGCCCGGCTCGGCGCTCGTGGACGCCGGTGACCCGGCGCCGCTCGCGCCCTTCGAGCCCTTCGAGGACGCCGCGGGTGACACGCGCGTCACCGACGGCGACGGCGCCGGGGCCGTGCGCCGGGACATCGGCGCCTACGAGCTCCAGCCCCCGGCCGCGCCCGCCCCGGCCGGCAACGTGCTCGCCAACGGCGGGGGCGAGGCGCAGCTGGCGGGCTGGTCGGGCAGCTTCTCGACCGCGCTGTACGGCGATCCGTCGCTGCCGGGCGCGCGGGCGGGCGCGGCGCTCGCGGCCGGCCAGGCGTTCTTCACGGCCGGGAGCGTCGGGAGCGCCGACCTCTTCCAGCGCATCGACGTGACGGCGGCGGCGGGCTCGATCGACCGCAAGCTGGGCACCGCCTCGTTCTCCGGCCTGCTCGGCGGCTACGGGGCCGACGCCGACACGCTGACGGTCAGAGCCCTCTTCAAGGATCCCGAGAACGTCACGATCGGCTCGCTGGACCTCCCGCCCGTCACGGCGGCCGACCGCGGCAACGACACGAACCTGCTGCCGCGCGCGGCCGCCGGCCCGATCCCAGCCCGGACGCGGGCGATCGACGTGGTCCTCAGCGGCGACCGGCAGGCGGGCACCTACACCGACGCCTACGCCGACAACCTCGCCCTCGTGCTCTCCGTGCCGGGGGTGCCCGTCGACCCGCCCGGGCGGCCGAGCGACCCGCCGGTGGACAACCTCAAGCCGTTCTCGGGCGTGCCCGTGCTCACGGGCCGGCCGACCTTCTCGCGCAAGGGCGGCGGGCGCGTCCTGCTGGCCTGCGCCACGGCGACCGTCGCGGGATGCAGCGGGTCGCTCGAGCTGCGGGGCCGGCTGCCGAAGGCCAAGGCGGTCACCCGCATCGCCCGCTACTCCGTCTTCAAGCTGCGGCCGGGCAAGAGCCGCCACGTGGTGGTGCGCCTGCTCGCCGCGACCCGCACCAGGTTGCGCCACCGTCGCGCGCTGCGGGCGACGCTGATCGTGATCGCCCGCGACGGCCAGGGCCTGCAGCGGCGCGCGACGGTCCCCGTGCGCCTCAAGCTGCCCGCACCCCGAAGCCACCGCCGGTAGCGCATAGGGTTGCGGGCGTGCTGCTGGTCGTCGACGTCGGGAACACCCAGACCCACTTCGGCGCCTACGACGGGGAGGAGCTCGTCGAGCACTGGCGCTTCGCCACCGTGCGCCAGTCGACGTCCGACGAGCTGGGCGCGGTCCTGCGCAACCTGCTGGCCCTGCGCGCGCTCGGCTTCGAGGACATCGACGGCTCGATCGTCTCCTCGACGGTGCCCGCCCTGCGGCCGGAGTGGACCGCGATGGCCTCGCGCTATCTCGGCCACGAGATGCCGGTCGTCGGACCGGGTGTGCGTACGGGGATGTCGATCCGCATCGACAACCCGCGCGAGCTGGGCGCGGACCGGCTCGCCAACGCCGTGGCGGCCTACGCCGCGGTGGGCGGCCCGGTCATCGTGGTGGACCTCGGAACCGCGCTGACCTTCGACATCGTCAGCGCGAGCGGTGAGTACGTCGGCGACATCATTTCGCCCGGCGTCGAGATCTCGCTGGAGGCCCTGACCTCGCGCGCCGCGGCGCTGCACAAGATCGACCTCGAACCGCCGCGGGCGCTGATCGGCAAGGGGACCGTGGAGGCGATCCGATCCGGTGTGGTCTACGGCTTCGCCGCGCTGGTGGACGGCATGATCACCCGCCTGCGCGCCGAGCTCGGGCAGGAGACCAAGACGATCGCCACGGGCGGCCTCGCCGACTCGATCGTGCCGTTCTGCGAGACGATCGACGCGGTCGACGACCTGCTCACGCTGAAGGGCCTGCGCCTGATCTGGGAGCGCAATCAGAAGTGACCACGGCTACGGCCGGGCCGGCTCGCCGGGCCGGGCCGGCTCGACGAAGATCTTCCCCGCCTGCGGCACGGCGTCGCGGATCGCGCGCTCGACGGCGCGGATGGCGTCCTCGACGCCGTCGGTGTCGAGCCCGTCGCGGAAGGCGATCTCCGTCGCGACGAGGATCTCCTCGGGGCCGACGTGCAGCGTGAGCAGGTCGCGGATCTGCTCGACCTCGCCGATCGAGTCGATCGCCCCGCGCAGCTCGGTGCGGATCTCGCGCGTCGCGGACTCGCCGATCAACAGGCTCCGGCTCTCCCGCGCCAGCGCGAAGGCGACCGCGCACAGCAGCACGCCGATCACGACGGCGGCGCCGGCGTCAAAGCGCGCGTCGTCGAAGATGCGGGCGAGCACGAGGCCGGCGATCGCCACGGCGATGCCCGACAGCGCGGCGGTGTCCTCGAAGACCACGGTCAGCGTCTCGGGGTCCTTCGCGCGGCGGATGCCGGCCCAGAACGAGCGCCGGCCGCGGTCGCGGTTGAAGGAGCGCAGGGCGATCCGCAGCGCAGCGCTCTCGAAGACCGCCGAGACGAGCAGGACGCCCACGCCGAGCCACAGCCCGGGGGTCTTCTCGGGGTGCAGGACGCCCTGGAACCCGCGGTAGATGGAGACGATGCCGCCGACGCTGAACAGCGTCAGGGCGACCACGAAGGTCCAGAAGAACCGCTCCATCCCGTGACCGAAGGGATGGTCCTCGTCCGGCGGCTTGCGCGAGCGGCGCAGGCCGAGCAGCAGCAGCAGCTGGTTGCCCGTGTCGGCCACGGAGTGGATGCCCTCGGCGAGCAGCGCGGTCGAGCCCGACGCAGCCGCCGCGGCGAGCTTGGTGACCGCGATCGCGCCGTTGGCGGTCAGGGCCGCCAGGACGCTCGCGCGCGAGGAGCCGCTCATGCCCCCACCAGCACGCCGTCGCAGTCGAAGATCGCGAGCACCCTCGGCGCCTACCCTTTCGGGTGCATGTCACGCTCGCTCTCCGAGCCCTGGACCCTCGGGGGCCTGCCCGTCCCCAACCGCGTGGTGCTCGCGCCGCTGGCGGGCATCGGCAACTGGTTCGTGCGCCTGCAGGCGCGCCGGCACGGCGCGGGGCTGGTCGTGAGCGAGATGGTCTCGAGCTTCGCCGTGCACTACGGCAACCAGCGCACGCTGACCGAGCTGCTGCGGATCCACCCGGACGAGCGGGAGGCCGGGCCCGGGCCGATCTCGATCCAGCTCTTCGGGCACGACCCGGAGGTCATGCGCTCGGCCGCCGCGACGGTCGCGGCGGCGGGCGCGGACCTGATCGACCTCAACATGGGCTGTCCCGTGCCGAAGGTCACCAAGACCGGGGCGGGGGCCGCGCTGCTGCAGGACCCCGACGCCGCCGTCGCCCTCGCCCGCGCCGCCCGCGCGGGCTCGGGCCTGCCCGTGACCGTGAAGCTGCGCGCGGAGGGCGTCGCGGTGGCGCACCGCCTCGTCGCGGACGCGGGCGTCGCCGGCATCACCTTCCACCCCCGCGACGTCAAGGTCCGCCACAAGGGCACCCCGGACTACGACCTGGCCGCCCAGCTCGTCGGGGACCTGCCCGTCCCGGTGATCGTCAGCGGCGGCATGCAGGGCGCTGACCACATCCGCTGGGTCTTCGAGCACACGGGCTGCGCCGCCGTCATGCTCGCGCGCGGCGCCCTCGGCAACCCGTGGCTGTTCGAGCAGCTGCTCGGCCGGCGCGAGGCCGAGCCGGACGCCGACGAGATCGTCCGCGAATGGCTGTGGGTGCTCGATCGCGCCGAGGAGCACCTCGGCGAGCCGCGGGCCGCGAGCTACCTGAAGAAGTTCCATCCCTGGTACGTCGAGCGGCTCGGAGCGGGCAAGGAGGCCCAGAATGCCCTGCAACGAGTGGCCACCGTCAGCGCGCAGCGAGCCCTCATTCAGACGTTCGCCCCGGTGCTATCCTCCGCGACCGCCTGAACCCGGGATCCGCTGAGTCAGCGGGGTCCGGTTCCCACCACCTCTCCCCGGGACGACCATGCAGAAGGACGTCATCCTCACCCCTGAAGGGCTCGAGAAGCTCAAGCAGGAGATCGAGCACCTTTCCACGGACAAGCGCCGTGAGGTGGCCGAGCGCATCAAGGAGGCCCGGGAGTTCGGAGACATCTCCGAGAACTCGGAGTACGACGACGCCAAGAACGAGCAGATGATGCTCGAGGCGCGGATCGCGACGCTGGAGGAGAAGCTGCGCTCGGCGACCGTGATCGACACGGCCGAGCTCGACGGCCACATCGTGCGCGTCGGCGTCACGGTCGACGTCAGCGTCGACGGCTCCCGCAAGGACACCTTCATGATCGTCGGCTCGACGGAGGCCGACCCGTCGGCGCAGCCCAAGCGGCTCTCCAACGAGTCGCCTGTGGGCAAGGCCCTGCTCGGGCACAAGAAGGGCGACACGGTCAACGTGCAGCTCCCGTCCGGCAAGACGCGCACGCTGAAGATCTCCAAGATCGCCGTCTGACCGCGGCCATGTCCGACCAGGCGAGCGACCTTCTCGCGGTCCGCCGCCAGAAGCTCGAGGCCGTTCGCGCGGCCGGCCTCGACCCCTACCCGCACGCCTTCGCGGGCGTGCAGGCGATCGAGGACGTTAAGGCGCCGCACGCCGACCTGGGCGCCGGCGAGGAGACCGGCGCCGCCGCGCGGATCGCCGGCCGACTCGCGGCCCGCCGCGGCGGTGGCAAGGCGGCGTTCTTGGACCTCGTCGACCGCTCGGGCCGGATGCAGCTGCACGCCCGCAGGGAGGTGCTCGGCGACGAGCGCTTCGATCAGCTCATCGAGCTGGTCGACCTCGGAGACCTCGTCGGCGCCGACGGCACCGTCTTTTGCACCCGCCGCGGGGAGCTCTCCCTCGCGCTGACCGACGTCACGCTGCTGGCCAAGAGCCTGCGGCCGCCGCCGGACAAGTTCCACGGCCTCTCGGACACCGAGACGCGCTTCCGCCAGCGCGAGCTGGACCTGCTCGCCAACGCGCAGTCGCGCGCGCTGTTCGTGACCCGCGCGCGGATCGTCTCAGAGATCCGCCGGTTCCTCGACGAGCAGGGCTTCGTCGAGGTCGAGACGCCCGTGCTGCAACCGCTCTACGGCGGGGCGGCGGCCAAGCCCTTCACGACGCACTTCAACGCGCTCGACCGCACGATGTACCTGCGGATCGCGACCGAACTCTACCTCAAGCGCCTGATCGTCGGCGGCCTCGAGCGCGTCTACGAGATCGGCAAGGACTTCCGCAACGAGGGGCTCTCGCCCAAGCACAACCCCGAGTTCACGATGCTCGAGTTCTACGAAGCCTACGCGGACTACCACGGCGTCGCGGCCCGCTTGGAGCGGCTGCTGCACAGCGTCGCGCGCCGCGCCGGCTACGCGGGCGAGATCGCCTTCGAGCCCCCCTACGCGCGCGAGACGCTCGGCGGCTCGATCCTGGCGCGCACGGGGATCGACATCTACGAAGGCCGCCGCTCGCTGGAGGGGTTGCGACAGGCGATGCGCGGGCGCGGGCTCGAGGTCCCCGAGCACGAGTCCACGTGGGCGCGGCTCGTCGACCACCTGCTGTCGAGGTACGTGGAGCCCGAGCTCGTCCAGCCGACCTTCCTGCTCGACTACCCGATCGAGCTGTCGCCGTTCGCCAAGCGCCACCGCGAGACCGACGGCCTCGTCGAGCGCTTCGAGCTCTTCGCCGGCGGGATGGAGCTCGCGAACGCCTTCACCGAGCTCAACGACCCGGACGACCAGCGCGCGCGCTTCGAGGAGCAGCGCGCCGCCGCCACGGCCGGCGACGAGGAGGCGCACCCGTTCGACGAGAGCTTCCTCGGCGCCCTCGAGCAGGGCATGCCGCCGACCGGCGGCGTCGGCATGGGCATCGACCGCCTGGCGATGCTGCTCACCGGCTCCAAGACGATCCGCGAGGTCGTCCTCTTCCCGGCGTTGCGCGAGGGGTGAGCACTGTATGTCTCCCGCCCTTACCCAGCCTGTGAGACGCTCCTAGCATTCGCGGGGGCGAGGCGGGGGAGCTCAAAGATGTCGAGCGTGAGGGCCGACGGGCGGTTGCGGCGGCTTGCGTCGCCGGTACTCGAGGGGCGCGGTAGCGAGGTCGCGCTGCTCGTCGGGGCGGCGACCGCGCCGCCTGCGGTGGCGGTCGTGGAGGGGGAAGCGGGAATCGGCAAGACGCGCCTCGTGTCGGAGGTGCTGAGCGATCCGGCGCTGGGCGGACGCCGGGTGCTGTCCGGCCACTGTCATCGCCTGCGCGAGCCGTTCCCGCTGGGACCGCTGATCGAGGCGTTGGCGGGGTTGTCCCCCGACCCGCCGACCATGTCGCTGAGCCCCGTCGCCGGGGCGCTGCGCGCGTTCCTTCCCGAGCTGGCGGATGGGCTCCCGCCTGCGCCGGAGCCGCTCGGTGACCCGACGGCGGAGCGCCATCGCGTGTTCCGGGCGCTGTTGGAGCTGCTGGGGGCGCTCGGACCGTCCGTGCTGGTGGTCGAGGATCTGCAGTGGGCGGACGCGGGGACCGTCGAGATGCTGGAGTTCCTTCTGCGTCAGCTCCCGTCGGAGCTGACCGTCCTGCTCACCTACCGGCGCGAGGAGCTCGAGCCGGCATCGCCCGTGCTGGGCCTCGCGGCGCGCGTCGGGGGAGCGGCCTGTGCGGTGGCGCTCTCGCTGCGCCCGCTGGATCGCGACGACGTGCTGAAGGTCATGCAGGGAGCGCTGGAGACCGATGTCTGCGAACGGCTCGCCGACCGGTCTCGCGATCTCACGGGTGGAAATCCATTCGCGGTCGGGGAGCTGATCAGGCTGCTGTGGGAGCGGGACGAGCTCTTCGTCGGCCCTGATGGCCGCACGATGGCGCAGCTCGACGGGCTCGCCGTCCCGCCCGCCCTGCGCGACTCGATCCTCGAGCGCGTCGGGCTGCTCGGCTGCGACGCCCGCCTGATGACCCAAGCCGCCGCCGTACTCGGCGTGCCCGCTGCAGAGAGCCTGCTCACGAAGGTCGCGGGCCTGCCCCCCAGGCGAGGCACGATGGGCTTGTGCGGCGCCCTCTCGAGCGCCGTCGTTCGAGAGGCCACGCCGGGCCTCTACGCCTTCTGCCACGCGCTGGCAGGCCAGGCAGTCCACGAGGCGCTGCCCGCGCCCGAGCGGCGCCTGCTCCATCTCCGCGCCGCTCGGGCACTCGAAGCCGGGGGCGACCCGCTGCCCCTCGTCCAGCTGACGCAGCACTTCAAGCACGCCGGGAGGGTCCGGCACTGGCTGCGCTACGCGGAACGCGCCGCGGACGCCTTCCTCGCCATCGGCGATGACCGAAGCGCCACCGCGCTGCTCGAGCAAGCGCTCTGCGTGACCGATCTTCCCCCCGCCACGAGGATACGCATGACCCTCAAGCTGGGCGACGCCGCGCTCTTCGGCCGGACCCCGGAGTCCGCGATCGCCAACCTCGAGCGGGTCGTCGACGAGCCGTCGCTTGCGAGCGGCGTGCGTGGCGAGCTGCGATTCTGCCTCGCACGACTCCTGCATCTCGCGGGCGACGGCAGGTCCGCATCGCTTCAGATGGTGCGAGCGGTGGACGAGCTCAAGCGGCGACCCGGACTCGCCGCGCGTGCCATGGGACACCTCGCAGCGGCATTGCCGGCCGCAGGCGAGGAGCACGAGCATCTGCTGTGGGCCGATCGTGCGCTTCAGGCAGGCGCACGCCAGACGGAGCCGGTGGTCAGGACTGAGGTCCTCGGCTCGCGCGCGGCCGTGCTGCTGGAGTTCGGTGACCCCGCCGGCTGGCGGGCGGTCGAGGACATTCCGTGGAACGCCGGCGCTGACGAGGAGAAGCTCGAGCTCGTCCGGGCGTGCAAGTACCTCGCCGGCGCCGCGGTGCTGCTCGGCCACTACGGGCGCGCCCGGTCCTTCCTCGAGCGCGCCGATCGCATCCGCTGTGAGCTCGGTCACGCGCGATTCGGCGTCGGCCTCGCGACCGTGAGGGCCCAGCTCGACTGGTGCAGCGGCCGCTGGGACGGTCTCGAGGCGACGGCGCGCAGGCTGGTGGAGGCCAGCGCCGACGGGCGCGCCATGGCCGGGTCAGGCGAGTTGATCCTGGCCTGGCGCCTCCTCAGCCGCGGCGATGTCGACGGTGCAGCACGCGGCTTTCGCTTCGCCCTGGACGCGCTGCGGGACACGAGAGGTCGTTCGCAGTACGCAAGCGCGGCGACCGGGCTCGCCAGGATCCACTTCCTGCGGGGCGACGCGCAAGCCGCCCGCGACGCGGCCATCCTCGGACTGGGCGCGTCCGGCGAGACCGGGCCGTGGACGTGGATCTACCCGGTGGCTCCGGTGGCCGTCGAGGCGCTCGTCGCCTGCGCGGCGGTCGAGGACGCACGAGACCTGACCGCGCGGCTCGCGCGTGGATTGCGGGGCCGCGATGCCCCTGCGGCCAGAGCGGCGCTCGCGGTCTGTCGCGGGCTGATCGCCGAAGCGGACGGGCGCCTCGACGTCGCGGCGCGCCGATTCGATCAGGCGGAAGGCGCTTGGAGGAGGCTTCCATGCCCGTATGAGGCCGCACAGGCCCTGGAGCGACGTGGCCGATGCCTCCTCGTCGCAGGCGAGAGCACGGGCGCCGGCTGCCTGCTCGCGGCCTACGAGCAGTTCGACCAGCTCGGTGCCGGCTGGGATGCGGCGCGGATCACGGCCACCCTGCGGACCTACAAGATCCCCCGACCCCGTCCTTGGCGTGGAGGGAGCAGGGGCTACGGCCGAGAGCTCTCCCCGCGCGAGGAGGAGGTCGCACGCCTCGCCGGGAACGGAAAGACGAATCGAGAGATCGCCGAGGCGTTGTTCATCTCGTCGCGCACCGTCGAAAACCACGTCGCCTCGGCCATCAAGAAGCGCGCCGTCACTTCGAGGAGGGGGTTGCGGCCTGCGGCGCAGGGACGGTCTCGAGCGGCCGAGCACGTCGGCGCACCGACAATGAGTAGACCCTACGGATAGATACGCCGCGGGTTCTCCGTGATGCTCCAGCCGATGCCCGAGCGTCTTCCGCGTTCTCAGCGCGGCGTCCTGCGTTGTTGCCTCGTCCTCGGCGCGCTCTCCCTCGCCCTGGTGAGCGGGGGCTGCGGCGGCAAGGGGGGCGGCGGCGGCAACGACGCCGTCCTGCGCATCGGCACGCTGGGGACGACGGCCTCGCTGAACATGTTCATCGGCGGCGAGTACGCCAGCTACAAGAAGTTCTATCCGACGCTCGTGCAGGTCAACGTCGACACGCTCAAGGCCGAGCCCAACTTCGCCACGAGCTGGACCGGGTCGGCGGACCGGCGGACCTGGACGTTTCACACGCGTCCGAACGCGAAGTGGAGCGATGGCCGGCCGCTCACCGCCTCAGACGCGGCGTTCACGTTCAACATGATCGCGCGGCTCGGCAGCGGGCCGACCGCGAGCTGGTTCTCCTACGTCAAGGACCTGGCTCACGCGGACACGCCGAACCCCAACACGCTCGTCCTGCACTACAAGACGCCGTCCGCCGAGGTCATCTCCAACCTGGGCACCGACGTGCCGATCCTCCCCGAGCACGTGTGGGCCCCGATCGCGGCGGGCGCCGGCAAGCGCCTCATGACCTTCGTCAACGAGCCGCGGAAGGGTCGGCCGGTCGTGTCGGGCGGGTCCTTCATGGCCTCCCAGCACAAAAAGGACGAGTTCGAGCTCTTCGCGCGCAACCCGCACGCCTACGCCAGGCCCAAGGCGGCCGGCATCGGAGTGAAGTTCTTCGGCAACCCCGACGCCCTGGTGACCGCGCTCAAGAGCGGGCAGATCGACGCCGGCTACGACGTCCCGCCCACGGCGGTGAAGACCCTGCAGTCCGCGGGGCTCGTCGTCAAGTCCACCCCGACGATCACCTACGACGAGCTGGCGGTCAACACCAACCCGAAAAAGCCCAAGCACCGGGAGCTCCTCGACCCCAAGGTCCGCCGGGCCTTCGACGCCGCGATCGACCGCCAGGCGATCGTCAAGGTGGTCTACCTCGGCCATGCGCAACCCGGCGCGAGCGTCATCACGCCGGCGATCGGAGACTGGCACGACGCGAGCATCAAGGCCCCCGCGTTCGATCCGGCCGCGGCGAACCGCCTGCTCGACGCCGCCGGATACAAGCGCGGTCGCGACGGGATCCGCATGGCCCAGGGCCACCCGATGGCCTATGAGGTGCTTATCAGCACCGAGTCCGCCCGCGAGTTCGAGCTGCTGCAGGCGCAGTTTCGCACGATCGGCGTCGAGCTGAGCTCTCGAAGCCTGGACAAGGAAGCGTTCTCGGCGGCACTGAGCGCCCCCCAGAGCAAGTACCTCAGCTACGACCTCGCCCTGACCACCGGGGGCGGAGGGGGCTATGACCCCGACTTCGCGCTGAAGGGCCTCACCTGCTCGGCGCGCATGTTCGGCTTCGGCAGCGGCTACTGCAATCCCGCCTATGACAAGCTCTACGCGCGCCAAGCCGCCGTGGGCGGTCCGGAGCGGGTGCGACTGGTGCACGAGATGCAGGGCATCGTCGCCGGCGACCGGGCGGTGCTCGTCCTCGCCTACAAAGACCACATCGACTCCTGGAGCAAGCAATGGACCGGCTTCCGCCAGGCGATCGACGGCATCTACAGCCATACGACGGCGGGCCTGCTCACCGGGGTGGAGCGCGCCGGCTGAGTCGGGCGCCGGTCCGCCGGAAGCTCGGCATGGCGGAGTAGGAGGTGCGCAGCGCCGACTACGTCATCAAGCGCGTCGCCATCGCGCTGGTGACGGCGCTCGTCGCGGTCACGCTGAATTTCGTGATCTTCCGCGCGGCCCCCGGGACCGCCGTCAGCGACCTGTCGCAGGTCCCGGGCGCCACCCCGGCCCTCAGGCAGAGCCTGAAGCGGGAGTTCGGGCTGGACAAGTCCAAGTGGGAGCAGTACGGCATCTACCTCGGGCAGCTCGGCCACGGAAACCTCGGACGCTCCTATCAGGATCGCCAACCCGTGCTCAGCGACCTCGGGGCCGCGCTGGCGAACACCGTGCCGATGGTCGCACTGGGGGTGGTCGCCGCGATCGGGCTGGGCATCCTCACCGGGGCGCTGTTCGCCTGGCGTCGGGGCACGCGGCTGGAGCAGCTGGGCGCGGGCGTGACGATCGCGCTCTTCGCGCTTCCGGGCCAGTGGCTCGGACTGATGCTGCTGATCGTCTTCGCCGACGTCCTTCCGTCCGGCGGGATGACGAACGACTTCCTCATCGACCCCTCGTTCTGGACGCACGCCAAGGATGTGCTCGTGCACATGGCGCTCCCCGCCCTCACCCTGACCGTCGCCCTGTACGGCGGGTACACGCTGATCGTGCGGGCCGCCGTCTTGGAGACGCTGGGGGAGGACTACATCCTCACCGCGCGGGCGAAGGGGCTGCGCGCTCGGACGGTGCTGCGTCGCTACGCGCTGCGCAACGCCATGCTGCCGATCACGACGCACGTCGCGCTGTCGCTGAGCTACATCGTGACCGGGGCCCTCCTCGTCGAGGTGGTCTTCTCCTGGCCGGGCATCGGCCGGGCCATCTACGAGGCGGTGATCGCCCGCGACTACCCGCTGCTGCAGGGCGCGTTCCTGCTCCTCACGCTGTCGGTCGTGTTCTGCAACCTCGTGGCCGACCTCCTCTATCTCAAGCTCGACCCGAGGGTCACTGGGTGAGCACCAGCCTTCCCGAGGTGGATGTGGGCGTCGCCGGGCCGGGCGCCGGCGGCTCCCGCGCACGTCTGCGCACGACGGCCATGCGGCGTCCTGCGGCGATCGGCGGTGGCACTGTCCTTGGCTTCTTCATCCTCGTCGCGCTGCTCGCGCCGTGGATCGAGCCCTACGGCGTCAGGCAGAACGCGGGGCCGGTGTTCGCGGCCCCCTCCGCGAGCCACTGGCTGGGCCTGGACGACGCCGGCGTCGACGTGGTGAGCCTGCTGATCGCGGGAACGCGCAGCTCGCTGCTCGTCGGCTTCGCGGCGGCGCTCGTCAGCACCTTCGTGGGCGGAGCGGTGGGCATCGTCGCCGGCTACTTCGGCGGCGTCACCGACGCGATCCTGATGCGCGTCACCGATTACTTCCTCGTCATCCCCGATCTCCCGCTGATGATCATCGTGGCCGCGATCTGGGGCCAGAGCGTCTGGCACATCATCCTGGTCATCGGCCTGCTGCACTGGACCTGGACGGCCCGCACCATCCGTGCGCAGGTCAAGAGCATCCGTGAGCGCACCTACATGCGCCGCGTGCGCTCATTGGGCGCCGGTCATCGGCGCGTCATCGTGCACCACCTGCTGCCCGAGGTCGCTCCGCTGTTGCTCGCCGTCGGGGTCAGGGCGGTGGCCAACTCCATCTTCGCCGCAGCCGCTCTGGCGTTCCTCGGGTTGGGCGATCCCACCGCGATCTCGTGGGGCGGGATGATCCAACACGCGTTCCAGCGCTCGGCCGTCAGCTCGGGGGCGTGGTGGGCAGTGGTGCCGCCGGGCCTGTGCATCGCGCTCGTGGTCGTCGCGTGCTACCTGCTGGGACAGGCGATCGCCGACATCCTGAACCCCAGGACGAGGGCGCTGCACCTGTCGGCGCGGCGCTTCGGCGTGCTCCCGCTCAGCACGTCGAGCCGGCAGCAGCGGTGAGCCTGCTCGAGGTCCGCGGGCTCCAGGTCTCCTACGATCTGCCCGACGGGCGCCGTGCTCATGCCGTGCGGGGCGTGGACCTGACGCTCGAGCGCCTGCAGCGGGTGGGGCTGATCGGCGAGTCCGGCTGTGGCAAGACCAGCGTGCTGCTGGCGATGATGGGACTGCTGCCGCGGACCGCGACGGTCGGCGGGGAGGTGCTCCTCGACGGCGAGGACCTCATTCGCGGCGGGGAGGAGATGCTGCGGCGCAGGCGGTGGACGGACATCGCCATGGTCTTTCAGGGGGCCATGAACGCGCTGAGCCCGGTCCACACCGTGGGCGCCCAGATCGTGGAGCCCATGCAGCTGCACGGGACGGCGTCGACCCGCGCCGCCGCGCGCCGGCGGACCGCAGAGCTGCTCGAGATGGTCGGCCTGTCCGCCGACGCGGCGCGGCGCTACCCACACGAGCTCTCCGGCGGGATGCGCCAGCGCGTGGGCATCGCCATGGCTCTGGCCTGCGAGCCGCGGGTGCTGCTCGCCGACGAGCCGACGACCGCCCTCGACGTCGTCACGCAGGCACAGGTGCTGAAGCTGCTCGTCGAGCTCGCCGACGAGGCCGGCCTCGCGCTCGTGCTCGTGACCCACGACCTGCCGGTGGTCGCGCAGGTCTGCCAGCGGGCCGCGGTGATGTACGCCGGCGAGGTCGTCGAGGAGGGCCCCACCGAGTCGCTCTACCAAGCGCCGCGCCACCCCTACACGCGGCGGCTCCTCGCCGCCACTCCGACGCTGTATGGCGGCCCGCGCAGCCCGGGCGCGCCCTCCCGGAGCGCTGACGGGGATGCCCCCCTGCTCGAGGTTGCTGACCTCGTCGTGCGCTATGCGCTCCGGCGCAGCCTGGCCGGCACGCTGCTGCGCAGGCCGAGAGCGGTGGTCGACGCCGTGCGGGGGGTCTCGCTGCGCGTCGAGCGAGGCGAGCTGCTCGCCCTGGTGGGCGAGTCGGGTGCGGGCAAGACCACCGTGGCCCACGCGATCACCCGCCTGGTCGACTTCGAGTCGGGGTCGATCCGCCTCGCCGGTCGCGAGATCGGCTCGCTGCGACCCCGCGACGTGCGCCCGCTGCGCCGCCGCATGCAGCTCGTCTACCAGGATCCCTACGAGTCGCTCGACCCCCGCTTCCGGGTGCGCGACCTCGTCGCCGAGCCGCTCATCGTCCACGAGCGCGGCGCCTCCGAGGCCCAGCGCATCGAGCAGGTCCTCGAAGCCCTGGCACGCACGGGCCTGACGCCCCCCGAGTCCTACCTCGATCGCTACCCGCACGAGCTCTCGGGCGGTCAGCGTCAGCGCGCGGCCATCGCCGCGAGCCTCGTCCTCGAGCCCGAGCTGCTCGTGGCGGACGAGCCGGTGTCCATGCTCGACGTCTCCGCGCGGGCGGGAGTGCTCGACCTCCTCGGCGCCCTGCGCGCGGAGGATCGGATGGGGATCATCATGATCACCCACGATCTCTCGACCGCCGCGCAGTTCGCCGACCGCATCGCGGTGATGCACCGCGGGCGCATCGTGGAGGAAGGGCCGGCCGGCACGGTCGTCGACGCGCCCCGGCACGACTACACGCGGACCCTGCTCGCGGCCGTCCCCAAGCTGCCGCCGGGGAGCTGGCGCGCCACGGGGAAGCCGACGACCGACTGAGGCGGTAGCAGGCTGGCCGATGACTTCGATGCGATCCCCGAGGGCCTCGAGGACTTCACCGGTTGAGCACCTGGCTGGTCGACACGGAGGCTGTGCTGTGGTTCTTGGCTGACGACCCGCGGCTCTCGCCGTCGGCCAAGCAGACGATGGAGTCGGGCGAGAGCGTGCTGCTGGTCAGCTCCGCCTCGATCTGGGAGATGGCGATCAAGGTGGGCCTGGGCAAGCTCGAAATGCCCGACGACCTGCTCACCGTGCTGCCCGATCAGGGGTTCGAGCCCCTGGAGGTCACGCCCGCTCACGCCTGGGCGGTCCGCGAGCTCCCGCGGGGCAGTCACAAGGACCCGTTCGACCGCCTCCTGGCCGTGCAATCGGCGTTGGAGCGGCTGCCGATGATCAGCAGCGACGAGCAGCTGGACCAGTACCGCGGCCTCACCCGCCACTGGTAGACGCAGGCGGCGATACCGGCGGCGTGGCCAACCCGCACGAGGTGGTCGAGGCCGTGCAGTGCGCGCAGACCGAGGCCGATGCGGTTCCCGCTCGGACCGGTTGACGATGCGCCGGTCTGAAACCCGGATTCGCCCGGGGAACCTGTTGGTAGACTGAGTCATGGCCGTAAGCCATTCCCCGACCCGTGTACCGCGTCCAGGTGATCGAGCCGACTACGCGCGTGGACGTGGTGCGGGGACCTTTGTTTTCAGGGACCACGCACCGACCAAGCGCTGAACAAGCAGGAAGGTCTTTTTCATGTTCGAGCGATTCACAGAGCGAGCCCGCCAGGTGGTCGTCCTCGCCCAGGAGGAAGCTCGCACGCTCAAGCACAACTACATCGGCACCGAGCACATCCTGCTCGGGCTGTTGCGCGAGGAGGAGGGTCTGGCGGCTCGCGTCCTTGAGTCGCTCGACATCACCGTCGAGCGTGTGCGTGCGCAGGTCGTCCGGATCGTCGGCTCGGGTGAGGAGGTCACCTCGGGCCAGATCCCCTTCACCCCCCGTGCCAAGAAGGTGCTGGAGCTGGCGCTGCGCGAGGCGCTGAGCCTCGGCCACAACTACATCGG
>JBBSIC010000047.1:0-25112 GCA_038232275.1 Solirubrobacterales bacterium | reverse complement strand
GCCTCAAGCTCACGGCGCTCCTCAACGCTGAGAGTGATCTCGACCGCGTAGCCCATCACCACCAGGTTCGCCGACCGCGTTATGACTCCTTCAAACCCGGAAGGAACTTACGATCCGCAGCACTAAGCGGCGTGTCGCGGCTGCTGCGTCGAAAGCCTGGAGGAGCTGAAACCTGCCTGTTACCAGTGGTTTCGTGACATGGGCACGGCTGGTTTCGAACCAGCGACCTCTCGCGTGTGAAGCGAGCGCTCTCCCACTGAGCTACGCGCCCGGGACGGGATCGGAGGATAACGGCCCCTCCGCCCGCCGGTCGGACAGCGCGATCTGAAGCAGGTGGGCGAGGCCGGCGCCCGCGATCAGGGCCACCCCGAGCACCAGCCGCGGGCCGGTCCGCACCTCGAAGGCGTCGAGATCGCCGATCGCGGTCACCCAGTAGCCGTAGCCGACGCCGAGGGCCGCCAGGAACCAGGCCGCGAGATAGAAGGCCGCGACCGGACGGCGCGCGCGAGCGCGCAACAGGGAGATCGCGACGACGAGGAAGGCGGGAGTCAGCAGGCCCCAGACCGGCGCCTCCACCAGCCGCGCGGCCACCTGGCCGAGCCCGCGCCAGAGAAAGCTCAGGCGGTCGGTGAAGTAGCCGGGGTCGGAGAAGAGCTTCCAGGGCGCGGGCGTCGCGCGCTCCGCGGCGGCGTTGCGCGAGACGTAGAGCTGCCATGGCAGGGCGCACGCCACGGCGATGCCCGCGGCCAGCGCGATGTCGCGCCGCCGCGCGGGCGACGCGCCCCGCAGCGCCACCACCGCGGCGGCGACGATCACGGCGACGGAGAGCACGAGCCCCTCGTTCTTGACGTTGATCGCCGCCCCGAGCAGCAGCCCGCCGAGGATCGCGTTGCGTCGCTCGCCGCTGTCGATCCACAGCCCGAGCGCGAGCGTCGCGCAGCCGACGAAGACCGCCATGGTGACGTCGGCGTCGCCCAGGGTGACGTTGCCCAACGCCGTGCCCGACAGCGCCACGACCGCGACCGGCACCACCCAGGCCCGGCTCCCGCCGAGCCGGCTCAGCAGCCAGGCGATGGTCCAGACAGCGCTCGCGAAGACCCCCCACAGCTCGGCGTGCCAGAGCCGCAGGTCGATCTTCCCGATGGCGTGGAAGAAGCCCGCCTCCAGCACGGGCTGCAGCAGGGGGTAGTCGAGGTGGACGTAGGCGAAGTCGGGGTTGCGGAAGATCCCGTCGACGAGCCTGCCGTCGAAGTAGATCCCGAGGCCCCGCAGCGACCAGATGTTGGCGTCGTCGAACGAGGTCGGCAGGTTGATCAGGCTCGAGACCCCGAACGCGATGTACAGCGCGACGGCGGCCAGGACGACGCGCGAGAGCACGACGTCGGGCCGGGGTGACGGCGGCGCGACGCCCATGCGCGGCGGGCGGCGCAGCCCGATCGATCCCAGCCCGACGATCACCGCCAGGTCGACGATCAGCAGCGCGAGCCCTCCGACTCCGACGCCGAGCACGAGCAGCAGGATCAGCGCAGGCCCGAGCACCGCGATGCCCGCCAGGAAGGCCGGCCCGAGCGCCAGCACGAGCGCGCGCGGGCGCCGCTCGAGATAGCCCAGCGCCACGAGCAGCGCCGCCCCGGCGGCGGTGACGAGCACGTGCAGGAGCACCAGCCCCGCCAGGAGCCCGACACCTCTCACGGGCCGCTCGGGGGGACGAGGACCTGGGTCGGCGAGTACCGCAGCCGACGCGGGTCCCGGGCGTAGGCGGCGGGGATCGTGCCGTCGAAGACCAGCCAATCGCGCGCGGCGTCCACGCGGCCGGAGGGCACCGGCGTGCGGGGGAGCAGGTTCAGCGCGAGGCACGGGCGCAGGTCGGACGGCCGCACCGCGTACGTGGCGTCCTTCGGGACGTGGGCGCGGACGAATGCCAGGTACCCCTCGGCGTCCGGGCGGCTGAGGTCGGCGAGGCACTTCTCCCGCGCCTCGCGCTCGATGACCGTGGAAAGCGTCCGTCGCTGGAGGTCGATGCCGTAGAGGCGGTCGCCGAAGGTGGCGGCCAGCGGCACGACGAGGACGACGACCGCCGTCGCCGCGGCGGCGATCGTGAAGCTCGTGTGCGCCAGCGCGCGCAGCACCAACGCGCCGAGCGCGACGCCGGCGGTGAGCGTGACGAGCGCCAGCAGCGGCGGCACTAGCCCGCCCGGAACGGCGTTGCGCACGCGGACACCGCGCGGGCGACGCCGGCCGCCGCGGCGCGCGCGCCGGGGGGTGCGAGCAGCACGGTGCAGCCCGTCAACGCCGAGCGATTCGTCCAGTGCCGCACGAGAATGCGCCGGGAAGGGCGACGTCCATCCCCGCATCCTCTACGATCACCGGTGGACCGTGCTAGGCGGGGATGTAGCGGAGCCCTGTACCCGCAATCCGCTCTAGCGGGGCTGAATTCCCTCCCTAGGAGTGGAGCCCTCCGGGTCAGCGCGTCGTCTGCGGCGTCGATGATCGGGTCCCGCGCGGTGTCGGCCCGTGAACCAGGTCAGGTCCGGAAGGAAGCAGCCTTAAGCGGTCACCGGCAGGCGCAGCGGGGTAGCTCGGTCGGAGTTGGCAGGCGGCGAACGCGCCAGGGGGATTCGCGACGACGGAGGGTGCACGGTCCACTATCGCGACAGATAGCGCACGACGGCGAGCCTTCGTCGCTACGGGCTTCACCGGCCCCTCACGCCCGGCTCGGCCATGACCGCGCCCGAGACCACGGGCTCTCATGGAATCACCCATCTAGACTGCGCACCTCATGGCCTCGCTGTACCGCCGCCACCGCCCGCGCACCTTCGCTGACGTGGTCGGCCAGGAGCACGTCGTGCGCACCCTGCGCAACGCGATCGAGCAGGACAAGGTCCATCATGCCTACCTGTTCGTCGGCTCGCGGGGGACCGGCAAGACGTCGATGGCCAAGATCCTCGCCGCCTCGCTGAACTGCGTCAACGGCCCCACGGCGACGCCGGACGGGACCTGCGAGTCGTGCCGCTCGATCGCCGGCGCCACCTCGCTGGACGTGATCGAGATGGACGCGGCGTCGAACAACTCCGTCGACGACATCCGCGACCTGCGCGAGCGCGTCGCCTACGCGCCGATCGCCGGCGGCTACAAGGTCTACATCCTCGACGAGGCGCACATGCTGTCCACGGCGGCGTGGAACGCGTTTTTAAAGACGCTCGAGGAGCCGCCGCCCAACACGATCTTCGTGCTCGCCACGACGGAGGTCCAGAAGGTGCTGCCCACGGTCGCCGACCGCTGCCACCGGTTCGACTTCGCGCGTCCGACGATCGCGCAGATCGCCGGCGTGCTGCGCCGCGTCGCCGCCGCGGAGGGCATCGCCGCGCCCGAGGAGGCGCTGGCGCTGATGGCCCGCTCGGCCACCGGCTCCTTCCGCGATGCGCTCGGCACGCTCGAGCAGCTCGTCGCCTACAGCGGCAGCACGATCGCGCTCGACGACGTCCTCGCGGTGCTCGGCGCGGCGGACGCCGAGCTGCTCTTCGGCACGGTCGACGCCGTCGCGGGCGCCAGGCCCCGCGACGCGCTGCTCGCCGCCGCGCGCCTGGCCGAGTCCGGGCGCGACGTGGCCCGCTTCTTCGGCGACCTCGAGGCGCACCTGCGCGCGCTGATGGTCGTGCAGACGCTCGGTTCCAACGAGGTGCCGGCCGAGCTCGCGATGACCGGCGAGACCGACGAGCGGCTGCTCGAGCAAGCCCGCCGCGTGTCCCCGGCCGTGGTCACGCACCTGCTCGACCTGCTCGCGAACGGCCTGCGGGCGATGAAGGACGGCGCCGACGCGCGCACCCAGCTCGAGCTCGCGCTCGTCAAGGCCGCCGACCCGGCGCGCGACCCCTCGGCGAACGCCCTGCTGGTCCGCCTGGACCGCCTGGAGCGGGGGGCGGGCGGGCGGCCGGTCCCGGCGCCGGTCCACGCCCCCGAGCGGCCGGCGACGCCCGCCGGCCAGATCCTCCAGAAGCCCGCGCCCGTTCCCAGCACCGCCACGATCGCGACCGACGAGGGGCCCGCGGTGATGGTGTCCACGACCGTCCCGCCCGCCGATGCGGACGTCGCCGAGGCCGGCGAGCCGGGGGTTGCGGTCGCGGTTGCCCCGATCGAGGGGCACTTCGACGTCGACGGCCTGCGCGAGCTGTGGCCGGCCGTGCTCGAGCAGCTCGGCGGCGGCCTCGACTCGTTCCTGGCCGGCACCGTGCCCGTGAGCCTGGACGCCGAGAACCTGACCGTCGCCTTCTCGGAATCCGGCGCCGTCTTTTATAAGCACGCGGACAAGCCGACCAACCGCGACGCCGTCGCCCAAGCGGTGCGCGCCGTGACCGGTCAGGCGCTGCGCGTCAAGTACGAGCTGCGCACCGATGAGGAGCTCGAGCTCGGCGAGGATCCCGAACCGGCCATGTCCGAGCACGAGCTGCTCGATCGTTTCGTCCAGGAGTTCGACGCCACCGTGCTCGACGAGGGGGAGGACACCCACCCATGAACATGCCGCCCAACATCAACCAGATGCTCGAGCAGGCCCAGAAGCTCCAGGAGGAGATGGCCGCCGCGCAGGACAAGCTCAAAGACGAGAAGGTCGAGTCCTCCTCGGGCGGGGGGATGGTCAAGGTCGTCGCCACGGGCGAGGGCCGCGTCGAGTCGCTGGCGATCGACCCCGACGCCGTCGATCCCGAGGACGTCGAGCTCCTGCAGGACATGGTCCTGGCCGCCGTCAACGAGGCGCTGCGCCAGGCCGACGAGCTGCGCGAGAAGGCCATGAGCCAGACCGCGGGCTTTGACCCGATGGAGGCCCTGAGCGGCCTCGGCCTCGGCGGCGGCGGGGGCGGCGGCGCGGGCGCCGGCGGGCTCCCCGGCGGCATGCCCCCCGGCGGCGGGGGCGCCAACCGCGCCGCGCGCCGCCAGAAGAAGCGCTAGCCGCGTGTACGCCGCGCCCATCCAGCGGCTCGTCACGGAGCTGTCCAAACTCCCGGGCGTGGGCGGGCGCACCGCCCAGCGCCTGGCCTTCCACCTGCTGCGCACGAACGCGGAGGACGCGATCGGCCTCGCCGACGCCATCCGCGAGGTCAAGCAGCGGATCGGGCTGTGCGAGATCTGCTTCAACCTCGCCGAGGGCCCGCACTGCACGATCTGCGCGGACACGCGCCGCGATCTGAACCTGATCTGCGTCGTCGAGGAGCCGTTCGACGTCATCCCGATCGAGCGCACGAGCGAGTATCGCGGCCGCTACCACGTGCTCGGCGGCGCCCTGTCGCCGATCGACGGCGTGGAGCCGGAGGACCTCAAGGTCGCCGAGCTGCTGCGCCGCGTCGCCGAGGCGCCCGAGCCGATCGCGGAGGTCGTGCTGGCCACCAACCCGACGACCACGGGCGAGGCGACCGCGCTGCACATCGCCGACGCCCTGCGCGCTCAGGCGCCTGAGGTCGCCGTCACCCGGCTGGCGTCCGGGCTGCCGGTCGGGTCCGACCTCGAATACGCCGACGAGGTCACGCTGGGGAAGGCGCTCGCCGGCCGGCGCCCGGCCTAGGAACCGCTTTCAGAATGCCGGGTCGCCCGGCGGCGCCCGTGAACGCTTTGCCGGATCACCACCCGGAACCTCGAAAATACCTCCGGCATTCCCTTCGGCTCCGTGCGGCGCCCGGCTCGGTCCACGGCCGTTTCGGACGACGAGTCCATTCTGACAGCGGTTCTGAGACTACGCACGAGCAGGTAGACGGTGGCCGCCAAGAGCGCCGGCGCGAGGGTGAGGCTGGGCAGGACATCGCCGTGGCCGAGGCCGGAGGCGACGAACGCGACCGCCATCGTGCCGGCCAGCACGAGCGCGGCGGGAGCGAGGAGGCGGCGCGCGATCAGCAGCAGGCCACCCCCGATCTCGAAGATCCCCGCGAGGACGACCAGCAGCTCGGGGAACGGCAGATCGAAGCTGACGAAGGCGTCGCGCTCCCAGCCAAAGGCGACGAACTTCGGCAGGCCGGCGATCACGAAGATCACGCCGGTGACGATCGCCACCCGCTGGTCGCGGCGGGTCACCGGCCGACCCGCCGCTTGAGGTCGAGCACGTGCGCGGCGGCATCGCGGATGCGGGCGGCGGGGAGGCGTCCGGCGCGGGCGGCGTTGAGGACCGCGTTGTAGACCGCGGCCCGCGACCGGGGATCCCCGACGTAGACGAGATCGATCCCGGCTCGCAGGGCGGCGACGGCAGCCTGACCCTGGGTGCCGCCCGTGGCAGCCGTGAGGCCCGAGAGGTCGTCCGTCATGGCGACGCCCTTGAAGTGGAGCGTGTGCCGCAGCAGGCCGCGCACGACGGCCGGCGTGAGGGCCGCGGGCGTCACGGGGTCATAGGCGCTGAAGGCGGCGCTGGAGATCGTCACGGCGGGCGCGTGCAGGAGCGCTGAAGCGAACGGCCGCAGGTCGCGCTTTTTGAGATCCTGCGCGGACTGGCCGACGGAGGCCGGGCCCTCGAGCGGATCCTGGGTCGCCGAGCCCTGGCCGGGGAAGTGGGCGGGAGCGGGCATCACCCCGGACGCCTTCCAGCCGATGACGGCGGCGCGGGCGGCGCGGGCGATCGGCTTGGGGAACGCCTCGAGGCCGACGTCGATCTTGGGCTCGATCGCGAGCGTGACCCCGGCGGCCTTCATCGCCCTGGCGGACATCGCCGCGGCGGAGCGCGCCTGCTTCGGGCTCGAGCCCAGGTGCGCCGGCGCACCGTCGTCGATCGCGAGCACAAGCGGGCGCACCCGCCTGGCGCGCCTGGCGGCGGCGTCCGCCTGGCGTGCGAGCCGTCCGATGAGGTCGCGCTTGGGAGCGTTGTCCGGGCCGATCGCGATCCCTCCCCAGCCGTGCCCGCGCAGCTCGGAGAAGAGGCGCGACCTGGGGCCGGTGCCCTCGAAGGCGACCAGCAGCAGCTGGCCGACCCGCTCGGCGAGGGGGAGCTTCGCGGCCCGGCGCCGCGCCGCGGCGGACACGTCGGACTTGGGGCCGGCCGCCCTGGGTACCGCGGCCAGCAGGCCGCCGACGGGCGTCGGGGTGCCCTTCGGAGCGGGCCGGCGCTCGCCGCCGCAGCCGGCCGCGACCAGGACCGCCAGCAGCAGGGCCACAGCTGACAGACGCCCCCGGATCTCGCGGGATCGACCATCTAGACTCGCCCGCTCGTGCACGGCACCGTCGTCATGAAGTTCGGAGGCTCCTCCGTCGCCGACGCGGAGCGCATCAAGCGTGCCGCGGCGCGGCTGGTCCGCGCCCGCGAGCAGGGTCAACGCGTGGTCGGCGTGCTGTCGGCGCGCGGCAAGACGACGGACGAGCTGATCGCCATGGCCGAGGAGGTGTCGCCGACGCCCGACCCGCGCGAACTGGACATGCTGCTGTCCACGGGCGAGCGGATGTCCTGCGCGCTGTGCGCCATGGCGATCAACGATCTCGGCAGTCGCGCCATCTCGCTGACGGGGTCCCAGGCGGGCATTGTCACGGATACATCGCATACTAAGGCTCGCATCCTGGACGTTCGCGCCGATCGGATCAGCGAGCACCTCGCGGAGGACCTGATCGTGCTCGTGGCCGGCTTTCAGGGCGTGTCCACCGCCAAGGACGTCACGACGCTCGGCCGCGGCGGGTCCGACACCACCGCCGTCGCGCTCGCCGCCGCCGTGGCCGCCGACGTCTGCGAGATCTACACCGACGTCTCCGGCGTCTACAGCGCCGACCCGCGCCTGGTCCCCGACGCCCGCAAGCTGCCCGTGGTCTCCTTCGAGGAGATGCTCGAGATGGCCGCCGCGGGCGCCGGCGTGCTGCAGCTGCGCGCCGTCGAGTACGCCCGGACGCACGGCGTCCGCATCCACTGCCGGTCGAGCTTCACCGACGAGACGGGGACGTTCGTCGTGGGCGAGGAGGAAACCATGGAGCACCCGCTGATCACCGCCGTCACCCACTCCACCGACGAGGCGCGCATGACGCTCCTCGGCGTGCCCGACAACCCGGGTGTCGCCGGGCGCCTCTTCACCGCGCTGGCCGATCACAACGTCAACGTCGACATGATCATCCAGAACGAGCCGGTGTCCGAGGGCGCGCGGGCCGACATGAGCTTCACCGTGCCGCGCACCGACCTGCGCGCCGCCCACATCGCGCTGGACCCGATCGTCGAGGCGCTCGGCATGGCGTCGCACGACGATCCCGAGATGGGCAAGGTCTCGATCATCGGCGCCGGCATGCGCACGCATCCGGGCGTCGCGGCGAGGGTGTTCTCGACGCTCGGCGACCTGGGCATCAACATCGAGATGATCGCCACCTCCCCGATCAAGATCTCCTGCGTCGTGCGCGCCGAGCAGCTGCCGGACGCGGTGCGAGCGCTGCACCGGGAGTTCGAGCTCGGCACCGACGACGTCGCGGCGGAGCATCCCTTCGGGACGGAGCCGGTCCTGTGAGCGCGTACCGCGTCGCCGTCGTCGGGGCCACGGGCGCCGTCGGGACGGTCATGCTGGGAAAGCTCGTCGAGCGCGGCGTCCCCGCCTCGGAGATCGTGCCGTTCGCCTCGGCGCGCTCCGCGGGCTCCGAGCTCGAGGGCTTCGGCACCGTCCAGCCGCTCACCGGCGAGTCCATCAGGGGATTCGACATCGCGATCTTCTCGGCCGGCGGGGCGGTCTCGGGCGAGTGGGCGCCGCGCTTCGTGCAGGCGGGCGCGGTCGTCGTCGACAACTCCTCGAAATGGCGGATGGACCGCGACGTGCCGCTCGTCGTCGCCGAGGTGAATCCCGAAGCGCTGGACGCGCACCAGGGCATCATCGCAAACCCGAACTGCTCGACGATGCAGCTGATGGTGGCGCTGAAGCCGATCCACGACCGGGCCGGCATCGAGCGGCTGATCGTCTCGACCTACCAGTCGGTCTCCGGGGGGGGCCGGAAGGCCGTCGAGGAGCTCGAGGCCCAGACGCGCGCGATCCTCGCCGGCGTCCAACCCCCGGCGCCCGAGGTCTATCCGCACCCGATCGCCTTCAATGTCCTCGGCGGCGCCGGGAACTTCGCGCCCGGCGACGACCACACCGACGAGGAGCGCAAGATGATGTTCGAGACGCGCAAGATCCTGGGCGACCAGGACATCGCGATCTCCGTCACGTGCGCGCGGGTCCCCGTCGTCGCGGCGCACTCGGAGTCCGTCAACGTGCAGACCCGCGAGCCGCTGTCGGTCGACGAGGCCCGCTCGCTGCTGGCGGCCATGCCGGGCCTCGAGCTGGTCGACGATCCCGCGAGCCACGGCTACCCGACGGCCCGCTCCGCCGCCGGCCGCGACGAGGTCCTGGTCGGGCGTCTGCGCCGCGACCCCTCGCACGAGCGCGCGCTCAACCTCTGGGTCGTCTCGGACAACCTGCTCAAGGGCGCGGCGACCAACGCCGTCCAGCTCGCCGAGCTGCTGCACGAGCGCGGGCTCGTGCACGCCGCCACCGTCGCCGGCTGACGCGGCTCAGCGGCCGCGCGACAGCGGCGCGAACGCGAGGTCGCGCCGGCTCGTGACGCCGAGCTTGCGAAAGATGTTGCGCGCGTGGGTGCGCACGGTCTCGATGCCCACGGTCAGCTCCTCCGCGATCGCGGCGTTCGAGGCGCCCTGCTGCAGCAGCTCGAGCACGTCGGCCTCGCGCGGCGTCAGGAGGTCCGGCCCGTAGGGCTCCCGCGACGCCGTCCCGCCCGCGCCGGGCAGCACGTGCATGCCGCGGCTGGCGAGGTGGATGGAGGTGAGGATGTCGCGTCGCTGCGTGTCGCGGCCGAGCACGGCGGTGGCCCCGAAGGCCAGCAGCTGGTTGCACTCGGCGGTCGTCGCGCGGTCCACCAGGATCACGATGTGCGTCTCTGGCTGCGCCTCGTGGAGCTGGTGGATCTGGATCGGCGAGCGCAGCGCGCCGAAGTCGACGATCACGAGGTCGGGCTCGGTCTCCGCCACGGCCGGCTCGAAGCCGTCCATCGGCACGTCGGACGAGAGCACCTGCAGCCCCTGGTCCTCGCTGAGCAGCGCGCGCAGGCCGTAGGCGAGGAGGTCGGAGAACTCACCGAGCAGGAGGGTGATCACAGATTCACCCTATCACTCACCCGCTGGGCTCCGCGTCAGAGCGTGCCCAGGCGGCCGAGCGGCCAGTACGTGATGATCGCCTTGCCGACAACCGACACCCGCGGGACCGGCCCCCAGAAGCGGCTGTCGTCCGAGTTGCCGCGGTTGTCGCCCATGAGGAAGTAGGACCCGGCCGGAACGCGGACGGCGGAGAGGTTGCAGGCCGAGGAGGTGCACGCGGAGGCGAAGGGCTCGTCGGCGGGCTTGCCGTTGCGGATCACGTGGCCGTCGCGCACGGCGATCTTGTCGCCCGGCAGCCCGACGACGCGCTTGACGAAGGTCGTGTGGGACGGTTCGGGCGTGGCGCGCGAGCAGGACCGGTGGCTCGCGGCGCCGTCGTAGAACGGCCCCTCGCCCATCGTGCCGCACCGGCTGCTCACCGCGCCGGCCGGCGGGGTGAACACCGTGATGTCCCCGAGCGCCGGGTCCGTGCCGAGCTTGTGAAAGGCGCGGTTGACGAGGATCCGCTGGCCGACCTTCAGCGTGGGGAGCATCGAGCCCGACGGGATCCGATACGGCTTGATGGCGAACGCCTGGAGGGCGAGGGCGAAGAACAGGGCGCCGGCGACGGCGACGACGAACTCGAGCGTGGAGCGCCGGGACACGCCGGCGACTCTAACGGCGGAGGCTAAAGCGGCTTGAGCCTCAGGCCGTGGCGGCGAACGTCAGGCTGACGGCCGTGCCGGAGCGCAGGCGCTCGATCTCGAGGTCGTCGGCAACGCGCCCGGCGATCGCGAGCCCCAACCCGGCACTCGACGTCGTGTCGCGCGGCGTGAGCCCGGTGCCGTCGTCGGCGACGCGGATCCGCAGCACGCCGTCGTCCACGCTGGCGACCATGGTGATGGTGCCGTCGCCGCCCGCGCGGAACGCATGGACGACGGCGTTGGTCGCCACTTCGGAGACGGCGAGCGCCACGTCGTCGACCAGGCCGGCCTGCAGCCCCTGGCGGCGCGAGTAGTCGACGATCGCGTGGCGAAGCCGCGTCACGTTCTCGGCGCATGGGTCGATCGTCCATTCCTGACTCGTCATGGTGGTGGGTGTTCCCGCCTTCGGCCAATGCAACGCCGTCCGGTGTCATAGGTCTTACAGATCTCTTCAACGACCGATTCGCTACTCGACGCCGGCGACGACGGAGGTCGACCAGTCGATCACCGAAGTCGGCTTGACGACGTGCTTGTTCAGGCCGAGCTGCTTCGGGTCCAGCCCGAGGGCCAGGCCCACCATCTGCGGCAGGTGCAGCACCGGCAGCCCGAGGTCGCGGCCGCCGTAGCGCTCGGCCAGCGGCTGCTGGAGATCGAGGTTGAGGTGGCACAGCGGGCACGGCGTGACGAGGCAGTCCGCGTCGGCGTCGATGGCGTCGCCGAGGTGGCGCGCGGCCTGCTTGAGCGACACCTCCTTGTTCATGGTGATGATCGGGAAGCCGCAGCACTTGTGGGCTCCGGCGTAGTCGACGACCGTGCCGCCGAGCGCCTCGATCAGCTGATCGAGGTAGGTGTCGCGCGGATGCTCGTCGTCGATGCCCACGCGGTCGGTCGGGCGCACGATGTAGCAGCCGTAAAACGGCCCGACGCGGAGCCCGTTGAGCGGCTTGGTGACCTTCTTGGCGATCTCGTCGAGGCCGATCTCCTCGACCATCAGCCAGAGGAAGTGCTTGTTGGTGATGCCCTTCTCGTAGTGCAGTCCCTCGGGCTCGAGGGTCGTGTTGACCGCCTCGCGGTACTCCGCGTTGGCGTCGAGGCGCTGCTGGCACTCGCTCTGCGCGCCCTGGCAGGTCGAGCAGATATTCATCATCATCTCCGCGCCCTCGACCTGCTGTGCGAGCGCGAACGTGCGGGCGTTGAGGGTGTCGGCGAGCTCCTGGTTGTGCTCGGCGAGCACGCCCGCGCCGCAGCAGCTGGCCCGGTCGAGCTCGACGAGCTCGATGTCGAGCAGCGGCGCCACCTGGGCCATCGAGCCGTGCAGCTCCGGGGTGAACCCCCGGCTCACGCAGCCGGGCCAGTAGGCAACCTTCAAGCTCATGCGTTCGGGCTCCTCTCGGGGGGCGTGGACGCAGCGGTGCCCTGCGCGTCCCCGCCGGCATGCCCCGCCTTCTCCGGCGCCGCGTCGTCCGGCTGGACGATGTAGAGGTTGAGCTCGTAGCGCTCGTCCCTGCCCTCGATCGTGTCGAAGATGCGCCGCAAGTTCTTGTGGCCGGTGATCTTGTGCGCGATCAGCGCGCCGCCCGGGGTCACCTTGCGGCGCATGACGGCCTTCATGATCACGGGCAGCGAGCTCAGCAGCTCGGCGCCCGCCTTCGGATGGAACTTGCCCAACCACGAGTCGCCGCCGTAGGAGCGCGGGAGCAGCTCCGCCTCGTTGAGCAGCCCGCCCTGCCTGACGAGCGTGACGAACGCCTGCTCGTGGCGGTGACCGTTGTTGCGGTCGGAGATGTCGAAGTCCGCTCCCGCGATCCTGCGCAGGCGCATGATCTGGCTCATCGGGGCGACACCCTTGGGGCAGGCCTCGATGCAGTTGAAGCAGTGCGTGCAGTCGTAGATGCCGTGCGGGTCCTGACTGAGGTCATCCAACCGCTCGAACCGTTGGGCGTCCCGTGGGTCGCCGACGAAGCGGTAGGCCTTGGCGAGCGCCGCCGGGCCGATGAACTCGGGGTCGACCTCCATCGAGAGGCAGTCCGACACGCAGGCGCCGCACTGGATGCACGCCATGCTCTGCGTGACGTCGACCATCGCCTCCTTGGGCACGATGTACTCGCGCTCGGGCGGCGGGCCGTCGGGCAGAAGCCACGGGGTGACGCGGCGGATCTTCTTCCAGTGCACGGCCTCCATGTCGGTGATCAGGTCCTTGAGCACCGGCATGTTGCCCATCGGCTCGACGGTGATCTTGCCGTCGCGGGAGGTCGCCTCGGCCTCCTCGAGGTGCATGTGGCAGGCGAGGCCGGGGCGGCCGTTGATGCGGACGCCGCAGGAGCCGCAGATGGCGGCGCGGCACGAGCAGCGGATGCCGATCGAGCCGTCCTCTCGGTCCTTGGCCTGCAGGATGCCGTCCAGGACGGACCGGTGCGGGCCGAGCTCGATGCCGAACTCCTCCCAGTACGCGGCCTCACCCGACTCGGGCGAATAGCGCCGGATGCGAAGGGTGTATGCGGGCACGCCTAGTAGGTCCTCTCCATGGGCTCCCACTTCGTGATGGTCACGGGGGAGTACGTGATCTTCGGCGCGTCGCCGCCGTCCGAGCTCAGGTCGATGTGCTTGAGCCACTCCTCGTCGTCGCGCTCGGGGTAGTCCGTGCGGAACTGCGCCCCGCGCGACTCCTTGCGCTCGATCGCGCCCACGACGTTGCACTCCGCGCAGTCGAGCATGTACCCGAGCTCGATCGCGCCGAGCACGTCCTGGTTGAAGACCGTACCGCGATCGTCGATGTAGGCCGTCTCGGCCTCCCCCTTGAGGCGGCGGATGATCGCGTGGGCCTCCTGCAGGCCCGCCTCGTCGCGGAAGACGGCGCACTTCTCGTTCATCATCACGCCGAGCTCCTGCTTGATGGCCGAGACGCGCCTGCCGCTGCGATCGCGGCCGACGATGGAGTCCAGCCAGCGCTGCTCGAGCTCGACCCGCGCGCGCCCGACCGCCGGCATGGGGCGGTGCGTGGCGACCTGGGCGGCGTGCTCGCCGGAGCGGCGGCCGAAGATCAGCGTGTCCAGCAGGGAGTTCGCGCCGAGGCGGTTGCCCCCGTGCACGGATATGCAGGCCACCTCGCCGGCGGCGTACAGCCCTGCGACCGAGGTCTGGCCGTCCGTGTTGGTCTTGACGCCGCCCATGATGTAGTGGCAGCCCGGCTTGATGTGGATCGGCTCGCGCGTGATGTCGACACCCGCGAAGTCGCGTCCGATGTTCACGATTTCTCTCAGCGCCTCGAGCGTCCGGTTGCGCGGCACCTTGGTGATGTCCAGCGCCACGGTGCCGTCGTCGAAGCCGCGGCCCTCGTTGATCTCGGTCTGCTCGGCGCGGGAGACGACGTCGCGGGAGGCGAGCTCCATCTTGTTGGGCGCGTACTTCTCCATGAAGCGCTCGCCCTCGGCGTTGTAGAGGTGCGCGCCCTCGCCGCGGGCGCCCTCGGTGATGAGGATCCCGTTCCCGGCCAGCGTGGTCGGGTGGTACTGGACCATCTCCATGTCCATCAGCTTCGCGCCGACGCGGTAGGCCTGGGCGATGCCGTCGCCCGTGCAGATCAGCGCGTTGGTCGTCGGCTCGAAGCACTGGCCGGCGCCGCCGGAGGCGAGGATCACGCTCTTGGCGTTGAAGACCTCGAGGCGGCCGTCCTTGATCGAGCGCGCGACGGCGCCGGTGCAGCGGCCGTCGTCGTCCTGCAGCAGCGAGGTGACGAACCACTCCTCGTAGCGGTCGATGACCTCGTGGAACTTCATCAGCTGCTCGTAGAGGACGTGCAGCAGGGCCTGGCCGGTGATGTCGGCGACGTAGTACGTGCGGGCGGCGGAGGCGCCGCCGAAGGCGCGCGTGCCGAGCCGCCCCTCGTCGTTGCGATGAAAGGTCACGCCCCAGTGCTCGAGCTGGAGGACCTCGGCGGGCGCCTCGCGGCACATGATCTCGATCGCGTCCTGGTCGCCCAGGTAATCCGAGCCCTTGATGGTGTCGAACGCGTGCGACTCCCAGGAGTCGTCGGGGTTCAGCGCGGCGTTGATGCCACCGGCCGCCGCGTTGGAGTGCGAGCGGACCGGATGGACCTTGCTCATGATCGCCACGGTCGCCCCCGCGCCCGCCGCCGCCAGCGCGGCGCGCTGGCCGGCGAGCCCGGCGCCGATGATGAGGACGTCGTGAGCTGGCATGCCGGAAAGCCTATCCGTCGAATGGCTCCAGCACGGGTACGGTCTAGCCTGCCCTGAGGGATGGAGCCCGTACGCGTCATGGTCGTGGACGATGCAGCCGATGCACGCTTCCTGATCTGCCTGATTCTGCGTGAGCACGCGGACCTCGAGGTGGTCGCGGAGGCCGACGGCGCGCCGGCCGCGCTGGAGAGAATCGGCGCAGCCCGGCCGGACGTCGTGCTGCTCGATGCCCGCATGCCGGTGATGGACGGCTTCGAGCTCGCCCTCGAGCTGATCGGGTCGGACCCGGACCTGCGGGTGGCCATGCTCACCTCGATGGTCGACGAGGTCGTCGAGGCGCGCGCCCGCGAGGTCGGCGCCCACGCCTGCCTCTCCAAGGGCGACATGATGGAGCTGCCCGACGTGGTCCGGTCGCTGGCCGCGTCGGCTCGCAGATCGGCCTGATGGCCGGGGGACGCCGCGCCGACGCTCCCGGCACGTGGCGTCTACTGCGACGGGCGCCCCGGTCAGGCAGGACGGCGCCCTGTGCCTCGTCGCCGCCCAACGCGAACGAGCCGGCTCAGCCCGGCACCAGCCGCGAGCGCAGCGCCCGCGCGACCCGCTCGGTGGTGACGACGCCGCGCAGGTGGCCGTCGGCGTCGACGGCCATGAGCACGCCGTCGCGGCGCAGCGGCTCGCTGGCCATCAGCGTCTCCAGGGGGACGTCGTCGCGGACGCGGGCGTCGTCGTCGGCCCCGACCAGCCCGCGGACGGGCCGGTCGAAGTCGGTGACGCCCTCGGACGCGTGCATCACCGGGTCGCGCAGGACCCGGCCGACGTAGGCGCCGTCGGGCTCGGTGACCGCGAACCAGTCATAGTCGTGGTAGCGCAGGAAGTAGTCCTCGTAGGCCCGCCGGGCGGGCGTCTCGGCCGGGATCGCGACGGGCTCAGGGTCCATGATGTCGGCAACGGTGACGCCCTCCAGGCGCTCCGTGAAGGCGGACTGCACGGCGACGCCCCGGGCCTGGGAGCCGAGCAGCCAGCCGAGGATGGCGAGGTAGATGCCGTCGAAGGCGTGCCCCTGCAGCGCCCACAGGATGCCGCCGAGCACGAGGACGCCGGCGAAGCCCCGCCCGAGCGCGGCCGCCGCGCGCGTCGCGCGGTGGCGGTCGCCCGTGACCCGCCACACCAGCGCGCGCGCGATCCGGCCGCCGTCGAGCGGATAGGCGGGGATCAGGTTGAAGACGAGCACGAGCGCGTTGATCAACGCCAGGCTTGAGACCAGCACGGTGGACACCGACAGCGCACCGCTCCCGGTCAGCGTCACGGCGTCGCGGAAGCCCGCCACGCCGCCGGCCGCGATGCCGATCCCGGCCGAGAGGGCGATCAGCAGCGCGGTGGCGAGCGGGCCGGCGGCCGCGACGCGGAACTCCGCGCCCGGCGTCTCGGGCTCCGAGCGCATGTGCATCAGGCCGCCGAAGAGAAACAGGTCGATCCCCGAGACCTCGATGCCCTCGCGCCGGGCGGCGAGGGCATGGCCGATCTCGTGGACGATGATCGAGCCGAAGAAGAGAAAGACCTCGGCGACGGCGGCGACGTAGACCGTCGCGTCGGCCGCGTGCGTGAGCTGACGCATCTGGTCCTGAGCGAAGAAGATCGCCAGGAACAGGATCAGAAACCAGCCGTAGTCGGCCCCGATGCGGATGCCGAAGATGCGAGCGAGCTGGACGGAGCCGGGGCGACTGATCGTGGGATGGTGGCACACGCCCTCCGCGGCTCCCGCGTTAGCCTTGCGCGCCCCATGGCCAAGATCGAAGTCAAGACCCCGCTCGTCGAGCTGGATGGCGACGAGATGACCCGCGTCATCTGGTCGTTCATCAAGGAGAAGCTGATCCGGCCCTACCTCGACGTGGACCTGAAGTCCTTCGACCTCGGCATCGAGCGCCGCGACGAGACCGACGACCAGGTCACCGTCGACGCCGCCAACGCCATCAAGCGGTACGGCGTCGGCGTCAAGTGCGCGACGATCACGCCGGACGAGGCGCGCGTGAAGGAGTTCGACCTCAAGCGCATGTACCGCTCGCCCAACGGCACGATCCGCAACATCCTCGGCGGCGTCATCTTCCGGGAGCCGATCGTGATCGCCAACATCCCGCGCCTGGTGCCGGGCTGGACGAAGCCGATCATCATCGGCCGCCACGCCTTCGGCGACCAGTATCGCGCCGAGGACACCCTGATCCCAGGCGCGGGCAGGCTGACGCTGAACTTCACGCCCTCCGACGGCGGGGACCCGATCGAGATCGAGGTGTTCGACTTCCCCGGGCCCGGCGTCGCGCTGGGGATGTACAACCTCGACGAGTCGATCCGCGACTTCGCGCGCGCGTCGCTGCGCTACGGCCTGGAGCGCGAGATGCCGGTGTACCTGTCGACTAAGAACACGATCCTCAAGGTCTACGACGGCCGCTTCAAGGACCTCTTCCAGGAGGTCTTCGACGATGAGTTCGCCGACGCTTTCGAGGCGGCGGGCCTCACCTACGAGCACCGGCTGATCGACGACATGGTGGCGGCCGCGCTGAAGTGGGAGGGCGGCTATATCTGGGCGTGCAAGAACTACGACGGCGACGTGCAGTCCGACACGGTCGCGCAGGGGTTCGGCTCGCTCGGCCTGATGACGAGCGTGCTGATGACCTCCGACGGCCAGACCGTCGAGGCGGAGGCCGCCCACGGCACCGTCACCCGCCACTTCCGCCGGCACCAGCGGGGCGAGGAGACGTCGACCAACCCGATCGCGTCGATCTTCGCCTGGACGCGCGCGCTGCAGCACCGCGGCCGCATGGACGAGACCCCCGGCGTGACGGCCTTCGCCGAGGCGCTCGAGCGCGTGTGTGTCGAAACCGTGGAGCGGGGCAAGATGACCAAGGATCTGGCCCTGCTCGTCGGCGACGACCAGGACTACCTGAACACCCGGGACTTCCTGGATGCGATCGACGAGAACCTGCAGAAAGAGATGGCCTAGAGACCATGGCTGACAACGTCAAGAAGGTGACCGTCACCGGCGCCGCCGGTGCCATCGGATACGCCGTGCTGTTCCGCATCGCCTCCGGGCAGATGCTCGGGCCCGACACCAGGGTGCACCTGAACCTGCTCGAGATCCCCGATGCGGTCAGGGCCGCCGAGGGAACCGCGCTCGAGCTCTCTGACTGCGCCTTCCCGCTGCTCGCGGGCGTGGACATCCACGACGACGCCGAGCCGGCCTTCGACGGCTGCCAGCTCGCTCTGCTGATCGGCGCCCGCCCGCGCTCGAAGGGCATGGAGCGCGCGGACCTGCTCGAGGCCAACGGCGCGATCTTCAAGCCGCAGGGGGAGGCGCTGAACGCCGGCGCCGCCGAGGACGTGCGGATCCTCGTCATCGGCAACCCGGCCAACACCAACTCGCTGATCGCGCGCACGCACGCACCCGACATCCCGGCCGAGCGCTTCACGGCGATGACGCGCCTGGACGAGAACCGCGCCGTGGCGCAGCTCGCGCTGACGCTCGACGTCTCTGTCTCAGACGTCGAGGACCTCGTGGTCTGGGGCAACCACTCGCCGACGATGTTCCCCGACCTCCACAACGCGCGGGTCAACGGCGAGAACGCCGCCGAGCAGGTCGACCAGGCCTGGTACGAGAACGAGTACCTCCCGCGCGTGGGCAAGCGCGGCGCCGAGATCATCGAGGCGCGCGACGCCTCGTCGGCCGCGTCTGCGGCCAACGCGGCCATCGATCACGTGCGCGACTGGATGCTCGGGACCGACGGCATGCGCTCGATGGTCGTCCCGACCACGGGCGCCTACGACATCGAGGAGGGGCTGCAGGTCTCCCTCCCGGTCCGCCTGCCGGGCGACGGGGCCTACGAGATCGTCGAGGGCCTCGAGATCACTGAGTTCGCCCAGTCCAAGATCGACGCGACGGTCGACGAGCTGCGCTCCGAGCGCGCGGCGGTCGAGAAGCTCGACCTGGTCTGACGGTCCGCTACTGGCGGACGTGCCAGCCGCGACCGGACTTCGTCAGCATGCCCTCCTTCTCGAGGTCGGGGACGACGCGGTACAGGTAGTTCTGCTTGATGCCCATCGACTCGGCCATCTCGGGGATCGTGATGCCCGGCTTGGAGCGCACGAGCTCGAGCGCCTGCTGGGCGCGCTGGCCGGACCCCTTGGGGCGACCGCGCCGGCCGGTGCCGCTGCCGTTGCGCTTGGCGCGCGCGCGCGGCGCGGCCGCGGTCCGCGACGAGCCGCCGACGCCGGCGAGCGCCTGCTCGGCGGACTCCAGCTTGTGGTACTCGTCGACCAGCGGTTTGAGCTCTTTGAGTCGTGCTTGGATCTCACGACGTTTTTCATCCAGGAAGTCGGCCATGGCGCGAGCTTACCGTTAAGGACCCCGCGGTTCCGGTGGGTGCTCAATGCTCGAGGAGCGCCTTCAGTTGCTGCAGCGACCTGGTCGCCTCGCGCTGGGGAAGGCCGCCCACGATCACCTTGCTGGCGGCCTTGCCGAGCGGGCCTCCCGGTGCCGTGAACTGGTTGACATAGTGAAACCTCGTCCCGGCGTCGCCGTCCGGGGAGAGCTCGTATTCCGTGCGGGCGCGCGATCCCAGGGGACCCTTGCCCTCCCAGACGGCGCGCTCGCCCGCCCGGCACTCAGAGAGCTCCCATCTGACCTTGAAGTTGGCGCCCCGCAGGCACACGGTCTGTTTCATCCGCATTCCCTCGCGCGGAGGCCCGGAATCAGCTGAATCCATTTTACGGTGAATCGTCACCCATTCACGTATGCGGTCCGCGTCCATGACCAACTCCCACACCTTCTCGGGCGGTGCCTTGATGTCGATGTCGGCGGTGACCGCGTCGCTGCTGCTCATCGGGCGCGAACCTCCTCGTTGGTCTCCAACTCGCGCAGCGAACGCTCCACGGCGGCGTCGAAGGAGTGCAGATGCACCCCGAAGGCGCCTGCCGCGAGTCCGTCGCGCGGAAGCAGGTCGGATGTCAGGGACTCCATCAGCGGCTCGATCAACCCCACGTCCTCGCCGGCGAGCGCGGCCGCGACCGGCGCCGCGATCGGCGTCAGCGAGAACCCCAGGTTCAGCCGCGGGCGGCGGACGATCAGGTGGTCGGCGATCCGGGCGATCATGTCCCCGTAGCTCATCTCATCCGGGCCGGCGATGTCCCACGCCCGGCCGGCGAGGTCGCCGGGGGCGGTCGCCGCCGCGACCAGGAAGCTCGTGACGTCGCGCCCGTCGATCGGCATCGTGCGGTTGTCGCGCCAGGAGGGCAGCGCCATCACCGGCAGGCGCTCGACGAGCCGGACCAGGAAGCGGAACGAGCGCGAGCGGGCGGCGACGACGATCGAGGCGCGGAAGGCGATCGATCCCGGAACGGCCGCCAGCAGCGCCTCCTCGACCGCCAGGCGGGAGCCCAGGTGGCGGGAGACGGGCCTCCCACCCGCGTCGCCGGGCACCGGCCCGCCGAGGTAGGCGACCCGCCCGACCCCCGCGCGCGCCGCGGCCTCGGCGAAGTTCTCGGCCGAGCGCCGCTCGGCGCTGTCGAAGCCACCGCCGACGGTGCGCTCCATGGAGTGGATGAGGTAGTAGGCGACGTCGATGCCGTCCAGGGCCGCGTCGAGCCCGGCGCCGGACACCGTGTCGCCCTCGACGACCTCCGTCGCGTCGGCGACCGCGGGCACGCGGCTCGCATCGCGCGAGAACCCGCGGACGTCGTGTCCCGCCGCCGAGAGGGCCGGCGCCAGGGCGCCGCCCACGTACCCGGTGATACCGGTGACCAGTGTGCGCATGAACGATCCTCCCTACCCGTACAGGGCCTCGTTGAGCGAGCGGGTCCGCGCCGGAGTCGTCACGGGCGGCGTGCTGGACCCGGTGCGTCATGAGTACGACGGCGCTCACGACGCCCGCGGTGGCGCCCGAGGCGGCGTGACCGACGAGGACGACGGTGAGATCCTCCGGCAATTGCGGGATCACCGTCCCGCTAACAGCGACGAACGGGATTGAAAAGGAGGTGTTAGCGGGAACGTCACAAAAAGCGACCGTTTTGCGGCAATGGCCGTTGCGCGGCCGCGTCGGAAAGGGCTTACTGGCACCGTCTGCAGTGACAGAGACTGAAAGCCAGCCGCTCCCAGGGCGGCGCAAGCTCGGAGGTATGGCGTTGCCGGTCAAGCAGTGCAAGGTGTCGTGTGACGACTGCTTCTTCAAGCAGCAGGGGCTCTGTGCCCTGCAGGACACCACACCCTGTCCCACGTTCCGGCCCAACCATCCGGAGGGCCTGCGGCCGCCGCGGCAGCTGCGCTTCGTGTTCCGGCAGGAGCGTCGCCTGCAGTCCGCGTGGGCGTTCCCGGACGCCCAGGCGCAGGCCGCGCTGCACGCGGCGTAGAGTGCTCCCCGGAGGTGGATCCGGGGAGCGATGCGAATAACTGTGCTCGGAAAGTCGCCGTCCTGGCAGGATGCCGGCGGCGCCTGCAGCGGCTACCTGGTCCAGGAGGGGGACACCAGCGTCCTGCTCGACTGCGGCAACGGCGTCTTCTCCAAGCTGCGCCGCCACGTCGACTACGTCGACGTCGACGCGGTCGTCCTCTCGCACCTGCACGCGGATCACTTCCTCGACCTCGTGCCCTACAGCTACGCGCTGACCTACGCGCCGCGCCAGCAACCCGTCCCGGTGCACACCTGGCCGGGGACCGACCATCCCGCCCGGCCGCTGCTGCACGCTCCTCCGGGCGCCCGCGAGGTGTTCCGCCGGGTCGTCGGGGCGTGGGGCAACGAGGACCTGATCGAGAAGGCCTTCCACCTGCGCGAGTACGACCCGCGCGAGGAGCTCGTCGTCGGGCCGCTCACGATCCGCCTCTGCCACGTGCCGCACTACCTGCCGACCTTCGCCATGGAGATCCGCACCGGCTCCGGGCGCTTCACCTTCGGCGCCGACTGCTCGCCCACGCGCGAGCTCGTCGAGTTCGCGCGCGACACCGATCTCCTGCTGATCGAGGGGACGCTGCCGCGGCCCGAGCGCGACGGGGTGCGCGGCCACCTCACCCCCGGCGAGGCCGGCCAGCACGGCCGCGACGCCGGCGCCGCCCGCCTCGTCATCACCCACGTCTCCGACGAGCTCGGGGAGCGCTGGGCGCGCGCCGAGGCCGAGAGGGGCTTCGGCGGCGCCGTCGAGGTGGCCCGCGAGGGCGCCGTCTACGCGGTGTAGGAACCAGTTTCACGCGGGCGCGGGCCCACCCGGACTTCAGCGCCGGCGCGCACCTGCCGATCACTGAGGGGTGAGCCTCGATGGGTCATCGACCCCAGCATCCAGCGAGGGCGTCCGGCTGCTGTCGCACCGGCCGTCCGTGCTGTTCAAGATCGAGCGCTGCGGGAGCCAGGGCTCGGATGTCGACGTCTCGGCCGAAGGGGTCCTGATCTGCGGGCCCGGGTGGCAGGAGCGCCTGCGCGAGGTCATGGGCTCGCTGTCGGCCGCGGAGCGCACGCTGCTGTTCGCGATCCCGCTCGACCAGGGCTCCGGCCTCCCGCTGCCGGCCATGACCCTGCTCGACCGCGCGCGCACCGACTGGTTTCCGAAGTTCCTCTCCCAGGGGCAGATGACCCCGGTCTTTCAGCCGTTGGTCGACCTCGGCGACGGCTCGGTCTTCGCCCGCGAGGCGCTGATCCGCGGCCGCATGGGCAAGATCGACCTGCGCGGCGCCGAGCTGCTCGAGGCCGCCGAGGTCCACGACGCCCTGTACTCCTTCGACGCGCGCGCCCGCGCAGCCGCCCTGGAGGTCGGGCTCCCGCGCCTGCCCGGCGGCGAGCTGCTCTTCGTCAAGCTCGACCCCCGCGCGGTGATCGACGTCCAGAGCTCCCTGCGCGGCGTTTGGCCGCTGGTCGAGCAGTACGGCACCGCCGGGGGCGGCGAGCCGTCCGTGGGGATCGAGGTGATGGGCTCCGAGGGCCACACCGACCTCGGCCTGCTCGGTGAGCTCGTCGCCGCCCACCGCGAGCAGGGCGCCGTGATCTCCGTCGACGACCTCTCCGCCGGTACCGAGGCCCTCGGGGTCCTCGAGGTGCTGCGGCCAGAGGTCGCCAAGCTCTCGCTGCACCTGTGCAAGGGCATGGAGGCCTCACCGGGCCGCCGCCACCTCGTCGGCGCCCTCGTCGAGGTCGCCCACGAGCTCAACTGCCGCGTCGTCGCGGTCGGCATCGAGCGCGACTTCGAGCTCGAGCAGGCGCAGGAGCTGGGCATCGACCTCGGGCAGGGCTGGTACCTCGGCCAGCCCAACGAGGAGATGCTGCCGGTGGACGGCCGGTTGGCTGCGCGCTCGATGAGCTAGCGGCCCCCGACGCTGCCGGGGTAGCCTCCCCGCCGGATGCCGACCGACCGCGACCTGTTCGCCAACTTCGAGCGCATGCGCCGAGAGATGGACGAGATCTTCGGCGACGTCTTCGACCGCACGCTGCGACCGCGCCGCCGCGGGGGGTTCTCCCCGTCCGTCGACGTCTACTACCTGTCCGACCCGCCCCGCGCGGTGGTCCGGGCCGACCTCGCCGGCGTCGCTCCGGACGACCTCGCGCTGGAGATCCGCGGGCGCGAGCTCGTGCTCGCCGGCGTGCGCCGCGCCGAGCAGGCCGACGGGCGCTCCTACCAGCAGATCGAGATCGAGCACGGCCCGTTCCGCCGCGCGATCGGCCTCGGCGTCGAGGTCGACCCCGAGGCGGCCCGCGCCCACTACGCCGACGGGATGCTGACCGTGGAGCTGCCCGTGCTGCAGGCCGGCCGCCCGGCCGCCCGCTCGGTCCCGATCTCCAAGCCGGGCCCGCGATGAGCATCGACGTCGAGTCCACCGGCTCAAACGGCCGCCAGGTGGAGGTCGGCGCGAGCCAGGCGCTCCCCACCGAGCTGCCGATCCTCCCGCTGCGCGACTCCGTCACGTTCCCCGACACGCTGACGCCGCTCGCGGTCGGCCAGGAGCGGTCGATCCGGCTGGTCAACGACGTGCTCAGCAGCAACCGGACGCTGGCGATGATCGCGTCCAAGGATCCGGAGATCGAGTCGCCGGGGCCGGAGGACCTCTACACCGTCGGCGTCAGCGGCGTCGTCGCCCGCATGCTCAAGGTGCCCGACGGCTCGCTGCGCATCCTCGTCCAGGGCGGTCAGCGCATCCGCGTCGTGGAGTGGCTCCAGGACGCCGACCGGCCGTACCCGGTCGCGCGCATCGAGGAGCTCGCAGACGTCGTGCACGAGGGCCCGGAGCTGACCGCGCTCATGCGCAACGTCCAGCAGACCTTCTCGGCCATCATCGAGGAGGTCCCCTACCTCCCCGAGGAGCTGCAGATGGCGGTCGCCAACGTCGACGACCCGTCGCAGCTGTCGCACCTGATCGCCGGCGCCCTGCGCATCAAGACCGAGGAGAAGCAGGAGCTGCTCGAGGAGCTCGACGTGGCCAAGCGGCTGCGCCGGCTCTCGGAGATCCTCGCGCGCGAGCTCGAGGTCGTCGCGATCGGCAGCCGCATCCAGTCCCAGGTGCAGTCGGAGATCGACCGCTCCCAGAGGGAGTTCGTGCTGCGCCAGCAGCTCAAGGCGATCCAGGAGGAGCTCGGGGAGCGCGATCCGGCGGAGGCCGAGGTCGAGGAGCTGCGCGAGCAGCTCGAGACCCGCCAGCTCCCCGACGACGTCCGCAAGCAGGCCGAGCGCGAGCTCTCGCGCCTGGAGAAGCTGCCACAGGCCGCCGCCGAGCACGGCGTCATCCGCACCTACCTCGAGTGGATCCTCTCGTTGCCGTGGGACGCCGCGACCGAGGACAACCTCGACCTCCTCCACGCCCGCGAGGTCCTCGACGCCGACCACTACGACATCGAGCGCGTCAAGGACCGCATCCTGGAGTTCCTCGCGGTGCGCAAGCTCAAGCCCGACGCGCGCGGCTCGATCCTCTGCCTGGTCGGCCCCCCCGGGGTGGGCAAGACGTCGCTCGGGCATTCGATCGCCGACGCGCTGGGGCGCAAGTTCGAGCGCATCTCGGTCGGCGGCATGCGCGACGAGGCCGAGATCCGCGGCCACCGCCGCACCTACATCGGCGCCATGCCGGGCGTGATCCTCCGCGCGCTGCGCGACGCGGAGTCCAACAACCCGCTGTTCATGATCGACGAGATCGACAAGATG
>JBBSIC010000046.1:0-25144 GCA_038232275.1 Solirubrobacterales bacterium | reverse complement strand
GGCGCTCGAGCGCCGCCGACCAACCGACGCGGCCGGGTTCCTCGGCAGGCATGCGGGCCAGCCGTTCGCGACCGTCGAGGTGGCCGCCGCGATCGGGCGCTCCGCGCGCACGGCAGCTGGGCAGCTACAGCGGCTGGCGGTGCAGGGATCCGTCGCGTGCACGTCGCTGTCGCTGGGCGAGCTGTGGTGCGCGGCTCGGACGCCCGAGCAGTGAGCCAAGCTCAGCTCAGCCCGGCCGCTACCCGGGAGCGAATCGCACTGCGCTTCTATCTGCCGGCGACCGTCAAGGCGGGGGCCTGAGGCAGGCGCCAGGCGGCGGTGAGCTCCTGCAGCACCGCCGCCATCGCCCGAGTCGCCGGCGACGGCGCGACGCCGGCGAGCATCGCGAGACGGACGTGGCGGACCGGGCCGCCCTCAAGCGGTCGCGCGACGACGTCCGGGTGAACTGGCGTCAACGCGAGCTCGGGGACGAGGGTGATTCCACGGCCCGTGGCGACGATGGCCTGCAGCGCGCCGAAGTCGGCCGTTCGATAGCAGGACTCAAACTCGGGCTCGATCTGCGTCTGCGAGCACAGTCGGCGCAGGTCCAATCCCCACGGCGAGCAGGTCGACGGGCTGCCGACGATGCGCTGGCCGGCAAGGTCTGACAGCTCGAGGTGCGAGTTCCCCGCGAGCGGGTGGTGGCAGGGCAGCACGACATGGAAGGGATCGTCGAACAGTTCAGTGCACTCGATGTCGCAGTCGTCGCAGACGGCGCGGCCGTCATAGTCGGTGACGGCGGTCCAGTGATCGAAGTCGAACAGCACCGCGAGGTCAAGTTGACGCTCCTTCAAGCGCGCCACCGTCTCGTAGGGCTCGCCGTCGGCGAAGCGCAGCTCGATACCGGGGCAGCGGTTGCGGAAGACCTGCATGGCCCGGGCTGCGAATGCCATCGTTGCGGTCGGAAAGGACCCGAAGCGCAACCGCCCGCCCAGCCCTCCTGCGATCGCCTCGACCTCGGCCTGCGCCTCGCCGAGTCGGGCGAAGACTGCTTGCGCGTGGGCTACCAGCGCCTCGGCGGACTCGGTCAAATGCATACCCTGAGGGGTGCGCTCGAAGAGGATCACGCCCGTGTCGCGAGCGAGGGCGGACATCTGTTGAGACACCGCGGAGGGCGTGTAGGACGTGGCCTCTGCGGCCGCCGAGAAGCTGCCGCGGCGCGCGACCTCTGTGAGCATCGCCAGACGCCTGAGATCCAGAAGGGCGGCGGGCGGCAGGCGCCCGAGGATAGGTGACGGGGGTGGCATTGGCGGAGGGCCCGGCCCGATGCCACGAGGTGACGCGATCCGGTCCCGGCCTGTCGGTGGTCGTGGCCGCCGGACGGCGCGCCATCGACCGTGCGGCCAGGGTAGCGGGCGGTGATGCATTCGCGGTGACGCAAGCAGCGCGTTTCACTCGCCAGCATCGCGGGTTGCGTTTACCGCAGCTGCGCCGTCGCGAACTCGCGCATGCCGTCCGCGAAGGACTCCTGCGGCGCGTAGCCGAGGCGGGCGCGGATGCGGTCGACGGACGCGAAGACGTGCCGGACGTCCCCCCCGCGCCACGTGCCCGTGACCAGCGGCGCGGGCGCCGAGCCTCCCGTCGCGGCATGCAGGGCGCGCGCCATCTCGCCGACGCTGCGCGGCACGCCGCTGGCGACGTTGAGCGGCCCAGCCACGGGCTCGGGCGCCTCCAGCGCGAGCAGGTTCGCGCGCGCGACGTCGCGAACCCCGACGAAGTCGCGCAGCTGCCCGCCATCCTCGGTGACCAGCGGCGCCTCCCCGGCGGCCAGGCGTGAGCGGAAGATGCTCGCGACCCCGGCGTAGGGCGTGTCGCGCGGCATCCGCGGCCCGTAGACGTTGTGGTAGCGCAGGGCGGTGGACGCGGCGCCCGTCTCGCGCGCGAAGGCGCTCACGAGGTGCTCCTGGTGCAGCTTGGTCGCGGCGTAGACGTTGCGCGGGTCCAGGGGCGCGTCCTCGGGCACGCTGCGCGGCTGCAGCGCGCCGCCGCAGATCGGGCAGGCCGGCTCGAAGCGCCCGGCGTCGAGGTCGGCCGGCGAGCGCGGGGGCGCGGCGACGAGGCCGTGGTCGGGGCAGGCGTAGCGGCCCTCGCCGTAGACGACCATGCTCGACGCAAGCACGAAGCGGCCGTCGAAGCCGCGGGCGTGCAGCGCGCGCAGCAGCTGGGCGGTCCCGAGGTCGTTGTGGGCGACGTAGTCCGCGATGTCTGACAGGTCGACGCCGAGACCGACCATCGAGGCCTGGTGGGAGACCGCGTCCACGCCCGCCACGGCGCGCTCGGCCGCCTCGGGGTCGCGCAGGTCGCCGCGCAGCCATTCGGCGTCGTCCGGCACGTACGCCGGCGCGCGGTCGTGCGCGGCCGGGTGCAGGCAATCGGCGATGCGCACGCGGTGGCCGGCGGCCAGCAGGGCGTCGACCACATGCGATCCGACGAAGCCGGCTCCGCCGGTGACCAGGACGTGCAAGCCGCCTACGATATTCCGGTCGCGTAACGGGTCGGGCCGCGAGTGAGACACGGAGCCATCTGTCGCGAAGACCCAATCAGATGATCGACGTGATCCTCCCCACCCTCGACGAGCGCGAGGCCCTGCCCTGGGTCCTCGGGCGCATGCCGGAGGGCTACCGGCCGATCGTGGTCGACAACGGCTCGACCGACGGCTCGGGTGACGTCGCCCGAGCGCTGGGCGCCATCGTCGTGTGCGAGCCGCGGCCGGGCTTCGGCGCCGCGTGCTTCGCCGGCCTGCGGGCTGCCACGGCCGACGTCGTCTGCTTCATGGACTGCGACGCGTCGCTGGATCCCCGCGAGCTGCCCGCCGTCGCGGACCCGGTCGTCAGCGGCGAGCAGGATCTGATGCTGGGCGCGCGCCGCGCCGCGCGCGGCGCCTGGCCGCTGCACGCGCGCCTGGCCAACCGCATCCTCGCCGCGCGCATCCTTCGCCGGACCGGGCTCGAGCTGCGCGACATCGGGCCGATGCGCGCCGCCCGGCGCAGCGCCCTGCTCGCCCTCGGCGTCGAGGACCGCCGCTTCGGCTGGCCGCTGGAGATGGTGCTGCGCGCGGCCCGGGCGGGCTGGCGCGTGGGTGAGGTCGAAGTCCCCTACCTTCCGCGCACCGGGCGCTCGAAGGTGACGGGCACGGTCAGAGGCACCGTGCGGGCCGTCCGCGACATGAGAGCCGCGCTGGACGCGTAGTGCGCACGCTCGTGGTGATTGCCAAGGCGCCCGTCGCCGGGCGCTCGAAGACGCGCCTGTGCCCACCGTGCACCCGGGCGCAGGCCGCCGACCTGGCCGAGGCCGCGCTCGTCGACACGCTCGCCGCCGTGCGCGCCGCCGGCGCCAGCCGCCGCGTGCTCGCCCTCGAAGGCGAGCCGGGCGCGTGGCTGCCCGAGGGCTTCGAGGTCGTCCCCCAGCGCGGCGACGGCCTGGCCGCGCGCCTGGCCGCCGCCTTCGCCGCCGCGCAGGAGGGCGCCTTCCTGGTCGGCATGGACACGCCGCAGCTCACGGCGGACGTGCTCGACGCCGCCCTCGAGCACGAGTGCGCGTTCGGCGCCGCCTCCGACGGCGGCTGGTGGGGGCTCGGCCTTCCCGCGCCCGACGCGCGCGTCTTCGCCGACGTGCCGATGTCCTCCCCGTTCACGGGCGCCTGGCAGCGGGCGCGGCTGCGCGCGCTGGGCTACGCGCCGGCCGAGCTCGACGTGCTGCGCGACGTCGACACGATCGCCGACGCGCTGGCCGTCGCGGCGGTGGCGCCGCACACGCGCTTCGCCGCGCGCCTGAGCGGGCTCGAGACGGCGGCGTGAGCGTCGCCGTCTGCCCGTTCGCGCTGTTCGGCGCGCTGATCGAGGCGCCGCGGCCGGCGAAGGCGCGCGCCCTGCGCGACGACGGCACGCGCCTGCCGCTGCACCTCGACCGCTGGCTCGGGCCGAACACGGCCGCCGACGAGGCCGTCGCCGATGCCGCGGTCGGGCCGGTCCTGGACGTCGGCTGCGGGCCGGGCCGCCTGCTCGACGCGCTCTCGGCGCGCGGCAAGTGGGCGCTCGGCGTCGACCTCTCCCCGATCGCGGTCCGCCACGCCCGCCGCCACGGCCGCCGCGCCGTGCTCGCCGATGTCTTCAAGGACATCCCCGGCACCGGCGACTGGCGCACCGCGGTGCTGCTGGACGGCAACATCGGCATCGGCGGCGACCCCGCCGCACTGCTCGTCCGCCTCGCCGGGCTGCTCGCCGAGGGCGGGCAGATCATCACCGAGCTCGAGGGCCCGGGTGCTCCGGCGCACGCGGGCCACATCCGCCTGGAGGCGGGCGAGACGACCAGCCACTGGTTCCCGTGGGCGCACCTGGGCGTCGACGGCGTGGACGCCGTCGCCGACACCGCTGACCTGGGCGTCCAGGATGTCGCTGTGATCGACGGACGGTGGTTCGCGTGGCTCGGCTGATCGGAAAGGACCCGCCACCGGGCCCGTTCCGGCCGGAGTTCTGGAAGAGCCCGCTGCGCGGCCGCGCGCTGACGTCGATCCTCGGCATCAGCCTGCTGGTCTCGATGGGCATCGTGACCATCACGGGCTTTCTCTCCCACAACGCCTACGAGCCGGGCCTGCCGCACAACGCGATCGTCGACCCGTCGCGCGACCTGCCGCTGCTCTTCAGCTGGCCCACGCACCCGTCGTGGCTGTACGCGCTGACCGAGGGCCTGCATGTGACGATCGGCCTGGCCACCGTCCCGATCCTGCTCGCCAAGCTGTGGTCGGTCATGCCGCGACTGTTCCTGTGGCCGCCGGTGACGTCGCCGGCCCAGGCGCTCGAGCGCCTGTCGATCACGGCGCTCGTCGCCTCGGCGATCTTCCAGATCGCGACCGGCCTCGTCAACGCGCAGTACTGGTACCCGTTCCACTTCAACTTCGTCATCGCGCACTACTGGGGCGCGGTGGTGTTCTTCGCGTCGTTCACCCTGCACTTCTGCCTGAAGATGCCGACGGTGCTGCGCGCCTATCGCGAGCGCGGCCTGGCCCGCACGCAGATCGAGGACCCGCTCGCCGCGAGCGCCCCGGCGAAGCCGACGATCTCGCGCCGCGGCCTGCTCGCCTTCACCGGCGCGGGGGCCGGGCTCGTGCTGGTCGGCAACGGCGGCCAGGCGCTCGGCGGCCCGTTTCGCAAGATCGCTTTCCTCGCCCCGCGCAAACAGGACGGCTTCCCGGTCAACAAGACCGCCGCCGCCGCGGGCGTCAAGCCCGAGCTCACGGGCCCCGACTACCGCCTGGTCCTCAAGGGCGGCGCACGCGAGGTCTCGCTGTCGCGCGACGACCTGCTCGCGATGACGCAGCGCTCCGAGACCCTGCCGATCGCCTGTGTGGAGGGCTGGAGCGCCACGCGCCGCTGGACCGGCGTGCGCGTCTCCGACCTCGCTCGCATGGCCGGCGTGCCCGACGCCGACCGGGTGCTCGTCGAGTCCCTGCAGCCCGCGGGTGTCCTGCGCGCCGCGTCGCTCAACGGCTCGCAGCTGCAGGACCCGCGCTCGCTGCTGGCGCTCAAGGTCGAGGGCAAGGACCTCTCGGTCGACCACGGCTTCCCCGCGCGCATGATCGTCCCGGCGCTGCCGGGCGTGCACAACACGAAGTGGGTCAAGACGATGACCTTCCGGAAGACGCAGGCATGATCAGAAAGCTCTACGGCGCCAACCCGCTGCACTTCGTCGGGCACGTGCTCGCCTTCGCCCTGATCGGCTACGCGGCGGTCCAGATCGCCGGCATCCGCGCCGCGGGCAACATGGCCGTGTGGCTGGTCGGGGCCGTCCTGCTGCACGATGTCGTGCTGTGGCCGCTGTACTCCGGAGCCGATCGCGCCGGCCGCCGCCTGCTCGGCGGCGCCGTCAACTACGTCCGCATCCCGCTCGGCCTTTCCCTCGTGCTGGTGCTGGTCTTCGTCTCCACCCTGCTCAACAAGGGCGACGGGACCTACATGCGGGTCGCCGGCCGCGGCTGGGAGGGCTACGTGCGCAGCTGGCTGCTCGTGACCGCCGGCCTCTTCGTGGTCTCCGGCGTCGTCTACCTCGTGCGCCGGTCGAGGCGCTGAACGGCGCCGCCGGCCCCGGCCACGAACACCGCGCCGGTCCGCTCGTCCACCGCGATGTCGTCGGGCTGGCGGACGGAGGCGTGCCGACGGATGAGGCTTGGGCGCGGGCCGGCGTGCAGCTCGGCGACCTCGTTGGTCTTGGGCAGCGTGACCCAGAGGCGGTCGCGCTGGGCGTCGATCGCGATCGCGTAGGGCCCCCCGCCCGGCAGCGCGACCCGCCGCGTCAGCTCGAGCCTGGGCTCGGTGTGGAAGACCAGGACGCCGTCGCCCGCGGTGTCGGTGACGTAGAGCAACTCTCCGCCGTCGGAGACGACGTGGGTCGGGCCGACCCCGGCGGGCGCTTCCTCGCCGCCAAGGCGCAGCGCGCGGGCGCGGCGCTCGACGACCGCGGTCGTCCCCGGCTGGGGCGGCAGCCGCGCGCCCGGCACGATGCGGCCCTCGGGCGTCGCGCTCAGCGCGGGCGAGCGGGCGGGCCCCGCCGGGGGCGGGAGGTCGGCCGTCGGCGCGCTGCCGCAGCCGGCAAGCGCGAGGAGCCCGAGCAGTGACGCGGCGCGGCGCACACCGGCAGCTTGGCACGGCGGCCGTCGTCGTCGCCGTCGCCACGATCGTGGTCGGCGTCCTCCTGCGCGCGGGCGGCACCGTCATCGGCGTCCCGACGCCGCCGTTTCTGGCACACGGCGACCTGGCGGCGCATCCGCTCGCGCTCGTGGCCGGCGCGGTGCTGGCCGGCGCCGTGTGGCTGGCGCCGCGGACGCTGCGGCTCCCAGTCCCGACCTTCGCCGCCGTCACGCTCGCCGCCACGCTCGCCGTCCGCCTCGCCGTCAACGCGAGCCGCCTCGGGGTCGGCGAGTGGGACCGCGTCTTTGACCTGCAGCGCTCCTTCGAGGCCAAGAACGAGTACCTCCCCGCGCTGAACGCGCTGCGCTACGGCCCGCGCTTCCTGCTGGACCGCTTCGCCGAGCTGATCCCCGCGCTGCCGCCGCACGCGGCCGCCCACCCGCCCGGCGGGCTGCTGCTGCTCGACGCGCTCGGCGTCTCGACGCCCGCGGGCATGGCGGCGCTGTGCATCGGCGCCGGGGTGCTCGCGACGCCGCTCGCCTATGCGGCCGCGCGCGCGGTGCTCGGCGAGCGCCACGCGCGGATCGCCACGCTGCTGCTCGTCCTCTCCCCCGACGCGATCCTGCTCGGCGCGACCTCGGCCGACGCGCTCTACCTCCTGCTCGGCACGCTCGCGGCCTGGCCGCTGGCTGAGTGGGCGGTCCGTGGCTCGCGCGCCGGCCTCGCCCTGGGAGCCGTCGCGGTCGCCGCCGGCACCTTCTTCGCCTGGTCGCTGCCGGCGGTGGCCGCCTGGGCGGCGGTGCTCGCGTGGCGCCGCGGCGGCTGGCGCCGCGCGGCAGCGCTGGCGGCGGCCTGCGGCGCCGCGGCGGCCGTGCTCTATCTCCTCCTGGCCGCCGCCACCGGCTACGACGTGATCGGCGCCTTCCGCGGCACCGAGAGCGTCTATCGCTTCAGCGTCGCCTCGATGCGCCCGTACGCCTACTGGGTCTTCGGCTCGCCCGTGGCGTTCCTGGTCGTGCTCGGCCTCCCGATCGCCTGGCTGTTCCTGCGCGCCGCCGCCGAGCGCCGGGATGCCGCCGTCGCCCTCGCGGCCGTGCTCGCCGTCGCCGCCGTGATCGGCTTCACGAAGGCCGAGACCGAGCGCATCTGGCTCTTCTTCGCGCCGCTCGCCTGCCTCGCCGCCGCTCCGGTGCTGGCCGAGCGCCGCCTACGCCTGGTGCTCGCCCTGCTGGCCGTTCAGGCGCTGGTCATCGAGCTGACCTTCGACACCGTCTGGTGACGCGAGTCCGGCGGGCCGCGGCTCGGGCAGCGTGCCCTCGACCCAGACCTCCTCCTGTTGCTTGAAGATCGGCGCCTCGGCCTTGAGCCGGTCGATCACCGCGCGCGCGCCGGCGAACGCCTCACCGCGGTGCGCCGCCGCGACGGCGACGATCACGCTCGGCTCGCTCAGCGGTACGGTGCCGACGCGGTGCTCGACGGCGACCGCGACGAGACCATGACGGGCAGCCTCCTCCGCGGCGATCGCGCGCAGCATCGGCTCGGCCATCTCGGCGTACGCCTCGTACTCGAGCTGGGCGACCTCGCGCGTCATGCCCTCGAAGACGACCACGGCGCCCGCGCGCGGATCGCGCACCAGCAGCGCCAGGCGCGCGCCGTCCAGCGGCCCCTCGAGGATACCCGCAGCGCGCACCGGCTCCGGGTCTGCGCCGCCGCCGCTGACCGGCTGCGGGTGTGCGGCGCCGCCGCTGACCGGCTCCGGGTCTGCAGCGCCGCCGCTGACCGGCGGGATCAGCGCGACCTCGTCCCCCGCGCGTACGGCCACGTCGCCGTCGGCGTACGCGCGGTTGACGGCGACAATGAACGCGCGCGCGGGCAGCCCGCCGAGGGGCGTGCCGTCGAGGGCCGAGAGCAGATCGGCGACGGTCCCGTCCTCGGGGACCTCGACGTCGAGGCTTGGTGCGCCGGCGCGCCGGCGCAGCCCGGCGAAGAGGCGGACGGTCATCTGCATGTCCGGCAAGCCTAGACTTGCGGGTTCGTGGAGTCCGGCCTCACCCACCTCGACGCCGCGGGCACGGCGCGCATGGTCGACGTCTCGGCCAAGGCGCCGACGGAGCGCTGGGCGCGCGCCCGCGCCGTCGTGCGCATGACGCCGGAGACGGCCGCGCGCGTGCTCGCCGGCGATCTGCCCAAGGGCGACGTCGCCGGCGTCGCGCGCATCGCCGCCATCCAGGCCGCCAAGCGCACCGCCGAGCTGATCCCGCTCTGCCACTCGCTCGCGCTCTCGCACGCCGACTGCGACGTCGAGGTCGACGCGGACGCCGGCACCGTCACGCTGATCGCCTCGGCGCGGACGGTGTCGGGCACGGGCGTCGAGATGGAGGCCCTGACGGCCGCGTCGGTCGGGGCGCTCGCCGTCTACGACATGGTGAAGGGCGTCGAGCGCGGCGTCGTCGTGCGGGAGATCGCCCTGCTCGACAAGACCGGCGGCAAGAGCGGCGACTGGCATGCTTGAGCCGCTGGTCGACGGCCACGGCCGCACGATCGGCGACCTGCGCATCTCGGTCACCGACCGCTGCAACTTCCGCTGCCAGTACTGCATGCCGGCCGAGGGCCTGCCGTGGCTGGAGCGCCACGCGGTCCTCTCCTACGAGGAGATGGCGCGCATCGTCGGGGTGCTCGGGCAGATGGGCGTGCACGACGTGCGGCTGACGGGCGGGGAGCCGCTCGCCCGCCGCGACCTGCACCGGCTGGTCGCGCTGCTCGCGGCCGACCCCGGGGTCCACGACCTGTCTTTGACGACCAACGGCTACCTGCTGCGCCGCCAGCTGCCCGACCTCGCCGCGGCCGGCCTGAAGCGCCTCAACGTCTCGCTGGACTCGCTGGTCTCGGACCGGTTCTTCGAGCTCACCCGCCGCGACGCGCTCGACGAGGTGCTCGCCGGCCTGGAGGCGGCCGAGGCCTACGAGCAGCTGCGGCCGATCAAGGTCAACGCCGTCGCGCTGCGCGACTTCACCGAGGACGAGGCGCTGCGCTTCGCCGACCTGGCGCGGCGCAAGCCCTACGAGGTGCGCTTCATCGAGTGGATGCCGCTCGACGCCGACCGCGCCTGGGGCCCCGAGCGCGTCCTGCCCAACGACGAGCTGCGCGCGATCATCCATGCGGTCTATCCGCTGGAGCCGATGGGCCGCGTGCGCAGCGGCACGTCGAGCCGCTGGCGCTTCGCCGACGGGCAGGGCACGATCGGCTTCATCTCCCCGGTCTCGCACCCGTTCTGCTCGGACTGCAACCGCATCCGGCTGACCGCCGACGGGCGCCTGCGCACGTGCCTGTTCTCGCTCAACGAGACCGACCTGCGCGGTCCGCTGCGCGACGGGGCGACGGATCCAGAGCTCGAGGGGATCGTGCGCGAGGCCGTCTGGCGCAAGGAGCTCAAGCACCACATCAACGAGCCCGGCTTCGTGCAACCGGAGCGCTCGATGTCGCAGATCGGCGGATGAGCCTGCGCTCGCGTGACGAGGCCTGGGCGCTGATCGCGGCCCGCGCCCGGGCGCTGCCGGCCGAGTCCGCGCCGCTTGCGGACGCCGTGGGGCGCGTGCTGAGCGCCGACGTGCGCAGCCCGATCGACATCCCGGGCTTTGACCGCTCGGCGATGGACGGCTACGCCTTGCGCCCGGCGGACGCCCCGGGTCGCCTGCGCGTCCTCGGCGAGGTCGCCGCGGGCGCCGCGGGCGACGAGCCGGTCGAGCCGGGCACCGCCCGGCGGATCTTCACCGGCGGGGCGTTGCCGCCGGGCGCCGACGCGGTCGAGCGCCAGGAGGCCGTCGACGTGCACGACGACGGATGGATCGCGATCGACCACGCCGTGCCGGCCGCCGCCAACGTCCGCTTTCGGGGCGAAGACGTTCCCGCGGGAACGCTCTTGCTTTCGAGGGGCGAGCGCGTCAGCGCCCATGCTTTGAGCGCGCTCGCCGCCGCCGGGCTCGGCGAGCTGCCGGTCCACCGCCGCCCGGTGGTCGCCGTCCTGACCACGGGCGACGAGCTCGTCGCCCCCGGCACCCCGCTCGGCCCCGGCCAGATCTACGAGACCAACGGCGTCGCGCTGCGCACGCTGGCGACGCGCGCGGGCGCCGACGTCCTCGACCTTGCGACCGCGCCCGACGACGTTGATGAGATTGAGGCGCGCATCCGGCGCGGTCTCGCGCAGGCCGACGTCCTGCTGGTCGCCGGCGGCGTCTCCGTCGGCGACCACGATCACGTCAAGGGCGCGCTGGACCGCGCGGGCGTGCAGGAGCTCTTCTGGCGCGTGCGTATCAAGCCCGGCAAGCCGCTGTTCTGCGGGACGGTGGCCGACGGCACCTGGGCCTTCGGCCTTCCCGGCAACCCGCTGTCTGGCTGCGTCGGCTTCCTCGTGTTCGTCGAGCCGCTGCTGCGCCGGCTACAGGGCGAGGCGGACGCGGCGGAGCCGCGCACCCGCGTGCGCACCACGCGCGAGATCGCGCCCGAGGACGGCCGAACGACCTACCTCACCGCGACCCTTGAGCGTGGCGCGGCCGGCATCTTTGACGCGACGCCAACCGCGCAGCAGGGCTCGGCCATGACGCTCTCCCTCGCCCGGGCCGACGCGTTCATCATCGCGCCCGACAGCAGTCCGGCCGTGCCCGCGGGCGGCATGGTCGACGCGCTCGTGCTCTGAGGATCACCGCCGGCGAGCGACACGGCAACGTCTCGGATCGGCGCGGCCGCGACGCTTCAGGTGACAAGAAGCGCCTGATCGCCCAGCAGGCCGGCCTGCCGCTCGTCTCGAGTCACGAGCAGCATGCCGTTCGCGAGCGCCGTCGCCGCGATGAGCAGATCCGCGACCGCGCGCCGGCAGCCCGTGCGCCAGCGCTGCCGCGGCTCCTCGGCGACGGCGCTAGGCATCGGCCGCCTCGAAGGCGTCTAGAGCGGCAGTCGGGACGCCGCTCGCCGGACGAGAGCCGCGGCGCCGGCTGGCGCCGGCCGCTGCCGGCTTCGCGCCGCCCCTGACAGGGCGCTGCGGCAGCTCGTCGGGGACTCGGTCCGCGACTGGCCAGCCGGTTGGGCTGGCGCCGTCAACCGCTTCTTTGCTTGGAGAGTGGGACTTGGCTCACGTAAGGCTGGGAGTTCGCTCACGATGGCCTGGGGCAGGCGCAAGGTTTGAGGTACTTGAGGCCGAGGTGTGTGGCGATCCAGCCGATGACCGCGTAGATGCGGCGTTTCATCGACGCCGCCTCGCTCGCTTGGTGTCGGGTCGTGCGATGTCACGGGCGAGCTGTCGCAGGCGGGTTCGCTCACGGGTCGTGAGGCGGGACGGCTTGCCGCGCGGTTTGTGCAGCAGTTTCGAGAAGCTGTCGGCGTCTCGCTCGGGCAGGGCCCGGTAGCGTTGACGCCGCGCTGCGCGAGCCAGCTGGCGACGCGGAGCGGAGCGGAGCCGGTTGCATGGTGGTCGCGGGTCGCCGCAGGAGACGCGGGATAGCGGTCATCGGACGCGCCCGCGGGTGCTGCGCGTAGGTCCGGCTCCGGTGGATGGGATTGCGTTGTCGTGCCCGGATAGGCGGTCTTGGAGCTGACCGAGGTCGATGGTTCCGGTGAGCACGCCGGCGCCTGCCCAGAACCCTCCGGCGCCGATCATGCACAGCAGCGCGTAGCCAAAGTTGAAGCTGATCCAGGCGGCGACGAAGGCAAAGCCCAACGCAGCGGCGAAGTGTCGGTCGGTCATGCGAGTTCCCTTCGGGTCTGTCGGTCGTAGGAGATGACGGTTACGTCGACACGCTCGACCGTGAGCCCGTGCCGACGGATGCTTTGGGATGTTTCGTCGCGGACTTCGCGGAGCGTTGCGGGGAGATCTCGTGCCCGCCGGGCGCGGATGGCCAGGTCGATCGTGCCGTCGTCGAAGCGGGCTCGGGCGCCGAGCACGGAGCGGTGGGCGCCTGCCGACGATTCGGCGATCCGCTCGATGGCCCGCGCGGCAACCGTGGTCGCGCCCAGTGTGGTGCTGTGTAGCTCGACGGCTGTTCGAGCCAGGCGAGGGCGCGGAAACGCAAACCACGCCAGCGTGCCGGCGATGAGGCCGGCCACCCCGCTGGCGATGCCTACCACGAGCCGGTCACGGCCGCTGATGTCAGACACCGTGATCCCGGCCAGCGCGTCGTAGGCGTCTCGGTAGCCACTGAGGCGGTTGACGAATTCAGCGTCGACTTTGAGCGCCAGCAGCGCCAGCATCGCCCCGTACCAGATGATGACGATGCCGAGAGCGCCGACGAGCAGTCGACCGATGCCGCGAGCGGCGGTTGATCCGCCAACGCGCAGTCTTTGGCGCGGCATCACCTGACTCTGCCGTTTCGCCGCCGGATGCGGTCGTGGAGGCGCAGCTTCAACGACATCTCTCCGACAAGCCCGTCAGTGGACTTCGCCGCAGCTGTGCGGACTTCGGCCGGGTCAGCGCTGCGCGCCCGGTCAAGCCGGGCACTGGCGCGGCCGCCGACCTTGTGGCGACTCGGACGGACCCTGACGCGAGCGTCGAGCACCTCGCGTGGCCGCTCCACTAACGCGGTTAGTGCGCCGGCGGCCGCGCGGCGGCGCATCGCGAGCCGACCTGCCGCGGACCGGTCGAGGATGAGCAGCCGTTCGCGGCGCGGCACCACGGCGCCGACGACAAGCGCCGCTCCAGCTGCGACCGCGCCCACTCCGGCGAGCGCAGCGGCGATGTCGACGCTGCCTGTGGATTCCAGCCCGTCCAGCCAGATCCCGACGGTGTCGCGAAACGCCGCCAGGTCCAGCCAACCGGCGAGCTGGTTGTAGCTCAACGACCGATCTCCGCCCCGAACGCTGAAGACCGCGACGGCGATGCCCGCCACGGTCACCGCGGTCAGGAGGACAACGCCCAGCAGCGCCGACAGCAGCCGTAGTGCCGCGACAATCATCGGGGCGCCTCGCGGATGTCGTGAATCCGGATCTGAACCTTGCCGAGGCGGTCGTCGAGCTGAGCGATGGCGGCGTGACGGGTCAGCGCTCGGCGAAGGTCGGCCGCGACCTGCTCGAGCGGCCGCGGCGGCCAATCGATCACCACACGCAGTTCGACATCGACACGCCCGCTGCCGTCTGCGGCGGCGAGCACGCCGGCGATCCGGTGATCACCATCCGGCGTTGACCAGCGGAGGTCTTCGGCGGCGCTCACGCCATCGCTGGCCGCGATGGTCTGCTCGGCCAGACGGGCGAGGAGCACGCGTCCTGAGACGGGGCGAGAAGCCTCGTCGACCATCTACTCGACCCGAGCCTCGGCCGGCTCCTCATCGCCCGGGAAAAACAGGTCGTTGACGTTGATGTTGACCTCGGTCACTGTCAGGCCGCAGATGCCTTCTACACGCTTGATGATCTGGTCACGGACGGCCTGGCTGACCTGCGGGATGCTTTCTCCGTAGTCGATTACCAGCGAGAGATCGACGGCTGCCTCGACCTGGCCGACCTCAACGGAGACACCTTGCGTGCGGCTGTCGCCGATGCCGACGCGCTGGGTGACGTTCCCGATCGCTCGCGCCGCGCCGCCACCCAGATCGTGCACGCCGGGAACCTCGCGCGCCGCCAGGCCGGCAACTTTGGTGACGACACCCTCGGCGATGACCGTCTCGCCCTTGTCACTGGCCAGCGGCTCGCTGCCACGGCGCGTGACGGCCGTGCCGGACGCGCTCTGCGACGATTCGGAGGATGTGGGGTTGCTCGTGGTCTCTGCCATGGATAGCTCCTTTGAGAGGAATGGATGCCGTTCCCAGACGTTGCGGGTCGCGGCCTATGCCTATGACGGGCCGCGCTGCGCGAGGTTCGAGCGTCTTTACGCCAGGTCGTCGATGAGGACGTCGATCCGTCGGGGCGTCAAGACCATGGTCGCCTCGATGTCGGCCCGGATCGCGTCGCGCACGGCCGCGCTAAGTCCCTCCAGGGTCGGTCCGTAGGTGACGACCAGCCGGACACGCAGCTCCACCACACCAGTCGCCAGCGCATCGCTCGACACGACCGATGCATAGCGGACGCCCGCGACAGCCAGAGCGGCTCGACCGGCGACCGCGGCGATCACGTCCGCGGCGACCATCGTCGCCCCCCGGAGGCCGACGTCGATGGTGACCATCGCCGATGCCTTTCGCACCCTGGCCATCACCGACCGCACGATCGAGGCGGGCACTGCGACCGGCGCACGCGAGAGGCCCTGGACGTCATGGCGAACCGTCGCGATGCGAGCCATCGCGGCGCGGCAGTGGCGACACTGCGCTTGGTGCTCGGCGTCTTCTGGCGCGGTGCCCTCGAAGATTTGCGACGCGAACTCCTCAATGTCGTGCCCGCACGGCAATCGACTGCTCATCAGTTGCCTTCCATCATCGTGACCAGGGAGACGCGGGCGCGATGCGTGCGGCCCTTGACCGTCGAGCGGGGAATGTCCAGCACCTCGGCAACCTCGTCATAGGACAGCCCTTCGAGTTCGTGCAACACCAGAAGTGCCCGCGACCGTGCCGGCAGCTTCAGCAACGCTGCTGTCACCGCCCTTAATCGCTCACGCTCGACTAGCACCACACTCGGATCCTTCCCGCCCATGATCGTCTCAGCATCCAACTCTCGCGCCTCGGGCGGGCGCCGCGCGAGCATGTCGAGCGCCCGGTTGGTCGCGATGCGATACAGCCACGTCGAGAACGCGCTCTCACCGCGAAACCGGCCCAGCGACCGCCACGCCTGAACGAACGTCTCCTGCGCGACATCCTCCGCGTCGGCCCGAGAGCCGACCATCCGCAACGCGACGCGGTACACGACGGGCTGGTGGCGCCGGACCAGGACCTCAAACGCCGTGGCGTCGCCGTCGCGCGCCGCCGCGATCAACATCTGCTCAGCAGGCCCGCAGACCACGAGCCACCCTTACGGAGACCAGCACAGTGGCCACGCGCCACAATCCGAACCCATCGATTCCCGCCGCGTCTCAGGAACATCGGCAGAGAGGGCAGCACGAAACACGACATGATGCCCGCAGTATGCGGTGCCCTCAAGCGGCTCGCCGACGGTGTCTCCACACCAATCATCGACAAAGGAGCCTCACCCATGCCTGACAACCTCGACGACGCCAAGGGCAAGCTCAAGGAGAAGACCGGCGACGCCACCGGCGACGACAGCCTCAAGAACGAGGGAAAGACCGACCAAGCGGCCGGCAAGGTCAAAGACGCCGTGGACTCCGTCAAAGACAAGCTCACCGGCAAGTGAGAGCAATGGTCCGGCCTCGCCCGATAGCGAGGCCGGACTGCCGTCGCGATGGGGCATCCCGTCGGAGGCGGCGCTCGTGCCAGGTGAGACAGGCCGGGTCTCACGGAGCCTTCCAAACGAGGATTTCTCCTTAGAGGGAAATCTGTGTACGCAATCGGGTACCTCGTGTCATGGTGAGGATCTTCGGCGCGCGCTGGCCGAGCGCCGCGGCCGTCGCTGAGCGGTGGCCCGCGTCGTCTCCCAGCTGACCGACGCCGACCGAGCCGACCGCATCGCCGCCATCCGCCACCGCTCCGCGGCCCACCGCCCCGACCCCGCTGTCCCTAGCTCCGCCCGCGCGTCTGCTCGAAGCGCCGCCGGTCGCGCTTCGTCGGCCGCGCGCCGCTCGGGTCCGACTGCGGCGCCACGAGGCGGCGCTCGGCGGCCAGGCGCTCGCGCGCGGCGCGTGACTCGTCCGTCTCGTCGTAGAGCCGGACCGCCTCCGCCGCCGGGCCGCGGCGCTCGGCGAGGCCGCGCACGACCACCGCGAGGCGCACCTGGCCCAAGCGGAGCTCGACGCGATCGCCGACGCGGACCTCGCGCGCCGGCTTGACCGTCGCGCCGCCGACGTGCACGCGCCCGCCCTTGATCGCCTCCGCGGCCAGCGCGCGGGTCCTATAAAAGCGGGCGACCCACAGCCACTTGTCGATGCGCACACCCCGATACTCCCACCGATGCCCGAGGACGTCGACACCCCGCACGGCCCGGCGCGGGTCGACCTGCACGCGGCCGAGCGGCCGCGCGCCCTGCTCATGCTCGGCCACGGGGCCGGTGGCTCGGTCACGGCCCCGGACCTGCAGGCGGTGACGCAGGTCGCGGTCGGCGCCGGCGTCAGCGTCGCGCTCGTCGAGCAGCCCTACCGCGTCGCCAGGCGCCGGTCGGCCGCGCCGGCGCACCAGCTCGACGCCGCCTGGCTCGCCGTCGCCGAGCACCTGACGCGCACGGTCGGCCGGCCGCTGATCTGCGGCGGGCGGTCGGCCGGCGCGCGGGTCGCGTGTCGCACCGCCGCGGCGGCGGGCGCGCGGGCCGTCCTGTGCCTCGCGTTCCCGCTCGTCACCCCCAAGGGCGCCTCTCGGCAGCACGAGCTCGATGCCGTCCGCGTCCCGATGCTGATCGTGCAGGGCGAGCAGGACCGCTTCGGCCTCCCGCCCGGCGCCGTCCTGGTGGCCGGCGACCACGGCCTCAAGCGCGACCTCCCGGCGGTCGCCGCCGCCGTCGGCGAGGGGCTTGCTGACGTCGAGTCGGTGCTCTGACGCCAGGTTCGGCGGCTGCGACTCCGGGGCAGTACGACGAGGAGTAACGTCAGCCGAAGAGGGAGTTTCACGACCGGGAGGAGAACCCGTCCATGCCGCGCGTCAGCGTGTCGCTCGAGGTCAACGGCACCCACTACGACAGGGAGGTCGAGGCGCGGTTGCTGCTGGTCCACTTCCTGCGCGACGAACTGGGCCTCACCGGCACGCACGTCGGCTGTGACACCTCCAACTGCGGGGCCTGCACCTGCCACCTCGACGGCGAGGCGGTCAAGAGCTGCACCGTCCTGACCGTCCAGGCCGACGGCGGCGAGGTCACCACGATCGAGGGCATGGGCTCCGAAGCCGACCTGCACCCGCTGCAGGAGGCCTTCTGGGAGCACCACGGCCTGCAGTGCGGCTACTGCACGCCCGGGATGATCATGGCGAGCGCCGACCTGCTCGCCCGCAATCCGGATCCCAGCGAGGAGGACGTCCGCGAGGCGCTCGCGGGCAACCTCTGCCGCTGCACGGGCTACCACAACATCGTCAAGGCGGTGCTGGCCGCCGCGCAAGCGGGGGTGCCCTCATGACCACGTTCGTCGGACAGCGGCTCAAGCGCAAGGAGGACCCGCGCCTGATCACCGGCCGCGGCAGCTACGTGGACGACATCACTCCGGCGGGCACGCTGTGGTGCGCGTTCGTGCGCTCCCCCGAGGCGCACGCGAAGATCGTCTCGATCGACACGTCGCTGGCCGAGTCGCGCGACGAGGTCATCGCCGTCTTCACCGGCGAGGACATGCAGGCGCTCGGGATCCTCGACGCGCTGCCGATGGCCTGGGTGCCGCCGGACGTCGAGGTCCGCAACGCGCCGCACTGGCCGCTCGCCCGGGGCGAGGTCAACCACGTCGGCGACCCCGTCGCCGTCATCATCGGCGAGGGCCGCTACGCGATGCAGGACGCCGCCGAGGACGTCTTCGTCGAGTACGAGCCGCTCGACGTCGTCACGGACATCGAGGCGGCCCTGCAGGAGGGCAGCCCGCTCGTCCACTCCGACCTCGGGACCAACACGGTGCACGAGTGGTCGCTCGGCGGCGGTGACATCGAGGCGGCGCTGGCTGAGGCCGACGTGGTGGTCGAGCGCCGGGTCGTCAACCACCGCATCTCCGGCGCGCCGATCGAGCCGCGCGGCGTCGTGGCCGAGCCTCGCGGCACCGGCCTGACGCTGACGAGCGCGACGCAGGTCCCGCACTTCGTGCGCCTCTTCCTTGCCTTGCTGCTTGGCGAGAGCGAGGAGAAGGTTCGCGTGATCGCTCCGGAGGTGGGCGGCGGCTTCGGCGCCAAGCTCCAGGTCTGCGGCGAGGAGATCCTGCTCGCGGCGGCCGCGCGCAAGCTGGGCCGGCCGCTGAAGTGGATCGAGACCCGCTCCGAGCACATGATGGTCACCCATCACGGCCGCGACCAGATCGCCTACGTGAAGATGGGCGCCAAGCGCGACGGCACGCTGACTGGCATCCACTCGCGCATCTTCGCGGACCTGGGCGCCTACCTGATGCTGCTGACGCCGTCGATCCCGTCGCTCGGGGCCTTCGTGATGAGCGGCTGCTACAGGTTCGGTGCCGTCCAGACCGACATCACGGGCGTCTACACGAACAAGTGCCCCACGGACGCGATCCGCGGCGCCGGCCGCCCCGAGGCGACGCACATGATCGAGGTCTGCATGGACCAGCTCGCGCACGAGCTCGGGATGGACCCGCTGGAGCTGCGGCGCAAGAACTTCTTCACGGAGTTTCCCGCCGAGACGGCGCTGGGCATCGTCTATGACTCCGGCGACTACCACGGCTCGCTCGACAGGCTGCTCGAGCACTTCGACCGCGACGCATTCGAGGCCGAGCGCAGCCAGGCGGCGGCCAACGGCAAGCTGCTCGGCTGCGGGTTCTCCACCTATACGGAGATCTGCGGCCTCGCGCCCTCGCGCGTCACCGGCCCGCAGGGCTTCGGCCTGCAGACCGGCCTGTGGGAGTCGGCGATGGTGCGCGTGCACTTCACGGGCGCCGTCACCGCCTACACGGGCACGTCGCCGCACGGCCAGGGCCAGGAGACGACGTTCGCGCAGGTGATCGCCGACCGGCTCGGCGTCGACCCCGCCAACGTCGAGATCATGCACGGCGACACGGGGACCGGGCCGCACGGCCTCGGCACCTACGGATCGCGCGCGACCGCGGTCGGCGGCGAGGCGATCGTCCGCGCCACCAACAAGGTGGTCGAGAAGGCGAAGAAGATCGTCGCGCACGCGCTGGAGGCCGCCCCGGAGGACATCGAGGTCGCCGACGGCAGGTTCTCGGTCAAGGGCTCGCCGGAGAAGGGCATGACGCTCGCGGAGGTCGCGGGGGCGGCGTTCATCCCCGACGCCGACTGGCCCGCCGACATGGAGCCCGGCCTCGAGGAGACCGCGTTCTATGACCCGGAGAACTTCGTCTTCCCGTTCGGCGCGCACGTCGCGATCGTGGAGGTCGACCCGGAGACCGGCAACGTCGACGTCAAGCGTTACGTCGCGGTCGACGACTGCGGCCCGGCGATCAATCCGAACCTGATCGACGGCCAGATCCACGGCGGCATCGCGCACTCGATCGGGCAGGCGCTCTACGAGCGCATCCACTACGACGAGGCCGGCCAGCTCGTGACGGGCACGTTCGTGGACTACTGCCTGCCGAGCGCGGCGGACCTCCCGTCCTTTCAGACCGACCGCACGGAGACCCCGTCGCCGGTCAACCAGCTCGGGGTCAAGGGCATCGGCGAGGCCGGGACGATCGCGGCCACCGCGGCAGTCACCAACGCGGTCATCGACGCGCTCCGCCCGACCGGCATCACCTACCTCAACATGCCGCTGACGCCGAACCGCATCTGGGAAGCGATCCAGGGCGCCGGCACCGAGACGGGAGGCCCGTCGTGATCACCGCCGAGTTCGACTACCTGGCGCCCGACTCGCTCGACGAGGCGCTGCAGGCGCTCGCGGCGGGCGGCGAGGACGCCAAGGCCCTCGCGGGCGGTCACTCGCTGCTGCCGCTGATGAAGCTGCGGCTCGCGGCGCCCACGCTGCTCGTGGACCTGCGCCGCGTCCCCGGCCTGCGGGGCGTCTCCCGGGCGGGGGCCGAAGGCACCGGAGATGGGTCGGGGACCATCAGGATCGGCGCGATGACCACCCACCACGAGGTCTCGGCGGCAGGCCTGGGCCTCGCGTCGGCGGCCGCGGGCACGATCGCCGACCAGCAGGTCCGCAACCGCGGCACGCTGGGCGGGACGGTCGCGCACGGGGATCCGGCGTCTGACATGCCCGGCGTCCTGATGGCGCTGGAAGGGACGATCACGGCGACGGCCCCGGGCGGCGCGTCGCGCGAGATCCCGGCGACCGCGTTCTTTCAGGACTACCTCGAGACCGCGCTCGAGGCGCACGAGCTGATCACGGAGATCCGTGTCCCGGCGACGGACGGCTGGGGCTACGGCTACGAGAAGTTCAACCGCCGCCAGGAGGACTGGGCGATGGTCGCGGTCTCGGCGCTCGTGAAGGCCGAGGGCGGCGTCTGCTCCGACGTCCGCGTCGGCCTGACCCACATGGCCTCCACGCCGCTGCGCGCGACCGCCGTCGAGGACGCGCTGCGCGGGCAGCCGCTGACCGCGGAGTCGATCGCGGCGGCGGCCGAGCACGCCGCGGACGCCACGAACCCGCCCGCCGACCTCAACGCGTCGCAGGAGTACAAGCGCCATCTGGCGCGGGTGCTCACCCGCCGCGCGCTCGCGCAAGCCATGCAGGCCGGGTGAGCGTCGAGTCGGTCCAGCAGGACCTGGCCGGCCAGGGCTACCTGTCCGACCGGGCCCTCGCCACCGCGGTCCACCTCGCCATCACCCTCGAGCAGCCGATTCTGCTCGAGGGCGAGGCGGGTGTCGGCAAGACCGAGCTGGCCAAGGCGCTGGCGGCGGTGCGCGGAGCGAAGCTGATCCGCCTGCAGTGCCACGAGGGCATCGACGTCCATCACGCCGTCTATGACTGGGACTTCCAGCGCCAGCTGCTGGCGATCCGTGCGGCCGAGGCGGGCGCGGACGCCGGCGACCTGTACTCCAGGCGCTATCTGCTGCGCCGGCCGCTGCTGGAGGCGATCGAGCACGACGGCCCCGTCGTGCTGCTGATCGACGAGATCGATCGCGCCGACGACGAGTTCGAGGCCTTCCTGCTCGAACTGCTGTCGGACTTCCAGGTCTCGATCCCCGAGCTCGGGACGATCGTCGCGCAGACCAGGCCGATCGTCGTGCTGACCTCTAACCGGACGCGCGAGCTGCACGACGCGCTCAAGCGCCGCTGCCTGTACCACTGGATCGACTATCCGACCGTTCAGCGGGAGATCGAGATCGTCCGCGTGCGCCTGCCCGCCGTCCCCGACGGCGTCGCCGAGCGCGTGTGCGCGGCGGTCGCCCGCCTGCGCGAATATGACCTCTACAAGCAGCCCGGCGTCGGCGAGACGATCACGTGGGCGCGGGCGCTGCTGGCGCTCGGCGACCAGGCGACGCTCGAGGACACGCTCGGCGTCGCCCTGAAGGTGCGCGAGGACGTCGACCGGGTCCGCGCGGAGGGCGTCCTTGGTTGAACGCGCGGTGTCGGAGCTGGCCGCGCGGATGCGGGCGGCCGGCGCGCGCGTGGGCGTCGGCGAGGTGCTCACCGGCCACCGGGCGCTCGCGGCCGTCGACGCCGGTTCCCGCGAGGACTGCTTTCATGCGCTGCGGGCGGCGCTGTGCTCCTCGCGGCATGACCTGGCCGCCTTCGACGCCGCCTGGGTGGCGACCTTCGTCACCCCGGACGACCCCGGCGGCGACCCCGTGGCGCTGGACGCGCTGATGCAGGCGGCGAAGCTGGTGCTGCCGCGCGTCGCGCAGCCGGCCCCCACGCGGACGCCGCTGCAGGCCGGCGACGAGCCGCTCCCCGCCGCCTACTCCGCCACGGAGCTGCTGATCGACAAGGACTTCGCGGCCTACACCGCGGCCGAGCGCGTCGCGGCCCGGGCGCTGCTCGCGCGCCTCGCGCAGCGCGGGCCGCAGCGGCTCTCACGGCGCATGCGGGCGACCCGCCGCCGCCGCGACGTCCACGACGCGCGCGCGACGCTGCGCGGCGCCCTGCGCACGGGTGGCGAGCCCGTCGCCCGGCACTTCCGCGAGCCCGTCCTGCGCCAGCGCCCGATGGTGCTCGTCGTCGACGTCTCCGGCTCGATGGCGCCTTACGCGCGGATGCTGCTGCAGTACCTGCAGGCCGCCGTGGCGGCGCGGCGCCGGGTCGAGGCGTTCGCGCTCGGCACCCGGCTGACGCGCATCACGCGCGAACTGCACGGACGGGACCCCGACCGCGCCCTGGCCCGCGTCAGCGAGCGGGTCGTCGACCTCGGTGGCGGCACGCGCATCGGCGCCGCGCTGGGCGAGCTCAACCGCGTCCACGGCCGGCGGCTCGGGCGCGGCGCGATCGTCGTGATCCTCTCCGACGGCTGGGACCGCGGCGATCCGATTCAGCTGAGCGCGGAGATGGCGCGCCTGGCCCGCACGGCGTACCGTCTGGTGTGGCTGAACCCGCTCGCCGCCGCCGCGTCCTACGAGCCCTTGACCCGCGGGATGCAGGCCGCCCTCCCCCATACCGATCACCTGCTGCCCGGCAACTCGCTCGCGTCGCTTCAGCTGCTCGCCGACCTGATGGAGACGCTCGCGTGAAGGACGTGCTGGCCGAGCTCGACGCCTGGACCGCCGCCGGCGCCTCGGTGGCGCTCGGCATGGTCGTGGACGTCAAGCGCTCCGCCCCCCGCCCGCCGGGCGCCAAGATGGCGATCAACGACCGCGGCGACGTCAGCGGGGCCGTCAGCGGCGGCTGCGTCGAGGGCGCCGTCGTGCAGATCGCGCGCGAGGTGCTCGACACCGGCGCGCCGCAGCTGGCCACCTTCGGGATCGAAGACGACGAGGCCTGGGACGTCGGGCTGCCCTGTGGCGGCGAGATCAGCGTCTTCGTCTCCCAGCACGCGCACCCCGAGTTCGCCAGCCTGGCCCGCGAGGGCGGCCGCGGCGCGCTCGCGACGGTGATCGAGGGCGAGGGCCTCGGCCGCTCGCTGCTCGTCCGCGCCGACGGGACCGGCGATGGCTCGCTCGGCAGCGAGGCGCTCGACATCGCGGCGACGGCCGCGGCGCGCGATCTGATGTGGGCCGAGCGCTCCGAGGCGCTCGTCGTCGGGGACACGCGGGTGTTCGTCGACGTCGTTCACCCCGCCCCGCGCATCGTGGCCGTCGGCGCCGTCGACTTCGCCCGTCAGCTGTGCCGGGTGGCGCGCGCGCTCGGCTGGCGCCCCTACGTGGTCGACCCGCGCGGCTTCTTCGCCCGCGCCGACCGCTTCCCGGAGGCCGAGGAGGTCGTCACCGCCTGGCCGCAGGAGGGCTTCGAGCGCCTCGGCATCGACCGCGCGACCGCGATCGCCGTCCTCACCCACGACCCCAAGCTCGACGACGCGGCCCTGCACGCCGCGCTGGGCACCGAGGCGAGCTACATCGGTGCGATGGGCTCGCGCCTGGCGCAGGACACGCGCCACCAGCGGCTGGTTGATCAGGGCCTCAGCGAGGCGGAGCTGGACCGCATCGCGGCGCCGATCGGCCTCGACCTGGGCGCGCTCACGGCCGAGGAGACGGCGCTCTCGATCATGAGCGAGGTCATCGCCCTGCGCCACGGGCGCGAGGGCGGGCGCCTGCGCCACACCGGCGGGAGGATCCACGACGTTGGCTGATGCCCCGTCGCTCGGCTGCCTGGTGCTCGCGGCCGGCGAAGGCCGGCGCTTCGGCTCGGCCAAGCAACTCGCGCGCGTGGACGGACGCCCGCTGCTCGCGCACGCGCTCGAGCTGGCCGCGCCGTGGGATCCGCTCGTGGTGCTCGGCGCGCACGCGGAGGCGATCCTGGAGGAGATCGACGTCGGCCGCCACGTCGTCGCCGCGGATTGGGCGGAGGGCCAGGCCGCGTCGCTGCGCGCCGGCGTCGCCGCCCTGGGCGACTCAGACCGGGTGCTCGTCCTGCTCGGCGACCAGCCATTTCTGACGTGCGAGGCCGTCGTGGCTGTGCTCGGCGCCGCGGACGGTGCCGACGCCGCCCGCGCGACCTACGCCGGCCGTCCGGGGCATCCGGTCGTGCTCGGCCGCGCCGTGCTCGCCGCCGTGCCGGGCCTGCGCGGCGACACCGGCGCCCGCGCGCTGCTGGAGCGCTTCGACGTGCGCGAGGTGGAGGCCGGGCACCTGTGCGACCCGACCGACATCGACACCCCTGACCAGCTGGAGGCCACCACCCCATGAAGATGACGCAGTCCTTCGAGGTCGCCGCGTCGATCGCCACGGTCTGGCAGGCGCTGATCGACATCGAGCGCATCGCGCCCTGCCTGCCCGGCGCGTCGATCACCGAGCGCGAGGACGACGGCAGCTACAAGGGCGAGTTCTCGGTCAGACTTGGCCCGACCACGGCCGCCTACCGCGGCGTCCTGAAGATCGCCGAGGCCGACGAGGCCAACCACCGCGCCACGCTGCACGCGCGCGGCACCGACAAGCGCGGGCAGGGCAGTGCGACCGCGACAATCGTCAACTCGATGGAGCCGACCGCGGGCGGCGGCACGCGCGTCACCGCCGACACCGACTTCGTGATCACCGGCCGGCTCGCGCGCTTCGGCCGCGGGGGAATGATCGAGGACATCTCCAACCGCCTGCTGCGCGACTTCGCGAGCTGCCTGCAGGCCCAGCTCGAGAGCGCGCCGGAGCCGGAGCCCGAGGCCGTGGCGACCGCGGAGCCGGGGCCGGAGGCCGCGCCGGCCGCCGGCGCGGAGCCGGCCGCCGCCCGGGCACCCGCGCCGGGTGCGCCGCCGTCCCCGGAGCCGACCGCCGCTCCCGCGCCGGGGACGGCGACCG
>JBBSIC010000045.1:0-25790 GCA_038232275.1 Solirubrobacterales bacterium | reverse complement strand
CTGCACGAGCTCAAGCTGATCGTCGACCTGATGTACGAGAAGGGCATCAGCGGCATGCGCTACTCGATCTCCAACACCGCCGAGTACGGCGACCTGACGCGCGGCAAGCGGATCATCACCGACGAGACGCGGGCGTCGATGAAGAAGATCCTCGAGGAGATCCAGTCCGGCGAGTTCGCCCGCGAGTGGATCGCGGAGAACCGCGCCGGGCAGGAGAGCTTCCAGCGCATGCGCGAGGAGGGTCAGAAGGCCCAGGTCGAGACGACCGGCAAGCAGCTGCGCGGCATGATGGACTGGATCGAGACGGAGTTCTAGGTCACAATCGCCGGTCCGATGGCTGACGAGCATCAGGTCTGGCTGCCCCCGCGGGCGCCGGCGCACCCCCCGGACACGGCGCTGCCGCGCGCCCCCGGGGCGATGCCGCGGCGCCAGCGCCCGGCGGTCCCGACCAGCCCGGGGGCGGTGGCGGGCGTCGGCCTGGGCGCCGCGTCCGTGCTCGTCACGCTGTTCTCCCTCGGTGCGAGCTTCGCCTTCTCGGCGGTCTTCGCCGCGGGGGCGCTGTACCTCGGGCGCCGCACGGGTCGCCGGGCCGCCGTCGTGCTCGGCGTTGCGGGCCTCGCACTGGCCTGCGTCGCCGGGGTCACCTGGATGCTGCTCGCCGCCCACGGCATCACCCCGCAGGACCTGCAGGGCTCCCTGACGCGGGCGCTCGACCGCGCGCGGGCACGCTGAAAGCCCGGCGCTATCGTCACCCGCCCCATGAAGGTCCTCGTCGCCGAGAAGCTGGCCGAATCGGGCGTTGACGCGCTGCGCGCGCACTTCGACGTCGATCTCGGCATCGGCTGGACGCCGCAGGAGCTCGCCGAGCGCATCGGCGCCTACGACGGGCTGCTGATCCGCTCCGCGACCCAGGTCACGGCTGAGCTGATCGCGCGCGCCGACAACCTCAAGGTGATCGGGCGGGCCGGCATCGGCGTCGACAACGTCGACGTGGAGGCCGCCACCAAGCGCGGCATCGTGGTCGCCAACGCACCGCAGTCGAACATCGTCGCCGCCGCCGAGCACACGCTGGCGCTGATGCTCGCCGTCGCCCGCAACGTCCCGCGCGCGCACGCCTCGCTCATCGCCGGCCGCTGGGAGCGCTCCGAGCTCTCCGGCGCCGAGCTGTATGAGAAGACGCTCGGGATCCTCGGCTTCGGGCGCATCGGCCAGCTCGTCGCCGCTCGCGCGCGCGGCTTCGGCATGCACGTGCTCGCCTACGACCCGTTCGTGGCCGAGGACCGCTTCCGCGAGCTGGGCGTCGAGAAGGCCGAGGCGCCCGACGAGCTCTTCGGCCGCGCCGACTTCGTCACCGTCCACCTTCCCCGCACGCCCGAGACGCGCGGCTTCCTCGACGCCGAGGCCTTCGCGAAGATGAAGGACGGGGTGATCGTGCTCAACGTCGCCCGCGGCGAGCTCCTCGTCGACGCGGACCTGCAGGCCGCGCTGGACTCCGGCAGGGTCGGCGGCGCCGGCCTGGATGTCTTCCAGCAGGAGCCGATCACCGAGCACCCGCTGTTCTCCTACCCGCAGGTCGTCGTGACGCCGCACCTGGGCGCCTCGACGGCCGAGGCGCAGGACCGCGCCGGCGTGCAGACGGCCGAGCAGGTCGTGGCCGCGCTGACCGGGGGCGTCGTCTCCACCGCGGTCAACGTCCCGGCCATCTCGGCCGAGGACTCCGAGCTGCTGGGCCCGTTCGTGCCGCTGTGCCGCAAGCTCGGCGCCCTGGCCATGGCGCTCGCCGGCGGCTCGTCGGTGGACGGCATCGAGGCCGAGTACCTCGGCCGGATCGCCGAGCGCGACACCCGCTTTCTGACCCTCGGCGTGCTGATGGGCGCGCTGGCCGGGCGCGTCGACGACGAGGTCAACCTCGTCAACGCGCCGTCGCTGGCCGCCGAGCGCGGCATCGACGTGCGCGAGACGCGCCAGCCGTCGGCGCGTGACTTCTCCGACCTCGTCCGCGTCAGCGTGCGCAGCGGGGACGAGATCGTCCGCGTCGTCGGCACGCTCGTCGGCCGCCGCAACCGGCCGCATCTGCTCGAGGCGTGGGGCCAGCGCTTCAACCTCCAGCTCGACGACCACATCGCCGTCTTTCGCAACTCCGACGTGCCGGGCATGATCGGCCGCGTCGGGACGCTGCTCGGCGAGCGCGGCGTCAACATCGCGCAGATGGTCGTCGGCCGGCCGGAGAACGGTTACTCGGACGCCCACGCCGTGATGGTCCTGGCCACCGACGCCTCGATCTCCCGCGAGGTGCTCGACGAGATCGTGGCGCTCGACGGGTTCATCGAGGGCCGCTCGGTCTCGCTGGCCTAGTCGTACTGTCGAGTGAAGGTCCGCGACGGACGCGCCGAAGCAGGTGGGACCGGGTGAACCGCAGGGGCAGGGATTGCGCGACCAGTCGCAGATCAGGCATCTATTAGATGCCGAATCTGCGACTGGCGGACCGACTCGCCCGCGGCGCGAGGAGGCGCTGGCCGGGGCGACTGCTCCCCACGCCCTCCCGCTGCTCGACCCCGCATCCACCGCGAAGCTCTTGCTCGCGGACCGCCGATGTCGTCCGACCGGGCGACTAGGTTTTGCGGCCCTGATGGTCGCCGTTCCGATCTCAAGCCTCGCCGGGCATCACCCGATAGGCGCCTCCACCGGCGTGCTCGGGCGCGGTGACGACTGGCCCCGGCTCGTGCGCGCGGCGTGCGCCGTCTCCACCCACGCGGTGGAGCTCGCCGCCCACCGGGCCGAGGAGCTCGCGGGGCTGGTGCGCTACCTGCGCGGGCGCCCGCGGCTGCCCTTTCGCCACGTCAGCGTGCACGCGCCGATCAAGGGCGCGACGGGCACGGACGCCGAGCGCGTGGCGGCGCTGCTCGAGCTGCCGCTCGACGTGCGCACGCTGGTCGCGCATCCCGACGGCGTCGAGGATCCCGCGCCGTATCGCGCGCTCGGCCGGCGGGTCGTGTTCGAGAACATGGACGCCCGCAAGCGCGACGGTCGCACGGCCGGCGAGCTGGCGCCGCTGTTCGTGGCGCTGCCGGAGGCGGGCTTCTGCCTGGACATCGCGCACGCGCACACGATCGACCCCACGCTGCGGGTCGCCGCCGAGCTGCTGGACCGCTTCCGCGGCCGGCTGCGCGAGGTGCACCTGTCCTCGATCCGGGGCGGCTCGCACACCGAGCTGACGCCGGAGGACGAGGCGCTCTTCGCCCCGCTGCTCAGCCGCTGCCGCGACGTGCCGTGGATCCTCGAGGCCGCGCCGCCCGCCCGCTGGGCGACGCCCGCGCGCCTGCCGATGCGCGCCGTCGGCGAGTCGCTCGCGGCCTGAGGCCGGCCCGCGTTCCCGCGGGAACGCTCTCGGGCGCGGAGCGGGCCGTGCCGCAGCGACGATTGGCAGATACGGCATCCCATGGATGCCGGATTCGCCAGTCGTGCCCCGGGGCCCTCGTCGGTACATTGCGCCACGTGTCCGTCGCGGCCCTCGCCGAGCAGACCGGCGAGGCGTTCGCGCCGATCGTCGCGGCGCGCGCCCGCACCGCGGCGGGGCTGGCCGAGCGCCGCGAGCGCCTCGGCGGCGTCCGGCTGGACCCGGACGCCGCCGTGATCCTGCTGGGGTCGTGGGGCCGCCGCGAGGTCACGAGCGGCTCCGACGACGATGCCATCGTGCTGTTCTGCGGCGCGCCCCGCGACGACACGCGGCCCGCGCCGGGCGAGGTCGCCGCGGTGCTCGGCGGGCCCGCACCGGGCCCCGAGGGCCTGTTCGGCGCCACCGCCTGGCTGAGCGATCTGATCGACAACATCGGGCTCGACCTCGACACCAACACGAACCTCACACGGCGGATGCTGTTCCTGCTCGAGTCGGTCCCCGTCGCCGGGGACCACGCGCACGCCGCGGCGCGCACGGCGCTGCTGGCCACCTACCTGGCCGCCCACGAGCGCGACTACCGCCCGCCGCGCTTCTTGCTCAACGACCTCGTGCGCTACTGGCGCACGATCGCCGTGGACTTCGAAGGCAAGCACCGGGCGCGGGCGGGGGAGGGGTGGGGGCTGCGCCACGCCAAGCTGCGCTTCTCGCGCAAGGTCCTGTTCGCGGGCGGGCTGCTGCCCGTGCTCGAGTGCCACGCGCTCCCGGCCGCCGAGATGCCCGCCTTCCTCGCGTCGCGACTGGCCGAGCCGCCGCTGGACCGCCTCGCGGCCGCCTTCCTCGCCCACGGCATGGCCGACGCCGGCGCCCGCGCCCTGTGCGCCTACAGCGCCTTCCTGGAGATGCTCGACGACCCCGAGCAGCGCACCGCGCTGGCCGCCCTCTCCGAGGAGGCCGCGCAGGCCTCGCCGCTGTTCGCCCGGGTCCGCGAGCACGGGGACGAGCTCCAGGCCGCGCTGCTCGCGCTGCTGTTCGAGGACCGCGAGCTGGAACTGCTCGTGCGCGACTACCTGATCTTCTAGGCGCTTGGTAGCTGATCTTCTAGGCGCTTGGTAGCCTGAACGGCGCAGATGGCATCCCGTCTCGACCTCCTTCTCCTTCTCCTCCCCCCGCGGGGGGAATAGCTGCGCGTGGCGGCCGCCTGAAGCCGCGAACTGAGACGAAGCAGGAAAGGACAAGACCTCCAAGGAGCCATCCCATGAACCCGCTGCCCGACCCCAACCGGGTCGTCATCTTCGACACGACGCTGCGCGACGGCGAGCAATCGCCGGGCATCTCGCTGAACAAGCCCGAGAAGCTCGAGATCGCGCACCAGCTCGCCCGGCTGGGCGTCGACGTCATCGAGGCCGGCTTCCCGATCGCCTCCCCGGGTGACTTCGAGTCGGTGCAGGCCATCGCCCGCGAGGTCGACGGCTCGATCATCGCGGCGCTCGCCCGCGTTCAAGCCGCGGACGTCGAGCGCGCCGCCGAGGCCGTACGCGACTCCGAGCGGCCGCGCATCCACACCTTCGTCTCGACGTCGGACATCCACATCGAGCACCAGCTGCAGTCCACGCGCGCCGACGTCAAGGCGCAGGCGCGCGCCGCCGTCGCGCACGCCAGGTCCTTCGTGGACGACGTCGAGTTCTCGCCGATGGACGCCACCCGCGCCGACGCCGAGTACACCGCCGAGGTCATCCAGATCGCCATCGACGAGGGCGCGACGACGATCAACGTCCCGGACACCGTCGGCTATGCGATGCCGATCGAGTACGCCGCCTTCCTGGGCCGCCTGTACGAGCTGGTCCCAGCGCTGCGCGACGTCGTCCTCTCCGTGCACTGCCACGACGACCTGGGGCTCGCCGTCGCCAACACGTTCGCCGGCGTCCAGGCGGGCGCGCGACAGGTCGAGGTCGCCATCAACGGCCTCGGTGAGCGCGCGGGCAACGCGTCGCTGGAGGAGATCGTGATGCTGCTGGAGACCCGCAAGGCCGACATCGGCTTCCACACGCACATCACGACGCGGGAGATCGCGCGCACGAGCCGCCTGGTCTCGCGCCTGACGGGCTACAACGTGCAGCCGAACAAGGCGATCGTGGGCCGCAACGCCTTCCTGCACGAGTCCGGCATCCACCAGGACGGCGTGCTCAAGGAGCGCTCCACCTACGAGATCATGGACGCGACCTCGATCGGCCTGGACGCGAACTCGATCGTGCTCGGCAAGCACTCCGGCCGCCATGCCCTGCGGGCGGCGCTCGAAGAGCTCGGCTACACCGTCGACGGCGCCGTCCTCAACCAGGCCTTCAAGCGCTTCAAGGAGGTCGCCGACCGCAAGAAGCAGGTCACGGCGATGGACCTCGAGGCGCTCGTCGCCGACGAGTTGCGCGAGGGCGCCGGCGGCGCCCCGTGGACGCTGGACTGGTTCGAGGTCGAGGCGTCCAGCCGCCGGCCGCCGCACGCCCGCGTCGGACTGATCAACGGCGACAGCGAGCAGATGACGGGCGACTTCACCGGCGACGGTCCGATCGACGCGATCTTCCGCGCGATCAACGCCGCCACCCGCCGCGACGCCAAGCTGCGCGACTTCCGCATCGACTCGGTCACCGACGGCCAGGACGCGCTCGGCGAGGCGAGCGTCGTGCTCGAGCTCGCGGGCGAGTCGGCCTCCGGCCAGGGCGTCTCGACCGACATCATCGAGGCGGCGGCGCTCGCCTACGTGCGCGCGCTGGCCAACTGCGAGCGTCGCATCGAGCGCGAGGCGGCGAGGGAGATCGAGCCGGCCGTGACGCCCTAGGCCGCGGCCGCCGCCGTGCCCAGGCGCCGGCCCTGGACGCGCGCGGCGGCGATGACCTCCGCGCGGTGGCCGCCGTCCATGAGGTTCGGGCCCAGGGCCTCGATCGAGGCCGCGTCCGGGGCCACGATGCGCGTCCGCGCCCCGCGGGCGCGCAGCACCTGCAGCTCCGCGAGGCCGGCGGCCTGGCCGGCGGCGCGCAGGAAGCCGGCGGGGCCGTGCCCCGCGCCGCGGCCGAAGGTCGGCAGCAGCGCGAGCACCTCGGACTGGCGCCCGGCGGGCGCGGCGTCGAGGTTGGACATGCTCCACACGCCGCCGTCGACGTACTCGCGGTCGCCGATCTCGACGGGCGCGAACAGCCACGGAACCGAGCAGGAGGCGAGCACGGCCTCGGCGACGGTGGCCGCCGGCGTCCCGGGGGAGCCAAAGACCACGCGCTTGCCGTTGGCACGGTCGACGACGGGCACCCGCAGCCGGCCGTCGAAGCCGCCGAGCTGGTCGATGTAGGGTCCGAGGTCGAGGTTGCGCCCCTGGCGGCGCGGCGCGGCCCGCAGCAGCGCGGCGCGCGCGGCGGCGCCGCCGGGGCGGGTCGCGCGCAGGGCGAGCGGCACCACCGGGGCGGTCATGGCGGCGGCGAGGCGCCCGCCGCTGTCCGCGAGCCGGCGCAGGGGGCCCGGCTCGGCCGGCGCGTCGGAGATCGGCGGCTCGGCGGAGGCGTCGGGCCACTCGCCCGGGTCGGCGTGGTCGGCGCCGGCACTGCGGCCGGCCGCCAGGTAGGCGGCGACGTACGCGCCGGCCGACGTGCCGACGAAGTACTCGCACTGGCGCAGGTCGAGGTCGGCGGCGTCCTCGAGCCCGGCGATCAGGCCGCGCAGCCAGGCGATGCCCAGCGTCCCGCCGGCGCCCAGCACGAGCACGTCGGGAAGGGTGCTGACCGGCCGGAGCATACGCGTCCGACTCTACTAACAGTCGTGCGTATGTGATAACGTACGTGTTCGCATGGCCGTGACGACGCCGCCCATCCCCGCCCTCGGCGCGCGCATGCGCGCTCTGCGCGAGGCGTCGTCGCTCTCGCTGCGCGACCTCGCCGAGCGCTCCGGCGTCTCGGCGCCGATGCTCAGCCAGGTCGAGCGGGGCGAGACGAGCCCGACGCTGCAGGTCGCCGCGCGCATCGCGGCCGGCCTTGAGTTGCGCCTCTCCCAGCTGCTGCGCCTCGACGAGGACGGGGCCGTCTCGGTGGTCCGCCGCGAGGAGCGCCGGGGATCGCGGCGCGGCGGGCACGCCTACGAGATCCTCACGCCGCCGCTGCCGGGCCAGCGCGCCGAGGTCACCCGGCACGCGCTGGCGGCCGGCGCGCGCACGGGCGACACCCCGATGCACGAGCCCGGCTCGCGCGAGACGGTGCTCGTCCTGCACGGCGCGGTCGCCTTCTGTTGCGACGGCGTCCTGCACGACCTGCGCGAGGGCGACTGCGTGACCTTCGACGCCGACCTTCCCCATCACTTCGAGAACCCCGGAAAGGAGGAGGCGGTCCTGCTCGGCGTGTTGTCGGCGGGGCTGCGCCGCTCATGAGCACTCCAACGACCCTGCTGGACAAGATCTGGGCCGCCCACGAGGTGGCTCCGGATCTGCTCTTCGTCGACCTGCACCTCGTGCACGAGGTCACCAGCCCGCAGGCCTTCGACGGCCTCCGGCTCGCCGGCCGCGCCCTCCGCCGGCCCGACCGCACGCTCGCCACGGCCGACCACAACGTGCCCACGGACGGCACGCCGGTCGCCGCGAAGATCCGCGAGACGTTGTCGCGTGTCCAGGTCGAGACGCTCGAGCGTAACTGCGAGGAGTTCGGCGTCCCGGTCTACAGCCTCGGCTCCGAGCGCCAGGGCATCGTGCACATCATCGGCCCGGAGCTGGGCGTCACCCAGCCGGGCATGACGATCGTCTGCGGCGATTCGCACACCGCCACGCACGGCGCCTTCGGCGCGCTCGCGTTCGGCATCGGCACCAGCGAGGTCGAGCACGTGCTCGCCACTCAGACGCTTGCCCAGCCCAAGCCGAGGTCGATGCGGATCGTCTTCGAGGGCGCCGCGGGCCCCGGCGTCACCGCCAAGGACCTGATCCTCGGGACCATCGGGCAGATGGGCACGGGCGGCGCCGCCGGCCACGCGGTCGAGTTCGCCGGCCCGGCGATCGAGGCGCTCTCGATGGAGGGCCGCATGACGATCTGCAACATGACGATCGAGGGCGGCGGCCGGGCGGGCATGATCGCGCCGGACGACACGACCTTCGAGTGGATGCGCGGCCGCCCGGGCGCGCCGGAGAACCTCGACGCGGCGATCGCGCAGTGGCGCGCCCTGCGCACCGACGAGGGCGCGACCTTCGACAAGGAGATCGTGGTGGACGCCGGCGAGCTGTCACCCCTAGTCTCCTGGGGCACCACGCCGGCGCAGGTCGTTCCAGTCACGGGCGCCGTGCCGCAGCCGTCCTCGGATTCCGAGGAGCGCGCGCTGACCTACATGGCGCTCGAGCCAGGGACGCCGATGGAGGAGATCACGCTCGACCGCGTCTTCATCGGCTCGTGCACCAACGGGCGCATCGGCGACCTGCGCGCCGCCGCGTCCATGCTCGGCTCGCGAACGGTGCACCCGCACGTGCGGGCGATGGTCGTCCCGGGCTCGGACGCCGTGCGCCGCGAGGCCGAGGACGAGGGGCTGGACGAGACGTTCCGCGCCGCCGGCTTCGAGTGGCGCACCGCCGGCTGCTCGATGTGCCTCGGCATGAACGAGGACACGCTGGCCGCCGGCGAGCGCTGCGCCTCGACCTCCAACCGCAACTTCGAGGGGCGCCAGGGCCGCGGCGGCCGCACGCACCTCGTCTCTCCCCAGATGGCGGCCGCGGCCGCGATCGAGGGCCGTTTCGTCGACATCAGGGAGTGGGACGGTCCCCGGGATGGGGCCGTTTCGACCGTGGCGGGGCCGGATGCCCCGCGGAGGTGACCGTGCAGCCCGTCAAGCAGATCAAAGGCCCCGTGTCGGTGCTCGACCGCGCCGACGTGGACACCGACCAGATCATTCCGGCGAAGTTCCTCAAGCGCGTCGAGCGCACGGGCTTCGGCGAGTTCTTGTTCTGGGAGTGGCGCAACGCCGAGGGCTGGGACCTCCCGGCCAACCCGATCCTCGCGGCCGGGCCGAACTTCGGCTGCGGCTCCTCGCGCGAGCATGCCCCGTGGGCGCTGGAGGACTACGGCTTCAAGGCGATCGTGTCCTCGAGCTTCGCGGACATCTTTTATTCCAACTGCCTGAAGATCGGGCTGCTGCCCGTGCGCATCGAAGAGGAGGACGTGCGCGCGCTGATGGCGGCCGGCGAGGCCGAGGTCGACCTCGAGGCGCTCGAGGTCCGCTTCGCCGGCCGCGCGGTGGCGTTCGAGATCGAGGCGGAGCGCCGCCACCGGCTGCTCAACGGGCTCGACGACATCGCGCTGACGCTGCAGCAGGGCGACGTGATCGCGGCCTACGAGTCCGAGCGCGAGCGGGTCGGCCCCGTGACGACGGCGCTCTGACAGCTGACCCAGGACCGGCGTCTTGCCATCCTGCTGGCGCCTCCTCAGGGTCACGGCGCCCGGATACGGCTCTGACCGCCCCGGGGTCTTAGTTCGCCGGGCGCTACCAGATCGACCTGTGGGTCTTCTACGGGCCCCGCAACCCCACACCCGCGCAGCGCGCCGCCGCCCAGCGCGAGCTCGCCGGCGTGCGCTGGCCCGCCTGGCTATGACGGCAGGAGCGCGCATCGCCCACTGGCGCCGCCGCATGCGAAGCGTTGGATCGGCTCCTCGGGCTTGACCTCCCGGCCGTAGATCAGGCGAGCTTGTCCTTCATGGAGAAGTCGTCGATGGTGCCGTCGAGCGTGCGTACGTGCCCTGCTCGAAGAGGCTCGTGCCACTCGTCGTTGTGCGCAAGGGCGACGGTACGAGCGCGCCCGAGCGAAGCGGTCGTTGGTGGCTCACGACCCGAGTCGAGCACCGGGAGCCGCCGGGGGCTCGACAATCCGGCGTTATGCTCGTGCTTCGAGGGCATCGACCGAAAGGGATTCTCTTGCCCCAGGTTCCCGAGGAGGGCGTCGAGCTGCGCCGCACGGCCGACGGCAAGGGCGACGGTGTTCTGGCCACTCGCCCGTTCGCGGCGGGTGAGACCGTCATGGTCGGCTTCCTGGTCGGGGCGTTGACGGGCAACGACTCGCACGCGACGCAGGTCGGTCCCGGCCGCTGGGCGCGCCACGGCGGCCTGGGACCGAAGGTCAACCACTCCTGCGACCCCAACTGTGGTGTGCGACTCAACGACGGCCAGGCCTTTGACTTCGTCGCCCGCCGGCCGATCGGCGCCGGGCAGGAGCTGACGTTTGACTACGCGATGCGCAACTTCACGATCGACCACTTCCCGGCCGTGTGCCTGTGCGGTGCCGCGCGGTGCCGCGGCTCGGTCACCGGCTGGAAGGACCTGCCCGCCGGGCGCAAGGCCGACTACGGCGAGCTCGTCGCGCCCTACCTACGCGCGATGGACAACGACGACCTGCGGGTCACCAGCAGCTGACGGCGCGGAAGCGTCTGAGAGCAGCCCGTCACCCGCCGCATGGCCTTGACGGTCGTTGACCTCTTTGAGTCGTCGACGTAGGCGAGCACGAGGCATCCGTTTCCGTGCCGAGCGCGATTGATCTCGCGATCGTGCTCGGCGCGACGCGATCTGCCGCGGCCTGGACGCAGTCGGCCGTCGCGCGCTCACGGTCGGTGGCAGCCTGGTCGAAGTCGATGACCTCTGTCAGCGTCTTGAGGAAGCCGCTGGCCGCGCCGCTGGTATCGGGCCGCGCGCAGGCGATGGCGATCGTCATCACGGCCGGCCGCGGTCGTCGCCCGGCTAGGCTCGGCCGCCGCATGAGTTCAACGATCGTGACCTTGCCCGGCGACGGGATCGGGCCGGAGATCATGCCGGCCGCCATCCGCGTGATCGACGCGGTCGCGCCCGGGTTCGCCTACGAGCAGCACCTCTTCGGCGGTGTCTGCATCGATGCACACGGAACGGCACTCACCGATGAGGTGCTCGATGCCTGCCGTTCTGCCGATGCCGTGCTGCTCGGCGCCGTCGGTGGCCCGAGATGGGACGGCGGTGGGCCGCGCCCGGAGGCCGGCCTGCTCGCGATCCGCAAGGAGCTCGGGCTCTTCGCCAACCTGCGCCCGGTGCGCGCGATCGCTGCGTTGGCCGGCGCGTCGCCGCTGCGCGACGTCGAGGGCGTCGACCTGCTCGTCGTGCGCGAGCTCACCGGCGGCATCTACTTCGGCGAGAAGGAGGAGGGCACGGAATACGCCTCCGACCTGTGCTCCTACTCGCGTGCGGAGGTCGAGCGCATCGCCCGCGTCGCCTTCGGCGCCGCGCGCTCGCGCGTCACGAGCGTCGACAAGGCCAACGTGCTCGCCACCTCGCGCCTGTGGCGCACGGTCGTGACCGAGCTGCATTCGCACGAGTTTCCCAACATCGAGCTCCAACACCTGCTCGTCGACAACGCGGCGATGCAGCTGGTCACCGCGCCGCGCCACTTCGACGTGATCCTCACCGAGAACATGTTCGGCGACATCCTCAGCGACGAGGCCTCGATCCTCACCGGGTCGATCGGCCTGCTGCCGAGCGCCTCACTCGGCGGCGACGGCCCGGGCCTGTTCGAGCCCGTCCACGGCTCGGCGCCGGACATCGCGGGCCAGGGCATCGCCAACCCGCTCGCGATGATCCTCTCCGCCGCCCTGATGCTCCGCCACGGCTTCGGCCTGGAGTCCGAGGCCACCCGGATCGAGCTGGCGGTCGACGCCGCGCTGGCCGACGGCTTGCGCACCGCCGACCTGGGTGGGAGCGCCACGACGGCCGACGCGCTCGATGCCGTTCTGCGTCATCTTTGAAAAAGACAGCGCAATGAGGGGGTGAAGGACCGGCCGGGCGGCATGCTCTGGCGGTGCCGGTTTACGAACCTTCCACCCCTCGGAAGGAACGTAACGCGGGCCCGATCGCCGAGCTCGCCGAGCGCCAGCACGGGGCGATCAGCACGGCGCAGCTCCGCGCCGCCGGGGGTCTCGGGCGCCACGCTGGACCGGTGGCTGAGGGCTGGGCGCTTGCACCGCGTCCACCGCGGCGTGTACGCCGTCGGCCACCCGCGCCTGTCCACGGAGGGCCGCCTCTGGGCGGCGGTGCTGGCGACCGACGGCGTGATCCGCCACGCCCCGGCCGGCTGGGCGTGGCGGATCCTCACCCCCGACGACGGGCCGACCCACGTCACGTCGACCACCCAGCTCCGTCCGCGCCCGGACCTGCGCACACACCGCGATCCCTCCCTCGATGCCGTGGTCGAGCTGCGCGGCCTCCCCGTGACCGCCCTCGAGCGCACGCTCGAAAGACCTCCCCGAGGCCCTCCGCGACCGCGCCCGCTCCAACGCCGCCTACGCCGGCCTCCTCGATGCGGCCGGAGCCTGAGAACCCGCTCGAGCGCCGCCTCCTCGCGATCATCGCCGCGGCCGGCCTTCCGGCGCCCGAGTGCCAGCGCTGGCTGCTCGGCAGGCGGCGCGACCTCGTCTTCGCCGAGCAGCGCCTGATCGTCGAGGTCGACGGCGCGCGGGGCCACCTCAATCCGGCGGCCTTCGAGGCCGATCGCCGACGCGAAGCGCACGCGCTCGCCCACGGCTGCCGCACGGTCTGCTTCACGCGCGATGCGGTGTTCGAGGACCCGGCCTACGTGACCGCCGCCCTGCGCGAGCTCCTGACCGCCGCCGGTACACTGACTTGACCTTCAACCGGGGAGCTCAGAGCGGTGGTCTCAGCAGATTACGTGTGGATGAACGGGGAATTCGTCGCCTTCGAGGACGCGAAGGTCTCCGTACTCACGCACGCCCTGCACTACGGGACCGGCGTCTTCGAGGGCATCCGCGCCTACGAGACCCCGAAGGGCACCGCCGTGTTCCGCCACAAGGCGCACCTGGACCGGCTCTTTCAGAGCGCCAAGATGTACTTCATGGACATCCCCTATACGCCAGAGGAGCTCAGGGCGGTCACCGACGAGCTGATCGTGCGCAACGGCTTCAAGTCCTGCTACATCCGCCCGCTCGTCTTCCGCGGCGCCGGGCCGATGGGGCTGTACCCGCTGAATTCCCCTGTCGAGGTCTGCATCGCGACGTGGGAGTGGGGCTCCTACCTCGGTGAGGAGGGCAAGCAGAAGGGCGTCCGCGCCCGGGTGTCGAGCTGGCGGCGCGTGGACTCCGGCAGCGTCATCCCGGCCGCCAAGGCCACCGGCCAGTACCTCAACTCGATCCTCGCGAAGGTGGAGGCCGACAAGTGCGGCTACGAGGAAGGCATCCTGCTCGACGCCCGCGGCATGGTCTCCGAAGGCACCGGGGAGAACCTGTTCCTGGTCAAGGACGGCGTGATCTCCACCCCGCATTTCACGTCAGACATCCTCGGCGGCATCAACCGCCACGCCGTCATCCAGATCATCCGCGACCTCGGCTACACGCTCGAGGAGCGCGATGTCGCCCGCGGCGAGCTCTACATGGCGGACGAGCTGTTCATGACCGGCACGGCGGCCGAGCTGACGCCGATCCGCGAGGTCGACGACCACGCGGTTGGCCCCGGCGAGCCCGGGCCGGTCACCCGCGAGGTCCAGCAGCTCTTCGAGGACGCGCTGCACGGCCGGGTGGAGGCCTACGCGGAGTGGAACGACCTCGTGGAAGTCCCGGCACGCGCGGCGTGATTGTCTACGACTGCACCCTCCGTGACGGGATGCAGGGGGAGGGGATGTCGCTCTCGGCCGGGGAGAAGCTGCGCGTCGCCCACGTGCTCGACGGCCTCGGCCTGCAGCTGATCGAGGCGGGCTTCCCGGCCTCGAACCCCAAGGAGGAGGAGTTCTTCGGCCTGCTGGCCGCAGAGACCTTCGCCACCGCGCAGATCGCGGCGTTCGGGATGACCCGGCGCCGCGACCTGGCCGCGGAGAACGACCCCGGCCTGCGCCTGCTGGCCGACTGCTTCGCGCCCGTGACGACGCTCGTGGGCAAGTCGTGGTCGCTGCACCTGGAGAAGGTCGTCAAGGTGGATCGCGACGAGAACCTGCGCATGATCGCGGACTCGGTCGCCTTCCTCGCCGCCCAGGGCAAGCGCGTCGTCTACGACGCTGAGCACTTCTTCGACGGCTACGCCGACGACCCGGCGTACGCGCTGAGCTGCGCCCGCGCAGCCGCCGACGCCGGCGCGGAGTGGGTCACGCTGTGCGACACCAACGGCGGCCGCCTGCCGCACGAGATCGCCGGGGCGACCCGCGCGGTCGTCGCCGCGCTCGGCACGGGCGTCGGCATCCACTGCCACGACGACGCCGGCTGCGGCGTCGCCAGCACGATCGCCGCCGTGCTCGAGGGCGCCGGCATGGTCCAGGGCACCATGAACGGCTACGGCGAGCGCTGCGGCAACGCGAACCTCGTCACGATCGTCCCCAACCTGCAGCTCAAGCTCGGCCACGACTGCATCCCGGCGCTCGGCGCGCTGACCGAGGTCTCCCACCTGCTCGACGAGCTGCTGAACCTGCAGCCCGACGCCAACCGCCCCTATGTCGGCACCAACGCCTTCGCCCACAAGGGCGGCATGCACGTCGCCGGCGTCAACGCCGACCCGGCGACCTTCGAGCACATCGACCCGGGCGCGGTCGGCAACACCCGCGAGATCCTCATCTCCGAGCTCTCGGGCAAGGGCACCGTGCTCTCCCGCGCCGAGCAGACGGGCGCCGGGCTCGATGACGCCGGCGCGGCCCGCGTTGCCGAGCGCGTCAAGACCCTCGAGCACGCGGGCTATCACTTCGAGGCCGCCGACGGCTCCTTCGACCTGCTCATCCGCAAGGAGACGGGGGAGTACGAGCCGCTGTTTCGTCTCGAGTCCTGGCGGGTGATCGCGGAGAAGCTCCAGGACGGGCGGGTCTCCACCGAGGCGACGATCAAGATCTGGGTCGACGGCGAGCGCTACGTGCGCACCGCCGAGGGCAACGGCCCCGTCCACGCGCTCGACCGGGCGCTGCGCGAGGCGATCGGCGAGCGCCACCCGCACCTGCGCGACATCCGGCTCGTCAACTACAAGGTCCGCATCCTCGACGAGTTCAAGGCGACCGGCGCGACGACCCGCGTGCTGCTCGACGCCTCCGACGGCGTGCACACGTGGGGCGCGATCGGCGTTCACGAGAACGTGATAGAGGCGTCGTGGGACGCCCTGGTGGACTCGCTGGAGGCCGGCATGCTCCCCGGCCGCCAGGCGCACAGCCGGGACGCCGCCGCGCCCGCGTGACGGAGCCGATCCCCATGGCGCGCCCCGTCCTCGGCTCCGAGGAGGCGGCCGCGGTCGCCGAGGTGCTCGCCTCGGGCCGGCTCTCGCTCGGCCCAAAGGTCGGGGCGTTCGAGCGCGCCTTCGCGCAGCGCATCGGCGGGGGCGTGCACGCCAGCGCGGTCTCCAGCGGCACCGCCGGCCTGCACCTCGCCCTGCGCGCCGCCGGCGTGCAGGAGGGCGGCGAGGTCATCACCTCGCCGTTCTCCTTCGTCGCCTCGGCAAACGTGATCCTCTACGAGCGCGCGCGGCCGGTCTTCGTCGACATCGACCCGGACACCCTCTGCATCTCAGCCGCCGCGGTCGCCGCCGCCGTCACCCAGCGCACGACCGCCCTGCTTCCCGTGCACATCTTCGGGTGGGCGGCCGACGTGCCCGGCCTGGAGCGCCTCGGCCTGCCGATCGTCGAGGACGCCTGCGAGGCGCTCGGGGCCGTGCACTCCGACGGCACGGCCGTGGGCTCGCGCGGCCACCCGGCGGTCTTCGCCTTCTACGCCAACAAGCAGATCACGACGGGCGAGGGCGGGATCGTCGTCACCGCCGACGAGGCGGTCAAGGAGCGCGTCGACTCCGAGCGCAACCAGGGCCGTGCGCCCGACATGGGCTGGCTCGACCACGACCGCCTCGGCTTCAACTACCGCCTGAGCGACATCGCGTGCGCGATCGGGCTCGTGCAGCTGGGCCGCCTGGACGGGATGCTCGCCGACCGCGCCCGCGTCGCGGGCCTGTACCGCGAGGCCCTCTCCAGCTGCGAGCTGCGCCTGCCCGCCGACCGCCGCTCCTGGTTCGTCTACGTCGTGCAGCTGCCCGCAGGGGTCGACCGCGACGAGACGATCGTCGCCCTGCGCGGGCGCGGGGTGGCGGCCAAGCCCTACCTGCCCGCCATCCACCTGTTCTCGTTTTATCGCGAGCGCTTCGGCCACCGCGAGGGCGAGTTCCCGGTCGCGGAGGAGATGGCCGCCCGCTCGCTCGCGCTGCCGTTCTACCCGCAGATGACCGAGGGCGAGGTGGCCCGGGTGGCCGAGGCCCTCACTGACGTGCTGTGTCGCGCCGGTAGGCCCGTGCCGCGCCCAGCGTGAGCGCGACGGACCACCCGATCACGACCACCCAGCCGAGCAGCGGCCAGGCCTCCCCGCTGACCCCGACGTGGCTGGCCTGCACGAGCCACCACGACGGCAGGTACTGGCCGATGTCGTGGATGACGCCGCTGGTGATCGGAAACCAGAAGCCGCTGATCAGCGCAAGCAGGCCGACCCCGCCGCCGAGCGCCGGGCCCATGGTGTCGGCCTTGAGCAGGTGGCCGAGCAGGATGCCGAGGGCGGCGAACGGCACGAGCCCGAGCAGGATCAGCCCCGTCATCCCGAGCCAGCGGCCGGCGGGCAGCCGCACGCCGAGGACGAAGCCGGAGACGTAGAGCAGCAGCATCACGGAGACGGACGTGACGTAGGCCACGCCGACCTTCGTGGTGAAGTAGGTGCGGATCTTCAGCGGGCTGATGCGCAGCTGGCGCGTCCATCCCACCTGGCGCTCCAGCGAGATGCGCGCGCCGCCCGACATCACGGCGATCATCGACCCGTAGGCGGCCATCGAGGTCATGTACCACAGGACCACGGAGACGCCCGTCCCGTTGAAGTTCTTCTGGTCGCTCTGGGGCCCGGCGATCACCCAGAAGAGCACGAGCGGGAAGCCGACGGCGAAGATGAGAAAGCGGCGGTTGCGGACCGTGCGCAGGAGCTCCGCGCGGGTGTAGGAGACGGTCGTCATGACGCGGTGAGCTGGAGGAAGGCCTGCTCGAGCCCGGCGCCGGCGATCTCGAGGTCGCGCACCTCCGGGTAGGCGTCGAGCAGCTCGCGGATGGCGCGATCGGAGTCCGAGCAGCTGAGGATGACCGTCTCCCCGTGGCGCTCGGCGGCCAGGACGCCGGGCAGCTCACCGAGCTCGCCGACCTCGGCGCCGGGCAGCGTGGCGCGGATCGTGCGGCTGCCGGCCATCGCCTTGATCTCCGTCGTCGGCCCGTCGGCGACGACCTGGCCCTGGGCCATCAGGACGATGCGATCGGCGTAGGCGTCGGCCTCCTCGAGATAGTGCGTCGCGAAGACGATGGTCTTGCCGCGCGAGGCGAACTCACGCATCGTGTCCCAGAAGTCGCGCCGGCCCTGGACGTCCAGGGCCGCGGTCGGCTCGTCGAGCACCAGCAGCTCGGGGTTGGACACCAGCGCGACCGCGAAGCGCACCCGCTGCGTCTGACCGCCGGAGAGCTTCTGGGTGCGCTGCCCGGCGATCTTTCCGATCCCGGTCAGGTCGAGCACCGCGTCGACGTCCATCGGGTCCGGATACAACGAGGCCATCATCCCCACCAGCTCCCCGACCGAGAGATCCTCGATCAGCGAGCCGGTCTGCAGCATCGCGCCGACCATGCCGGCCGAGATGGCCGCCTCCGGGGTGCGGTCGAACAGCGTGACCGTCCCCGCGTCGGGCCGCTGCAGGCCGAGCAGCATGTCGATCGTCGTCGACTTGCCGGCGCCGTTGGGTCCGAGCAGGGCGACGGTCTCGCCCGGGGCAATCGTGACGTTCACGCCGCGGACCGCCTCGATCGGTCCCGCGGACGTGGCGTAGGTCTTGACGAGGCCGTCTAACGCGATCATGGGGCAGTCATAGCGCCTTGAAGTAGGAAACGAAGCCCGGTCCGCCGACGGCGCGGGCGACCCGTTCGTCCGGGGCGCGGCGCTCTCCCTGCGCCACGAAGCCGTTCGCCTCGTACAGCGCCTGGGCCCCGTGGTTTTGCAGCCCCGTGTCGAGCGAGACCCCCCGCAGATCGCCCGCGCGCGCGCGGCGCTCCGCCTCGCGCAGCAGCGCCGTGCCGACCCCCTGGCGCCGCGCACCCGCCTCCACCGCCAGGGCGTCGACGTACAGCGAGCGCTCTGGCGGGACGGGGATGACCTCCGCGGAGGCGCGCAGGTGCCGCAGCACCGCCGGCCAGTGCCAGACGGGCAGCCGCAGCATCGAGAGGGCCAGAAAGCGGCGCGCGAGCCGGTCGCCCTCCTCGGCCGGAAAGGTCACGAGGGCCCCGACCACGCGGACGCCCGCCACCGCGACGTGGCAGGCGTCGTGGCTGGCCGTGTGGGCCGGCCGCTCCCAGATCGCGGCGAGTAGCTTCTGCGCCCGTGCCGCCGACCCCGCAAAGGCGTCGTAGTAGGGCTGCGCGGAGAGGTAGAGCAGGCGAGGGACGCCTCGATCGTCGACGCGGGCGGGGCGCACGGTGGCCGGCATTGGCGGCATGATGCCTGCATGTCGCGCTTCGTCGAGCCCCAGCACCCGATCTTCCGGCGGCTGAACTCCTCGATCGGCTTCGATTGGCGCCTCGGCCCCTATGACATCGAGCAGTCGCGGGCGCATTCGGCGATGCTCGCGCGGGCCGGGATCATCAGCGACCGCGACCGCGACGACCTCCACGGAGCGCTGGATCGTGTGGCGGCCGAGCTCGACGGCGGGACATTCGACTTCCACGCGGACGACGAGGACATCCACATGGCCATCGAGCGGCGGCTGACCGAGATCGCCGGCCCCGTCGGCGGCAAGCTGCACACGGCGCGCTCGCGCAACGACCAGGTCGCCACGGACATGACGATGTTCGTCCGCGCCCACGCGCTGCAGACGATCGAGTCCCTCCAGCGCCTGCAGAGCGTGCTCGTCCAGGTCGCCGACGCCCACCTGGACTGGGCGATGCCCGGCTACACGCACCTGCAGCGCGCGCAGCCGGTCTACCTGTCCCATCACCTGCTCGCCTACTTCTGGATGTTCCGCCGCGACGCCCGGCGCTTCGAGTTTGTCCTGGGCTCCACCGACCTGCTGCCGCTCGGCGCCGGGGCCCTGGCGGGCGTGAACTTCGCGACCGACCGCGGGATGGTCGCCCGCGACCTGGGCTTCGGCGCGGTCTCCCCGAACTCGATCGACGCGGTCTCCAACCGCGACTTCGTGCTGGACTTCCTGGCCGCGGCGGCGACGTGCGCGACGCACCTATCCCGGTTGGGCGCCGAGATCGTGCTGTGGTCCAGCGAGGAGTTCGCCTTCGCCGAGGTCTCCGACGCCTGGGCGTCGGGCTCCTCGATCATGCCGCAGAAAAAAAACCCCGACGCGGCGGAGCTCCTGCGCGCAAAGGCGCCGCGGATCGTCTCGCGGCTTGTCGCGCTGCACGGCGTCCTGCACGGCCTGCCGCTGACCTACAACAAGGATCTCCAGGAGGACAAGGAGGGCCTGTTCGACACGGTGGACACGCTCGAGCTGTGCCTGGCCGCCGCGGTCGGCATGCTCGAGGGGATCGCCTTCGACCGCGACCGCCTCGCCGGCGCCGCCGGCGACGAGATGATCGCCGCCACCGACATCGCCGACCTGCTGGTCAGGCGCGGCGTGCCCTTCCGCCAGGCCCACGGCATCGTCGCCGGCCTGGTCCGCGAGGCGGTCGAGTCCGGCCGCGCCCTGTCCGAGCTGCCGCTCTCCGAGCTCAAGGCGCACGCCGACGTGCTCGACGACGAGTACTACGGCGTGCTCTCGGAAGGCTCCTGGCTGGAGTCCAAGGTCTCCGAGGGCGGGACGGCGCTAGCGCGGGTGCGCGAGCAGCTCGCCCACGCCAGGGCGGAGCTCGAAGACCAGCCCGCGTGAGGGCGCCGCTGCCGGCGCACTTCTACGGCCGGCCCGTGCTCGACGTCGCCCGGGACCTCGTCGGCTGCGTCGTCACCCACGGCGAGACCAGTGGCGTGATCGTCGAGACCGAGGCCTACCACCAGTCCGAGGCGGCCTGCCACGCCCACGTCGGGCTGACCCGGCGCACCTGGCCCCTGTTCTCCGTCCCCGGGACCGCCTACGTGTACCGCTCCTACGGCATCCATGCGCTGCTGAACGCCGTCTGCGAGCCCGAGCACGTCGGCGCCGCCGTGCTGATCCGCGCGCTGGAGCCGCTGAGCGGGATCGAGCGGATGCGCGAGCGGCGCGGCCTGGTGCGCCGCGAGGCCCTGTGCTCGGGGCCGGGCAAGCTCACCGAGGCGCTCGGCGTCGGGCTCGGCGAGAACGCCACGAGCATGGTCGACGGCCCGATCGTCATCAGCGGGGCGGCCCACGGCTGGGAGGCGCCCGAGCTGATCGCCGGGCCGCGTGTCGGGATCACCAAGGCGGCCGAGCTGCCGTGGCGCTTCTGCGCGGCCGGCAACCCCCACGTCTCGCGCCCGCGGCCGGGATGAGCGCGGAGGAGCGCATCCGGGCCGATCCGGCGTGGCAGCGCGGCGTCGCGCACCGGTCGGGTGGCAGCGGGCACCCCGAGTCAAGCGTCGCCAAGCACATCGACGAGGTGCTCGCCAACGTCGACCGCCTCGCCGCCGACCCACGGCAGCGCGCCCGGCTGCGCCTGGTCGCGCTCGTCCACGACAGCCTCAAGAGCGACGTCCGCTGGTGGCGGCCCGGCCGCTCCGACCACGCGCGGCTGGCGCGGCGCTTCGCGGAGCGCCACGTCGACGATCACGGCGTGCTGAAGGTGATCGAGCGCCACGACGACGCCTATCGCGCCTGGCGCCTCGGGCGCCGGACCGGGCTCTGGCGGCTGGCCGAGCGACGCGCGCGGCGGCTCGCCCGTGACCTGGGCCCCGACCTCGACCTCTATCGCGCCTTCTACCGCTGCGACAACGAGACGGGCGACAAGGCGCCGGACGACCGGCGCTGGTTCGAGGACCTGCTCGGCTAGCCGAGGGGTGCTCCGGCGCCGCCCGCAGGCGCGTCCGGAGGCGTCTGCTGCCCCGTGGCGGGCGTCGGGGCGGCCGGGGTCTGGTCCGGCGTCGTCGGCTGCGCGTTCGACGGCGCCTGCCTGCGAGGCGCCTTCGTCGGGGCGGGTGCGACGGTGGCGCTGGGCGCCGGCGCCGTCGCGCCCGGCGTCGAGGTCACCACCGGGGCCGGCGCGGTCTTGTCCACCGGGAGCGGATGGAGGTTCAGCGCCGCGGTCATGAACGAGGAGAAGATCGCCGCGGGGTAGGTCCCGCCGGCGACGGGCTCGCCGTTGAAGGAGAAGTCCGGGGGCTTCATCGCCTTGACCTTGTCGGGGTAGCCGACCCAGACGGCGACGGTGTAGCGCGGCGACCAGCCCGCGAACCACGCGTCGCCGTAGTCCTCCGTCGTGCCGGTCTTGCCGGCGATCGAGACGCCGGAGACGGCGGCGCGCTTGCCCGAGCCGATCCCGACGACGCCCTGCAGGAGCGATTGGACGGTCGCGGAGGTGGCGGCGGGCAGGACGCGCGCGTCGCGCTTGTGGTTGATGGCGGCGTCGCCGTTGAGCAGCCGGGCGGCGCGGAGCTTCTCAGAGCCGGGGTCGCGCGGCTCGGAGATCTTCTTGATGCCGACCGGTCCGGGGACGGTCCCGCGCTGATGTGAGGCCTCGAAGCGCGACGCCCCGGGGCTCAGCGTCCCGTAGACGAGGTTGCCGCCGGAGGCGAAGGACTCGTAGGCGTGGGCCATGTCGAGGACGGTCACACCCCGCCGCAGACCGCCGAGGGTCATGGCGTCGTTGGTGGAGACGGGGGTGCGGACGCCGACCCTGCGCGCGAGCTTTGAGATCCTCCTGGTCCCGATCTTCAGGCCGATCTCGGCGAAGACGGAGTTGTCGGAGAACGCCGTCGCGTTGCGCAGCGTCGTGACCCCGGAGTAGGCGTCGTCGTAGTTGTTGACGACGAAGGACTCCGTGCACTTCGAGTGCTTGCGGGTGACGCAGAACGTCTTCTTCTTCGAGGTCCAGGTGGATTCGGGGCTGATGCCCTGCTCGAGAGCCTCGGCGAGCACGAAGGGCTTGAAGGACGACCCGGGCTGGCGCTGGCCCTGCGTGGCCAGGTTGAACGGGTGGGCGTTGTAGTCGTCGTTGTTGCCGCCGACCATCGCGAGCACCTCGCTGGTCTTGTTGTCGAGCACGACCATGCCCGCGGCGGGGGCGCCACGCAGGCCGGGGTTCGGCCCGAGCCACTGCGTGATCGCGTTCTGAGCCGCCTGCTGGAGCTCGGAGTCGATCGTCGTCTGGACCTTCAGGCCGCCTTCGAAGGCGCGGCCCGCGCCGACGTGGTCGACCACCTGCTGGCGGACCCAGGTCGTGAAGTAGGGGTACTTGGAGGTCTCCTGCGGCGGGTGGACGCCGGCGGAGGACGGCACCGACTCGGCGACCGACTCCTCGTACTGGACCTGGCTGACGTAGTCCTGCTCGCGCATGCGCCGGAGCACGAGGTCGCGCCGGGTCTTCGCCGCCCGCGGGTGCAGCACGGGGTCGTAAGCGGTCGGGTTGGCGACCAGGCCGGCGATCAGCGCGGCCTGGGAGGGACGCAAAAGCGAGGCGCAGCGGCGCTGCCCGTTCGCGCTCCCGCACTGCGGCGCGTCGCCGCCGAGGCCGAAGTCCGAGCCGAAGTACGTGCGCGCGGCCGCCTCGATCCCGTAGGCGCCGGAGCCGAAGTAGATCGTGTTGAGGTAGTTGCGCAGGATGCGCTCCTTGTCCCACTTGCGCGTCATGTGAAACGCCATCGCGGCCTCGCGCAGCTTCTGGAAGATCGTGCGGTCGCTCTGGGCCTCGAGCCGGTTCTTGACCAGCTGCTGGGCGATGGTCGAAGCGCCCTGCACGGCGCCGCCCTCCAGGACGTCCTGGACCATCGCGCGGCCCATGCCGCGGATGTCGACGCCGGAGTTGGTGTAAAAGCGCCGGTCCTCGACCGAGACGATGGCGTGCTTCATGACCGGGGCGATCTCGTCGGAGCGCACGAGCAGGCGGTTCTTGTTGCTCGTGAGCACGCCGAGGTCGTGGCCCTTGCGGTCCAGGATGTGCGACTGCACCGTGGGGACGTCGAGCACGTCGATCTCGGGCAGGTCGGAGGCGACCGCCATCATCATCCCGAAGGCGGCGGAGACCACGGCCAGCACACCGAGGCCACTGAGCAGCGCCAGCAGGCGGATCCAGCGGATCTTCGGGCGCGGGCCGGGCGGCGGGGGCGGCTCGGGCTCGGGCTCGAAGCGGCCCGTCGGGTAGATCGCAGCGATGTGCTCGACGGTCTCCGATCCGACCCGGTCGCTGGCCGGGGTCCGGGACTCGGTGCTGCGTCGCAGGGGTTCGCTCATGGGTGCGGTGGCGCCGCGAGGACGGGGCGGCGCTGGGTCCCGAGGAGACGCGGCACAGGGCCGTGTCCGAAGTCGGACTCTACCATTGCAACGGATGTCCCAGCCCAGCTCCGAGGCGCTGCTCGCCGCCCGGCACCTCGCGCGCAATGCCGTCGACTGCCTCCCAGAGGGCGCTCTGGCGCGGCGTCTAGACGAAGGGCATCTCCTGCGCGTCAAGCTCGGGATCGACCCGACCAGCCCCGACATCCACCTCGGGCACACCGTGGTCTTTCAGAAGCTGCGGGAGTTTCAGGACCTGGGCCACGTCGCGGTGCTGATCGTCGGGGATTACACGGCGCGGGTGGGGGACCCGTCCGGGCGCTCGGCCACCCGGCCGATCCTGTCCGGCGCGGAGATCGACGCCCACGCGCGAACCTACGTGGATCAGGCCACGAAGATCCTGCGCGAGGACGAGACGCTCGAGGTGCGGCGCAACTCGGAGTGGCTGGACATGCGGATGGAGGAGCTCTTCCGGCTCGTGCGCCACCCGACCGTCGCCCGGATACTCGAGCGCGACGACTTCGCCAAGCGCTTCAGCGCCCACCAGCCGATCTCGGTGCTGGAGCTGCTGTACCCGATCCTCCAGGGCTACGACTCGGTGGCGGTGCGCGCCGACGTCGAGCTCGGTGGCACCGATCAGAAGTTCAACCTGCTGATGGGCCGCGACCTGCAGACGGCCTACGGGCAGCAGCCCCAGGTGGTCCTCACCACGCCGCTGATAAACGGCACCGACGGCGCGCGCAAGATGTCGAAGTCCTACGGCAACCAGGTCGGGATCGCCGAGGCGCCCGAGGAGATCTTTGGACGCACGATGAGCATCCCGGACGCCCTGCTGGGGGAGTGGTTCGACGTGCTGCTCGGGGAGCCGGCCCCGGCCGGGCTGGGCGCGCGCGAGGCCAAGCGCGCGCTGGCCGGCGCCCTCGCCGACCGCTTCCACGGGCCGGGGGCGGGCGAGGCCGCGCAGGCGCACTTCGACCGGGTCTTCGTGCGGCGCGAGGCGCCCGACGACGTCGAGGAGGCGGAGTTCCGGCCCGACGACGGCGTCGTGCACATGCCGGCCCTGATCGCCGAGCTCTTCGGCGGGTCGCGCTCGGAGGCCCGGCGGACGCTCGCGGCGGGCGGTGTCAAGATCGACGGAGCCGCGCTGGGAAGCCAAGAACTCGACGTCGGAGCGGAACGCCTGGACGGCGCCCTGCTGCAGGTCGGCAAGCGCCGCTTCCGGCGCCTGCGGCTGGCTGCCTGACGCCTGCTACCTTCGTCCCCCGCTCGGCAGGTGGAGGCGTTGATGGACTGCTGTCCGAAGCGCTATCATCCATCGTCCGCTCGAAGTGACGCCAAGACGCGTCACCCCGAGGAGCAGTTCGACGCGAGGGAAGCCCCCTCAATGAGAACGGCGACGGTCTTTGAAAACTCAACAGCATGCACACACGATCCCCAGTCGGGGGATCGATATGTGCGTCCAGATTCGACCTGATCGCCCACCCTCGTCGGGCGACAGGCTCTAAGCATTAGTAGTAAATCCTCGCGCTTCAGTCGGCACCGCGTGTATAGGTGCCGTCGCAGTCGGAGCGGCGGGGCTCTTCATGAAGTTCACTTCACGGAGAGTTTGATCCTGGCTCAGGACGAACGCTGGCGGCGTGCTTAACACATGCAAGTGGAGCGACGAACCGGGGCTTGCCCCGGGGCAAAGCCGCGAACGGGTGAGTAACACGTGGGTAACCCACCTTGATGACCGGGACAACCCGAGGAAACTCGGGCTAATACCGGATGTGCTCCTCCCCTCCAAGGGGGAGAAGGAAAGATAGCTTCGGCCTTCGCATCAAGACGGGCCCGCGGCCCATTAGCTTGTTGGTGGGGTAATGGCCTACCAAGGCTTCGATGGGTAGCTGGTCTGAGAGGACGATCAGCCACACTGGGACTGAGACACGGCCCAGACTCCTACGGGAGGCAGCAGTGGGGAATATTGGACAATGGGCGCAAGCCTGATCCAGCAATGCCGCGTGGGTGAAGAAGGTCTTCG
>JBBSIC010000044.1:0-26796 GCA_038232275.1 Solirubrobacterales bacterium | reverse complement strand
GGGCGGGCGCGCGGGGCGGGCGCGGGCTTGGCGGCGCGGGCGCGCGGGGCGGGCTTGGGCTTGGGCGTCTCGGCGCCCGCGTCGCCGGCGGCGGTCGCGGCCGGCTTCTTGGCCCGCGAGCGCCGGCGCGGGGCCGGCTTGTCGTCGGGGGAGGGCGACGGCTCGAGCTCCTGTGCTTCAGCGGTCGTGGGCCCGGCGGTCGGCTCGGTCGGCTTGCCGCGGCGCGAGCGGCGCCGGCCGGAGCGCGCCGGCTCGGGCTCGGCGCCCGCGTCACCGGGTGCGCCGCCGGCGTCGCGCTCGGGATCGAGGTTGACGTTGGAGGCGCCCGCGACCTGCGCCTCGGCCGCGCCCTTGCGCTTCTTGCTGCGGCGGCGCCTGCCCTTGCCCGACTTGGGCAGGTTGCGCAGCAGCTCGCGGGCGAGCGCGCCCGGCTTGCGCGACATGCGCATGCGCGCGCCGTTGATGACCTCGCCGGCCTCCGCGGTGTGCGGGAGCGCGGCGGCGAGCAGAGCGGACGCGAGGCGGCGATCGTGCTGGCGGGCGGCCTGGACGAGCCGGCGCGCGTTGCGCGCGTGGGCGCCGCCGGAGGAGTTCACGAGCAGGCCGAGCAGGCGCTTGGTCTCCGGCCAGCGCTGCACGGCGTACTCCTCGTGCAGCTCGCGGGTGTACTCCGCGCAGCGCCAGATCCAGTTGTTGGCCTGGTCGCGGCGGCCGAGCTTGCGCTCGGCGAGGGCGAGCAGCAGGATCTTCACGCCCTCGCGCTTCTCCTCGCGCGGCCAGTCGCCGATCAGCTCGACGCCCTGGTCGAAGGCCTCGTCGTCGCGCGCGGCGGCGATCTCCTGCAGGGCGCGCAGGCGCAGCTGCGGGTTCTTGTTGCGCCGCAGGGCCGTGATCAAGAACGTGCGCTTGAGCTCCCCCTGCCGGTCGAAGTGCAGCATCGCGCGGGCCCGGCGCCAGCCCGCCGGCGCGACGCGGGCCCCGGCCAGCGCGGCCCACTGGATCTGCTCGCCGTAGTCGAGGTGCTCGACGGCGATGCGCCACAGCTCCCGCTCGAAGACCTCGATGCGGCGGTTCTCGTCCGCGCACACCGGCAGGACGCGCCGCTCGACGCGCAGCCGGCGGCCGCGGCCCCGGCGCACCGGGCCGACGACGATGGCGCCGCCGCGATAGACGTCGCGGTCCAGCAGCGAGTGCAGCGTGACGACGGGGTCGTCGTGCTTGGTCGCCGGGTGGACGAAGTCGATGACGATGCCGGCCTCCTTGCCGGGATGGCGGCGGGTGACGCGGCCGACGCGCTGCTGGTAGATGCGCCGCGACGCCGTGGGCGCCAGATGCATGCAGACCGTCGCGCGCGGCGAGTTCCAGCCCTCCGCGAGCAGCTGGGCGTTGACGAGCACGTCGACCTCGCCGCGCTCGTAGGCGGCGAGGATCTCGGCGAGCTCGCGCTTGGGCGTCTCGCCCGACACGCCCTGGGCCTTCATGCCGAGCGCGCGGAACGCCTCGGCGACGTGCATCGCGTGCCGGACCCCCGCGGCGTAGACGACGCCGGGCACGCCGTTGAAGCGGGTCTTGTAGAGGTCGGCGATCGCCATGTTGAACGGCATCTGATCGAGCAGCTCGGCCAGCATCTCCTGGTCGAACTCCATGTCGACGTCCCCCTTGCGCAGCGGCACCTTGGCGATCGTGCGGACACCGGGGCCGGGCGGGATGCGGACGCAGCGCAGCGGGGAGATCACGCCGCGGCGGGCGGCCTGCGCGAGGTCGAAGCGCGAGGTCTGGGTCGGGAAGAGGTCGGTGACGTGGCGGGCGATCAGCGCACCCGTGGCGGTCATGCCCACGAAGACGGGCTCGGCCCAGTTGCGGATCGCGGCGGAGGTCTTGTCGCCCAGGGCGGTGTGGGCCTCGTCGCAGATGACGATCGAGTAGACGTCGGAGACGTTGCCGGCGTTGCGCACGAACCACTGGTAGGTCTCGACGGTGACGGCCCCCACCCCACCGTTCGCGGCGTCCTCGCCACGCAGCAGCGCCTCGTGGATGCGGGCCTTGTAGCCGCGATCGCGCAGCTCGCCGAGGAACTGGTCGACGAGGTTGCGGCGGTGGGTGAGGATGAGCACGCCGCCGGTGCGGGAGGCCTCGACGAAGCCGAGGGCCGCGACCGTCTTGCCGGCGCCCGTGGCGTGCTCGAACCAGAAGCGCTTGCCCGCGTTGGGATCCTCCGGCTGCTCGGCAAGCTGCGCCGCGTCGGCGTCGGCGCCCGCGTCCTGATCGGCCCAGTCCTGCGGCTCCTCGTCGGCGTCCTCCTCCTCGGCGTCCTCCTCTCCCGGGATGGCGGAGGAGGCGAGCGCGATCGGCTCGCCGGAGGTGGCGGTGAGCGACCCGTTGCCGCTGCCCGTGCGCTGGGCCTCGGCGAGCAGCGCGGTCAGCGTGCCCGAGAGCGCGTCGACCTGGTGGGCGGAGAGGGTCGTGCCGTCGACGAGCGAGGGCTCGTCGTCGTCGAGCACCCGCTCGAGGCCCAGCAGCAGCGACCACGTGCGCCGCCAGGCGACCGACGGCGCACGCGCTCCCGCGGCGAGCTCCGCCAGCGCCTCGTCGAAGGCCATGCGGCGGGCGGATCCCGGCGCGAGCGCGGCCGCGACCGACTCCCCTTCGAGCACGAAGGCTTCACGGGTGAACTTCTGCACCCGTTCGAGGTCGCCGGAAGGCGGCAGGAACGTGGCCTCGTCGGCCACTGCTGTGGGGTCAGCCAAGAAAGGCTCGGAGATCAGACGTCGTGCGTCGCCGTGCAGTCGATCTCGCACGGCAATCAGGGAGCGCGGCCCTTCGGCGTGGATCAGGTGAGAGCCCCGCCGGTGCGGCCTGCGCGCACCACCCATTGAAGCAGATCGGCGCACAGGCCGGTCGCAGTGAGCCTAGGCTCTGGTTCGTGCGGCGCGCGCTCCCCGTCCTTCTCGCCGTCGCGGTGGCGGCGGCGGTCGTCGTCGGTCTGACCCAGACCGGCGGCCGGACGACCGCCGCGAAGGGTCCCCGCTACGACCCGCAGGGCGCCCTGAAGGCGCTGAAGGGCGCTCCGGCGCCGCTCGCGGCGCTGCACGGCCAGGCCAGCGCGCTGCTCGGCGGCGACCTCCGGGCCTTCCGCGCGCGGCTGAAGGCCCTGCGCGGCCACCCCGTCGTGGTCAACAAGTGGGGCTCGTGGTGCGGGCCCTGCCGGGCGGAGTTCCCCGTCTTCCAGCGCGCGGGCGCCGAGCACGGGCGCACCGTCGCGTTCCTGGGCGTCGACGGGGCGGACAACCACGGCGACGCCTCGGCCTTCTTGAGGCAGTTCCCGGTCACCTACCCCTCCTACGTGGACCACGACGAGAACATCGCCCGCTTCCTCGGCGCCCCGAACAACTATCCGATCACGATCTTCGTGGACGCCCGCGGCCACGTCGTCATGCGCCACGCGGGCCCCTACCAGAGCCCCGAGGAGCTCGGCCGGGACATCAAGCGATACCTCGGTGCCTGAGGTCCGCGTCGACCCCCTGACCGGGCTGCGCTCGATCGTCGCCGTCCACCGCGCCGACCGGCCGGGCGCGGCGTTCGAGATCCCGCGAGAACCGGCGCCGGCGCCCGCCGACGACCCCCTCGCCGAGGGCCACGAGGACCGGACGCCGCCCGAGCTGTACGCGCTGCGCCCCGGCGGCGGCGTGGCGGACGGCCCGGGCTGGAAGGTGCGCGTCGTCCCGAACCGCTACCCGCTGCTCACCGCGGACGCCGAGGACCCGCCGCCCCAGGTTCCCGCGGACCTGTTCACCGCGCTGCCCGCGCGCGGCGCGAGCGAGGTGATCGTCAACGCCCCGCAGCCGGTCAGGACCCTCGCGCACCTGCCCGCCGAGCAGCTCGTCGCGGCCGCCGACGTCTGGCGGGAGCGGATGCGCCTCCACACGGAGGCCGGCGCGGCCTGCGTGCACCTGGTCGTCAACGAGGGCCGCGCGGCCGGCGCCTCCCTCGCCCACACGCACGCGCAGCTGCTCGCGCTGGACTTCGTCCCCGCCGCGATCGCCCGCGAGCGCGAGCGCTTCGGCGCCTACGCCGTGCGGATGCAGGGCCAGAACCTGCTCGGGGACCTCGTGCAGGAGGAGGTCCGCCGCCGCGAGCGGCTCGTGGCCGTCGACGACGACGCCGTCGTCTTCGCGCCCTACGCCTCGCGCTCCCCCTACCAGCTGGCGCTCGCGCCCCGCCGCACCCGGGGGCGCTTCGAGGACGGCGGCCCAAGCGGCGCGCGGCTGCTGCACGACGTCCTGAACCGCCTCGGCCGCGTGCTCGGCGCGCCGCCTCCGCTGAACCTCTGGGTCCGCACCGCGCCCCGCGGCGCCGACGCCTTCTGCTGGCGGATCGACATCGTGCCCCGCCTGACGCCGCTCGCCGGGGTCGAGCTCGGCGCCGGCCTGAACGTGTGCACGGTGGCGCCGGAGCACGCCGCCGCGCAGCTGCGCGAGGCCTGACGCGTCCACTAGGGTCCGCGACATGCCGCCCGAGCCGCGTTTCGTCGTCCGGTTTGCCGCCGAGCCGCCGCAGGAGATGCTCCCCAGCGGTCGCTGGGCCGAGACCCTGCAGGCCGAGTTCCTGGCCGCCTGCCTGCACCTGCACGACGACACCGAGGCGGGCGAGGAGCTGGGCGAGGTCGGCGAGCTCAACTACCACCCCGACCGCACCTGGGCCGGGCGCACCTTCATCCCGGTGACCGCCCGCACCTCCAGCGGCCTCGACGTCTTCGGCTACGTCTCCTTCGTCCCCCCCGACCCGGACTCCGACGACCCGGGCGAGCGCGAGCCCGGCGGCTTCTTCGCGACCGCCGACTTCACCGACGAGACCGCCGAGACCAACCCCGGGTGGCGCCTGGACCTCTGCGACGAGGTCATCGGCGGCTGGCGGGGAGAGCACGGCCGCGTGGCCGCGATGACCCTCGTCTGGGGCGTCGCCCTCACCGGCGGCGGTGCCATGGTGACGGCGGAGCTCGCGGACCTCGCCGTCGACCAGTGCGCCCTCGTGGACGCGCGCTTCACGCTGATCGCGCCGGACAACTACAAGTCCGACTACCTGGAGATCCGCCTGTGGGACTCCCGCGGAGCCGAGCTCGCGCGCGAGTCGCTGTACGAGGACGACGGCGAGTAGCGAGGCGCCAGCCGGCGCTCACGACGCGACGCGGGCCGTCGGCACCCGCTCGGTCACCTCCGCGTCGGTGAGCGGGAAGTGGCAGGCGGCAAGGTTGCCACCGGCCTTGGCCTCGAGCTGGGGCTCGTCGGTGTCGCACCTGCCGGGCACCGCCTTCGGGCAGCGGGTGTGGAAGCGACAGGCGGGCGGGGGGTTGGTCGGCGAAGGCACGTCGCCGGAGAGGACCTGGCGCTTCTTGGTGGCAGCCAGGCGCGGATCGGAGACGGGCACGGCCGACATCAGGGCGCCCGTGTACGGGTGCCGCGGATGCGCGTAGAGCTGCTCGTTGGTTGCGAGCTCGACGATCTTGCCCAGGTACATCACCGCGACGCGGTCGCACATGTGGCGCACGACCGACAGATCGTGGGCGATGAAGACGAGCGTCAGGCCGAGCTCGCGCTGGAGGTCGCGCAGGAGGTTGAGGATCTGCGCCTGGATCGAGACGTCCAGGGCGGAGACGGGCTCGTCGGCGATGATCAGCTTCGGGCGCAGGGCGAGCGCGCGGGCCACGCCGATGCGCTGGCGCTGGCCGCCGGAGAACTCGTGCGGGTAGCGGTTGAAATGCTCCGGGTTGAGGCCGACGATGTCCATGATCTCCTGGACCGCCGCGCGGCGCTCGCCGTCTGCGCAGTGCACTCCGTGCACCGCGTAGGGCTCGGAGATGATCGCGCCGATGGTCTTGCGCGGGTTCAGCGACGAGTAGGGGTCCTGGAAGATCATCTGCATCTGGCGGCGCAGGGCCTTGAGGTCGCGGCCCCTGGCGTCGGCGATCTGGTGGCCCTGGAACCGGATCGACCCGGCGGTGGGCTCCATCAGGCGCATCAGCAGCCGCGCGGTCGTGGACTTGCCGCAGCCCGACTCGCCCACGATGCCGAGCGTCTCGCCCTTGATCACGTCGAGGTCCACGCCGTCGACGGCCTGCACGGCGCCGATCTGGCGGCGCAGGATCACGCCGCTGGTGACGGGGAAGTGCTTGACGAGCCCACGGACCTCGAGCAGCGTCTCCTTGGTCATGCCGCGTCCCCCTCGGCGGCGACGGGCGCCACCTCGGGGTCGGGCTCGATCAGGGGCGGCGGCTCGCCGATCTCCGCCTTGCGCGCCTGGGCGGGCGTGCGCCCGGCCCGCAGGTCGCTCCAGATGCTTCGGCGGACCGTCGCGTCCAACAGGCAGGCGACGTGGTGCGCCGGGTCGTCGGGCATCGGCTGCAGCGGCGGGTCGGTGCGGCGGTGCGCATCGCGCACGTAGGGGCAGCGCGGGTGAAACGAGCAGCCGCCCGGGAGGTTGATCAGCGACGGCGGGCGCCCCGGGATCGGCACGAGCTCCTCGTCGCGCGGGACGTCCATGCGCGGGATCGAGCCCAGCAGGCCCCACGTGTACGGGTGCTCGGGGGTGTAGAAGACCGTGTCGACGGCGGCGCGCTCCACGATGCGCCCGGCGTACATGACGGCGATCTCGTCGGCCACCTCCGCCACCACCCCGAGGTCGTGGGTGATGATCACCACGGCGGCGTTGAACTCAGACTGCAGGCGCTCGATCAGCTCGAGGATCTGCGCCTGGACCGTCACGTCGAGCGCCGTCGTCGGCTCGTCGGCGATCAGCAGCATCGGGTTGTTGGCCAGCGCCATGGCGATCATCGCCCGCTGGCGCATGCCGCCGGAGAACTCGTGCGGGTAGGCGTCGGCGCGCCGGCGGGGCTCGGGTATGCCGACGAGCCCCAGCATCTCCACCGCGCGGTCCCAGGCCTGCGCCTTCGACGCCTCGTTGTGCACGCGGACAGCCTCGGCGATCTGGTTGCCCAGCGTGTAGATGGGGTGCAGCGAGGACAGCGGATCCTGGAAGATCATCGCGATGTCGTTGCCGCGCACGCGGCGCAGCTCGGCCTCCGAGCACGCCAGGAGGTTGCGCCCGTCGAAGACGATCTCGCCGGAGATGCGCGCGTTCGCGGCGCGCGTGAGGCCCATGACCGTCTGCGAGGAGACCGACTTGCCCGACCCGGACTCCCCGACGATGCCGAGCGTGTGGCCCCGGTCGACGGAGTAGCTGATGCCGTCGACGGCGCGGACGACGCCATCCTCCGTGTCGAAGTGCACGCGGAGATCGGTGATCTCGAGCAGAGCCATCCGGACGAGAGCCTAATACCGGACGCGCGGATCGAGGAAGGCGTACAGGACGTCGACGAGCAGGTTGAGCAGGATGATCCCCATGGCGCCGATCAGGACCGTCCCCTGGATGATCGGCATGTCGGCCTTCTGGATCGCGCTGAACGCGGCGCGGCCGATGCCCGGGATGTTGAAGACCGACTCGGTGAGGATCGCGCCGCCGAAGAGGATGCCCAGGTCGAGGCCGAAGATGGTCACGATCGGGGTGATGGCCGACCGCACTCCGTGCCTGAAGATGACCCGCCGCTCGCGCAGGCCCTTGGCCCGCGCCGTGCGGATGTAGTCCTCGTCGAGCACCTCGACGAGATTGGAGCGCATGAAGCGCGCGTAGATCGCCGCGAAGGAGGTGGCCAGCACCAGCCAGGGCAGGACCAGCGAGCTCAGCCATTGGCCCGGGTCGTTCCAGATGTCGGTGTAGTTGCCGTTGGTGTCGAAGATCGGGATGAGGCCGAAGTCGCTGGAGAAGATGAAGATGGAGACCAGGCCGAGCCAGTAGACCGGAGCCGAGATCGCCACCAGCGCCCCGCCCATCGCCAGGCGGTCCCAGAGGGTGCCCCGCTTGACGGCCGACACGACGCCGATCGGCAGCCCGACGAGCAGCCAGATGACCGCCGCCCCGAGCGCCAGCGAGATCGTCGCGGGCAGCCGTCCGAAGATCTCCGAGCGCACGGAGGTGTTGGTGAGGTAGCTGCGGCCGAAGTCGAAGTGCAGCACCAGGTCCTTCAGGTAGAAGAGGTACTGCTCGTACCACGGCCGGTCGAGGTGCAGCTGGCGCGTGATCGCCGCGATGACGTCCGGGTCCTGGACGCGCCCCGCGCGGATCTTCGCCGGATCCGCGGACGGCAGCAGGTAGAAGATCAAGAAGACCAGGAAGCTGACGACCAGCAGCAGGAAGACCGACCACAGCAGGCGTCTGAGGATGTAGGCGAGCACGGGGTGACTGAAGCGGGTCGGGAGCCGGGCTCCGCCCGAGCTGCGGCGGAGCCCGATCCCGGCGGACCTACTTCAAAGACGTGAAGGCCAGGTCCCAGATGCCGTCGTAGGGGTTCGTCACGGCCTGGACGTTGCTCGCCTCCAGCTGGAACTGGTCGTCCCAGATGAAGGGGATCGCCGGCGCCTGCTCGACGATCTGCCTGTTGATGTCGGCGAAGGCCTTGTCGCGCTCGGCGCCGCCCAGCGTCGTCGCCGCGGCGATCCCGTCGTTGATCTTCTTGTCGTCGAGCTGTGACCAGTTGGAGTTGTTGGACGGCAGGATGGCGTTGCCGTCGAACGTCGGCTGGAGCATCGCCTGGGCGTCGTAGAAGTCCTTCTGCCATCCGACGTTCGGGCAGATGGCCACCTCGGCCTTCGGGACCCCGCAGAACTTCGTGTACAGCACGTCCTGCGGGACCTTGCGCACGTCGAGCTTGAAGCCCAGCCGCTCGAACTCCGAGGCGGCGACCTGGGCCGTCTTGAGGCCCGGCTGGGCGTTGGTGGTGATCATCAGGAGCTTCTGGCTGCCGGCGTACCTGCCGTTTGAGACCGGTACGCCGTCCTTGCCCGCGGCGTCGAAGTACTTCTTGGCCAGCGCGGGGTCGCCGTCGGGATTCTGCATCCAGTCGAGGTCGGTGAAGCCCTCCAGGCCACCGGACTCGTCGAACCCCGGGAGCCCCGGCGGGATGTAGCCCTGGGCGATCGGCCCGACGATCTTGCCCCCGCGCGTGCGCCGCAGCTCGTTGCGGTTGAAGCCGGCGATCACGGCCTTGCGCAGGTTGAGGTTGTCAAACGGCTTGATCTTCGTGTTCATGGCGACCCAGCGGGTGCCGCCGCCCGGGGTCTGGCCGAGCTGGTTCTTGTTGCGCGTCAGCGCCTGTCGCAGGATCGTCGTCGGCGGCTGTCCGGAGTCGCAGCAGATCAGGCCATCGCCGCTGAGCGTCCGGCGCGCGGCCACGACCTGGTCGGTGTTGCCCTCCTGGATGTGGATCTTGTCCAAGAACGCGGGCCGGTAGTCCGTCGACTTGACCCAGTTGGGGTTGCGGACGAGCTCGATCTTCTGCTGCTGCTGGTGGCCGGTGACCTCGCCCGTCTTGGGGTCGTTGACGACCATGTACGGACCGGAGAACGCGGTGTACTGGTCGTAGTCCGTCGGGCTCTTGGCGTCGAACTTGCGCGCGTAGTCCTCGGGGACCGGGACCGTGATCGGCATCACGAGCGCCGCGGCGACCCGCTGGGCGACCGGCTTGGTGAGCTTGATCACGAGCGTGTAGTCGTCCGGGGTCTGCAGCCCGGAGAAGGGCTTCAGCGCGGAGATCGCGACGGGCTTGGCGGGCGCACCCTCGACCTCGGCGAAGTAGACGCCGGCGTAGGGGCCGGTGACGTTGGTCGTGAAGGAGCGCTCGATCGCGTACTTGACGTCCTGGGCCTTGACCTCGCGGTTGACGGGGGGCGCGTACCTGACGCCCTTGCGCAGATGCACGGTGATCGTCTTTGAGTCCTGGGAGATCTCCGGCTGGCCGTCGGCCAGGTCGGGGATCGCGTTGGTGCCGTCCTTGGGGCTGAACGAGTACAGCGCCCGGTTGACCGCCCGCTCGATGTTGATGCTCGACTGGTAGTAGGCCTGGCCCGGGTCGAGGTGGTCGACGTCGCTGGCCCACAGGTCCGTGAGCTCTCCGCCCTGCCTGCCCTGGCCGGCCTTGGCGCCGCCGGGGGCTTCGGAGCCGCCGGCTCCGGAACTGCTACCGCCGCCGCTTCCGCACCCGGCAGCGACCAGCGCCGAGCTTGCGATGAGCGCCGGCAGCAGCCGGCGCAGGGGGATGGGGCGCATGCGCCGTCCTTTCGTCGATGTCTGAGATCACTTCTTGCCTCGCGGGTTCAAGGCGTCCTGCAGGCCGTCGCCGACCAGGTTGAAGGCCAGCACGGTGAACAGCAGCGCCAGGCCGGGGAAGAGCATGAACCACCAGGCGACGTCGAAGACGTCGGTGGCCTCGGAGATCATCGCGCCCCACGATGGCGTCGGCTCCTGGACACCGACGCCGAGGAAGGACAGCGCCGCCTCGAAGAGGATGTTCGTGGGGATCAGCACCGTCGAGTAGACGATGATCGGGGCGATCAGGTTCGGGAGGATCTCGCGGAAGATGATGCGCCTGTCCGACGCCCCGATCGACCGTGCCGCCTCGATGAACTCCTTCTCGCGCAGGGACAGCGTCTGCCCGCGGATGATGCGCGCCATGTACGGCCACTGGGCGAGGGCGATGACGAGTATGACCACGGCCTTGCCCGGCTTGAGCAGGCCGCCGAAGCAGCCGTTTCCAAGCGAGCAGGCCGCGCCGAGGCCGATGGCGAGGATCAGCACGGGGAAGGCGAGCTGGACGTCCATGATGCGCGAGAGCAGGGTGTCGACCCAGCCGCGGAAGTAGCCGGCGACCATGCCGAGCACCACGCCCACGACCACGCTGGCGGTGGTCGCGATGAACGCCACCTCCAGCGAGACGCGCGCGCCGTAGAGCGTGCGCGAGAACACGTCGCGCCCGATGTCGTCGGTCCCGAACGGATGGCCGGACGCGAAGGCGCCGCCGCCCCTGCCGCTCACCGGGATGCCGAAGTCGTCGAGCGTCGACGGGTCGCGCGTCTGCGGGCCCGGCGCGCCGACGAGCTTGACGATCAGCGGCGCGAGGATCGCCACGAGGACCAGCGCGACGATGAAGACCAGCGCCGTCATCGCGACCTTGTCGCGACGCAGGCGGCGCAGGAACAGCTCGAGCGGGGACCGCGCGGCGATGCGGGCCTCGGCCGCATCCGTCGGCTCGATCTCGGCCGGGCCGTCTCCCCCGCGCAGCAGGTTTGCGGCGCCGATGCTCAAGCGGGCATGCCTCCGCCCGGTGCTACGACGATCAGGGGACATCCCTCCTCGAGGCTGCGCCACCCGGTCTCCGGGATTCTCCGGTGCCGGCCGGCGCGTACGTTGTGCTCAAAGCATGGAGGAAGGCGCGATGTCATGTCTCGGGGTCCGGACGGGCGCTGCGCTCAGGGCGCCTGCCGGAACATCCCGAGCACGTTCGCGAGCTCGAGCAGCCGGGCCACCGGCCCGTCCGGCGTGTAGGCCAGGGCCAGCGCGCGACCCGCTTGGTCGGCCTGGGTGCGCGCCTGCAGCAGGGCCCGCAGACCGGTGGAGTCCATGAATGAGACCTCCCGGACGTCGATGACCGCCTCCCCCTCGGCCTCCAGGGCCCCGGCCAGCGCGGCGGCGAACCGCGGCGCCGTGAGCAGGTCGATCTCGCCGGCCACGCGCAGCGTCACACCGGCCCCGGTGCGCTCGAGGGCGATCTGCAGCTCGGGTGGGGGCAGGTCGAGGGCCATGGACGGTCGCTTTTCCGCCTGGGCGTCGCGTCGCATCGATCCGCTGCGGACAGCTCCCTCGCATCGATCCGAGCGCCTAGTCCCCGCGGCATCCCCCACGCCCGGATCGCCGAGCTGCGGCGGGCAACTGCCGAGACCGCGACATTCAACCACAAGCTCGAGCGCCCCGGGCAGGACTTGAACCTGCGACCTACCGCTTAGGAGGCGGTCGCTCTATCCGCTGAGCTACCGGGGCTCGCGAGAGCGAAGGGTACGCGGCCGCGCGGGTGGCCCGGGAGGGAGGGGAGGGAGGGCCCAGTATCCGAGCAGCTTGCCGCGCCAGCCGAGCCCGGTGGCCAGCTCGCGCCGGAAGGCCGCGCGCTGCTCGCGGCTCGGCTCGGGCGCCCCCGGCCGGTAGCGCGCCGCTCGCAGGGCGCGCAGGTAACCGTCCCCCGAGATGCCCAGGCGGCGCTCGAGCTGGCTGAGCGTCATGCCCGCCGGGGCCGCGCGACCGGAGCGGCGCAGGGCGCGCTCGAGCTCGGCGAGCGCCGCCTCGGCCGTGCCGGACTCCCACGCGCCATGGCGCCTGCGCGCGCGGATGGCCAGCGCGACGGCGGTGAGCAGCAGGGCGAGCAGCGCGCCGAGCCCGGCGAGCAACCAGACCGACGGCCCGCCCGACGGGCGGGCCTGCGCCGGTCCCCCAAGGGGCGCGCGCTGGGGGCCCGCGGGACGGCGCCCGGCGGGGAAGGCCGGCGGCGCGGAGCGGCTCGTGGCCCGCCCGCCCGGCGCGGGCAGGTTGATCGCGGCGATCTGCGACCGGGCGGGCGTCTGCGGGGGCGTCGGATCGAAGGTGACCCACCCGAGCCCGTCGAACCACGCCTCCACCCACGAGTGGGCGTCCGTGTCGCGCACGACCCACTCGTCGCTGGCGCTGCGCAATCCGCCCGGCGAGAAGCCTGCGGCGACCCGCGCCGGGATGCCGCCCATGCGCAACAGCAGCACCATCGCGCCCGAGAACTGCTGGCAGTAGCCGCGCTTAGTGTCCAGCAGGAACGACTCGAGCGGCGGCTCGGCGCCACTGGGCGGCGGAACCTCGGTGTACGCGAAGCCCGGCCCGCGCAGGTAGGCGTTGACGCGCAGCAGGTAGCCGTAGGGGGAGGTCGACCTGGCCCGCAGGCGCTGCGAGAGCGCCCACGTCCGGTCGTAGTAAGAGCTGCGCAGCGCCTCGGTGCCCGAGCCGTCGGCCGCGATCTGCGGATACCGCGCGACGGGCTTGCGGCCGGTCTCGTAGGGCGCGAACCGGATGTCCCCCCCGTCGAGGCGCACCGGGGCGATGCCGGGGTGCGACGGGACCAGGGCCGCGCTGTCGACGGCGGCGCCCGGGCGGAAGCCGACGTGGATCAAGAGCGAGCCGGCCCGCCGCGGGTCGCGGCCGACCGTGGCCGCCGCGAGCTGCTCGGCGGTCGGCCGGGGGATGTGCGCCCGGACCGTGTAGGAGTCCCCCTTGGAGAGGTCCTTGAGGCCGGAGGTGGTCCACTGGCCGGGCACGCTGGCCTCCTGCACGGGCAGCGTGGAATCCGTGACGCCGAGGACCGTGCCGGCGCCGATGACCTCCGACGTCTTGAGGCGGCGCAGCGCGACGCTGAAGCGCGCGTCCCACTCCGGGTGCGGGTTGCCGCCCCGGGGCAGGTCGTCGACCGGCTTGTCGCCCCCGGCGGGGGCGCGCGCGCTGGACGTCCACTCCCGCCCGTCAAAGTAGTTGAGCGTCTCGGCCTTCCAGTAGTGCGGCTCTGCCGACCGCACGCGGAACAGCTCGATCCCGTCGCGCGGCCAGTCGATCGGGCCGTAGTCGTGGTCCCACTTGTAGCTCACCGGCACACCGCCGCCGAGGCGCTCCGAGAAGGCCTTGTAGTCGAACCACGGCTGCTCGCGGTTGGCCGCGGCGCCGAGCGGAACGGCTGCGAGCAGCGCGACCGCGGCGAGCACGGCGAGCCCGAGCCCGGGGCGGCGCGAGAGCCGCTCGAGCCACAGGAACGCGGCCGTGAGGACCGCCAGGCCGAGGCCGAGGAAGACGCCGTCGCCCGCGGGGGCGCCGAGCGAGACGACCGGCGCGGCGACGAGGACGAGCAGCAGGACGAGCGCGGCGATGCGCGCCGCGCCGCGCCGCGGCCAGGCGGCGAGCACGGCGGCGGCCCAGCAGATGGCGGCGCCCGCGAGCTGCACGGTCGTGAGCACCCACGGCTCGCGGCCGAGATAGGGCAGGCGCACGGTGTTCAGCGCCTCGGCGCCGCGGGCGAGCCCGTTGCCCAGCTCGTCCCAGTGACGCGGCTCGAGGAAGCGGAGGTCCAGGCCGGACGCGGCGGCGGCGAGCAGCAGCCCGGCGAGCGGCGCCAGGACCAGCGCGATCGCCGAGGCGCGGGGGCGCGCCGGGCGCAGGCGCGCGGCGGCGAGCACGAGCGCCCCGGTGACGGTGCCCGCCACGACCCAGGCGACCGCGCGCGCGGTCGACGCCCCCTGCACGTAGCGCACCCACTGCAGCGACCCGACCGCCGCGAGCAGCGCGTACCCGACCAGCCGCGCGAGCGGCGGCGCCACCAGGCCGGCCGGCGGGCGCGTCATGTCACTGCGGCTCCGCGACGGCCGAGGCGATGGCGATCACGATCGCCGGCGCCGCGACGACCGACGCCAGGACGGCCTGCACCGACCAGTGCAGCGTGACGCTGAGCGCCAGGGCGTTGTTGAACGCGTGCACGCCCATGCCCGGGACGATCGACCCCGTGCGCCGGTACAGCACGCACAGCACGAAGCCGAGCACGGCGAGCGGGAGCAGGAAGATCAGCGGCGTGCCGCCCGCGTGCACGAGGCCGAAGAGCACGCCCGAGGCCAGCGCCGCGGGCAGCCAGCCGATCGCCCGCCGCAGCGCCGGGAACAGAAAGCCGCGGAAGAAGGTCTCCTCGACCAGCGGGGCGACGACCGCGACGAGGATCGCCACGGCGACCAGCCCGGCCGTGGAGTCGTTGGCGCCGAGCTTCGAGGCGGCGTCGTCCTTCGCGCCGGAGTCCAGCAGCCTGCTCCACACCAGCAGGAAGGCGTAGAAGATCGCGAAGGCCAGGGCCGCGTAGCCCAGGGCGCGTGGGGCGACCTTGCGCAGGCCGAAGGCCCCCGGCGCGGGTCGCACGCCGCTGGCGGCGGCGAAGACCGCGGCCATCACGACGAGCAGCCCGTCCTGCAGGTAGGTGCCGACGAGCAGGACGCCCGTCGGGATGTCCTTGCCGTTGGCGACGCCGGCCACCCCCGCGGCGATGGCGGTGAGCACGAGGGCGGCCCCATAGGCGCAGATCAGCGCGAGAAACGGCGACCACCACGCGAAGCCGGGCTCGGCGGACGGCCCCGGCGGCCGGGACTGCGGCGGAGGAGGAGGCTCGAAGGCCGCCGGACGCGTCGAGGGAGGCGGCACGCTCATCCACCCTGAAGGCTAGCCCTGCAGCTCGGCGAGCGAGCGGACGCGGCGCACCGGCGCGTCCGCCGCCCACCGCGCCGCGCGGTCGAGCAGCACGGGCGTCACCCCGGCCGCCCGAGCGCCCTCCACGTCGGCGGCGGGGGTGTCGCCGACGAGCCAGGCCTCGCGCGCCGTCACGCCGGCGAGCCGCAGGCCCGCCCGGACGAGCACCGGGTCGGGCTTAGCCGCACCCGCCTCGGCCGAGCTGATCGCCCCGTCGAGCAGCGGGGCCAGGCCCGTGCGCGCGAGCACCTCGTGCAGCGAGACGTCCCAGTTGGAGACCACGACGAGCCGGACGCCGCCCGCGCGCCAGCGCCGCAGGGCCGGCGCCGCGTCCGCGTACGGCGTGAAGACCAGCGCGGCCAGCAGCGCGGCCTCGATCGCCTCCGCCGGGGCGGTGAGCGCGAGCTCGGCGGCGACCACGGCGGCGCAGCGATGGCGCAGCTCCGCCAGCCGGCGGGCGTCGGTGGCCTCGTGCATGTGCGCCCGGTAGTAGGCGATCTCGGCCCGCACCGCGCGCCCGGCGTCAGCCACGCCGACGCCCAGCGCCGCTGCCAGGCGCTCCGCCGGCGGCTCGAGGCGCACGAGCGTCCCGAGGCAGTCGAGCAGGATCGCCCGCGGAGGCACAGATGCTTGCGAATGCATGACGTGGAGGGCATCCTGTCATCGCTCCGCCGGCAGGCCGAGAGGAGACCGACAGTCAGGAGTCGAACTAGACTAAAAAGCCGTTCCCCTCAGGTCTGAATGAGCCACTCCCAACGCAACAGGCAGCGCCGCAGCCGCGGCAAGCCCCGCAACAAGATCCTGATCGGCTTCGCGGTCGTGTTCGGGTTGCTCGGCCTCGTGGGCCTCGCCGCCGTCGGCTACGTCGTCTCGATCGCCGACTCCGCGCCGCCGCTGGATTCGCTCAAGGCGCGGGACCCGGGCGGGTTCTCGATCGTCTACGCGCGCGACAACAAGAAGCTCGGCGTCATCCAGGCCAACGAGCTGCGCAAGGAGATCCGCAGCTACCAGATCCCCAAGAGCCTCAAGGACGCGACGGTCGCGATCGAGGATTCGCGCTTTTACGAGCACAAGGGCGTCGACTACCTGGGCATCATCCGGGCCTTTGTCAAGAACCTCGAGTCGGGCAAGAAGATGCAGGGCGGCTCGACGATCACCATGCAGCTGATCCGCGGGCTCTACACCACGCGCGAGCGCACCTACAAGCGCAAGATCCGCGAGGCCAAGCTCGCCGAGGAGCTCGAGAACGAGCACTCCAAGGACTGGATCCTCACCAAGTACCTCAACAGCGTCCCGTACGGCTCCTTCGGCGGCCAGACCGCGATCGGCGTGTGGGCGGCGGCGAAGATCTACTTCAACAAGTCCGTCTCCAAGCTCACGCTGCCCGAGTCCGCGCTGCTCGCCGGCCTCCCGCAGGCGCCGTCGGAGTACTCGCCCGTGCGCTCCCCGCGCGCGGCGAAGGGCCGCCGCAACGAGGTGCTCGCCGCGATGGCCAAGCAGCACCTGATCACCGACGGACAGGCTGCCCAGGCCGAGGCCGCACCGCTGGGCATCGACACGTCGACGTACTTCCAGAAGCGCCGCGAGGACTTCTTCTTCGACTACGTCAAGGACAAGCTCTACGAGTCGTTTCCCAGGCGCGAGGTGCGGCGCGGCGGCCTGCGCGTCCACACCACGATCGACCTCAAAAAGCAGGAGGAGGCGCGCGCCGCCATCTCCGGCCGCCTCGCCGGCGTCGGGCCCTCCTCGGCGATCGTCACGATCGACCCGCACAACGGCCAGATCCTCGCCATGGCCTCCTCGGCCGACTACGGCAAATCCAAGTTCAACCTCGCCGCCCAGGGCCATCGCCAGCCCGGCTCGTCGTTCAAGGTGATGGCGCTGATGACGGCGCTGCGCCGCGGCGTGGACCCCGACAGCACGTACTACGTGTCCAGGCCGCTGGACTTCGTCGACCCGAAGTACGGGCCGATCAAGGTCAAGACCTACGACGGCAGCTACTCGGGGTCGATCAGCCTGCACCAGGCGACGCTGAAGTCCGACAACACCGTCTACCAGCAGCTCGCGCTCGACCTCGGCCCCGACAGCGTCAGGCAGACGGCCTACGACATGGGCATCACGACCCATCTCGACGGCTACCCCGCCGAGTCGCTCGGCGGACTGAAGGTCGGCGTCTCCCCGCTGGAGATGGCCGACGCCTACGCGACGATCGCCTCGGGCGGCATCTACCACAAGCCGATCGCCATCACCGAGATCCGCCGGGCCGACGGCACGGTCCTCAAGGGGGCCGACCTGCCGCAGAAACTGCGGCCCTTCGGCGAGCGGCGCTTCGAGGAGGGCGTGACGGCCGAGGCGACCAAGATCCTCGAGGACAACGTCAAGCAGGGCACCGGCACCACCGCGCAGACGGGCTGCCCGGCGGCCGGCAAGACGGGCACGACCGACGAGCACTCCGACGGGTGGTTCGTCGGCTTCACCCCGCGCCTGTCGACCGCCGTGTGGGTCGGCTATCCCACCGCATCGATCCACATGTTGACCGAGTACCACGGCGGGCCGGTGGCGGGCGCCACCTTCCCCGCCGAGATCTGGGGCGACTACACCAAGAAGGCGATGGGCGGCTTCTGCGGCAAGTTCCCCCCGCCTGGGACCCCCATGACCTACAAGCCGTTCTCCGGCAAGTTCGGCAGCTCCGGAAACAGCCAGGTCGACAAGTACGGCTTGAGCAGCCCGAGCCCGGCATCGTCGGCGTTGCCGACGCCGTCGGCCACGCCCGGCGGCGCGGCGACGCCCGACCCCGGCAAGACGCCGGGCGCGACCGGCACCCCGGACCCGGGGGGCCGGAAGGGCAACGGCAACGGCAACGGCAACGGCACAGGCGGGTACGACCCGAACCTGTACCAGTCGGACCCCCAGCCCCAGCCGACGCCCTAGTAGCGGCGCGGGGGCGGCTGAGCTGTCCGAACTCCGGCTCATCGAGGCGATCGCGGCCTCGCTGGAGCGCCCCGTGGGCTCGCGCGTGGTGGGCTGGATCGGCGACGACGCGGCCGTGGTGCGCACGCAGGCCGGCGTCAGCGTCACCTCCGTCGACGTCATGGTCGACGGCACGCACTTCCGCGCCGAGCGCGCGGCGCCGGGCGACATCGGCTGGCGGGCGCTGGCGGGCGCGCTGTCGGACATCGCCGCGATGGGCGCGCATCCCGGCGAGGCCTACCTCGCCGTCGTCGTCCCGCCGGGCTTCGGCCACGACGCCGCGCTCGCCCTGCACGCGGGGGCGCAGGCGCTCGCGACGGAGTGCGGCGTGACGATCGCCGGCGGCGACCTGGCCGCCGGGCCGGCGCTGACGGTGGCGGTCACGGTCACCGGCTGGGCTGGCGCGGCCGAGGACGTCGTGCGCCGCGCCGGCGCGCGCGCCGGCGACCTGATCGGCGTCACGGGCGAGCTCGGGGGCTCGGCGGCCGGCCTCGCCGTCCTCGAAGGCCGGGCCGCGGGCTCCGAGGCCTTCGTCGCCCGGCACCTGCGGCCCCGGCCGCGGCTGGACGAGGGCCTGCGCCTCGCGCGCGCGGGCGCCCGCGCGATGATCGATCTCTCCGACGGCCTGGCCACGGACGCCCGCCACGTCGCGATGGCCGGCGGCGTCCGCCTCGCGATCGACCTCGACCGCGTCCCGGTCGCCCACGGCGTCGAGCTCGAGCTGGCCGTCACCGGCGGCGAGGACTATGAGCTGCTGGCGTGCGTCCCGCCCGCGTGCGCGGCGCGGCTGGACATGCTCACCTGGATCGGGGAGGTCGAGCCCGGCCCGGCCGCCCTCGACCTCCGCGGCGGGTCAGCGGCCGCGCAGGGCTGGCGCGGCCACGAGCACCGGTTCTGAAGCTACGACGCCTTCTTCGGCAGCACGCGGCCCGCGAGCAGCCGCAGGATGATCGCCTCCGCGACGGCGTCGGGATCGACTTCGTAGCTGGTCATGTTGATCTGCTTCACCTGCGCCTTCCTGGCGATGGTCCCCTGTCGCGAGCGACCGGTGCTGAACTTCCCGTTCCGGCTCCGTGCGCTCTCATATCGGCTCAATGTGGTGGTCACATGACCAGGATCGGCGTTCCTGGGCTCACGTTGATCGGGTGTTCACCCCGTTTGAACCCGCAGTGTTTGCGGTAGGCCGTGCGCGGCTTCGGCCTCAGTAGAGCGAGTTGGAGGGCTTGGCGCGGACCTCGCGCGCGAAGACCACGATGCGCTTGGCGGCCGAGTACAGCGGATGGCAGGCCGTCAGCACGAGCCGGTCGTAGCTGCGGCGGGCGATCACGTAGGTCGCCGTCGGCGGGACGATCCGCAGCCGCTCGACCGCGTAGGTGACCTTGGCGTACGGCATCCTGAGCTCGATCCGGTCGCCCGGCTTGAGGTCGTCGACGTGCCGGAAGGGTGCGCCGTAGGTCGTCCGGTGGCCCGCGATCGCGACCGTCCCGGGCGCACCCGGCAGCGGGGTGGCCGGGTAGTGGCCGGGCCCCTTGGGCAGGATGTCGGTCGTCGTCCCCTCCACGATCACCTTGTTCAGGCCGATGCGCGGGACCACGATGCGGCCGATCGGCTGCGCCGGCTTGATCTTGCGGTCCAGCGCGCGGGCGGCGAAGGCGATCCGGCCCGCTGCGTCGGGCAGGGTGGCGAGCGCCTTCTTCTCGACGGGCGTCGGGGCCAGCGGGCCCTTGAGGTCCCCCTCGAGCTGGCCGGACAGGTCGCTCTGCTGGAAGTGGTTGTACAGGGCCGACAGCGGCTCCTGCCAGAAGATCGTCAGGCCCGCGTCAGCGAGCAGCAGCACGCCCGAGACGATCAGCACCGTGGACAGCGCTCGCAGCGCCGACCGCGCGCGGGTGCTCCGGCGCGGTACGGCGGTCGGCTCCTCGACGGCCGTCATCGGCGCAGCGCGGACTCGGTCCCGCCCAGCGATCCCGGGCCGGCGTAGCCGCGCGGCCCGCGCGTGCGGACGTGCTCCTCGGGCGCGGACGCCTGCACGCGGCGGCGGGCGCGCAGCACGGCGATCGTGGCGCACAGGCCCGCGGCGAACAGGCTCGACGTGAGCGCGGCCGCGATGCCGAGCGTTCCGCCGGAGACAAGCCCGAAGGCGCTCCAGAGCCCGTCGGCGACGCCGAGGCCCCAGGCGTGGGCGTAGTAGGCGACGATCCCCAGCGGGAGGACGAGGCCGGCGGTCACGGCGGCGATCGCGACCGCCCGCGGCAGCCGACGCTCCGGGGCCGACACGAGCAGCCAGGCGTGGGCGGCCGGCAACAGCACAGCCGCAGCGTAGGGGTTGACGACCCAGACCGCGAGCACCAGCGCGCTCAGCATCAGCCCGGTGGCGGCCGCCCCGGCGCCGGATGCGACGTCGAACGGCCGGGCTCTGAGGGACAGCCGGCGCACCAGCAGCGGGCGCAGCCCGAAGGCCGTGCCGGCGGCGACCACGGCGACGGAGGCCATCGAGAGCCAGCCGGCCGCCGTGATCGGCAGCGCGCCCGCCGCCACGGGAGCGCGGAGCGCGACGACCGCGTCGACCCCGTCCAGCAGGCGCGTCCACCCCCAGGCGACTCCGAACGGCAGCGCGAAGCTGAGCGTCCACAAGGTCCACGCGCCCATCGGCAGCCCGCGCCGGTGCACGCGGAAGTAGGCGTCGAAGGCGGTGATCAGGGCCGGGAGCAGCAGGGTGAGCACGAGCAGGCGGACCGCCCAGGTCGGCACGAGCCGCCGCAGCGCCACGACGCCGTCGCCCTGCCACAGGGGGCCGGAGGCGTGCGCGTCCAGGGTCGCGGTCAGCGCGCGCAGCGTCGCCCGGCCGAAGCCGGCGAAGCGCCGCTGCCGGATCGGCTCGTCGGGCGCCGGGCGCCGCTCCCCGGAGTTCGAGATCAGCACGGCCGGCAGCCCGCCGGCGTTCACGATGCCCTGCTCGCCGAGCGTCAGCGGCAGGGCGCGGCGGATCGCCTGCACCGCCGCACGGACGCGTCCGGGGTCGGCGTCGAGCTCGGAGCGCAGCGCGACCTGGGCCGTGCGCTCGAGGCCATAGGGCGCCTGCGAGCCGCCGTCGGACCACGGCACGACGAACGGCCGCCGCTGCGTCGTGCCGGCGACGTCCCCCAGGACGAAGACGGCGTCCACCGGGCCGGGAACGGTCTGCGCGAGCTGCTGCGCCCCGGCGAAGCCGCCGCTGCCGCCCGAGACCGAGGCGAGGACGACGGTCTTGGCGAGGTCGCGATCGGCCAGCAGCCGCGCGAGCTCCATCACCGCTGCGGTGCCGGACAACTCCGCCGCGGCCGGCCCGCGCACCGCGTCGCGGTGGGCGAGCACCACGACCGTGTGGTTGGAGAGGCCCTGGCGGACGGCGACGACGTTCTCGAGCTCCGTGGCGCCGTCCACGGTCTCCGCCGCGAAGCGCCGGCGCTGCACGCCCGACGCCTTCGCGAAGCCCGTGGACTCGAAGTAGGCGGCCACGCGCCCGGCGAGCCCGGAGTCGCCCGGGCTCCCGGGCCGGCGGTCCGGGAACGTGCGGGCCAGCTCGCGCAGCGAGGCGAACGCCCGGCCGGCGTCGAAGGCCAGCGGCGGGAGGCGGGTCGTGCGCGGCTTCGACGGATCGGACAGCGAGAAGGCGACGACGAACAGCGCCACGAGGGCGGGGAGGAAGGCCGCCCGGTAGACACGGTGGTCCAGCACGCCCCCCATGATGACGCGCCGCGGATCGCCCGGACGCGGGCGTACCCTTGCAAGCCCGCAGTGTCCGATCGCTCCCCCCGCATCCTGCTCGTCGACGACGAGGAGCCCATCCAGACGCTGCTCTCCTTTCCCCTGCAACGGGGCGGCTACGAGGTCGTCACCGCAGCCGACGGCCGCGAGGCGCTGACGCGCTTCGGCGAGCAGCACTTCGATCTGGTCGTGCTGGATCTCATGCTGCCCAGGATGGACGGTCTCGAGGTCTGCCGACGGCTTCGCGGGCAACTCGGCAACGGCAAGACCGTGCCGATCATCATGCTCACGGCCCGCGCGGAGGAGATCGACAAGGTGCTCGGCCTCGAGCTCGGCGCCGACGACTACATCACCAAGCCGTTCTCCGTGCGCGAGTTCCGCTCGCGCGTGAAGGCGGTGCTGCGGCGGGTCGCGCTCGCGCGCACCGACCCGGCCGACGAGGATCCGATCGAGGTCCTCGATCTGGTCGTCGACCCCGTCAAGCGCTCCGTGGACGTGCGCGGCGCGAGCGTCCAGATCACCTTCGTCGAGTTCGAGATCCTCAGCGCGCTCGCCCGCAGCCCGGGCCGCGTGTTCACGCGCGACATGCTCCTCACCCGCGTATGGGGCGACTCCGCCTACCGCGATCCGCGCACCGTCGACGTGCACATCCGCCACCTGCGCGAGAAGCTGGAGATCGACGCCAGGGACCCCGAGTACCTGTTCACGGTCCGCGGGGTCGGCTACCGCTTTCGCGACGTCGGGTGATCATCCGCTCGCTGCGCAACCGGCTGGCGGCGCTGTTCGGGCTGATCGTGACCGGGGCGATCGCGGTCGTCTACCTCTCCGTCGTCCCGCCGCTGGAGGGCCAGCTGCGCGACCAGAAGGTGGACGCGCTCGCGGAGTCCGCGCTGGTGCACGTCGAGCCGCTGCGTGCGGTCGTCGGGCGCGACGTGCCCCAGGCGCGGGTGGGGGCGCGACTGCGCGTCGCCGCCGCGCGCTCGGGCGCCCGGGTGACGCTGCTCGACGTGGCGACGGGCACGGAGGGCCGGCGGCTGACGGTCAGCGTGGACTCCCAGCCCGGGGCCGACCCCGCCGACAGCCGCTTCGTCCTCGCCGGCCAGGCCGTCCGCACCGCGCACGCCGCGCGCGGCACGGAGCCCACCGCCGGCGGGCGCGTCGCCGAGGTGGCGATCCCGTTCGAGCAGGACGGCGCGGTCACCAAGGTGGCGGTCTTCACCGACGGGCTCGAGGCCGTCGACGCAAACGTCGCCTTCATCCGTCGCCGCGTCCTGCTGTGGGGCCTCGTGGCGCTCGCGGTCGCGCTGGTGGCCGGCTACGCCGTCTCCCGCGGGGTCACGGCGCGCGTGCGCCGGCTCGAGCGGGCCGCGGGCCAGGTCGCGGCCGGCGACTTCTCCACCCGCATCCGGGTGGACTCCGACGACGAGCTCGGGCGGCTGGCCGCCGCCTTCGACGACATGCAGCGCCAGCTGTCGGAGCTGCAGACCGCGCGCGAGCAGTTCATCGCCACCGCCTCGCACGAGCTGCGCACGCCGATCTTCTCCCTCGGCGGCTTCCTCGAGCTGCTCGCCGACGAGGAGCTCGACGAGCCGACGCGCCAAGAGTTCCTCGTCCAGGTGCGCGGGCAGGTGCAGCGGCTGACGAAGCTCGCGACGGAGCTTCTGGATCTCTCGCGCCTCGGATCGGGCGCGCTGGAGCTGCACCCGGAGCCCACCGACCTCGGCGTGCTCGCACACGAGGTGACCGCGGAGTTCGCGCCGGCGCTGCTCGGCCACCGCTCCGAGCTGGAGCTGGCGTCACCCGGGAACGGGGTCGAGGTGGAATGCGACCCGGAACGGGTAGCGCAGGTACTGCGCATACTGATCGACAACGCCATCGTGCACACACCGGCCGGAACGCCGATCCAGGTCAGCGCCGACCGGCACGACGGCGAGGTCCGGCTTGCGGTCACCGACAGCGGCCCGGGAATCAAGCGAAAGTCCATGCCCCACATCTTCGAACCCTTCTTCACCGCCTCCGACGACGGCTCGCGCGGCGCGGGCCTCGGCCTGGCGATCGCCTCCGAGCTCGCCGGGCGCATGGACGGCCGCCTCGCGGCCGACTCGCGGCCCGGCAGCACCACCTTCACCCTGGTGCTCCCGGCATGAGGCGCGCCGGCGCGCTGCTGGCCGGGCTCGGGCTCCTGCTCGCGGGCTGCGGCGGCGGGTCCAAGGCCAACGCCACCAAGACCACCACGACCAGGGTCGAGGTCGTCAAGGGCTCCGACTCCGGGGCCGCCGCCTTCGACCCGCAGGCCATCTACAAGCGCGAGGCGCCCGGCGTGGTGACGATCTTCTCGGTCAGCGGCCTCACGGCGGGCGGCGGCGGGCTCGGGTCGGGGTTCGTCCTCAACGGCGAGGGTGAGATCGCGACCAACACGCACGTCGTGACCGAGGGCAAGGACCAGGCGATCAAGAAGGTCGGCCACGTGTACGTCGAGTTCTCCGACGGCAACCGCGTGCCGGCGAGGATCCTCGGCATCGACCCCGACGCCGACGTCGCGCTGCTCAAGATCGACCCCGCCGGCCTGAACCTGCACCCGCTGCCGCTGGGCGACAGCGACAAGGTCGACGTCGGCGAGCCGGTGGCGGCGATGGGCTCCCCCTTCGGCGAGCAGCAGTCGCTGTCGGTCGGCGTCGTCTCCGCGATCGACCGCTCCGTCGACTCGCTGACGAAGTTCCAGATCTCGGGCGCGATCCAGACCGATGCGGCCATCAACCCCGGCAACTCGGGCGGTCCGCTGGTCAACGGGGCCGGCGAGGTGCTCGGCCTCAACCAGCAGATCCAGAGCCAGTCCGGCGGCGGCGAGGGCGTGGGCTTCGCCGTCCCGATCGACCTGGCCAAGCGCTCGATCGGGCAGCTGCGCGAGCAGGGCCGCGTCGACTACGCCTACCTCGGCGTGTCGACCGCGCCCGTCTACCCCCAGCTCGCCCAGCACTTCAGGCTGCCCGTCAAGCGCGGCGCCTGGGTGCAGACCGTGACCGCCGGCGGCCCGGCCGAGAAGGCGGGCATCCGCGGCGGCAGGCCCGGCGAGGAGGCCTTCCAGGCCGAGCGCGTGCGCGTGGGCGGCGACGTGATCGTCAAGGTCGGCGCCCAGCCCGTCAACGACTCCTCGGACCTGGCGGTCGACGTGGCCCGGCTGCAGCCCGGCCAGACCGTCCCGGTGGTCTTCTACCGGGGGTCGCAGAAGCGCACGATCGAGGTCAAGCTGGCAAAGCGGCCCGAGGCGGTCAGGGTCACCGGCGGATAGCGTGGAGCGCGTGGATGACGACCTGGGCAGCGTGAGCGACGGCAGCACACCACGGCTGGTGCTCGTCTCCAACCGCGGCCCGGTCACCTACCAGGACGACGGCACGGTCCGGCGCGGCACCGGCGGGCTGGTCACGGCCCTGACCGGCCTGGCCTCCCACCGCGACGCGACGTGGATCGCCTCGACGATGACCGACGGCGACGTCCAGATCGCCGAGGAGGCTGCCGGCCAGGCCGTCGAGGTCGACTCCCCCGACGGCAGCACCTACCACGTGCGCCTCGTGGCCTCGGACCCCGAGGCCTACGACCGCTTCTACCACATCTTCGCCAACCCGATGCTGTGGTTCATCCAGCACTACCTCTGGGACCAGAGCAACGCGCCGGACATCCGCCGGCACGAGGTCGAGGCCTTCGAGGACGGCTACAACGTCGTCAACGAGGATCTCGCGACGGCCGTGCTGGACGAGATCAACGGCACCGAGGAGCCCGTCGTGATGGTCCACGACTACCACCTCTACACCCTGCCGGCCATGGTCCGCAAGGCGCGGCCCGACTGCTTCTTGCACCACTTCATCCACATCCCGTGGACGCAGTCGGACGCCTGGAGGGTGCTGCCCGCCCACATCCGGGAGGCGATCTTCACCGGCCTGCTGGCCAACGACATCGTCGGCTTTCACACCAAGTCCTACCGGCGCAACTTCCTGCAGTGCTGCGTCGAGCTGATGGGCCTCGAGGTCGACATGGAGCGCGGCGTCGTCTACACGGACGGCCGCGCGGTGTGGGTCCGCGCCTACCCGCTCCCGATCGACTACGAGGCGACGCGGACCCTCGCCAAGCGCGACCGCGTCGCCGAGTTCGAGAAGAAGCTGCTCGCGCGGCGCCGCGACTACGCGATCCTGCGCGTCGACCGGGCCGACCTGTCGAAGAACATCCTGCGCGGGTTCACCGGCTTTGACATCTTCCTCGAGCAGCACCCCGAGTTCTCCGAGCGCATCACCTTCACCGCGCAGCTGATGCCCTCGCGGACCGACGTGCCGGAGTACGCGGAGTACCTCGAGCGCATCGAGGCGCTCGTGGCCGTCGTCAACCACCGCCACGGGACGACGGACTGGATGCCGATCGAGCTCAAGCTGCGCGACGACCTCGAGGAGGCCGTCGCCTCCTACAAGCACTACGACGTGATCATGGTCAACGCCATGTTCGACGGGATGAACCTGGTGGCCAAGGAGGCGGCGCTCGTCAACGAGCGCGACGGCGTCTCGATCCTGAGCGAGAACACGGGCGCCCACGAGGAGCTCGGCGACTTCGCCCTCACCGTCAACCCCTTCGACGTCCAGGAGCTCGCCGACTCGCTGTACACCGCGCTGACGATGGACTCCGACGAGCGCCACCGCCGCGCGGCCGGGCTCAAGGAGATCCTCGTGTCGCGCGATCCGGGTGACTGGATCGACGAGCAGATCCGCGACATCCGTCGCAAGGCCCATGGCGAGGACGCCACCGTGGTCGAGCCGGGCTACTTCTCGAAGCCGAACTCCGGCTCGACGGGCGGCGGCGGGTAGGAGCGCGGCGACGGCGGCGGCGGCGCGGGTGCCGGCGGCGGCGCGGGTGCCGGCGGCGGCGCGG
>JBBSIC010000043.1:0-27021 GCA_038232275.1 Solirubrobacterales bacterium | reverse complement strand
GACGCCGAGATCGAGTACGACGAGGACGCTCGCTGGCTGCGGGTCCGCCGCGGCGATCGCGTCCTCGTGGCCAACTTCCACCCCAGCAGGGAGCTACCCATCACCGCCATCGAGATCCTCGTCGCCACCCGTCCGCTCGAGCCCGGGGACGCGCTCCCCCCGCTCGCCGGGGCGCTGGTCCGTTGAGCCGCGAGGTCTGGCCGGGCAAGCCCTTCCCACTCGGCCCGCAGTGGGACGGGGAGGGGACGAACTTCGCCATCTTCACCGAGAACGCCGAGCGCGTGGAGCTGTGCCTGTTCGACGCCGACGACGTCGAGGAGCGCATCGCCCTGGAGGACTGCACCGCCCACCACCACCACTGCTACCTGCCGGGGGTCGGCCCGGGCCAGCGCTACGGCTATCGCGTCCACGGCCCCTACGACCCCGAGTCGGGCCACCGCTTCAACCCCCACAAGCTGCTGATCGACCCCTACGCGAAGGCGATCGAGGGCGGCGTGCGGTGGGACCGCGGGAACGTCCTCCCCTACGTCCCCACGCCCGGCGACGAGGACGCCGACCTCGAGATCGACGACACGGACTCCGCCGAGGCGATGCCCAAGTGCCTGGTCGTCGACGAGCAGTTCTGGTGGGAGGGCGACCGGCGCCCCGACAACCCGTGGTGGGAGACGGTCATCTACGAGACCCACGTGCGCGGGTTCACCAAGCAGATGGAGGAGGTGCGACCCGATCTGCGCGGCACCTACGCCGGCCTGGCCTCCGAGCCGGCGATCGCCTACCTGAAGGAGCTGGGAGTGACGGCGGTCGAGCTGCTCCCCGTCCACCACATCATCGACGAGTCCTTCCTGCACGAGGAGGGGCTGACCAACTACTGGGGCTATTCCTCGATCGGCTTCTTCGCCCCCCACGCCGGCTACAGCGCGACGGGCACCGACGGCGAGCAGGTGCGCGAGTTCAAGGGCATGGTCAAGGCCCTGCACCGCGAGGGGATCGAGGTGATCCTCGACGTCGTCTACAACCACACCGCCGAGGGCAACCACCTCGGCCCGATGCTGTCCTTCAAGGGCGTCGACAACCAGGCCTACGACCGCTTGGTGCCCGACGACGAGCGCCACTACATGGACTTCACGGGCACGGGCAACTCGCTCAACGTCGTGCACCCCTCGACGCTGCGGATGATCATGGACTCCCTGCGCTACTGGGTCACCGAGTGCCACGTCGACGGCTTCCGCTTCGACCTCGCATCGGCGCTGGCGCGCGAGCTCTACGACGTGGACCGCCTGAGTGCGTTCTTCGACACGATCCACCAGGACCCGGTCCTGTCGCAGGTCAAGCTGATCGCCGAGCCGTGGGACGTCGGCCCGGGCGGCTACCAGGTCGGCAACTTCCCGGTGCTGTGGAGCGAGTGGAACGGCAACTACCGCGACACGATGCGCGACTTCTGGCGCGGCGAGGCCGGGCCGGACGCCTTCGCCGCGCGCTTCACGGGCTCGGCCGACCTCTACGAGGACGACGGTCGCGACCCGTTCGCGTCGGTCAACTTCATCACCGCCCACGACGGCTTCACCCTGCGCGACCTCGTCTCCTACAACGACAAGCACAACGACGCCAACCACGAGGACAACAAGGACGGCACGGACGACAACCGCTCCTGGAACATGGGCGTCGAGGGGCCGAGCGACGACCCGGAGATCGTCGCGCTGCGCGCGCGGCAGATCCGCAACTTCCTCACGACGCTCGTGCTGTCCAGCGGCACGCCGATGATCCTCGGCGGCGACGAGCTCGGCCGCACCCAGGGCGGCAACAACAACACCTGGTGCCAGGACTCCGAGATCTCCTGGTACGACTGGCACCTCGGGCCCGAGCAGGAGCAACTGCTCGAGTTCACGCGGGCGCTGATCGCCCTGCGCCGCAACCACCCGGTCTTCCATCGCTCGTCGTTTCTGGCCGGCGAGGAGATCGAGGGGTCGGGCCTGCCGGACGCCTGGTGGTTTCGCACCGACGGCCACCAGATGACCTCGTCGGACTGGCGCTCAGGGCACCCGGTCGTCGGCCTGTTTATCAACGGCGAGGAGATCCCCTACCGCTCGCGCACGGGGCAGCGGATCGAGGACGACTCCTTCCTGCTGCTCGTCAACGCCCACCGCGAGGACGAGACCTTCAAGCTCCCGATCCGGCGCTTCGGCGGCGGCTGGGAGGTCGAGGTCTCCACCTCGCAGGAGCAGCAGCAGAGCGCGCGCTTCGACGCCAACGCCGAGCTCGCCGTCCAGTCGCGCTCGATCCTCGTGCTGCGCAGGGTGGTGGAGTAGGCGTTGAGCGATCTGCGCGCCACCTACCGCCTGCAGCTCTCGCCCGAGCTGACCTTCGACGACGCCCGCGCGCTCGTCCCCTACCTCGAGCGGCTCGGCGTCAGCCACCTGTACCTGTCACCGAGCCTGCAGGCGCGCGCGGGCTCGACCCACGGCTACGACGTCGTCGACCCGACCACGGTCAGCGAGGCGCTCGGCGGGGAGGAGGCCCTGCGCCGGCTGGCCGAGGCGATGCCCCTGATCCTCGACATCGTCCCCAACCACATGGGCACCGGTGAGGAGAACCGCTGGTGGTCGGACCTCGAGGAGCGCAGGCGAGTCTTCGACGTCGAGCCGGGGACGGCGTTCTACCGGCGCTTTTTTGACATCGACGACCTCGCGGCGGTGCGCCAGGAGGACCCCGCGGTCTTCGAGCTCACCCACCGCAAGACGCTCGACCTGCTCAACGAGGGCGTCGTCGACGGCGTCCGCGTCGACCATCCCGACGGGCTCGCCGACCCCGCCGGCTACCTCCGCCGCCTACGGGGCGCCGGAGCGCAGGGCATCTGGGTCGAGAAGATCCTGCATCCGGGGGAGCCGCTGCGCGACTGGCCGGTGGACGGCACCGTCGGCTACGAGTTCCTCAACGACGCGCAGGCGGTCTTCGTGGACCGGGGCGGGGAGGACGTCCTGGACGCGGTGTGGACGGAGCTGACCGGCGACGACCGCGCCTTCGCCGCGCACGCCCGCGCGGCGCAGGTCGAGCAGGCGTCGACGACCTTCCAGCGCGAGATCGCCTGGCTGCAGCGGCTCGCGCCGCAGTTCGACCCGGAGACGCTCGCGCACGCGCTCGCCGCCCTGCCGGTCTACCGCACCTACGTCGAGCCGTGGAGCGGGCAGGTCGACGACCTCGACCGCCGCTACCTCGCCGCGGCCGGCCTCCCGGACGCGCTCGTGGCGGCGCTCACGCTCGAGACCGAGGGCCTCGACGAGTTCGTCACGCGCTTCCAGCAGACCAGCCCGCCGATCGCCGCCAAGGGCATCGAGGACACGGCCTTCTATCGCTACAACCGCCTGCTCGCCCTCAACGAGGTGGGGGGGGACCCCGGCCGCTTCGGCATCACGATCGGCGAGCTGCACCGGGCCAACGCCCTGCGCTCGGAGCACTTCCCGCGCAACCTGCTCGTCTCCACGACACACGACACCAAGCGCTCGGCCGACGTCCGCGCCCGCATCGGCGCCCTCTCAGAGCCCGCCCTGCGCGACGACTGGGCCGCCTTCGCGCGTCGCTGGGTGCCCGAGGCGCCGGATCCCGCCACGGGCTTTCTCGTCCTGCAGACGCTGCTCGGCGCGCACCCGATCGAGCCGCGCGAGCGCCTCGACGGCTACCTCGAGAAGGCGCTGCGCGAGGCGAAGGTCCACACCGGCTGGGCCGACCCCGATACGGGCTACGAGGAGCGCGTGAAGCACTGGGCGGGCGGCCTGCTTTCGGCCGACGACTTCCTTGAAGAATTCGACTACCTGCACGGGCGGGTCGTGAAGGCCGGCCACCGCTCGGCGCTCGGCCAGCTGCTGCTCAAGCTCACCGCACCGGGCATCCCGGACGTCTACGGCGGCGACGAGCTCTCCTACCTGGCGCTCGTCGACCCGGACAACCGCCGGCCGGTCGACTTCGACGCCCGCCGCCGCGCCCTGGACGACCCGCCTGAGAAGCTCGCCCTCATCCTGGCCGCGCTCGAGTTGCGCGCGCGCAAGCCGGAGGCCTTCGCGGGCGGCTACGACGCGCTCGACGCTCCCGCGGGCACCTGCGCCTACGTGCGCGGCGGCGAGGTCCTCGTGGTCATCCCGGTCGCCGCCGACGCGCACGGCACGGTGAGGGCTCCGGGCTTCGAGGAGGTCCCGGCCGCGCGCCTGGGGATCTACGAGCGGGGCGCCGCGCGGTAGAGCCGAGGGGTGCCGAGCGACGCGGCCGGCGCGAGCACGCGCTTAATGGGGGTCATGACCCCCATTGGACGCGTCGCCGTGGGGATCCGCGGCTCAGACGACGGCGAGCGCCGGACCGCAGGCGGCGACGTCGTCGGCCAGCCGCTGCGCCGACTCCGACGTCCAGCGATCGACGTCCACGAGGTCGCGCATCAGGCGCTCGACCAACATGATCGCCTCGACGGCGGCCGGGTCCTGCGCTGAGCTCGAGAACAGCAGGGCGTCGGCGGCGTCGCGCAGGATCGCGACCTCGGCGTCGTGCAGCTTGGCGGGACCCAGATCCTGGAGGGTCCTCATGACACGGCCGTAGGCGTTTGAGCGTTCGCTGGTCATAGCAGGGGGTCTGCCCGTGTTATCGGCAGAACATGCCGAGCGGCTGAGCCGTTGATCACATTCGGGCGTGCGTCGGGAAGTCCTGTCTACGCGAAGCTCACGCGCCCGGCGATCGCGCGGGCCTCGTCGTAGGGGTCGGCGTAGCTCCACGCCGCGTCCTCGACGCCGTTGACGTGGAAGTAGGTCGCGTCGCCCTTGTACGGGCAGTGGGTCGTCGTGTCGCTCGGCTCGAGCTCGGCGCGCACGTCGGCGCGGTCGAAGTACCAGCGGTCGGCCAGGCTCGTCTCGGACACCAGGAGCGCGCTGTTGGACTCGGCGACGAGCGCGCCCTCGACCTCGGCGCGCGCGGCGCGCGAGGAGCGGCGCACGTCGACGCGGTGGTAGGGGTCGCGGAAGTGGCCGCGGACGGCCTCGTCCTCGTCGTACCACGCGTCGAGTGAGTCCATGTAGAAGGCGACGAGGCCGTCGAGCCAGCGGGCGGCCTGAAGCGGCTGCTCGTACTGCCAGGCGACGTCCTGCGTCGCGCCGATGTGGAAGTGCGAGGCGTCGCCCTTGAACGGGCAGTGCGTGACCTTCTCGCTCGGCGTCAGCTCGGCCCGGACGTCCTCGCGCGGCACGTAGAGCACCGGCAGCAGGTGCGACTCGTGCAGCAGCTGGCCGCGTTGGGAGTCGAGCACCGTCTCGCCGGCGAGCTCGGCGCGCACGCGCCGCGGGAAGGGGTTCATCAGCAGGCGGTGCTTCGGGCCGTCCAGGTGGTAGTTGACGGCCTCCGGGGCGGGAAACGCCAGGGGGCCGCCGCTGCGGGTGATGCTCATAGCCGTCCGATCGCGAGGTTGAGGTATTCGTCTGCCCGCTGGGTGAGGCGGACCAGTCCGTAGGCGGAGAGGACGGCGCGTTTGAGCCCGGCCGCGTCGCGCCGACCGATGCGGCGCATCAGCTCGGCGATCTCGTCCAGCGGCACCTCCTCGAGCGTGCGGTCGCCGAGCTCGCGCACCCGGACCGCAGGCTGGTCGGGGAGGCGGACGACGTCGTCTTCGAGCACCACCCTGCGCTCCTGCGCGAGCCAGTGCACCGAGCTCGACAGCGGTGCGCGCGCGATCGTCGTGAGCTTCTTGCCGCCGCTGGCGCGGTTATACAGCGCGTAGGCGCGGGTCGCCAGCAGCGGGCCCTCGGCCGCGACGATCTCCAGCAGCGCCTCCATGATGCGCGGGCGCGGAGTGGAGCGCGGGTCGCCCGTGGGCCCTCCGGTCCACGCCGCGAAGGGCTCCATCGCCAGCTTCCCGACGGGCGCCTGCGGGCGTGGGGCGACGGTCGCGCTCGGCACGGGCTCCGGCGGGACCGCCGCCAGCCAGCCGGCCACCGGCCAGTCGCGGACGGCTTCGGCGCGCGCGCTCGCCGAGGCGGGCAGCGTGAGCACCGGCACGCCGGCGACCTCGCCGAGCAGCCGCTGCTCGTCGAGCTGCACGCGCTCCGGCGGGTCCGGCCAGCCGGTGAGCACGACGGCCGAGACGGTCAGGCGCGCCGCCCGCGCGGCCGCGAGGCTGAGCCGGACGAGGTTGGTCGCGTCGGGCGCCGCGCGCGCGCTGAGCACGACCGGCAGCCGCAGCTCCGCCGCCAGGTCGCGCACCGTGTAGCGCGGCGTCAGCGCGCCGAGCACGCCGCCTGGAATCGCGGTCACGACGGGGCCCTCGTCGAGTCGCAGCGACGCGGTCAGGGTCGCCGGATCGATCGTCTCACCCGCGTGTCGCGCGGCGATCACGGGCGAGGCGGCCGTGTCGTATTCGAGCGTCTTCTCGACGCGCGCGGGCACGCCGGCGCGGTGCAGCACGGCGCCGATCGCCGCCGCGACGCTTCCCTCTCCGGCGCCGTGGTGCAGCCCGACGACCAGCAGTCCCGTCATCGGGCTGCACGCTAGCCCAGGAGGACCGCGAGTGACACCGCGGCGTACTCGCAGAAGAACAGCGCCCACACGCGCATGTAGAAGACGGTGAAGCGGGCCGGATCGCCCGGATCCGTGCGCAGCGCCCAGAACCACAGCAGGCCGAGCGCGGCGAGGTGCGTGACGACCAGGACCGCGGGCTGCGCGCCGTCGATCGCCAGCGGCCCGAGCACCGCCATCCCGAGGTAGGCGAGCGTGAGCGCGCCCATCCCCATCGCGAAGGCCGCGCGGCCGCCGAGGCGCACGGTGAACGTCCGGATCGAGAACCGGCGGTCGCCTTCGGCGTCGGGCACGTCCTTGAGCACCGCGATCGCGAAGGAGAACGGCAGCACGAACAGGGTAAGCGCCCAGACGGCGTCGGCGACCGCGTGCCCGCCGCCGAAGGCGCCCGCGAAGTGCAGGTAGACGCCGAGGTTGACGACCAGCGCGCGGACGACCGAGATGCTCGCCGACGCCGCGACCGGGAAGCGCTTGAGCCGCAGCGGCGGGGAGGAGTAGGCCCAGCCGATCGCCATCGCGGCGAGGACGGCGACCGTCTCGATCGCGCCCTGCGTGACGGCGAGGAGCAGCGGCAGCGCGGCCGCCGCGGCGACGAGCACGCGGCCCTGCGCGATCGTCATGTCCCCGGCGGCGAGCGGGAGCCGCGGCTTGTTGACGCGGTCGATCTCCACGTCCTCGAGCTGGTTGAGGCCGACGATGAAGACGTTGACCGAGAGCGCGGCGACGAGCGTCCAGAACAGGTGGAACGCGGCGCGGCCCGCGGGCAGCGGCCCGAGCTCGTGCGCGGCGATCGCGAAGATGCCCAGGACGCTGAGGGCCGTCCCGATCACCGTGTGCGGGCGCGAGAAGCGCCACAGCACCGTCGCTGCGACGCGCGTGCGCCGCAACGGCGCGGCGACCGTCCCCGCCATCAGCGCGAGGCGCGCAGCCGGGCGCGCAGGCTCGCCGCCGCGCTGATCGGGACGAAGACCGCCCCGGCGGCTGAGCCGGCGACCCAGCGCGCCCACCGCCGCGCCGTCATCGGCTCGTCGACGGACTCGCGCGGCCGGGCATCCGCGGCGGGCGAGGCGCCGGGCGCCGGCTTGCGGCCCGCGATCGCGATCCCGTACTGCTGGCCCGTCCACTTCGGCGCGACGTACGTGGTCCGGATGTCGGCGAAGCCCGCCCGCTGCATCCACTCGCGGTACTCGCGCTCGGCGGGGAAGAGCATCCACACGTCGGCGAGCCGGCGCGCGAGCGGGCGCTCGGGCGGCAGCGGCCCCACGATCAGCGCGATCCCTCCCGGCCCGATCACGCGGTAGGCCTCCGCGAACGCGGCCTGCGGGTCCGGCCAGTATTCGATCGAGCCGCACGAGACGTAGCGGTCGAACTCGTCGGTGACGAACGGCAGCGACTCGGCGTCGCCCTGGACGAAGGTGCAGCCCTTCAGGGCCGGCTTGCGCCGCGCGCGGGCGAGCTGGTGCGGGCTCTGGTCGAGCAGCGTCACGTTGCCGGAGTCCACGCGCGCCACGATGCCCTCGGTGGCGAAACCCGTCCCGGCGCCGACGTCGACGGTCTTCAGCGAGCGCGCGTCGAGCTGTCCGAGCCCCAGCGCCGCGGCGCGCATGTCCAGCGTCCAGAACAGGGGGTTGACCCACTTGTCATACAGCGGCGACAGGAAGCGATAGAACCAGAACGCCTCGCGCTTGTGCTGGATCAGGCGCACCGGTGCGGCACGGTACCGTCCGCGCATGGTCAATGAGGCGCTCGAGCGGTGGGCTGGCGCCCCCGCGGTCAGAAGCCACCATCGCCGGACGGCCGCGGCGGACCCCGAGACGCTGTGGCGGGCGGCGTCCTCGGTCAAGCTCTCCGACACGCGCACGCTGGGACGCCTCGTGCGCTGGCGCATCCCGGACACGCCCGCGTCGCAGACCTTCCACGAGCTGTTCCGCCGCTATCCGTTCACCGAGCTCGAGGCGGGCGACACCTGGTCGATGAGCGGCCTGTGCGGGCGCATCTGGACGCTGCAGCGCGACTACCCGCGCCTCGGCGGTCCGGCGGACTTCGAGGCCTGGGACGAGCCCGGCACGGTCAAGGTCCTCTTCGCGCACTGGACGCGGCCGGCCGGCGACGGGCGCTCCGAGCTGGTCTCCGAGGCCCGCGTCACCCCGGTCGACGCCCGCGCGAAGCTGCGCCTGGTCGGGCTGTGGTCGGTCATCAGCACCTTCGAGCGCCTCGTCGGCGCCGAGCCGCTCGCCATCGCGCGGCGCCGGGCGGAGGGACGATGATCGCGCGCCGCCGCCGGCTGCTCGGGATCGCGCTCGCCGTCGCGGCGCTCGCCGCCCTGGTCGCGGGCGCGGCGGCCGGCCGCCGCGGCGGGCCGGTGGACGTGCGCGGGGCCCACGTCGAGCGGCTGACGATCGACAGCGCCGCGGTCGGGCGCAAGCTGCGCGTGCGGATCGTCTATCCGGCCGGCGTCGCCGCCGGCGACGGGTCCGAGCGCCCGCTGCTCGTCTTCCTGCACGGCCGCGGCACGAGCATCGACGGCTACCTCGGCGGGCCCTTCTTCGCCGCGCTTTCCCGGCTCGGCGACCGCGCGCCCGTCGTCGCGTTTCCCAGCGGTGGCGACCACTCCTACTGGCACGACCGCCGCGACGGCGCCTGGGGGCGCTACGTGATCAAGGAGGTGATCCCGCGGGTCCAGGCGCACACGGGCGTCGACTCTGCCCGGACGGCGCTCGGCGGCATCTCCATGGGCGGCTTCGGCGCCTTCGACCTCGCCCGCCTGCACCGCAAGGCGTTCTGCGCCGTCGGCGGGCACTCCCCGGCGCTGTGGACGAGCGCCGACCAGACCGCCCCCGGCGCCTTCGACGACGCCGCCGACTTCGATCGTCACGACGTCATCCGCGCCGCTCGCCGCTTCGCCGGCCAGCGGGTCTGGATCGACGCCGGCGACGCCGACCCCTTCCAGCCCGGCGATCGCGCCTTCGTCGCCGCCCTGCGCGCCCGCGGCCAGCACCCGTCGGTCCACACGGCCTGGAGCGGCGGCCACGACGGCGACTACTGGGACGCCCACTGGCGCGACTACCTGCGCTTCTACGGGCGCGCGCTCGCGGACTGCGGGAGCTGAGCGAGCCGCGGGGCGAAGCACCGGGCTGGGGTAGAGAGAGGGGGCCGCACGCGAGCACGCGCTCAATGGGGGCGCTGACCCCCACGAAGCGCGTCGTCGCCGTCGCGCTGGCGCGATCGGGCGCTGGGCCGTTCGTTCCGCGCCCCGCGACCCGTCGGGAGTGGGGAACGGTGTAGGCGACTATCAGCCAGATCGTTCCGCAGGAGGCGCGACGACGGAGACCTCGAGCCCGCAGGGAGGCGCAGGCGCCTCACTCGGGGACTCCGCGCTCCAGGCCGGCCAGCTCGGTCTCCCCGCGGAAGGCGACGCGGCGGCCGCGCCGGACCGTGATCGCGAGGCGGCCGGCGAGGTGCTGCGCGGAGCGCATGATCACCCGCCGCTCGCCCGGCACCGGCACCGGCAGCACCACGGCGTCGGTGGGATCGGCCTCCGCCTCGAGCGCGACGGCGTAGCCGCCCGCCCAGTCCGCCGCGCGGATGCGCCAGCGCCCGGGCGCCGTGGCCGTCGCGACCCACGCCAGCGGCGGCGCGAAGCGCAGCACGCGATCCTCGAGCGCGACGACGAGCGCGGTCGGCGCCCGGCCGAGGAGCCGCCCGCCCGCGAAGGCGACGCACGCGGCGCCGTCCCCGAGCCCGTGCGCCTGGCCCCACCACCAGTGCCCGGCGAAGGCCGGGCCCCAGTTCTTCTCCGCGTAGACCGTGGCGCCGTCGAGCGACACGGGCGCGCCGCCGAGCACCGCCCCGCCGGCCACGCTTCCCAGGGGCAGGTGCGGGTGCCAGTACTGGCCGAGCCACGGGACCGACTGCGCGGGCCCGAGCCCCCCGAACGCGCGCCGCCGCGGCCACGGGACATCGGCCGACCACGTCGCGTCCAATGTCGCGGCGTCGAGCCGCACCCGCAGCCGGCCGGGCGCCGCGTCGAGCACGTCGCCCGCGCGCACCGCCCGCCCGTCCAGCGCGCAGTCGGGCACCGCCGCCCAGCGCACGAAGCCTCCGGGATGCGACGCGACGGCGACCACCGCCCACGGCCCGTCCGGCGCCCGGCAGGCCCCGCACAGGACGATTACGACGCGCCGGGAGGCGACGTCGGTGAAGCGCCAGTAGGAGCCCTCCATCGCGACGCCATGGGTGCGCGCGGGGTCGCCGAAGGGCGGGTCGGCGCCCGTCCGGCGGTAGGCGCCGAGATTCACCCGGCGGCGGCGCAGCGCTCGCAGTGCCCGGCCACGACGACCTCCGCGTGGCGCATGGCGAACCCGCGCTTCTGCGCGGCGCGCAGGACGGGCGCGAGCTCGATCTCCGCGTCGACGTCCTCCGCCTTCCCGCACTCGCGGCAGACGAGGTGATGATGCGGCGTGACCCGCGGGTCATACAGTGCCGCGCCGCCCGGAACCGGGATGCGGCGGACGGCGCCGAGCTCCTCGAGCAGCTCGAGCGTCGCGTAGATCGTCGGCAGCGACACGCCCGGGAGCCGCGGGGCGACCGCGCCGAGCAGATCCTCGGCGGTCGCGTGGGCGTCGAGGTCGTGCAGCACCCGGTGGATGACCAGGCGCTGCGACGTGACGCGGTGGCCGCGGGCGCGGAGGGTGTCGCTGAGCCGGCGGTCGAGGATATCCATCGTTAGGGACACCTTATAGCATACGAATCGTTATCGCAAGAGTTTCTTGATAAGGTCGGGACATGACCTCGCTCACCGCCATCGCCACCGCGTGGCGCAACGACAACGAGCGCGACCGCTTGCTGCAGGTCATCCAGCCCGGGCTGATCGGCCTGATCGACGGCACGATCTCCACGCTCGCGCCGATCTTCGCCGCCGCGTTCGCGGCGGGCTCGCGCGCCGCGCTGCTCGTCGGGCTGGCCGCCGCGCTCGGCGCCGCGATCTCGATGGGCATGTCCGAGGCGCTGTCCGACGACGGCGAGGTCACCGGCCGGGGCGGGGGGATGGCCCGCGGCATCGTCACCGGCACCGCGACCTTCGTCGGGGGCAGCGCGCACGCCCTGCCCTTCCTGATCGCCGACGTCCACCAGGCGCTGAAGGTCGCCTACGTCGTGGTCGCGGTCGAGCTCGTCGTCATCGCGCTCGTGCGCAAGCGCTTCCTGCACGTCTCGATGCGCTCCTCGCTGATCCAGGTCACCTTCGGCGGCCTGATCGTCGCCGCGACGGGCTTCCTAATCGGCCACGCTTGAGCCGGCGGTGCGCAGCGAGCGGCCGGGCGCGCGCTCGTGCAGGCCGAAGTCCCGCGGCAGCGTCGCGATTCCCTGCAGCGCGGCCACGAGGAGCTCGGCCAGCGCCGGGCCGTGCTTGAAGCCGTGGCCGGAGCCGCCGCCCAGGATCCACACGCCGTCCTCGACGGGGTGCGGCGCCGCGATGAAGCCCGAGTCCGCCGTCAGCTCGTACCGGCAGGTGCGCCCGCGCTTCAGCGGCGCGTCCGCCAGGGCGGGGCTCGTGGACGACGAAGGCGAGGTCGTCGGCGGCCAGTGAGGGGAAGCGGCGCGCGGCGGCGGCGACCTCGAGCCGCTCGACCGGGATGCCCTCTGCCTGCAGGACGCGTTCGGACGCCGCCTCCCACCCGTCCTCGCGATGGCGAACCAGCACACGCCGCGCTCGAGCAGCAGCTCCTCGCCGGTCGCGGCCTCGAGCTCGCGCCACAGGCGCTGCCCGCGCCGCGCCAGCCGCGTGTAGTCGGCGGCCGCGCCGTGCGCGCAGCGGTACAGACGCGACTCGCCGCCCGAGTCGCGCGCTCGTCGCCCGGCTCGAACTGGTCGATCAGCGTGACGGAGACCCCCTCGCGCGCGAGCAGCCACGCCAGGGAGGCCCCGAAGCTGCCGGCGCCGACGACGATCACGGAGCCCATCGCCGCTAGCGTGGCACACGATGCTGGCCGCCGCCCTCGCCGCCTCGGCGCTGCTCGCCGGCCACTCCGTCCAGGATCGCCCGATCCACGCCGCCCGCGCCGCGGCCGCGCCGAAGCCGAAGATCGTCCATTCGCCGATCCCGTTCTCAAACAAGCGCCGGCACGAGATGGGCGCCTACTCGCTGCGCCACTACGGCGCGCGCGAGTCCCGCCTGCGCGAGGTCAAGACGATCGTCGAGCACGTCACGGCCGGCAGCACCTACGCGTCGGCCTACAACACCTTCGCTCGGGACGTCCCCGACTCCGAGCTGCACGAGCTGCCCGCCACGTGCGCGCACTTCGTCGTCGACACGGACGGCGCGATCCACCAGCTCGTGCCGCTGCGCTACCGCTGCCGGCACACGGTCGGCCTCAACGACCGCTCGATCGGGATCGAGCACGTCGGCCTCTCCGACGGCGAGGTGCTCGGCCGGCGCAGGCAGCTGCGCGCGAGCCTGAAGCTGACGCGCTGGCTGCAGGCGCGCTACGCCGTGCCGACCAAGTACGTCATCGGCCATGCCGAGAGCCTCAGCTCGCCCTTTCATCACGAGCGCGTCAAGCGCCTGCGCACACAGACCCACGGCGACATGCAGCACGCGACCATGGTCAAATACCGCCGCAAGCTCAGATGATCGTCCTGATCCGCCACGGGGAGACGGAGTGGAGCCGCGACCGGCGCCACACCGGGCTCACCGACGTCCCGCTGACCCAGACCGGCCGCGAGCAGGCGCTGCTGGCCGGCGGCCGCCTCGCCGACCGCGCCTGGGCCCTCGTGCTGACGAGCCCGCTGTCTCGCGCGCACGAGACGGCGCGCCTGGCCGGCCTCGACGCCCAGGCCGAGGCCGACGCCGACCTGCTGGAGTGGGACTACGGCGACTACGAGGGCCGCACCACCTCCGACATCCGCGAGGAGCACGACGGGTGGGACCTGTGGCAGGACGGGCCGGTCGGCGGCGAGACCCTCGACCAGGTCGCGGAGCGCGTCGACCGCGTGATCGCCCGCATCGCCGGCGTCGATGGGGACGTCGCGATCTTCGGTCACGGGCATGTCTCGCGCGCCCTCGCCGCGCGCTGGATCGAGCAGCCGGCGCAGACCGGCGGCCGCCTGGCGCTCGACACGGCGGCGATCAGCGAGCTCGACTACGAGCGCGAGCGCCGCGTCATCTGGTCCTGGAACGACACCGGGCACCTGAGCGCCGGGCGCGCGTAGCCTACTACCCCCAGTCCGCCAGCAGCGGCGCGTGGTCGGACGGCTTGGAGCCCTTGCGGAAGTTGCGGTCGATGCCGCAGGAGGCCAGACGCTTGGCCAGATCCGGGGTGAGCAGGACGGCGTCGATGCGCAGGCCGAGCTTGCGGTGGAAGTGCCCCTGGCGGTAGTCCCACCAGGTGAAGCCGACCTCGTCGGGATGCAGGTGGCGGTAGGCGTCGACGACGCCGGCGGCGAGGATCGCGCGGAAGCGCTCGCGCTCGGGCTCGGTCACGTGCGTCTCGCCGGCGAAGACCGCGGGGTCGTAGACGTCGACGTCCGCCGGGCAGACGTTGAAGTCGCCGCCGACCACGAGCGGCCCGGCCGCGGCGAGGGTGCGCACGCGCTCCGCGGCCGACTCGAGGAAGCGCAGCTTGTCGACGTAGGTCGGGGAGTCGACCGCGCGGCCATTGGGGACGTAGACCGACACCGCGCGGACGCCGCCGACGGTCGCCTCGACCCAGCGCGCCTCGTCGACCGCCGCCTCACCGGGCAGCCCGACGGCGATGTCGGCGGGCTCCGCGCCGCGTGCGAGCACGGCGACGCCGGCCCAGCGCCCCGCGGAGTGGTGCGCGGCGCAATAGCCGGCCGCGGCCAGCTCGTCCGCCGGGAAGGCACCTGGGTCGCTCTTGGTCTCCTGCATCAGCAGCACGTCGGGCGCGTGGACCTCGAGGAGCTCGAGCACCCGCGGCAGCCGCGCCTTCAGTGAGTTCACGTTCCAGGTCGCGAGCTTCACGCTCGCAGCACCGTAGCCGCCGGCTGCGATGGCGAGCGACGCGAAGGCCTGGGGCAGTCGTGCTCAGGCTGCGGGTGCGGCGAGCAGGTCGGGCCCCTCGTCCTCGAGCCCCGACCGGTTGACGTGCGGGTTCGCCGGGGCGGCCTGCATGCGCTCGGCGTCCAGCGGCCGGCACAGCTCGAGCGCGTCCTGCGCGGCCAGCTCGGGGGAGAGCCATGCGTCCTCGGCCTCCGGGCTCGGCAGGATCACGGGCATGCGGTCGTGCAGCCGGGCCACCAGCGCATTGGGCGCGCAGGTCAGCATCGTCGCGCTCGCCAGCCACTCGCCGCCCGGCTTCGACCAGCCCCACAGGCCGGCGAACGCGAACGGCTCGCCGCCGTCGACGGTGAAGCGGAACGGGACCCGCTGCGCCTTGGAGTCCTCCGGGCGCAGCCACTCGTAGAAGCCGTCGGCGAGGATCAGGCAGCGCCCGCGCGGCTTGGCGAGCAGGGCCTTGAAGGGCGCCTTGGTGGCGACGCTCTCCGAGCGCGCGTTGAACATCGGCGGGCGGCCCTTGATCTCGGTCGCGTAGCCGGGCACCAGGCCCCAGCGCACGAGGTGCGCCTCGCGCGCGCCCGTCTTGCCGGCGACGACGGCTACGGCCTCCTCGGTCGGGGCGACGTTGAAGCGCTCGAAGCCGCCGGACTCCGGCATCGGCGCGCCGAAGCGCTCGCCGAGGCGCTGCCGGTCGTTGGAGGTGAGCGTGTAGCGGCCGCACATGGGCGTAAGGGTCGCAGGCTCTAATCCGACCTCAGTGGTAGGCTTTACGACGGTGATCTTCACGACGAAAGCCGAGTACGGGGTCCGCCTGCTCATCCAACTGGGCGTGCAGGGCGGGAGTAGGCCCGTCTCGCTGAAGTCCGTCGCCGAGGTCGAGAACCTGCCGCTCGCCTATCTGGAGCGCATCGCCGCGCTGCTCAAGAAGGAAGGGCTGATCGCCTCCACCCGCGGCGCCCACGGCGGGTACGTCCTGGCCGTCGCGGCCGAGGACATCACGATGGACCGCGCCGTGCTCGCGCTCGAGGGCGCGATCGCGCCGATGGAGTGCTTCATCGACGACGTCTCCGGCGACGCGCGCGTCGCCTGCTCGCACCACGACGCCGACCGCCAGCACTGCGCCACAAAGCTGCTGTGGACCCGCGTGCAGCTCGGCATCATCAAGTCTCTGCAGCGCACGACGCTCGCCGAGCTCGTCGCCTTCGCCGGCCTCGAGCCGGCGCTGACCTCCGACCGCTCCCTCACCGCTTAGGAATCAATGGCCGACCTCGAGATCAAGAACCTCCACGTCAACGCCGGGGACAAGCAGATCCTCAAGGGCGTCGACCTCCACGTCCGCAGCGGTGAGATCCACGCGCTGATGGGCCCCAACGGCTCGGGCAAGTCGACGCTCGCCCTCACCGTGATGGGCCACCCGGGCCTCGAGGTCACCGAGGGCAAGGTGATCTTCGACGGTGAGGACATCACCGAGGCCGACCCGGACGTGCGCGCCCGCGCGGGCCTGTTCATGGCCTTCCAGTACCCCGTGGCCGTCCCTGGCGTGACGGTCGCGAAGTACCTCAGGACCGTGATGAACGCCCACCGCGAGGCCCGCGGCGAGGACTCGGTCTCGCTGAAGGAGTTCCGCAAGACCGTCGAGGCCGCGATGGCGCTCACCAACGTGCCGAAGGACTTCTCGAGCCGCTACCTCAACGACGGGTTCTCCGGCGGCGAGAAGAAGCGCATGGAGATCCTCCAGCTCGCGCTGCAAAAGCCGCGGCTCGCCGTCCTCGACGAGACCGACTCCGGCCTGGACGTCGATGCGCTGAAGGTCGTCTCGGCGGGCGTCAACGCCGTCCGCGACGGCTCCGACCTCGGCGTCCTGATCATCACGCACTACCAGCGGATCCTGCACCTGATCGTCCCCACCGACGTGCACGTCATGTTCGAGGGGCGCATCGTCAAGCAGGGCGGGCCGGAGCTCGTCGAGTACATCGAGAACAACGGCTACCAGTCGATCCGCGACGACGTCGGGGCCGCGGCCACCGCATGACGCTCGTCGAGCCGCTCGCAGCCCAGTTCCCCGTCCTCGCCGGGGGGGGCATCACCTACCTCGACTCGGGCGCGACCTCGCAGACGCCCGAGCGGGTCCTCGAGGCGATGGAGCGCTACTACCGCGAGTACCGCGCGTCGATCCACCGCGGCGTCTACGAGCTCGCCGCCCGCGCGACCGACGCCTACGAGGGCGCGCGCGAGAAGGCCGCCGGGCTGGTCGGCTCGACGCCCGGCCAGACCATCTTCACGCGCAACGCGACGGAGGCGATCAACCTCGTCGCCTACTCGTGGGGCGGCGCGAACCTGCGCGAGGGCGACCTGATCGTGCTGACCGAGATGGACCACCACTCCAACATCGTGCCGTGGCAGCTGGCCGCCCAGCGCGCCGGCGCGACGGTCGCCTACGTCGGCGTCACCGACGACGGGTACCTCGACCTCGACCAGCTCGACGCGCTGCTCGCGCGCGAGCCCAGGCTCGTCGCCGTCGTGCACGCCTCCAACGTGCTCGGCACGATCAACGACGTCGCCGAGATCACGCGCCGCGCGCATGCCGCCGGCGCCAAGGTGATCGTCGACGGCGCCCAGGCGGTCCCGCACCTGCCGGTCGACCTGCGCGTGATCGACGCCGACTTCTACGCCTGGACCGGGCACAAGGCCTACGGGCCGACGGGCATCGGGATCCTGCACGGCCGCCGCTCGCTGCTGGAGGAGATGCCGCCCTTCATCGCCGGCGGCCACATGATCCTCAAGGTCTCCGAGCAGACCTCCACCTGGGCCGAGGTGCCCGGCAAATTTGAGGCGGGTACGGGCGCGGTCGCGGAGGGAATCGGCCTCGGCGCGGCGGTCGACTTCCTCTCGGACATCGGGATGGACGCCGTCTGGGCGCACGACCAGGAGATGTCGGCCTACGCGCTCGAGCGCCTGCCCGAGGTGCCGGGTCTGAAGGTCCACGGCCCGCACGACTCCGCTGCCCGCGTGGCGCTCGCCTCCTTCGAGCTCGAAGGCGTCCACCCACACGACGTCGCCGAGATCCTCGGCTCGCGCGGTATCTGCGTCCGCGCCGGCCACCACTGCGCCCAGCCGCTGATGCGCCGGCTCGGATCGCCCGCGTCGTCACGGGCGAGCTTTGCCATCCACTCCTCGCGCGAGGACGTGGACCGGCTCGTGGACGGACTGGCGCACGTGCGCCAGGTCTTCAGGCTCGACTGAGCGGGGAGACTCGGCGCATGCGCCGCTCCGTCGCGTCCCTGCTGGTCCTCGCCTGCGCCGCGGCGTTCGCGGGCGCCGCGGCGCCGGCGGGCGCCGTGGAGAGCATCGTCGCCACCGGCTACGGCAAGGACCGTCGCGGCGGCGACCCGCGCTCGGTCTTGCTCAAGCTCAGCGCGCGGACGCTCAAGCGCCTCGAGCCGGGCATCGCGATCCCCACGCCGCTGCCGTCGGGCTACGACGTCTCGCCGGACGGCCGGCGAGCGGTGCTGGCCACCGAGAGCTCCCCCGGCCACCAGCGCCTGACCTTCGTCAGCCTCGGCTCCTTCAAGCGCCGCGGCGTCATCGACCTGCCCAGGCACTTCGACGAGGTCTCCGGCATCTCCTATCTGCGCGAGGACCGGGTGCTGCTGATCACCAACCCGTACGGGGAGACGGTCGTCCGGGTGCTGAACCCGCTCACGCGCGAGCTGCTCGACACCCGGACCGCCGTCGCGGCCTCGGGCGAGGGCGCGGCCGTCGGCGGGCGCCAGGTGTTCGTGCGCCAGCCGCCCGACCAGCAGGCCAGCCTCGCCGTCCTCGACGCGGACGGCCGCATCACGGCCGACATCCCGCTCCCCGGGCTGCTCGTGCCGAGCGACGGCGACCTGTCGGGCGGCGACCCGAGCCTGGCGGTCGACCCGCGCACGGGCCACGCGCTCGTGCTCGGCCAGCTGCGGCCGCGGCTCTATGACGTCGACCCCGCGGCCGGACAGGCGACGCCGCACGACTTCCCCGCGCCCGTCGCCGGCATCCTGGCCCAGAAGTGGATCGACGGCGCGCTGGACCCGGGCCGCTTCGCGATCGAGAGCTACGACCGGGCGTCCAAGCACCAGGTCATCGTCCCCGTCGACCGCGCGTCGCTGATCCCCGGCAAGGCCATCCCGGTCGCGGGCAACAACGGCTTCTTCGGCGCGGGCGACCTCGCGCTCGCCCCGTCGGGCTCGCTGTCGGACTCCCACCTCAAGGGCATCCGCGCCGTCCGGCTCGACGGCTCACCCGTCTGGAAGGCCGAGCCCGGGCACCGCGTCGTCGTCGGCAAGCGCTTCGGCCGCTACGTCTACATCGACGAGCAGGGCGTCGGCTCGGTCATCCTGTCGGCGCGGACGGGCAAGCGCATCAAGCGCGCCTGCGGGCCGCCGGGGGGCCTCACCCTGCTCGTCCCGGACGCGGGGCACCCGGGCGGCACGGACAGCTCGACCTTCGGTGGCCTCTGCTGACGCCCGCAGGGCTCATCGCGACGGCCGCCGCGGCCGCGCCCTCGCCACCCAGGCCGCACCGTCCGCGCCGATAATCGGCCACAAGATCCGATCGTGTCGAGCCGATCCGATCGTGTCGAGTCCGAGGTCGGAGCCTCCGTTTCTTGGACGATGCTGCCGTGTACGTCATCGCGTACACTTGCACGTCATGCTGGACGACGCAGCGAAGGCATTCGAGGCGCACGCACGCGAGTACGACGCGCTGCGTCGCCGCCTCGTGCCGTGCCTTGACGCGTTCTACCGCGTCGCGGTCGACGCCCTGGGACTCGCCAGTCGCCGGCCGCGCCGGATCCTCGACCTGGGAGCGGGCACTGGATTGCTGAGCGCCCGCCTGGCGGCCGCACACCCAGATGCCGAGCTCGTGCTCCTCGACGCCTCGCCGGCGATGCTCGAGCAGGCACGCCATGCCGTCGGACCGAGAGCGGTGTCGCACGTCGCTGATTTGCGCGACCCCCTCCCGGCGGGGCTGTTCGACGGCGTCGTATCGGCTCTCGCGATCCACCACATCGACGACATGGCCAAGCGCGACCTCTTCGCGCGCGTGCAAGCAGCGGTGATCCCAGGCGGCGTGTTCGTCAACGCTGAGCAGGTCGCGGGTCCTACCACATGGCTCGACGCGCATTACCGCGCCCACCACCGAGAGGCGAGCGCCGAGCTGGGCACGACGGCAGAAGAGTGGCAGGCCGCCGAAAAACGCATGGCACTCGACCGGTGCGCAACCACCGGTGCGCAGCTCGGCTGGCTGCGCGAAGCCGGCTTCGTCGATGTCGACTGCCTGTACAAGGATCATCGCTTCGCTGTCCTGTTCGCGCGCGTAGGCTGAGTCACCGTCTTGGGTCGAGATGGTGATGGCAGTCGCCGGCGCCGCTGGCCCGCTACCGTCGCCGCCATGGAAAAGGTCAAGCTGCACCGCTGCTCGTGGACGTTTCTGCACACCGACCGCGACGCGTGCTGGAAGGTCCAGCGCCACCTCGACGAGGCAGGCATCCCCTACGAGATCGTCAAGCACGGCTTCGGCAAGGGCGCGCGCCCGGAGGTCGAGAAGCTCTCCGGTCAGAGCAAGCTGCCGGTGATCGAGTTCGACGACGGCAACGCCTACCGCGCCGAGTCCGACGAGATGGTCGCGCGCGTCACGGCCGGGAACCTGTTCGGCGGGACCGCCTGACGACGGCCGCGTTCGGGGCGTCGCGCGATCAGCGCAGGTGACCTTCGGCGCGGACAGCGGGTCGTCCGGACAGTTCCTCAGCATCCCGCCGAGCGACCGAGCGCCCGGCAGATGGCGTCCATCTTCGCCGAGTCGAGCTTCGTGATCTGCTCGGTGAGTAGGGCGCGGGACCGTCCGCAGGTTGTCGAGGCTGACCGCGCAGGGGACGGGCATTCCGTCCGTCGGGCCGATCTCGACCTCGGTCTCGATCCCACGGATCGTCCGCGTGATGAGCGCGACGACGACGTTGCGCAGTCGCGGAAGAGCTTCGTCGCGGGTGAGCACCACGACCGGCCGGCGACCTTCCGCTTCCAACTCGATCCAACGAACCTCGCCGCGGGCTACCAAGGCTCCTCGCGGATCGCCTCGCGGGCGTTGGCGAGAGCCCAATCGTCCTCTACCGTCGCCGCGTCATCCGCCTCGGCCCACTGCTCGATTGCCGCGCGCCCTCGCACGAGGCGAGCGAGCGCAGCTTCGCTGAGGTCGTCCACCAGACGATGCAGCTTCTCGTGTGTCGTCACGCGTGAAATGTACGGGCCAACCTGCCACCGAGGGCATCGCATCGCAGAACCGCGTAACAGGGCCGACGAGTACGGTCGAGTTGGCAGGGATCCGCAATCCTGGGAGCCCCGACCTGGCAGACGGCGTTGACGTGCGCGGGATCGCTCCCGGGCTTCTACGAGTCACCCCTTCCTGGGCGCTCGGTCACCATCCTCGCCCCGCTAGCCTCGGATCCGTGGACGACCTCTACCGCGAGCAGATCCTCGAGCACTACAAGCGCCCCCGTCACTGGGGCGAGATCGACGATGCCGACCTCGAGTTCGAGGACACCAACCCGCTCTGCGGCGACGAGCTGAAGGTCCAGCTCAAGATCCGCGACGGCAAGGTCTCCGAGGTCGCCTTCTCCGGCCACGGCTGCGCGATCTCCCAGGCCAGCGCCTCTATGGCCTCCGACGAGGTGATCGGCATGCCGGTCGCCGATCTGGTCCACCTCGACAAGGACTTCGTGCTCGACCTGCTGGGAATCGACATCTCCGCCACGCGCATGAAGTGCGCGCTGCTCACCCTCAAGGTGCTCAAGAGCGCCGGGCTCGGCCACGCCGTCAGCTGGGAGGGCGAGACGCCGCCCAACGCCGCAGAGCGCGGCGAGTCCGCGCCTAGCTCAACGCTCTGAAGGCCAGCGCCGCGGCCTCGCCGTAGACGAGGTGGAACCCGATGTCCGGCGGGAACGCCTCCTTGGGGTACTCCCACACGGGCGGGGCGACTCCGAAGGCCGGCAGCTGGACGAGGCCCACGCCCCAGACGCCGAGCCCGAAGAGCAGGCCGCTGCGGCGCGGGATCCGCGGCAGCAGCAGCACACCCCAGCTGGTCCCGTAGAGCCAGTGCATCGCGTTGTTGAGCGCGGGCATCTTCTCGTCGGGGACCTCGACGCCCACCCAGCCGAGGACCTTGCGGCCGACCTGGGCCGGCGTGTCGCTGGGCTCGACGTCCATCACCTTGTAGTAGACGGCCTGGGAGGCGGTCATGACGGCGGTGCCGGCGGCACCGGCGGCCAGGCCGCGGATGACGCCGCCGAGGGGAGAGTGAGTGGGCATCCTCGAAGGTTCCCCCTGTCCCCATCCGCGTTACACGACGGCGACTGATCCGTCGGGCGGCCGGGGAGGCTCGACCAAGGTGCTGGCTGCGTTCCTTATGATCGCCGCGGCCGTCGCCGCCGCCATCGGTGGCGGCGCCCCATGTCCCGCTGATCGGGCGCCGGCTCGGCCACCACCAGCCGGTCACCCTGCTGGATCCCGACACGCTGAGCGTGCTGCACGGCGCCTGCGACTGCCGTCCGCACGCGGGAGGTTCGCGCCTACGAGGTCTCGCCCGACGGAAGGAAGATCGTGGCCAGCACGCCCGGCCGGCGCCACGCGATCCTCACGTTCATGTTCGGGACCGGTCTGGAGGGTCAAGACACGCTACGTGCCGCCGAAGGAAACAGCGCCGACCTCGACGCCCTCTTGCGCTCCCTCCTCGGCGAGGAGTAGCGATGCGCGTTCCTGTCATTCTTGAGCTGGAGATCGCCGGCAGCGCGTTCACGACGCTGTATTCGCGCGGAGCAGCGCAGTGGTCCGGCGACAGCTTTCGTGGGGTGGTGCGCCCACGAGCCCGCTTTCGCGCTGGCGTCCTTCGTCGTCCTCGCGGTCGATTGCGTCGCGTCGCGCCTGTGGTCGGCGCACTGCTTGGTTGGGATCCAAGTCACCACGAAGGTGCGGATCTCGTCGTACCGCTAGGGCTAGCCTTCGGCGATCGGAAGCCCCTCTCGCCAGGGGGCTTTCGTGTGTCAGGTCAGCGAAGGCGTGCCAGCTCGCCTGAGGACCAGTATGATGACCGCATGACTAGAAGTGTGACCGCAACCACGGCGAAGGCGAAGATCCTCGCCCTGCTCGACGACGTCGCTGCCGGGGACGAGGTCGAGATCACGAAACACGGCCGTGTCGTGGCTCGCCTCGTGCCGGCCACCGGCCCGCACTCGCTGATGGGGAAGCTCTCGGGCGTGGCGATGACCGCTGCTGAGGACGAGCAGCTGTTCACGACCGGGGCGCCTTGGGAGCTTCAGTGACCACCGTTCTGCTCGACACGCACGTCGTCCACTGGTGGTCCGCCGAGCCCAAGCGAGTGAGTCGCGCCGCCGCCGAAGCGATAGCGGACGCAGACGAGCTGGCGGTCGCGAACATCTCGTGGTTCGAGCTGGCGTGGCTAGCCAAGCATGAGCGCATCGTCGTGACCGTCCCGATCCGGTCGTGGCTGGAGCAACTCGCCGCCCAACTCCGGACGCTCGGAGTCACGCCTGCGATCGCGGACACCGCCGTGTCGCTCCCGGCGTCCTTCCCCGGCGATCCCGCGGACCGCCTGATCTACGCGACCGCGGTCGAGTACGGATGGCGGCTCGTCACCAAGGACGGCAGACTGCGCACCCATCGTCACCCCCGGTCGCTGACGGTGTGGTAGCGGAGCCCCCCCGCGGTCAACCGTTGGGCATCCCACGAGATCCGCCCCGCTACGTTGAGCGTCGACCTGGGGACAGGACGTCGGGTCACCTGAGCTCAAGCGGCTCGGTGTGGATGAGACGAGCTTCCGCCGCGGCCAGGACTACGTGACCTTGTTCGCCGACGTCGACCGGTCCGCGGTCGTGTTCGCCACACCCGGCCGCGACCACACGACCAATGAGCGCTTTGTCGCCGATCTCGAGGACCATCAAGAAGGCCAACAAGCCGCCCAAGGGAGCCTGAGTCGCGGGCAAGCGCCCCAGCGCCGCAAGAGCGTGACGCGAGCGGTCCGCGCAGACTGACGGCTCGCTCAGCCGGCGGAGGGGTGCAGCCGCGCGGTCCAGCGCTCCTCGGTGCGCCCGAAGCGCCAGACCTCAGAGGCCACAGCGGGGAAACGGCCGGGTAACCCGTCACCGAGTCCTGACGCGGCACTCCGCGCGGGGCAGCCGCCCCTGAAGGCGGTGATCCGCCGACTCGTGCTCCGTGAACGCCTCGCGCTGCGGCCGAGGTGCTTCAGAAGTCGTCGCGGCTCGTCGATGAGCGAACGATCGCCCGCTCTTGTTGGCGACGCTCTGCTCGTCAGCCAGGAGAACGTCGGATCGAATCCATGCGCAACATGACGAGGCTTGTCGCGATTGCCTTCGCTGGCGTCGCCATGCTGCTGCCCGTCGCCTCCGCGGATGCGATCTTCAAGTCGGGAGGCAGTACTACTTCCAGTCGCCCTCGAAGAACATCAACTGCGAGGGACACCGCGCGGCGGTCTATTGCGCGGTCTACTCCAGGAGCGAGCAGATCGTGTTCAAGCGGAACGGCCGTTGGATCGAGGGTCCGCGTCAGAGCAATCCGTCCTACCTCGCGAAGGGTCAGGAGAAGGCCGCGCTGCGCTTCTCCGTTCGCGCCCACGACCGCGAACTCAGGGACTCCCATGGGCGCGCGTACGCAAGGGCGGCGTCAACTACATGGCCGCCGAGATCGACGCCTCCGGCCCTCGGCTGGTGTGCTTGTCAGCTACCCCGAGAGCGGCGAGTACGTCGCGGGCATGAAGGCGATCAACGGCACGGCGCGCACGTTCACCGATCTACCCGTCGGCGGCGACCCGATCCCGAGGCCCGGTGAGCAAGCTCTGGACTGCCTCGGCTCCGGGTGACGGTGGCAACAGGCGCGCCGGGTTCACGCGATGACGGTTTGGACGAGCCGGGCGGCGTCACCGCCACGAACGAGCAGGCCCCCGCAATACGGCCTCTGTACGGCAATCGTTCCAACATTCGCCGCGCAGAGCGCCGGAAGGACCACAGGGCCACCTACCGGGTGGCCTTCGTCGTTGCGGCCGCGGGCGAGTCGTAGCTAGGCAGCGAGGCCGAGGTCGCGTGCGGCAGCGGCGAGTCGCGCGTCGAGGGTGAGCACGCGCGTAGCGCCGACGCTCTGCGCGGCGTAGAGCACGCAGCAGTCTCGGAGCTTGAGGCTCGTCAAGGCACGAAGCTCGGCGAGGGTGACGCAGGACGCGTCGTCGAGCGGGACGCCCTCGACCTCCATCTCCCTAAGGGCAGCGCGTGCCTGGTGGGCGCGACCCGCGCGGATGGGCGCTACCAGCACCTCGGCGACCGTGATCACGCTGGCCGCCAACGGCTGATCCGCACACTCCTGGAGCAGTCTTGTGGACCGACGATGGAGCGCGTCGCGGCAGTCGAGGGCCCCGATCAGGACGCTCGCGTCGACCGCGATCAATCCGGCCAGTCCTTGCGCAGCTCCTCCAGGTAACCGGGCGGGTATACGCCGGTCAAGCTCCCCGACACTCGGCGGATAGCCGCGCGGCGGCGCTCGACGTCGCTCTCGCGGTCCCGCTCGATCGCTTGCCGTCCCTGCTCGACCAGGCGTAGCAGCAGTCGGCTGCGCGGTTCCCCGGGCCAGCGCTCGGCAGCGGCCTCCAGCGCACGGGCGACCTCGTCGCTCTCGGTGATGCTGTGGCGCGGGCGGGTGGTCGGCACCTGGCGAGGGAGTGTAGTACCTGTCACGAAGGTGCAGCACCAGCTCCCGCTCCCGGCTTGTCCGGCCGGGCTGGCAGATCAGCCGCGGTGGTCCGGCCGCGCGAGCGTCATCGCCGCCGTCCAGCTTCCGAAGCGGTGATCACGGTTCCCGCCGTCGTCCTCCACGGAGACCAGCGAGACGAGGTGCTGGACCGCGCGACCGTCGCGCGCGGCCTGCGCGTCACGGGTCGCGCCGGCGACCACCCACATGCGGCCCCGCACGCGGGCGAGCTGGCCGGGCTCCGGGGCGGCGGCAGGGGGCGGGTCGAGCACCACCTCGGCCACCACGGTCACAGCCTCCATCGGCGCGATCCTATCCGCGGCGACCTCGACACGGGGTCGCGCGCGGGTCTGGAGCCCTGACCAGGGCCGCCTCGCTACACTTCCCCATGCATTCCCGACTACTGCGGTCGGACTTCGTCATCAGCCCACTCTTGACCCCGCTTATCGACATCTGCCCCGTCTCCGAGCTCCCGCCCGGCGCGACCCGCGTCGTGGAGGTCGAGGACTTCGAGATCGGCGTCGTCAACTGCGGAGGGGACATCCTCGCGATCGAGGATCGCTGCACCCATGACAACGGCATCCTCTTCGACGGCCCGATCGACCTCGAGAAGTGCACCGTCGAGTGCCCCCGGCATGGATCGCTGTTCGACCTGCGCACGGGTCGCCCCCTGAATTTGCCTGCCTACGTCCCGGTGGACACCTTTGCGGTGTCGGTTGAGGGCGACATGATCCGAGTAGAGGTGGATTGACCCATGGCCACACCAGAGATCCTCGCTGAGCAGGACACGCTCAAGGACATCAACGCGGACTACAAGGAGCGCTTCGGCTTCCACGACGCCGAGAACTACCTGTACAAGGCCCCCAAGGGCCTGACGCGCGACACCGTCCTGCACCTGTCGAAGCACAAGCAGGAGCCCGAGTGGATGCTCGAGTTCCGCCTCAAGGCGCTCGACCACTTCCTCTCGCGCCCGCAGCCCACGTGGGGCTCGCCGATGCTGGCCGAGGTCGACTACGACAACATCCACTACTTCGTGCGCGCCTCCGAGAAGGCGTCGAAGACCTGGGACGACGTCCCCGAGGACATCAAGAACACGTTCGACAAGTTGGGCATCCCGGAGGCCGAGCGCAAGTTCCTCTCCGGCGTGGGAGCGCAATACGAGTCGGAGGTCGTCTACCACCAGGTGCGCGAGGACCTCGAGGCCCAGGGCGTCATCTTCAAGGACATGGACTCGGGCCTGCGCGAGCACGAGGACCTCGTGCGCGAGTACTTCGCCACGATCATCCCGTCCAACGACAACAAGCTCGCCGCGCTGAACAGCGCCGTGTGGTCGGGCGGCTCGTTCGTCTACGTCCCGCCGGGCGTGCACGTCGAGATGCCCCTGCAGGCCTACTTCCGCATCAACACCGAGAACATGGGCCAGTTCGAGCGGACGCTGATCATCGCCGACGAGGGCTCCTACGTGCACTACGTCGAGGGCTGCACGGCGCCGGTGTGGACGTCGGACTCGCTGCACTCCGCCGTCGTCGAGCTGATCGCCAAGCCGGGCGCGCGGATCCGCTACACGACCGTGCAGAACTGGTCGCAGAACGTCTTCAACCTCGTCACCAAGCGCGCGGTCGCCGAGACCGACGCGACGGTCGAGTGGGTCGACTGCAACCTCGG
>JBBSIC010000042.1:0-27746 GCA_038232275.1 Solirubrobacterales bacterium | reverse complement strand
TCGCCGCCCGCGCCTCAAGCTCACGGCGCTCCTCAACGCTGAGAGTGATCTCGACCGCGTAGCCCATCACCACCAGGTTCGCCGACCGCGTTATGACTCCTTCAAACCCGGAAGGAACTTACGATCCGCAGCACTTAGCGTCATTGGCGTAGCGCTCGAGTTCCTTCAGGCCCTGGTCGGACCGGATCTGCTCCGTGAGCCGATCTTGCTCGCTCGTCGCCGCAAACGCGCGCACGGTCGAGCTGCGCGCGCCGTGGCGGTTTCGGGCGAGTACGCGGTAGCTGTGCGAGCCGGCGCTGATGCGCACCACCGCTCTGGTTGCGCAGCGCGTGTTCATCCGCTGGCGGTCGACGATCAGCGTGTAGCGCGACGCGCGCGCCGCCGGATGCCAGCTGAAACGCACAGCGCCTGCGCGGACGTGCGCACCGGCGCGAGGTGCGCGCAGCCGCGGACGCGCCGGACGCCTGCGAACCGCTGGCTGACTGGTGGGACAGGACCCCGTCGGGCCGCCTCCCGCCGGGCCGCCACCGGTCGGGCCGGCGCCGGGCGGGGGTGCGCTGGGTGTGCAGTGTGGGGCGGTGATCGTGTCGTTGATCAGGGTGACGGCGCCGTTGCGCGCCAGCGCGCGTCCGTTGAGCGTGACGCCGTCGTTGATCGAGATCGACGACAGCGCCAGGATGTTGCCGGCAAACACCGAGGACGTCCCGAGTGTGGCGGAGCTGGCGATCTGCCAGGACACGTTGCACGACTGCGCGCCGTTGACGAGCCTGACCTGGCTTGCGACGGCGGTGGTCAGCGCGGAGCCGACCTGAAAGACGAAGACGGCGTTGGGATCGCCCTGGCCGTCGAGCGTGACCGTGCCGGTCAGCCCGAGCGCGGCCCCGGACCTATAGACGCCTCCGGGAAGCGCGAGGCCGCCGACATCGGCGGGCAGCGCGATCGGCGGCGTCCGCCCCGCCGCATCGCCATACGCCGCCGTCACATCGGCCTGCGCGCTGGCGGCGACTGCGTCGGCCGCATGAGTCGAGCCGTTCACCGTGCCCGGCGGAAAGCCCGTCAACGCCGACCCCGGACTGACCCCGAGATCACCGTTGAGCGTCGAGAAGCCCGTGTTGGTCACCGTCGTACCCGACAGCACCGCAAAGGCGTCGGCCACGCCAAGGCCAACCGGCGCCTGCGCCGCGACCGCATCGCCGGCAAGCAGCGCCAACGCCACCAAAGCACGCCACGGCCAGCAGCCCCACTCGGCCCAATCTGCCGGCCGGTAGAGAGGCGAGCGGCCCGCCAGGCGTCCTGATGAGCATTGCGAGATATCTCCTCAAAGTGTGATGCGAGGGGATCTTCAAGTCCGCTCACGACGTCCGTCTGGGGCATCAGAGAAGGTCTCCCAACCGCGATACACCGTGAACCTAGCAGAGATATCGAGTATTGGTTTTCTCAAAACACCTTGTGGAGATGCTCGAGAAGACCGCGTGCCTCCGCCTCCCGGTATGGTCAGATGCGGACCCCTCGACGAAGCAGCCCGCGCGCGGTCAAGCGGGGCAGGACGAGGTCGAGCGCGCCGACCGTGGCGCGCCACGACCCCGGTTCGCTGTAGTCATCGGCGTCGTGCAGGAGGATCACGTCACCCGCGGTGAGGCCGTCGAGCACCAGGCCGGCGACGCTTTCGGGCGTCGCGTCGCGCGCCCAGTCGCGCCCCCAGTGCGTCCACAGCAGCGGCTCCCAGCCGCGCCGGCGCACCTCGGCCACCAGCGCGAGGCTGAAGACGCCGAAGGGCGGGCGATACAGGCGGGGCTCGGCGCCGGTGGCGGCCGCGATGACCTCGTGGGCGCGGTCGAGGTCCCGCCGCAGCGCGCGCGGCGCGACACGCAGCGCGAGCCGGTGGCGGTACCCGTGCACGGCGATCGCGTGCCCGCGGTCGGCGATCTCGCGGGCGAGGCCGCGGTCGCGCTGCACCTGCTCGCCGATCAGAAAGAACGTCGCGTGAGCGCCCGCGGCCTGGAGGCGGTCGAGCACGGCGGGCGTGCCCCGCGGATGCGGGCCGTCGTCGAAGGTCAGCGTGACCGTCTCCCCCTCAACGCGCCGCGGGACACCCAGCGCCGCCGCCACCGCGGGCACGACCGGGGCCAGGGCTGGAGCCGACCAGGCCACCGCTGCGGAGACGGCCGAGAGGCCGAGGGACGGTCGCATGCGTGACATGCTCCCACTGGGCATGGCCGTGGCGACCGCCGCCGCCGTCAGCTTCGAGGCCGCCTACCTGCTGCAGGCGCTCGAGGCGCGCAACGTCTCCAAGGACCTGCGCGCCGCGGGCGTGCTCATGTACCTGCTGCGCCGGCGGCGCTGGCTCGCGGGCCTGGCCCTCGCGGGCGCCGGCGCGGTGCTGCAGGTGCTCGCGCTCACGATGGCACCGCTCACAGCCGTCCAGCCGACGCTCGCGCTCGGCGTCGTCGTGCTCGTGGCGGTGGGCGGGCGCGTGCTTGGAGAACCTGCGAGCCCCGCCGACCTCGCCGCGGCGCTCGTCCTGGCCGGCGGCGTCGTCTCACTCGGCCTGGCGGGCGCCGGCGTCGAGGCCGAGCCGATCGCGGGTCCCGGCGCGGCCGTCGCCCTCGGCGCCCTCGGGGCGATCCTCCTGCTCGCGCTGGCGCGGCAGGGGGCCTCCCCGCTTCTGCTGGTCATCGGCGCCGGCGCCGGCGACGCCCTCGCCGCCCTGGCCGCGAAGCGGATCGCCGACAGCTTCGAGATCGCGGCCGTCGTCGCCGGCCTGGGCTGGCTCGCCATCGCGGCCGCCGGGGTAGTCGGAGGGCTCTCGGTCGAGATGGCCGCCGTCCGCCGCTGGCCGGCGACGCGCGTCGGCCCGTTCGTGCTCATCTGCCAGACCACGGTCCCGGTCCTGCTCGCGCCGATCGCGGCGGGCGAGAACTGGTGGCCGCGCGCGCCCTACGTCGCCGGCGGCCTGGTGCTCGTGGGCCTCGGCGGCTGGCGCCTGGCCGCGTCAGCCGGGCTGCTGGAGCGCGGGGAGGCGGCCGAGGATGACGTCGGCGGCCGACGGCAGGTCGAACCATGAGGCGTCGCGCTCGGCCGGCTCGTCCAGCGCCGCGCGCAGCTCGACACGGAGCTGGTCGCGGTCGGCGGCAACCGCGGCGAGCCCGGAGCGCCGGTAGGCCTCGTTGTTGACCCGGATGTGGCCCCGGCCCCAGCCGTAGGAGATGACGCGGCAGCCGCAGACGAGCGCCTCGAGCACCGTCAGCCCGGCCGTGGAGTGCACGAGCACGTCGGCGGCCGCCATCAGCTCCGGCATCCGGTCGGTGAAGCCGAAGGGCCGGACGCGCGGGTCGTCGGGCAGCCGCGCGCGCAGCCCCTCGTTGGTGCCGCACAGCACGGGCACGGTGACCGCCGGGTCCGCCTGGAGCGCGGTCTCGACCGCGCCCTCGACGTCGCCCACGCCCCAGCCGCCGCCGGAGACGAGCACGACCGGGCCGCGGGCCGGCAGCCCGAGCGCCGCGCGCGCCGCGGCGCGGGTGGGCGGCGCGTCGAAGCCCGTCGGGTTGAACCCGCGCACCGCCACGACGTCCGCGCCCGGTCCGGCGACCGCGCGCACCTCGGCGATCGACTCGGGGTGGATGACGAGGTGCAGGTCCGCGCCCGGATTCGCCCACCAGTGCAGCGAGGACAGATCGGTGATGGCCGCGACGACCGGGATCCGGAGGCGACCGGCGCGGCGCAGGCGGCCGAGCGGCTCGGTCGCGCCCGGCCAGGTGGAGACGATCGCGTCGGGCGCCCGCTCGGCCACCACGCGCAGCAGCGACGGGCCGCCGGCCGTCTGGATCAGCCGCCCGGCGAAGTGCCGCGTCGGGGCGAACCGCAGGCCGAGGAAGTGCTGCACGTCGAAGAGCCGGTTGCGCAGCTCGGAGTCGAAGACCGTGCCGGTGCGGATCGTCCGCTCGACGGCGGGACCCATCGCGGCGAGGCCGTCGACGATCTCGGCCCGCAGCCCGCGCGCCGTCAGGTCGTCGGCGAGCCGCTCGGCCGGGAGATCGTGGCCGGCGCCGATCGAGGCGCTGAGAATCAGGACGCTGCGCACGGGTCGCAGACTACGATCGGTGAAGATGACCGCCCTCCTGCTGGCCGGCATGGCGCTGCTCGTGCTGGTCAACGGCTTCTTCGTGGCGGCCGAGTTCGCCTACGTGCGCGCCAACCGGGGCCGGCTCGAGCGGCTGGCCGCCGACCACCGCGGCGCCCGCGTCGCCGCGAAGCACCTCGAGGAGATCTCGCACTACCTGGCGGCCTGCCAGTTCGGCATCACGCTCGCCTCGCTGGGCATCGGCTTCCTCGGCGAGCCCGCCATCGCCGCGCTCGCGCAGCCGCTGCTGGGCGGCGCCGTCTCGCACGGCCTGGCGGTCGCGATCGCCCTGTTCTTCGCCTACGCGATCTCCACCGCGGCGCACATCACCGTCGGCGAGCAGGTGCCGAAGATGTTCGCGATCGCCAACGCCGAGGAGGTCGCCCGCCGCGTCGCGCTCCCGCTCGCCGGCTTCGCGAAGCTGTTCGGCCCCGCGATCGGCGCCCTCGACGCGGCCTCCAACGCGCTGCTGCGCACCCTCGGCGTCACGCAGGGCATCGCCGAGGCCGGGGCGACCCCGGAGGACGTCAAGCAGCTGATCGCCGAGTCGCTGGCCGGAGGCTGGCTCGAGCGCGACGAGGCGGAGATGCTCTCGGGCGTCTTCCGGCTCTCCGAGCTCGAGGCGCAGCGTGTCATGACGCCGATGCCGGCCGTGGTCGACGTGCGCGTCGACGAGCCGCTCGAGGTCGCCCTCGACCGCTGCCTGGAGACCGGCCACACGCGCCTGCTGGTGCGCGACGCCGACGGCTCGCCGGTCGGGTCGGCGCACGTCAACGACCTGATCCGCGCGATCCGGCGCGGAGACGACGTCGCCCCGCGCGACCTCGCCCGCCCGGCGCCCGTGGTGCCCGAGACGCGGCGCCTGGACGATTTGCTGGCCGACCTGCAGCGCGTGCGCGCGTCGATGGCCGTCGTCGTCGACGAGTACGGGCGCACGGCCGGCATCGTCACCGTCGAGGACATCGTCGAAGAGGTGGTCGGTGAGATCACCGACGAGACCGACCCGGCCGTCGCCCCCGTGCGGCGGCTGTCCGACGGGGCGCTCTACGCGCGCGGCGACGTCCCGCTGGACGACCTCGCCGACGACCACGACGTCCACCTGCCGCCGTCGGAGGGCGTCGTGTCGGTCGGCGGCTGGGTGTTCGACCGCCTCGGGCGCCTGCCGCGGCGGGGCGACGTCGTCGACGCGGGCGAGCACCGCGTCGCGGTGGACACGGTGAGCGAGAACCGCGTCGAGTCCGTCCGCATCTCACGGCCGGGGCCGGCGCCGCGGTGATCAAGGTCAGCGTCGTGGTCCCGGTCTACAACCCGGGGCCGGACCTGGACGACCTCGTCCGCTCGCTGCTCGGACAGTCCCTGCCCCCCGACGCCTACGAGGCGATCTTCGTCGACGACGGGTCCACCGACGGCACCGGCGAGCGGCTCGACGCCCTCGCCGCCGAGCACGCGGTGCTGCGGGTGCGCCACATCCCCAACTCGGGCTGGCCGGGGCGGCCGCGCAACGTCGGGACCGACATGGCGCGCGGCGAGTTCGTCTACTACGTCGACAACGACGACTGGCTGGGGCCGGAGGCGCTCGAGCGCCTGTACGACCGGGCGGTCGCCGACGGCGCCGACGTCGTCATGGGCAAGGTCGTCGGACACGGCAAGTTCGTCGCCCGCGAGCTCTTCGAGGTCAACCGCAGCCGCGTCTCGCTGGCCTGGGAGCCGCTCGTCCGGCTGCTCTCCCCGCACAAGCTCTTCCGCCGCGCCTTTTTGGCCGAGCACGGCATCCGCTTCCCGGAGGGCCGCCGCCGCCTGGAGGACCACGTCTTCGTGATGCAGGCGTACTTCGCGGCCGGCGACCGGATCTCGATCCTGGCCGACTACGGCTGCTACCACTGGGTCCTGCGCGGCAAGGAGACCAACGCCTCCTGGAACCGGATGGACCCGGCCGGCTACTACGCCAACCTGCGCGAGGTGCTCGACATCGTCGCGGCCAACACGGCGCCCGGCCGCGATCGCGACCGCCTGCTGGCGCACTGGTACCGCGCCAAGGTGCTGGGCCGCATGGACGGCGCGGTCTTCCTGCGCCGCGACCGCGACTACAACCGCGAGATCTACGACGCGGTCCGCCGGGTCACGCTCGAGCGCTTCGCCCCCGCGGTCGACCGCTTCCTGCCCTTCGGCCTGCGGATGCGCTCGCACCTGCTGCGCGCCGGCGATCTCGAGGGCATCTACGCGCTCGCGGCGTTCGAAGCGGGCCTGCGGGCGCGCGTCCGGGTCACGGAGCTGCGCGGCGGGCCCGGCGCGATCGAGGTGGGCCTCGAGGGGCGCCTGCGCGGCGAGGGCGCGCGGCTCGTGTACCGCCGCGACTCCGAGCGCCTGCTGTGGGAGCCGCCGAAGGCGCTGCGCGAGCGGCTCGCGGGCGCGGACCTCGACGCGACCGCGTCGGTCCCGCGCGGCCACGTGCAGGCGCTCGTGCGCTCCGTGTCCGACGAGACCGAGCACCTGCTCCCCGTCGAGGCCCGGGTGCGCCTCGACGAGGGCGACGCGGGCCTGATCACGCCCGTCGTCGTCGCCACCGCGCGCCTGGAGCCGGCGACCGCCGCCGCCGGCCGGCCGCTGGCGAGCGCCGAGTGGCAGCTCGTCGTGCCGGTGCGCGTCGGCGGCTTTCATGGCACGGCGATGACGGTCAAGCGGGTCCTGCCGGGCGGCACCGAGACCCGCCGCGCGCCGCTGACCTTCAAGGTGGGCGCGGACGGCGCCCTGGAGCGCCCGTCGTGGGCGCGCCGTCATCTGTCGGGCCGGGCGCCGGGCCTGGCGCGCGCGATCAGACGCGCCAGCCGAGGCGCGCGCGGCGCGGGAGGCCGCTGAGGTCGCCGAAGTCGCGGCGCAGCAGCTTGCGCAGGTTCTTGACGCCCTCCTCGCGCTGCAGCGACGCGCCGCGGGCCCTGCGCAGGACGCGCCAGACGGCGTTGTCGAGCACGGTCTGCGGGTCGACGGCGCCGTGGCGCTCGAGCACGGCGGCCGGGACGTCCTGGGGGTCCGGCTGCACGATCTCGGCCGCGATCTCGGCGTAGCGGTCGCTCAGGACCGTGCTGTCGCGGTCGAGGCCGAACACGAGCAGCAGACCGGTCGGCTCGGTGTCGACCTTGAGCATCGGCAGGTCCGGGCGGTGCTCTTGCAGCACCCCCATGACCTTGTAGACGTCGCCGGTCCAGGCGCGCGTCTCGCGGTCGCGGGCGGCCCACTCGGCCTCCCGCGGGAAGATGTCGTCGAAGACCACGACGCTGAACCAGCGCGACAGGCGCTCGACGTGTGCGAAGTCGCGCAGCGCGCTTTCAGCAAGGTGCAGGCCGTCGATGAACGACAGCGTCACGGCGCGGCGGTCGAAGTGGCGCAGGGGCCGGTCGCGCGCGAAGAAGTCGTCGCTGGTCTGCCGGTAGATGCGCGTGCCCTCGCCGAGGTCGACCTTCACGCGCGGCTTGGGGTCGACGCCGATCGCGGCGCGCTCGGCCAGCGCGAGGCTGTCGCCGTGGCGCACGCCGATCTCCAGGTAGGTCGGCGGGTTGAGCGTGCGGTGCAGCTCGGCGAGGAAGTCGAGGTAGAACATGACTGGGCGCGGATACGCTATCGCTGTGCGTGTCGAGATCCTCGACGGGCGCTGGTTGCGTGTGCTCGACGGCGGCGAAGCGGCGTTCGAGGTCCCGCTGGCGACGGCCGACGGCGAGCTCGGCGTCGTCGTGGACGAGGGCGTCACGCTGCCCGGCCCCGTGATCGTCCCGCGTGGTGACGGCCTCGTCCGCCTGCGCCCGTACCGCAGCGCGGCGGGGCGGCTGGCGGTCGAGTCGCGCCCGCTCCCGCCGCACGCGGAGGTGCGCCGGATCGCCCTCGACGGCTCCGACCTGCTGCTGACCGCCGAGCCGGACGGGCCGGTCACGGCGCGGCGCCGGTCCGACGGCGCGGAGGTGCTGGATCCGCACGCAAACGGCCGCCTCGATCTGTCCGGGCTCGCGGACGGCGTGTGGGACCTGCGCGTCGGCGCCCGCCGCGCGGGCCGCCACCTCGACGGCGTGCCGGACAAGCGCGCGGCGGTCGTCCTGCCGGCCCATGGCCGCGCGCAACCGTACTTCACGCGGGAGAACAACCTCTCGGTGCGCGTCGGCGACCCGCGGCCGCAGGCCGAGCGGCCCGACGGCGACGAGCCCTCGGAGTCCCGCCGGCGGCGGCGGCTCGGCCCGCTCGCCGTCGCCGTGCACCGGCTCGCGCTGCGCTACGTGCGGCCGCGCCCGGCGCCGGCGGGCCCGGAGCGCGTCCACGTCCTGCTCCTGCACGCCTACGGCATGGGCGGCACCATCCGCACGACGCTCAACCTCGTGGAGGGCCTGGCCGCCCACCACGAGGTCGAGCTGGTCAGCCTCGTGCGCCGCCGCGACGAGCCCTTCTTCGCGTTCCCGGCCGGCGTCGCCGTCAGCGACGTCGTCGACGAGCGCGGCGGGCGCCGCCGCGGCCTGCCGAGCCTGCTGATCCACCCCGACGACTACGCCTACCCGTGGAGCCGGCTACGCACGGACCTGGCCCTGCTGCGCCGCCTGCGCTCGATGCGCGGGACGCTGATCACGACGCGCCCGGCCTTCAACCTCCTCGCCGCCCGCGTCGCCGGCCCCGGCCTGACGGTCATCGGGCAGGAGCACCTCAACTTCCACGCCCACCGCCCCGCGCTGGCGCGCGACATCCGGCGCGGCTACGGCGGCCTCGACGCGCTCGCCGTGCTCACGCAGGACGACCGGCGCGACTACGAGGGCGTGGCGCCGGTCGTCGAGCGCATCCCCAACGCCGTCCCGCGCCTGGGGGGCGGCCGCACGGCGCTGGACGCCAAGGTGGTCGCGGCGGCCGGGCGGCTGAACGCACAGAAGGGCTTTGACCGCCTGGTGCCGGCGTTCGCCTTGGTCGCGGAGGCCCACCCCGACTGGCAGCTGCGCATCTACGGCGCGGGTCCCGCGCGCGCGCGCCTGCGCCGGCTGATCGTCGAGCACGGGCTGCACGACAACGTCTTTTTGATGGGCCAGGCCCAGCGGCTGGGCGAGGCGCTCTCGCAGGCGTCGCTGTTCGTGCTCCCCTCGCGCTTCGAGGGCTTCGGGATGGTGCTCGTGGAGGCGATGAGCAAGGGCGTGCCGGTCGTCAGCTTCGATTGCCCGCGGGGGCCCAGCGAGATCATCTCCCCCGGCGTCGACGGGCTCCTGGTCGAAAACGGGGACGTCGCGGGTCTCGGCGCCGCGCTGCTCGAGCTGGTGGAGGACCCCGACCGCCGGCGGCGATACGGTGCGGCGGCCGTCGAGAAGGCACGCCGCTTCGACGTTGGTCCGGTCGCGGAGCGCTGGGAGGCGCTGCTGGCCCGGCTGGCCCATCTATAGCCTCTCCCGCCGTGTCGAGCCCCGTCACCGAGCCGCTGCCCGCTCCCGCCCCCGTACCGGCGGGCGCGCTGACCGGCGTCCTGTTCGCGACCGCGCCCGGCGGCCCCGGAGGCGGCCCGGCGGCCGCGCTGGCCTGGGAGGACACGACGCTCGTGGCCCGGCTCGCCACGCAGCTGGCCTCGCTCGGGGTCCGCGACCTGCACGTCGTCGTGCGCTGCGCCCACCCCGCCGTCGGCGCGGAGGCGCTCGGCGCGGCCGTCCACGTCAGCGAGGACGCCGCCGGCGACCTGCGCCTGGTCGCCGCGCTCGCGCGCCGCGGGACCGGCGGCATGGTGCTGGCCGAAGCCGACATCGTCACCCAGCGCGAGGCGCTCGCCGGGCTGCTCGCCAACCCCAGCCTCGCGACGGGCATCCTCGCCACGGCGGGCAAGATCGCCCGCCCGTTCGGCTACCGGACGCGCACGCGGCGGGGGCGCGTCGTCAGCGCCGCCTCGCCGTTTCACACGACCGCCGACCCCAACCACACGTTCCTCGGCGTCCTCAAGGTCGCGCCGGTGGGCCGGCCGCGGCTCGCCGAGCTGGCCGACGCGCTCGCGCCGCTGCGCGCCGCGCCCCCGGAGTCCTGGTGCTACGAGCTCGACATCGCCAAGGCCGGCTCGTGGAAGCTCGCCGTCGCCCGCATCCGCCGCCAGGCCGCCGAGCGCGACGCGCTGCTCGCGGGCGACGCGGAAGCCGAGGCCGACCCGGACACCGACGCCGCGCTCGAACCCGGCGACCCCGCGGAGTCCGCCGAGGACCGCTTCAACCACCAGGACCCGGCGGACGTGGACCTCGACGAGGCCGACGGGGCGGAGCTGGCTCGGAGGATGGCCGCCGCCGCCGAGGAGATCCCGGCGCTGTTGCTCGTCGCGCTCGTGCGCGACGGCACGCAGGTCGGCAACTCGTTCCTGCGCTCGCTGTTCTGGGCGCGGCCGCTGTCGGCGGAGGCCGTGGCAGCCGCGCGCGGGCGCATCGCCGCCCACGACGAGGAGGCCGAGCTGCTGCGCTCGGCCGTCAAGGCGTCCGACGGCTTCTTCACCACGTTCTTCGTCAGCCCGTACTCGAAGTACATCGCGCGCTGGTGCGCTCGGCGGGGCCTGACCCCGAACCAGGTCACGACCTTCTCCGTGCTTATGGGCTTCGTGGCCGCCGCGTGCTTCGCCACGGGCGAGCGCTGGGGGCTGATCGCGGGCGCCGTGCTGCTGCAGCTCGCGTTCACGTTGGACTGCGTGGACGGCCAGCTCGCCCGCTACACGCGCCGGTTCTCGAAGTTCGGGGCCTGGCTGGACTCGATCTTCGATCGGACCAAGGAGTACGCCGTCTTCGCCGGTCTGGCGCTCGGCGCCACCCAGATGGGCGACGACGTGTGGGTGCTCGCCTGCGTCTGCCTCGGCCTGCAGACCGCGCGCCACGCCGTCGACTTCTCCTACCCCGCGGTGCAGCACGAGATCATCGGCGGCGTCGACCACGCCCCGCTCGACGTGCCCGGCGACGGCTTCGGCCTCAACACGCCGCTGTGGCTGCGCGCGGCGCCGCCCGCGCGCGAGGGGCGACCCGCGCCGGTCCGGGAGAGGGCGCAGCGCCGCGCTGTGCGCTGGTGGCGCCGGGTGGGCCGCCGCCCGCGCGTCGTCTGGGTCAAGAAGATGATCCAGTTCCCGATCGGGGAGCGCTTCGCCGTGATCTCGCTGTCGGCGGCGCTGTTCACCCCGCGCGTGACGTTCGTCGTGCTGCTGAGCTGGGGCGGCTTCGCCATCGCCTACATCCTCGGCGGGCGGCTCATGCGCGCGCTGCGCACCCAGGCCCCGGTCCTGCCACCGGGCTCCGGACCCGGGCGCATCGAGCTCTACCGCGACGACGGCCCCCTCGCCAAGCTGCTGCGGATCCCGCTCCCGAGCGTGCCGGCCGCGCTGATCGGCGCCGGCGCGGTGCCGCTGCTCGTCAACCTGGTCGTCAACGGCGACCGGACATCGCACGTCGGCGCCGTCCTGGTCGTCGCCTGGCTGGTGCTGATGGGCGGGGCGTCAGCGCACCGCCCGCACACCGACCGGCTGCGCTGGCTGGTCCCGCCCGCCCTGCGCGCAGTCGAGTTCGCGACCATCACGTGGCTGGCGACCCTGGACGGGGCCCCGGCGGTTCCCGCCGCCTTCGCGCTGCTGTGCGCGGTGTGCTTTCGCGAGTACGACCTCGTCTACCGGCTGCGCCACCACGGGACGCAGCCGCCACCGCTCGTCTCGGCGCTCGGGCTGGGCTGGGACGGGCGCATCGCGCTCGCCGTGGTCCTGCTCGTGGCGGGCGCGCTGCCCACGGGCTACTGGGTCGCGGCCGCGTTCCTCGGGCTGCTGTTCGCCGGCGACGCGGTCCGCACCTGGACGACGGCGAGCCGCGCGGCCCGCGTCGACGTCTCCGACGACACCGAGGAGGAGGCGGGATGATCGGCATGGTGCTCGCGGCCGGCGCCGGCCGCCGGCTGGCGCCCTACACGGACGCGCTGCCCAAGACGCTCGTCCCGGTGGACGGCGACCGCACGATCCTCGACGTCGCGCTGGCCAACTTCGCCCGCGTCGGGCTCGTCGACGTCGTCGTCGTGACCGGCTACAAGGCCGAGGCGCTGCTCGAGCGCCAGGCCGCGCTGGAGGCCGCGCACGGGGTCCGGCTCGAGCTCGTCGTCAACGACAAGGCCGAGGTGTGGAACAACGCCTACTCGCTGTGGTGCGCCCGCTCGCATTTTCACCGGGGCGTCGTCCTGGTCAACGGGGACACGATCGCGCCCGTCAGCGTGACCGAGGCGCTGATGGCGAAGTCCGGCGGCCCCGAGCTGGTGATTGCCCTCGACGACGAGAAGGCGCTCGGCGAGGAGGAGATGAAGGTCTCCTTGTCAAACGCGGGCCTGCTCGTCGACATCAATAAGGCCCTGGACCCCGGGGCCGCCGCCGGCGAGTACATCGGCCTCACGCTGATCGAGCCGCAGGCCGCCGGGCCGCTCGCCGACGCCCTGCGGGCCACGTTCGAGCGCGACCCGCAGCTCTACTATGAGGACGGCTTCAAGGAGCTCGCCGACCGCGGCGGGCGCATCGGCACGGCGCCGATCGGCGGCGTCGAGTGGGTCGAGGTCGACGATCACGCCGACCTGGCCCGGGCCCGCGAGGTCGCGTGCCGCTGCTGAGCCGTATGATCGGCACCCCGCTGGCGGTCGACATCGGCCCCGGCGCGGTGGCGTCCCTGGCCCCGCTGCTCGCCGACCGGCGCATATCCAGCGGCGGGCACGTCGCCGTCGCGGTCGGGCCCGGGCTCGGTGAGGAGATCGCGGCGACGCTGCGCCCGAGCCTGGCCAACGCCGAGATCTGGACCGTCGCGGGCGGCACCGTCGAGGCGGCGCGCGACCTCGCGGCGCGCCTGCGGGGCGGCTTTTACGACGCCGTGGTCGGCATCGGCGGGGGCCGCACGCTCGACGCGACCAAGCACGCCGCGACGCTGACGGGCCTACCGATGGTCGCCGTGGCGACCTCGCTCGCCCACGACGGCCTCGCCTCGCCGGTCGCCTCGCTCGAGCACGACGGCCGCAAGGCCTCCTACGGCGTGCAGATGCCGATCGCCGTCATGGTCGACCTCGACTACGTGCGCCGCTCGGAGCTGTCGATGCGGCGCTCGGGGATCGGCGACGCCGTCTCCAACCTCGCCGCGGTGGCCGACTGGCGCCTGGCCGAGCGCGAGCGCGGCGAGTACGTCGACGGCCTCGCGGTCACCTTCGCCCACACCGCCGCCATGGCGATCCTGCACCGCGGGGACGGCGTGCAGGACGACGCCTTCCTGTTCGCGCTCGCCGAGGCGCTCGTCCTCTCCGGCCTGGCGATGGCCACCGCCGGGTCGAGCCGGCCCTGCTCCGGCGGCGACCACGAGATCCTGCACGCGATCGACCACCTCTTCCCCGGCACGGCCCACCACGGGGAGCTGGCGGGCGCCGCGAGCCTGTTCACGACCTTCCTGCGCGCAGACGAGGCGATGTTCGCCGCGCTGAGCGACTGCCTGGCCCGGCACTGCCTGCCGCGCACGCCGGCCGACCTCGGCCTCAGCGCCGAGCAGTTCTCGCGGGCGGTCGCCTATGCGCCCGAGACGCGGCCGGGCCGCTTCACGATCCTCGAGCACCTCGACCTCGACGAGGGGGAGGTGCGGCGCCGTGTCAGCGCCTTCGCCGAGGCCGTCGATCGCTGAGCTGCGCGCGGTCGTCCAGCCCGCGTCCATCTTCGCCCGCAACAGCGGCGAGCACTGGGCGGGGAGGCTGTACATCCGGCGCGGCTCGCCGTATCTGACGCGGCTGCTTATCCCCACGCCCCTGACGCCGAACGCCGTGACCTCGCTGATGATCGGCGTCGGCGTCCTGGCCGCCGCGTGCCTGGCCGTCGACGGCATCGCCACCGCCGCCGCCGCCGTGATCCTGATCCAGCTGCAGATCCTGCTCGACTGCGCCGACGGCGAGCTCGCGCGCTGGCGCCGGCAGTTCTCCCCCGTGGGCATCTACCTGGACCGCTTCGGCCACTACCTGACCGAGACGCTGTTTCCGGTCGCGCTGGGCATCCGCGCCGGGGAGCCGGTGCTCGGGCTCGTCGCCGCGCTGCTCGCGCTGGCGGTGCGCACCGAGAGCGCGCTGGTCGCCGTCGCGCGGCTCGAGTCCGGGCAGGGCAGGGCCGACGACACCGCCGCCGCCGCAGCGCCGCAGCCCTCCCTGCTCGCCCGGGCCCGAAAGGCGGCCGGCCTGCTCCCGGTCTTCCGCGCCTTCGTCGCGATGGAGGCGACGCTGCTCGCGCTGTGCGCCGCGATCGTCGACGCCGCCGCCGGCGGGCACGACGGCACGCGCGTCCTGGTCACCGCGCTCGTGCCGATCGCCGCCGTCACGGCGGTCGGGCACCTCGCCGCCATCGTCACCTCCTCCCGCCTGCGATGACCTTCGGCTGCGTGCTGCTGACGACGGGGCGCAGGCCGCAGGACCTGCGCCTGGCCGTGGACTCGCTGCTGCGCCAGACGGGCGTCGGGCTCGAGGTCGTGGTCGTGGGCAACGGCTGGGAGCCGACCGGCCTGCCGGCGGGGGTGGGCGCGGTGCACGTCGAGGTCGACGAGGGCATCCCTGCGGGGCGCAACGCCGGCGTCGGACACGTCGGCGGCGAGGTGTTGTTCTTTCTGGATGACGACGCGTCGCTGGCCCGCGAGGACGCGCTCGCGCGCGTCGCGGCGCTGTTGGCCGCCGACCCGTCGCTGGGCATGGTCCAGCTGCGCGTGGACCCGCGCGCCGGCGGCGCCCCGGTGCGCGACTGGACGCCGCGCGTGCGCGTCGGGGACCGCACGCGCTCGAGCGCGCTCACCTGCGTCTGGGAGGGCGCGGTCGCCATCCGCCGCTCGGCCTTCGACGCCGCCGGCGGCTGGCCGGCCCGCTTCCGCTTCGTGCACGAGGGCATCGACCTCGGCTGGCGCGTCATGGACGCGGGCTTTCACATCCGCTACGCCGGCGACATCGCGTCGCTGCACCCCGCAGCCGAGGGCCCTCCGCACGCGTACTCCTTCTACTACGGTGCCCGCAACCGCGTCTACCTCGCCCGCCGGCACCTCCCCGCGGCGCTGGGCGCGCTCTACGTCGCGAGCTTCGCCCTGCGCTCCCTCCCACGCCACCGCTCGCGGCAGGCCGTCACCGACACGCTGCGCGGGTATCGCGACGGCGTGCGCACCCCGGCCGGGGAACGGCGCCCGCTGAAGGCCTCCACGCTGTGGCGGATGACCCGCGCCGGGCGCCCGCCGATCATGTAGCGGACAGACTCCCAGCACTAGCCTCACCCCCGACATGAGCACCCCGACCGAGGCGCCCGCCAAGCACCACGCCACCAACGAGTGGGCGTCGGAGTCGCACGTCTACGAGCCGCATCTGGTGGGCCTGCCGCCGATCCGGCAGTACCTGACCGAAGTATGGAAGCGGCGAGCGTTCGCGCTCGAGCTCTCGCGCACCAAGCTGCGCGCCGACCACTTCGAGACGGTCTTCGGCCAGCTGTGGCTGGTGCTCAACCCGCTGCTTCTGGCGGGCGTCTACTTCATCCTGATCGACATCGTGCGCAGCGGCAGACGGCCGCCGGACTTCCTGCCGCACCTGGTGGCCGGCATCTTCGCCTACTACTACGTGTCCGGCGCGATGCGCGACGCGGTGAAGTCCGTCACCCGCGGCGGCAAGCTGATCCTCAACAGCGCCTTCCCGCGCATGCTGCTGCCGATCGCGTCGGTGATCACCGCCTTCAAGCGCTTCATCCCGACGGCGATCGTGTACGTCCCGATCCACCTGGCCTTCGGGCTGCCGGTTGGCCCGCAGCTGCTGTGGGTGCTCCCGCTCGTCGTGATCATGACGATGATCGCGACCGGCTTCGCCGTGCTCGTGGCCGCCGTGCAGGTCTACTTCCGCGACCTCGCGAGCTTCTTGCCCTACGCGCTGCGCATGATGCTCTATTCGGCGCCGATCCTGTACTTCGCCTCCAGCATGCCGGGCCGCTACCAGTTCCTGCTCGACCTCAACCCGATCGGCCAGGTCCTGGCCGCCTGGGACGCCGTCCTGCGCGTCGGCCACGCGCCCGGCTGGCACTCCGTGGTCGTCGCGCTGGTCTGGGGGGTTGGCGCGATGGTCGCCGGCGGCCTGTTCTTCATGTCCCGAGAGCGTGAGTTCGCTGTCCGCCTCTGAGCGCCTGAGCATCAAGGTGCAGGACGTCTCGGTCACCTACCGCACGTCGGTGGAGCGCCGGCCGACGCTCAAGAGCACCGTCAAGCGCCTCGGCCGCCGCGAACGCATCGTGCACGAGGTCAACGCGGTCAGGCACGTCTCCTTCGACGTCCCCCACGGCACCGTGCTCGGCGTCGTCGGCTCCAATGGCGCGGGCAAGTCGACGCTCATGCGCACGATCGCCGGCATCCTGCCGCCCAACGAGGGCCGCGTCGAGGTCCAGGGCCGCGTCTCGACGCTGCTCGCGCTCGGCGTGGGCTTCAACCGCAAGCTCACCGGGCGCCAGAACGTGATCCTCGGCGGGCTCGCCGCCGGCCTCTCGCGCGCGCAGATGGAGCACAAGTACGAGGACATCGTGGCGTTCGCGGAGCTCGGGGAGTTCATGGACCTCCCGATGCGCACCTACTCCTCGGGCATGTACGGCCGCCTCGCGTTCTCCGTGGCCGTCAACATGGACCCGGACATCCTGCTCATCGACGAGGCCCTCTCCGTCGGCGACGCGCGCTTTAGGCGCAAGTCGGCGCGCAAGATGCGCCAGCTCTGCGGCGAGGACCGCACGGTCATCCTGGTCTCCCACGCCCTGGGCACCATCAAGGAGCTCTGCGATCGCGCGATCTGGCTCGACAAGGGCGTCCTGAAGATGTGGGACGACGCCGAGACGGTCGTCGACCACTACACGGACTACCTCGACGTGGCCCAGGACGCGGTCACGCTCGAGGACGTGTAGGGGACCGGCCGAACCGTTCCGTCGGCACCGGGGCGGCGCGAAGCGTCTAACAGCGGGTAGAGGCCGGTTTTCCTCGCGACGACGCGCTTAATCGGGGCTACGGCCCCCATTAAGCGCGTGGTCGCCCCGCGGCGCCGCCCCGCGGCAATCCGAACCCTCCTTACCAGCCCAGCCCCAAGGCGGGCGCGCGCCGGCAGGTTCATCCCGCACAGCCCGCCCGCGCGAAGACGCGCCAGGAGCGGTTTGAGTAGATGCGACCGGCCCCCGCCGGCGGGGCGACCTGCGGGTAGTTGACGCCGTAGAAGCCGCGCACGCGGCGGATGCGGCGCGGGAGCAGGACGACGCGGGCCGCGCGAAGCGCTCCCGGCCGGCCCTCGACGGTGCCGACCGAGCCCGGATCGCCGTCGAGCCACCAGCGCAGGTACGGGATCGGACGATGGTCGGCCGCGAGGATCGGGCCGCAGCGCCGCGCGGCCGCCCGCACCGGCGCCGCGCGCCCGATGGAGCGCAGGTCGGCGTACAGCCTGCCGTCGCGGGCGAGGCGCTGCTGCAGGCCGCGGAGCAGGTTGACGTGCGCCGGGAGGTAGGCGAGCGACGCCAGGACCGCGACGGCGGCGACCCCCTGCCAGATCCGCCGCTCGCGCCCCGCCTCGCGGTCCAGCAGGGCCCAGCCCGCGACGGCGAGGCCGTAGAACAGCGCCAAGAAGACCGACGGGGTGCGGACGTAGCGCCCGATCAGGGGCAGCCCGAAGACCGGGTTGACGGCGAAGACGAGCGTCATCGCCGCCGCGATCGCCAGCGGCAGCCGGGCCGCGGCGCCGAAGCGCGCGCGCTGGCGCCAGGCGAACGCCAGCCCCAGGGGCACCCCCAGCACGAGAGGCTCGCGCAGCGCGGCGCCGTAGTACGTCGCGGTCCAGTAGGGGACCTGGGAGACGCTGCGGCGGCGGTTGGCCGCCACGGCGAGGTCGGCGGTCCCGTGCAGCGAATGCAGGGCGTCGCCGGTGACGATCAGGTCCATCAGCGCCCAAACGACCGGCGCGATCGCCACGACCAGCGCGAGCCTGACCCGCTCCGGCCACGTGCGCGAGGGAAACAGGTACAGCCAGTAGAGCCCCCCGAGGACCCACGCCTCGGGCCGGATCAGCCCCGCGAGGACCAGCACGGCGAGCACGGCGCCGCCGCGGCGCGGCCGGCGCGCCTCGAGGATCGCCGCGAGCACGATCAGCACGGCGAACGGCACGTCCTGGTAGCCGTAGAGGGCGTCGCGCTCCATCGCCGGCCGCGTCAGCACGACGAGCGCCGTGACGATCCCGACCCACGGCGAGAAGAGCTCGGCCCCCAGCCTGTAGGCGAGGTAGACCAGCGCGCCGAAGCTCAGCAGCACGAGCCAGACCATCAGCCGGTCCCCGTCCTGGCCGAAGGGCAGGGCGAGCGCGCTCCAGGCCGTCGACAGCGGGTGCGGCGTCGGGGCGAAGGGCGCCTCGTAGTCCGGGGTGAGGCCGCGCGCGATGTCGCGGGCCCACAACAGGCCGTAGCGGGCGTCGTAGTTCAGATACCACGCGTCGTAGGCGACCCGCAGCGCCACGGCGACGCCCACGATGGTCGCCGCAGCTGGGAGGAGGCGGCGCACGGCGCTCGGAACGCTAGTGGCGGGCGCGCCCAATACCGTTCCGGCGGTGACGTTGCTCGCGGTTGCCCCGGCCGTGCAGGGAACGGCTGCCCTGGCGGCCGCGCTGGCTGCCGGCGCCGTGCTGTGGATCGAGGACGCCCGGCGGCGCCGCCCGGCGCTGATCGCGGCCGTCGCCTTCGCCGCCGTCGCGCTCGCGCTCGTCATCGGCGGGCAGGTCAAGGACGCCGCCGATGGTCGGCTCGCACTGCTCGGCGGCGCCGTCGTGGCCGGCCTCGCCGCCCTCGCCGCCGGCGCCTGGGTCCTCAGGCGCTGGCCGGGCGCGATCGTCCTGTGCGCCGTGGCCGCCCTGCCGGCACGCATCCCGCTGACGATCGGCGGGGAGACCGCCAACCTCCTGCTGCCCCTGTACGGGGTGATCGCCTGCGGCGTGGTCGCGCGGGTGTTCAGGCCGCGCAGCGCGCCCCCGGTCCAGCGCAGCACGCGGGCCGGGGTCGTCGAGCGGGTCCTGGCCGGCGTCGTCGTGCTCTACGCAGCGCAGTCGATCTACTCCACCGACGTCGAGGCGGCCGCCAAGGACATCTGCTTTTTTTACGTCCCGTTCGCGCTGCTCTTCCGCCTGCTGCTCGACGTGGCGTGGACGCCGCGGCTGCTGCGCTGGGCGTTCGGCCTGACCGTCGGCCTGGCGCTTTTGTGCGCCGGCGTGGGGCTGTATGAGTACGCGACCCGCCACCTGCTGCTCGCCAACGAGAAGGTGCTGACGGCCAACGAGCTCAAGCCGTACTTCCGGGTGAACTCCCTGTTCTTCGATCCGAACATCTACGGGCGCTTTCTGGCCCTGGCCATGGTGCTGCTCGCGGGCGTGCTGCTGTGGGCGAAGCAGCGGCGCGTGGTGATCGGCTGCGCGTTGGCGCTCGCCGTCCTGTGGGCGGGGCTCGTGCCGTCGCTGTCGGAGTCGAGCTTCGCCGCGCTGGCCGTCGGCCTCGCCGTCCTGGCGGCGCTGCGCTGGCGCGCGAAGCCGGTCCTGTTGACCGCGGGCGTGCTGGTCGTGGCGGCCGCCGCGGCCGCGCTCGCGGCCCCGGGCTCCGTCGGCCTGGACTCGCGCTCCTTCGACGACCTCAACAAGGCCACGAGCGGCCGCGCCGACCTGATCAAGGGCGGCCTGGAGATGGCGCGCGACCGGCCGCTCGGCGGCTTCGGCTCCGGGTCATTCGCCGAGCGCTATCGCGCCCGCAAACACCTGCTCTCGCCCCGCTCGCCAGCCGAGTCGCACACGATCCCGGTCACCGTCGCGGCCGAGCAGGGCATCCTCGGGCTCGCCGCCTACCTGCTGCTGGTCGTCCTGGCGCTGCGGCTGCAGCTGCGCGGCGCGCGGGCGTCGCTGGCGCGCGCGGCCGTGGCCTCCGCCTTCGCCGCGCTCGTGCTGCACACGCTCGTCTACGCCGCCTTCCTGGAGGACCCCCTGACGTGGGCGCTGCTGGCCGCCGCGGTGGCGCTGCGACGCACGCTGCCAGTGCCGACAGCGGGGCCGGCGCCGGCCGAGACGGTGCCCGTATGAGACTGCAGGCGCAGTTCGGCGAGACGCTGCCGCAGATCGTCGAGCGCCGGCGCGGCATCCCGCGGCGCACGACCGCGGCGGTCCTCGTCGCGGCCCTGGTCGTCCTGACGCTACTCGCGCTGCTCGTGTTCTACGACCCGCTCGGCGGCAAGCAGCAATACGTGCACCGCCAGGCGCCGGCCTTCAACGTCCTGCTGACGCCGAGCCTCGTCAAGCGCACGACCCCCCACCCGGGCGAGCTGCTGCGCCTGCGGGGCCACCGGCGCGGCCTCGACCTGGCCGTGACGGTGCGCCCCCTGCACCTGCCCGCCTACCGCGGCGACGTGGCGGGCATGCTCCCGGCCTTCACCGTGAACTACGCGGGGCGCCTCGCGGGCAGCGTGTCGAACTTCAAGCTGCAGGCGGACGGCAAGGCCCGCGTGCACACCGCCCCCGGCTACCAGGTGGGCTTCAGCTACGGGAGCGCCCAGCGGCCCGGCACGGGCATCGACATCCTCGCCGTGCCCCCCGAGCTGCCCGGCGTCCGGGACGGCGCGATCATCACGTTCCGGCAGGTCAACGGCCGCCGGCGCCTCGGCGCCCGCGGCCGTGCCCTGGTCAAGGCGATGCGGTCAGCGTTCCGATCGTTCGAGTTCGGGCCGGACCGGTTCTGAGTAGCCCCACGCCGCGGTGATCGGCCGCAGCAGCTCGGGGACCTCGTCGAGTGCCGGCAGCGGCTTGGGCGGCTGGACCTGTCCCGTCATGATCGCGTCCTTCCAGTCGCCCAGCCCCGCCTTCAGGCGCCCGTGCGAGAATCTGCCGTACTCGACCATCTCCGGCTCCCAGGCGACGCCGAGGAACGAGCACAGCCGCTGCGTCTCCCCCACCGGATCGGCTGCGAGAGCCTCGTAGCGCACCGTGAGTCCGGGCAGGGTCTCACGCGCGTGCTCGACGGCCGTGGCGTACTTGAGCACGCGCATGAGGTTGCGCTCCTCGGCGTCGTCGGGGCGCAGCGCCTGGCGTGAGCGCGCAACCGCGAGCGGATGGCGCAGCAAGAAGATGAAGCGCGCGTCGGGCCAGCAGGCCTGGATGCCGTCGGTGATCCACACGTCGCTCGGCGTCTTGTTGACGAGGATCGGCTTGCCCGTCGTCGCCAGCTCGCGGTGCAGGTACCAGTCCCACAGCACGGAGTTGAGCTCGTCGCGGTCCAGCTTGACCTCCGCCAGCGCCTTCTCGCCGTACTTGCCGCCGACCTCGACCCGGATGTCCTTGAGATGCATCTCGTGCGGCGAGTGGATCTGCGTGTGCGAGTCCAGCAGCAGCCGCAGCAACGTCGAGCCCGAGCGGACCGTCGAGAGCACGAACACCGGCTCGCGCAGCAGCCGCGGGTTGCGCCGGCGCTCCCGGACCGGGCGGCCGGGACCCCCCGCCCGCGGGGTGGTCCTGGTCAGCTGATACCCGGTCCGCCTCAGGGCGGCGTTGATCTGGCGCCTCACCGGTCGGAGGGTAGGGCTCGACCGGTGTCGCATCAGGTGGCGATCAGCGCGTCGGCCGGGGAGGCCAAGCGCGTCGGCGTGCTGCGCCCGCGCAGCGTCTGCGACTCGCCGAGCCGCCAGCGGTCGCGCTCGCGCGCGGCCGCGCGCACGACGATCGCCTCGGAGGCCAGCAGCCGCCCCGGCCGCTGCTTGGCGAGCTCCGAGAGCCGCGACGCGACGTTGACCGGGTCGCCGATCACCGTGTACTCGAACCGCTGCAGCGCACCGACCCACCCCGCCACCGCCGGCCCGGCCGACAGGCCGATGCCCGCCCTGAGCCCCGGGACCTCGAGGCGCAGCCGCTTCTGGAGCTCGCGGCCGGCGGCGAGCGCGCACCCCGCGGGGTCCTCTGCGGCCGCGGGCGCCCCGAACACGCACAGGGCGGCGTCGCCCTCGAACTTGTTGACCCAGCCGCCGTGAGCGGCGATCACGTCCACGACCACCGAGAAGAAGCGGTTCAGCCGGGCGACGACGCGCTCGGGCGGGGCCTGCGCGGCCATCGCCGTGGAGCCGACGATGTCGACGAACAGGATCGCGACCTCGCGCACCTCGCCGCCCAGGCGCGGCTCGTCGGCGAGCGCGGCGCGGGCGACGTCCTCCCCCACCTGGCGCGCGTAGAGGTCCTGCATGCGCTCGCGCTCGCGCAGGCCGCCGACCATCGAGTTGAACCCGCTCTGCAGCAGCCCGACCTCGCTGCCGTCGTCGACGCGCACCTCCGTCGCCAGGTCGCCCGCCTGGACGCGGCCGAGCGCCGTGCGCACGGCGGTCAGCGGCCGCGCCACCGTGCGCGCGGTCAGGAGCGTCACGCCGGCGCCGGTCGCGAACGCCACGACCGCGAGCACGAGCGTGCTGCGCGCCATCTCAGCCGAGGAGACGTGATGGATGAGGCCGTCGATCCCGAGCGAGACGAGCCCGAGGAGCGGCATGCCGGTCGCCAAGAGCCAGGCGAGGACCAGGCGACCCTCGACGCCCGGCCACGCGGGCCGCGCGGGTGGGCCGGCGGCGAGGGCCAGCTCGGTGATCGGGCGCAGCCGGCGCTCGAGCAGCAGGCAGGCGACGCCGCAGGTCGTCAGCCCCCCGAGGAAGATCGTCCAGGCGACGTGGAGGGCGAGCGCGCCGGAGACCGGCGCGTTGATCGCCGCGAACAGCAGCGCCGCACCCAGCCACAGGGCGGCGTCGAGCTTGAACTCGTAGATCGGGGCGCGCAGCGCCCGCGCGCGCTCCGCGGGCGCCGGCTCGCGGCCCTCGACCACCCAGGCCATGCGCGTCGGGCTCATCCGCCTGCCGACGATCGTCCCGATGGTCATCGCCAGCGGGACGTAGATCGCCAGCCCGACGGCGTTCGCATGCAGGTGGTCGGTGAACGCGGCGCGGTCGACCGGCCCGGGCAGGACATAGAACAGCAGCGCGACGACGTCGAAGATGCCGAACGCGTGGGCGGTCCACTCCGACAGGGTGAGGCGGCGCTCGACGCTGCGCAGCAGCGCGCGGCGGGCCGTGATCGCATCCCCGCCATGCAGCCGCCCGGCGTTGGTGGCGGTCGCGCCCATCGCCCCGCTCATGATGACCGCCGGGAAGGTGAGTGTCCACTCCGCATTGTGCGGTGGCTCACACCGACCGATGGGTGCGGCATGCTGTGCGCACGATGACGGACGCCGAACACGAAAAGCAGGCGGCGGCCGCGGCCGCCGCCGCGCTGGTCGAGCCCGGGCAGCTGGTCGGACTCGGCACGGGCTCCACCGTCGCGCACCTGCTGACGGCGCTCGCCGAGCGCCGCCTGGAGGGCGTGCGCTGCGTGGCGACCTCCCCGGCCACCGAGCGCAGCGCGCGCGAGCTCGGGCTGCAGGTCGAGGCCTTCGACGACCTCGACCGCCTCGACATCGCCATCGACGGCACCGACCAGGTCGACCCGGACCGCTGGCTGGTCAAGGGCGGCGGCGGGGCGCACACACGCGAGAAGGTCGTCGCGACGGCGGCGGAGCGCTTCATCGTGATCGCCGGATCGGACAAGACCGTCGACGTGATCCGCGCGCCGATCCCGCTCGAGCTGCTCGCCTACGGGCTGCGCGCGACATTGCGCGAGCTCGGGGACGCGACCGTGCGCGACGGCGCGCCGCCCAGCCCCGACGGCGGCGTAATCGCCGACTACCACGGACCGGTGGACGACCTGGCCGCGCTCGCGGCGCGGCTGGACGCCGTGCCGGGCGTCATCGCCCACGGGCTCTTCGCGCCCGAGCTGGTCACGGAGGTCCTGGTCGCTACCGGCGACCAGGTGACGTCGCTCTGAGCGCGCCCGCCGCGCCGAGGCCGTAGACGACGTGGAAGGCGGCGTCCGCGGCCAGCGTCCGCGGCGACTGCTTCCACGGCGCCGGCGCGAGATCGAGCGCGGGCAGGTGGGCGAGGCCGATCGCCCACACCGACAGGCCGAAGGCGACCCCGCTGGGCTCCGGGCGGGCGCCGACGGACCCCGCCAGCACGCCGTACGGGATTCCCCAGGACGTGCCGTAGAGCCAGTGCATCGCCTGGTTGAGCGCCGGCCGCTTGTCGCGCGGCACCCGCTTGCCCGCCCGCTCGAGCGCCTTGCGGCCGGCCCGCTGCGGCGCGTCGGACGGCTTGGCGCCGGTCAGCTGGTAGTACGCGCCCTGGGCGAGCGTCATGGCGGCCGTGCCGGCGAGCCCGGCCAGCAGCCCGCGCGCGGCGGAGCGCCCGACCCCGTCGGCCGACGCCGCGTCGGCCTCTTCGCCCTCGGCGGCGGCGCCGGCGCTCGGGCGGGTCGCCACGGCGGCGGCCGTGACGCACACGATGTCCTCGGCCGCGCCGACCCAGGGATCCGGGATGCCTGTGGCCCGGCCGACCAGGCTGCGGGCGCGGTAGGTGGCGAACGTGCTGACCGCGGCGCTCGCGGCCCCGGCCACCGCGCCCACCGGCCCCGCCACGGCGTGGCCGGCGAACAGGCCCGACGCGACGCGCGCGCCGACGGACGGGACGTCGACCCGCTCGCGGGCGATCGGCAGCTTGTCGTGAGCGATCTCCCCCACCGCCGCGGCGAGCGCCGCGTGGTGGGCGCGGCCGCGGATCCGCCCGCGCACGGCGAGCATCGCGGGCGGGACGAAGGTCCGCATCGCCCCGGACGCGCCGAGCAGCGCGGCATCGGGCCATCTGGCGCTGGAGGTCATTGCGCCGTCATACCCCGATCTCGGGGACGATGGCCAGCTCCTTGACGTATTCTTATATGCGAATACTATGTACTGCATGGCGCGAGCAGCAACGACAGCGGATGCCTTCAACGCGGTGGCGGAGCCCCGCCGGCGCCAGATCCTGGACATCCTCGCCGACGGGGAGCGCCCTGTGAACGCCCTCGTCACGCGGCTCGGCCTGGCGCAACCGCAGGTGTCCAAGCACCTGAAGGTGCTTCGGGAGGTGGGACTGGTGGATGTGCGCGACGAAGGGCGTCAGCGGATGTACCGTCTCAACGGGCAGCCGCTCAAGCCCATCCACGACTGGGTCAAGAACTACGAACGGATGTGGAACGCGCGTTTGGAGGCACTGGACGTCCTGTTGGAAGAGCTCACAGGCAAGGAGGAACGAGGCCGCGGCGCTTGACGCGCCAACTTCCGGGGAGGACCATCGCTGGCATGCGCCGCGTCCTGGCCCTGCTCCTGCTCGCGGTCCTGCTGAGCCTCAGCGCGCAGGCCGACGCGGCCAAGCCCAAGCTCGGGCGCTTCGCCGGCTGCAAGCAGCTCGTCGAGTACGGCAAGACCCATGCGCGGCGCTGGTCGCCGGGCGGGCCTCCGACCGCCGCCGTCCCGGCGCCGCTGCCCGTCGCCGCGCCGGGCGCCGGCGGGACCGCGGGCGAAGCGATACCCGCCCCCGCCGCGGCCACCCCGGGCGAGGACTTCTCCGTCACCAACGTGCAGGAGGCGGGCGTCCACGAGCCCGACATCGTCAAGACGAACGGGACCACGCTGTACGCCGTCGAGAACGGGGAGCTGCACGTCGTCGACGTCTCCGCCGGCGCCCCGCGGGAGCTCGGGACGCTGGCGCTCGGCACGGGCTACGGCCACCAGCTCCTGCTGCACGGCGACCGCCTGCTCGTCACCTGGACCCAATACGCCAACGGCGGGCCGCCGGCCCAGGCCGCGCAGGCGCCGACCCCCGCCCGGCCCAGCTTCGCCACCAAGACCGTCATCGCGCTCGTGGACGTCGCCGATCCCGCCCATCCCGCGCTGGGCTGAAGGCGAGCTCGCTGAGCGGGTTCGGCGACGCGGGCTTCGTCGGCTTCGAGGCCGCCGCCGGCGGCGGAGCCGGGAGCGCGGTTCCTCCGTCGCCGTGACCTCGCGCTCGGCCTCCGAGACGCTGCCCTGCAAGCTCGCCGACGTGGGTCCTGGCGTGAGGCGCGACGCGGGCGCGCCTCGAGCCGTGGCTCAGGCGCCCGCCGGGGCGGACCTGAGCTTTGAGTGCGTGCGGCCGTAGAAGGCGTAGATCGCCAGGCCGACAACGAGCCAGACGCCGAAGCGCAGCCAGGTCAGCCCCGGCAGCTTGGTCATCAGATAGACGCACAACAGGGCACCGATGATCGGCACGACCGGGACCAGCGGCACCCGGAAGCGCCGCTCGAGGTCCGGCCGGGTGCGCCGCAGGATGATCACGCCGACGTTGACGATCACAAACGCGAACAGCGTGCCGATGTTCACGAGCTCGGCAATCGTCCCGAGCGGGACGAAGGCCGCGAGGGTCGCGGTCAGGGTCGCGAAGATGAGGGTCGCCAGCACGGGCGTCCCGGTGCGCTGCGAGACCCGCCCGAAGACCGCCGGCAGCAGCCCGTCGCGGCCCATCGCGAGCGTGATGCGCGTCTGGCCATAGAGGAACGCCAGCACCACGCTGGTGATAGCGATCAGCGCCCCGAAGGACACGACGTCGGCGGCCCAGCCGAAGTGCGCGCCGTCGCGCATCGCGGTCGCCAGCGGCGCCTTCGCGCCGGAGAGCTTGTCCGCCGGGAGTGCGCCGACCGCGGCGACCGACACGAGGATGTACAGGACCGTCGCGACGACCAGCGACCCGATGATCGCGATCGGCATGTCGCGGCCCGGGTTCTTTGCCTCGCCGCTGCCGGTCGAGACGCGTCGAAGCCGATGTAGGCGAAGAAGATCACCGCCGCGGCATCCGAGATGCCCGAGAAGCCGTGCGGGGCGAAGTTGTCGAAGTGGGCGCCGTCGAAGGCGCTGAAGGCCAGCCCGCAGAACATGAGCAGGATCAGGATCTTGACCGCCACCATGACCGCGTTGGCCCGCGCGGACTCGCGCACACCGGCGATCAGCACCCCTGCGACGGCCAGCACGACGAAGACCGCCGGCACGTTGACGCTCCCGCCCTCGCCGGGGGGGTTCGCGATCGACGCGGGCAGGCTCGTGCCGAAGACGGAATCGAGGATCTCGTTGAAGTACTGCCCCCAGCCGACGGCGATCGCCCCGACCGACAGCCCGTACTCGAGCAGCAGGTCCCAGCCGATGATCCAGGCCGCGAGCTCGCCCATCGTCGCGTAGCTGTAGGCGTAGGCGGAGCCGGAGACCGGGATCGACGACGCCAGCTCGGCGTAGGACAGCGCCGAGAAGATGCAGGTGACGCCGGCCAGCACGAACGACAGGACGATCGCGGGGCCCGAATCGCCGATCGCCTCGCCGATGATGACGAAGATGCCGGTGCCGATGATGCGCCGATGCCCAGCGCCGTGAGGTCCAGCGCGCCCACCGCGCGCCGGAGCCCGCTCTGGTCGCTGTCTGAGACGACCGTGTCGATGTCCTTGGTGGCGAGCAGCGCCGAGGTGGCCATGGCGACGGACCTCTACCGCCGCGGCGGTCGGCAAACCGCCCCGGCGCTACCGGGGCCGCACGGGCGCGGGCCCGGGCGCGCGGCGCGCCCGGGGCGCGGGGCGGGGGGGGCCGGCGGGGGGCCGGCGCCGGGGCGGGCCGGGGGCGCCGGGGGGGGGCGGGGGGGGGGGGGGCCGGGCGCGCGCGGGGCGG
>JBBSIC010000041.1:0-28087 GCA_038232275.1 Solirubrobacterales bacterium | reverse complement strand
TTCGCGCGCTGCACATCACGATAGGCAAGCGTCAGCTTCGCCGCCCGCGCCTCAAGCTCACGGCGCTCCTCAACGCTGAGAGTGATCTCGACCGCGTAGCCCATCACCACCAGGTTCGCCGACCGCGTTATGACTCCTTCCAACCCGGAAGGAACTTACGATCCGCAGCACTAAGCGATCCGTCCTTGGTAAGACGTACCGACGATGTCATGAGGAATCGAGCCGCGGCGCCCTCGACCACGCGGAACTTCTGGCTACCGGCGCCGACCGCAGCGCCGGATGGGACAAACACGGCTACGTGCTCCAGTTCGCCTGCCACGACGATGGCTCGATACCAGCCGAGGCCCGGGAGGACGCAAGGTCGCGCGGCGACGCCTCCGTCGAGTCGGACCTCCTGATGACCCATTGCGATCCGCCGAGCCACCTAGAGCGAGTTCGTCCTCTCATACCGCCCACGCCGACCGCCACCGGGGGTACGTTCCCTTCATGGCGACCAACATCGGAGACCGGACCCGACGGCGATTTGCCGACCGGGCGCCCGACCAGGAGCGGCGTGCCGATCATCTACCCACACCATGCGCGCTTACGACGCGGCGCGCAGAGGTGACTTCCCCACAGCCGAGGCAACGATTGATCGTCACGAGACGACCCGATGGGGTGCCGAGGCCGCGCTTCGGATCGCGCAGATGCGAGGTGCTCGAGATCGGTTGCGCGAGACTGCCCGGGCAGTACTGCGAATCGGCGCCGACCCGTTCGGCCGCTATGAAGCGGGCCTCGGTCTGGCGCGCGCCCAAGAACTCGACGAGGCTGCCGGCGTGTTGGGTTCGGTGGGCCGCAGTCCGAATGCTCCGGAGAAACTTCGCAGCGATGCGTACAACAAACTGCTGCGCGTGTGTTCCGATCGAGACGCCTGGGACGAGGCAGCGATCGCTTGGGGGGAATGGCGCGACATGCTCAACACCGCTCGCCGGACCGACGGCCGTCTGAGCGCGTGGCAGGTTCCGGTCGTCCGTCGGGCAGCGACAACTGCGATCTGACCCATTTCCCGGCGCCACATCGCCGTGATTCAGCGCCACACGCAGAGCGGGCGCAGCATGATCAGCGGTCCGCGCATCACCACGTCCTCGGCGCTGCAGGAGACGCCGATCCCGGTGAAGCCCTCGACGATCTCGACGGCGGCGTCCTCGACCGCGCTCCGTTCCATCTCGGACACGGAGGCGTTCTGCAGTACCCGCAGCGCGAGGACCTCTTCGTCGGGCCCGAGCATTCGGTCGACCTTCCCCACGATCGTGCAATGGCCGGCTGCTTCGGCAATCGGGACTTGAAGTGAGGTGCGCTTTGCGGGAACCAGCACGCGCGGAACCTGCGCCGGCGCAGTTGCAAGGTCGAAAAGCACGCGCGCGCTGTTACCCGTGCCGATCATCGCATCCCACATGGGCAGGACCTTGCGCAGTTCCCTCGCGGTCTCCTGCTCACCGAACTTCGGTGCGGCTGAAATGAAGCTCCGGAGCATCGTGTCGGCCTGGTGCAAGGGGTGCAGTTCCAGGGCGCCGCGCAAACGCACCGTCATGCCCGGCTGAAGCTGACCAGCGACCTCCTCGTCCAAAGCACCATCGATCTCGCCGATGGCATCCATCTCATCGAGGCGGTCGAGCAAGGTGGCCGCCGCGGAATGTTCCGTGCGCCTACGACGGGTCTCCTCCTGAGTCTTTCGGCCATGATTCTTCCCGCCGCGCGCCTTGACAGCCTTTACGTTCAATTCGCCGCTGCGGTCTGAGCTGTTGTCTTCGCGGACGGTCATCAGAATCTCGTCGATCGAGCCGCCATCGAGTGCGGAGAGTCCCGACATGACGTCATCGGAGTCCAGGATCACGAAGCTCCGAAGCACCTCTTGTTTGGCGGGGCGGAATGGCACGCATCTCACGGTATCCGCTGATCGCGCGCAGCGGTCGCGACCGCTGCGCGCGCGGTGAGGGAGTTCGAGGTGAAGGCAAACCGTGTTTCCAACGGTGTCCCCGACTCTGCGGAACTAGCCAGGATCTAACCGCTCTCAGCAGCACGTATTTGGCTCTACAGTGCCAGGCTGACCCCCAGGCGGCCTCTTCTAATCCGCAGGTCCCAGGTTCGAATCCTGGCGGGGGCGCTTGGCGGCGTCCATGCTGATAGCTCAGAGAGCCGCGAGGCGCTGAAGGTCGTCCAAGTCTCGTGGGCGTCCGGCGGCGCGCTTCATTTCGATGAGGTGCCCGAGTCCACATACGCGTAGCGGTATGCCTTCGAGCTCTCCCTCAATGGCGTCAGTCGCCAAGGCTTCGTAGGCCGGATCGTGGTCGATTCCGGCCACCCATTGCATAATGTCGAGGTCGCCAAGGCGGGTTTCGAGGCGAAAGTTCGCGCCAGCCCACAAGTCCTCGGGTCGGGTCGGATCGAATGGGAACTCGTCCGGGTCGAAGTCGCCGAGACCGATATGCCGGGCGTTGAGGTCGGCGAGCACTTTGGCGAGCCGATCAAGATTGTCTCGATCGGGATCCGGGACGATGGCAAGATCTCTTGACGGTCGGATCACGCCGTGGGCGTTGACGGCGAAGCCTCCGATGATGATGTGGAGCACGCCGGCTCCATGAAGCTCCCGGAGCAGCGGCTCCGGGTCTAGCGCCTCGGTCATCGCTCGCGGACGTGGCGAAAGGCGTCCGCGAACCTCTGTGCAAACCGCGTGTGAGCGACTGCGTCGCTCAGGTTTCGGCTCACTCCGCGGGCGGCATCTCGGCGCACCCGCTCATGCTGGGCCTGCTCCTCACGGCGGATTTCTTCTTGGGTCCACGGTGATGACGGTTGAGTGGTCATCTCTCAGAATCGTACGAGTTTGGACAGTCGACATCGACGAGCGGGTTCGGCCTCCTCCGGCGCGGACGCTTGAAGGGCTTCTCCCCGTAGCTCAGACCGGACGGAACGGCTGCCTTCTAAGCAGCGGGTCGCAGGATCGAGTCCTGCCGGGGACGCTCTAGTTCACGTGCCCAGGGGCCTTGCGAACGCTGTGAGGGTGTAGGTCCGGACGGCGATGAACGTGGCGACTGCCGCGGGGTCGCGGCAGTCGCGCTCGCGGCGCTCGGCGATCTTGGCGGGGTGGCCGCAGCCGCGGCGACTCGTGCTGGATGCCGTGCAACGACCGTACGGAAGGCCTCTCGGCGGGACCCGTGCCGCTGAGCGCCGATCGCTCGCAACGAGCGCTGGTTGGGCGGCGAACATGCGATACGACGAGGCAGACGTCCCGCTAGAGCGTGAGGCGGGCATCGCAATAGCGTCCGCAGTCATCGAGTGGACTGAAGCGCTCATCGAACCGTAGGAACAGTGTTCCGATGTCCCGATACCTGTCGCTGCGACGGCGACGGTTCCGGGGTGGCGGCCATCGGGCAGGCGCGAAGCAGGTCGTCGGGAAGAGCGCGAACCGGACCGTCTACCGGCAGTGGCGGCCGAACCCGGCAAACCGCTGACGCCGGCGTTGGGTCAGATCACCTTGGGCGTCCGCTGGCCGCGCCGAGGTCCCATCGCCGATCAGCGCGCCTCCCTACGCGCGAGCGCGGGTCTCGGCCTGCTCGATCAGCGCGCCGAGCTGTTCGAGCGCTTCACGGTGGGGCGCCTCGGGCTCGGAGACACCGGCCAGCAGCTCGATCTCGATTCCCTGGAAGATGTTGGCGACGAGCGAGGCCAGTATGCGCGGCGACACCGGCAGCTCGAGCTGTAGCTCGGCGGCCCAGCCGGAGAAGACCGACTCGAGCAGATTCCGCCAGCCTGCCATCGCCGCGCGCCAGCGGGTGGCCAGCTCGGGCTCGGCGAGGCCGGCGGCCCACAGCTCCCAGAGCGCGCGCACGTAGCCCGATTCGACGTCGTCGTCGAGGAAGCGGCAGGCGGTGCGCCATTTCTCAGACAGCGGGCCCGGCTCGGCGTAGAGCTGACGCTGGCGCTGGAGCAACCGTTCGTTCTCGCGCTCGAGCACCGCGACCAGAAGCTGCTGCTTGCCCCCGAAGTGGTAATGGACGAGCGACAGCTGGGCTGCCGCTCGCTCGGCCACCGCGCGGGTGCTGGTGCCGCCGTATCCGCGCTCGACGAGCACGTCGCGGGCGGCGTCGAGGATGCGTACCCGCGTTGCCTCCCCGCGAACGGCTCGGCCGTCGGCCTTGCTTGACATGTCGCGAAGCGTAGCATTATAGTTGGTCGGCCGACCGACTAACTATCTGAAGGAGGCAGTTTCATGCCGTTCGTCAACGTCAAGCTGATCGAAGGCGTCTTCGACGCCGACCAGAAGCGCGAGATGATCGAGAGGCTCACCGAGGCCATGGTGGAGATCGAGGGTGAGAACATGCGCGGCGTGACCTGGGTCGTCTTGGAGGAGGTCAACAGCGGGGACTGGGGCATCGGCGGCCAGGGCATGACCACCGAGGCCGTCCGCTCGCTCGCAGCCGGGGCGCCGGCCTAGCGATGGCCGCTGCCGCGGACACCGCGCAGCCCGCGTTTCGGGCGCTCTCGCCGGTGGAGAGCGGCTACGCGATGCTGGGCGGTGTCCGCGTCGGCTACGAGGCGTTCGGGGCGGGCGATCGCACGCTGCTGCTGCTGCCGCCGTGGTCGATCATCCACTCGCGGTTCTGGAAGTTCCAGGTCCCGTACCTGGCGCGCCACTTCCGTGTGGTCACGTTCGACGGACGGGGCAACGGGCGCTCGGACCGACCACAGAGCGCCGACGAATACGGCCCGCGGGTATCGGCGGCCGACGCGTTGAACGTGCTCGACGCGGTCGGCGCGGACGACTGCGTGCTGGTCGCGCACTGCGGGATCGCCGGCGGCGCGCTCGTGCTCGCCGCCGAGCACCCGGAGCGAGTACGAGGCGCCGTCTTCATGTCGCCGGCGCTGCCGCTCACGCCGCCACGCCCCGAGCGCACCGGGCTGCCGTTCGACGAGGTTCTACCCACGGACAAGGGCTGGGCGAAGTCCAATCGCCACTACTGGTCGCGGGACTTCCGCGGCTACCTCGAGTTCTTCTTCGGTCGCTGCTATCCGGAGCCGCACTCGACCAAGCAGCGCGAGGACGGGATCGCCTGGGCGCTCCAGACCACCCCGGAGACGCTCGCTCTGACCATCGAGGCCGAAGGGCTCGACGAGCCCACGGTGCGGGAGCTGATCGGCCGCCTGAACTGCTCCCTGCTGGTGATGCAGGGGGATGAGGATCTGCTGATCCCCGTCGATCGCGGGCCGAAGTTCGCCGAGCTGGCCGGCGCTGAGCTCCTGGCGCTCGAGGGCGTCGGGCACTGCCCGAACGCCCGTCACCCTGTGCGCTTCAACCTGGCGCTGCGCGACTTCGCCGAGCGCGCGTACGGGCGCACCAGGACGCGCGTCACGTGGCGACGCGCGATCCGCCGCCGCAAGCGGGCGCTCTACGTCTCCTCGCCGATCGGGCTCGGCCACGCCTGGCGCGATGTCGCGATCGCGCGCGAGCTGCGCGCCATCGAGCCGGAGCTCGAGATCGACTGGCTCGCCCAGGATCCCGTCACCAGGGTCCTGGAGGCCTGCGGCGAGCGAATCCACCCGGCCAGCGGCCGGCTCGCGAACGAGTCGCGCCACATCGCCGCCGAGTCACGCGAGCACGAGCTCGACGTCTTCGGGGCCTGGCGGCGGATGGACGAGATCCTGCTCGCCAACTTCATGCTCTTCTACGATGTCGCCGGCGCCGAGCCCTACGACGTCTGGATCGGCGACGAGGCCTGGGAGCTCGACTACCACCTCCACGATAACCCGGAGCTCAAGACCGCCGCCTACTGCTTCTTGACCGACTTCGTCGGATGGCTGCCGATGCCCGACGGCGGCGAGGCCGAAGCGCGGCTGACCGCGGACTACAACGCCGAGATGATCGAGCAGGTCGCCCGCTTCCCGCGCGTCCGCGACCGAGCCATCTTCGTGGGATCGCCCGAGGACATCGTCCCGCAAGGCTTCGGCGACGGGCTGCCGGACATCCGTTCGTGGGTGGAGGAGCACTTCGACTTCAGCGGCTACGTGCTCGCCCCGGACGCGGGACCTCCGCCGGACCGCGCGGCGCTGCGCGCCAAGCTCGGGTACGCGCCGGACGAACGGATCTGCCTCGTGACGGTCGGCGGCTCGGGCGTCGGCGCGAGCCTCCTCGCCCGCGTGGGCGAGAGCTTGCCGCATGTGCGCCGGCGCGTGCCGGACCTGCGCATGATCGCGGTCTGCGGCCCGCGCATGGACCCCGACGCGCTTGCCGCTCGCGACGGGCTCGAGGTGGTCGGCTACGTCCACGGGCTCTCTGAGCACCTCGCCGCCTGCGACGTGGCCGTCGTGCAAGGCGGCCTCGCGACGTGCATGGAGCTGGTGGCAGCGAAGCGGCCGTTTCTGTACTTCCCACTGGGGCGGCACTCCGAGCAAAACCTCCACGTCCGCCACCGTCTCGAGCGCTACGGCGCAGGCCGGCCGATGAGCTTCGACACCGCTACTCCGCAGACGATCGGCGACGCGATCGCGGACGCCCTGGGCGAGGCTCCCGCGTATGCCGACGTCGAGCGCGACGGTGCCGCGCGCGCCGCGAAGCTGATCGCGGGCCTCCTCTAGCGTCTTGGAGCGCTGATCAGTACTCGAGCAGTCGCCGTTTCTCGCGGTCGTAGTCCTTTTGGCTCATGGCCCCCGACGCGCGCAGCTCCGCCAGTCGCTCGAGCGCGGCGATGCGGGCGTAATCGTGCGAAGCGGCGCCAAGCTCCTGGGACAGTGCGCGCGCGGCGGCGCCCGGATCGGAGTCGTCGTCTGGCTTGTCGTGATCGGTCATGCGTCCCTTCTCGTTTGGTTCGTGCGCCTCGCCCGGACGAGCGCGTCGATCGCCTCCACCTCGCCGTCGGGGGAGGCGACGGGCCGCCGGACCCGCTCGGCGCGCAGGGAGGGCAGCTCGGCGGCGACCTCCTGCGGGGTGAACAGGATCGTGGGGTCCGGCGGGCCACCGTAGCCCTCGGTCAGGTCGCGGTCCATGCCTACCATCATGCTGCAGGCGGCGTCCGCCCGCATACCAAGCCGCACTAGATGCCTTGGGCACTTACCCAGCGCCAGGCAGCCCGTTAGATTGGCCGCGCAGACGCGGGATCGAACGCCTGGGGAGGGTGCGGGATGAGCGAACGAGGGACGCTCGAGGACATGCTGGCCGCGTTGGGCGCCGACGCGATGACGCGCCGGCAGGCGGTCCGGCGGCTGGGGCTCGGAGTGGGGGTCGTGAGCGCGTCGGGCTGGCTGGCGGCCTGCGGTGGTTCGGCCAAGAAGGCTCCCGCCAAGCAGGGCGGCCTGCTGACCGTCGGCGCGGAGGAGGACGGCTACGTGCTCAAGGGCGACGAGGCCGGGATCGGCCAGTACCCGCTCAACGCCAACATCTTCGAGGGTCTCGTGCGCATGGACCCGAGCTACGGGATCGTGCCCGCACTGGCGACGAGCTGGGTCGTGCGCGGCGACACGTGGCGCTTCAACCTGCGCAAGGGCGTGAAGTTCCACGACGGCCGGCCGCTCACGGCCGAGTCGGTCAGGCACACGTTCGATCGCATCGCCGGGATGGGCGGCGGGACGCCGGGGCTCGCCAAGCACGGCACGAAGGTCGTCGATGACCACACGGTCGACGTCACGCCGAGCTTTCCCAACCTGCGCCTGCTCGAGCAGATCGTGCACCCGGAGTACTCGATCATCGCCGCCGGGACCGACCCGGTCAAGCAGCAGATCGGCACGGGGCCGTTTGCTTTCGGCAGCTACCAGCGCCAGCAGCAGATCACGGTCAAGCGCTTCCCCGGCTACTGGGGCAAGCCGGCGATCCTCGACCAGATCACGTTCAGGTTCCTGCCCGACGCCAACGCCCGCCGCCTCGCGCTGGAGGCCGGCGAGGTGGAGCTGGTCCTCGGCGTCCCCAACGAGACCGCCGCGAGCCTGCAGAGCAAGGGCTTCGTCGTGCACGCCTCGCCGGCCGGCGCCTACGAGGCGATGTACGCGAACATCGGTGGGCTGAAGGGCTACACGCTGCTGCAGGACAACGCCATCCGGCACGCCATCGAGTACGCGATCGACCGCAACGCGCTCGTCAACGGCGTCTACAACGGTCAGGCCGAGGCCGAGCAGACGATGGTGCCGTCGCGCATCCTGGGATCCCATGCCGCCGAGATCAAGGGCTACCAGCGTGATCCCGGCAGATCGAAGCAGCTGCTCGACGGCGCGGGGTGGACGGTCGGCGGCGATGGCATCCGCGCGAAGTCCGGCAAGCGACTCGAGCTCGAGCTGATCTCCGGCTTTCCGTCCGCGGCGGTCCATACCGGCGTCCCGGAGTTCGTCCAGGAGCAGCTCAAGCAGGTCGGCATCGCGGTGAAGATCGTCACGACGCCCGACGACGCCGCCTACACCGCGCGCACGGGCTCGCTGCAGGGCGACCTCTGGCTCGAACGCGGCAGCCAGAACGACGCCAACCCGTCCTTCCTGCCGGCGCTGCTGTTCTCCAAGAAGGGCCTCTTCGGACCGGGCGACTACCAGAAGATGTTCGCACCGGGGGGCGCGTTCGAGCCGCTGATCAACAAGGCGCTCTCGGCGACCGACGAGGACCAGGTCAAGTCGCTGGTCGCCCAGGCGATGCACGCGCTCATCGACGAGGAGGCGATCGTCGTGCCGCTCGCGGGCATCAGCCAGGTCTCGGCGTCGAGCAAGAAGGTCACGGGCTTCGAGTCGCAGCCCTCCGGCCTGCAGGTGCGCTACGACCGCGTGGCTGTCTCAGCATGAGACACTGAGAGCCGCCCGTGTCGTACGTCGTCAGGCGTGTCGCCTACCTGATCCCCATCTGGTTCGGCATCACGCTGCTGGCCTTCGTCGTGGGGCAGTTCGCGCCCGGCGACCCGGCCCGGCCGTTCTTCGTGCGGCAGCACGGCCGCCCGCCGACGGCCGTCGAGCTGCAGCGCACGCGCCACGAGCTCGGGCTCGACCGGCCCCCGCTGGAGCGCTACGCGCGGTCGGTGTCGCACGCCGTGCGCGGCGACCTGGGCACCTCGTACACCAGCGGCCGGCCGGTGCTGCGCGAGCTGCTCGAGCGCTTCCCCTCGACGCTCGAGCTCGCGAGCGCCGCGACGCTGCTGGCGGTGCTGCTCGGGCTGCCGCTCGGCCTGCTCGCCGCGCTGCGGCGCAACAGCTTCCTCGACCAGCTCACACGCGCCGGCTCGCTGGTCGCCGCATCGGTCCCGAGCTTCTGGGTCGCGTACCTGCTGATCATCGTGTTCTCGGTGCAGCTCGGGCTCCTGCCGTCGTTCGGGCCGGGAGGCCTGGACCATCTCGTCCTGCCCGCGCTCGCGCTGGGTCTCGGCGAGGCCGGTCTCGTGGCCCGGCTCGCGCGCTCGAGCGTGCTCGAGGTGCTGGGCGAGGACTACGTCACCACGGCGCGCGCGAAGGGCCTGCCGGAGCGACGCGTGATCGGCCTGCACGTGCTCAAGAACGCGCTCGGGGCGGTCGTCACCCAGGTGGGGCTGATATTCGGCTTCCTGGTCGCCTACTCGGCCATCGTCGAGGTGATCTTCGTCTGGCCGGGGATCGGTCGGCTCTCCGTCGAGGCGATCACGCAGCGCGACTACCCGATGATCCAGGGCTTCGTCGTCTTCGCGGGGACCGTGTTCATCCTGGTCAACCTGGTGGTGGACCTCATCTACCAGCGCCTGGACCCCCGCGTCTCGCTGTCCGGGCGACGGACGGTGACGGGCTGATGGCGGTGGCCCCGTCCGGCCTGGCCGGCGACGCGCAGCGCCTGGCGCCCGAGGCGCTGGCGGTGGGCCGCACCGGCCTGGCACGCCAGCTGATCGCCGACCGCACGGCGCTCGTCGGCCTGCTGATCGTCAGCACGGTCGTGGCGGTCGCGCTGGCCGCTCCACTGCTCGCGCCCCACGATCCCAACGCGCAGGACGTGCTCCACCGCCTCCGCCCGCCCGGCTCCGGCCACCTGCTCGGCACTGACAACCTCGGCCGCGACGAGCTCTCCCGGCTCCTCTACGGCGCCCGCGTCTCGCTGTTCACGACGCTCGCCGTCGGGGCGGCCATCCTGACGATCGGCGTCGTCGTCGGCACCCTGTCCGGGCTGGCAGGCGGCCTGGTCGACGGGCTGATCATGCGCGTGGTCGACGTGCTGCTCGCGTTTCCGAGCCTGCTGCTGGCCCTCGCCGTCGCGGGGACGCTCGGCCCCGGGCTGCTGCACCTGGCGCTGGCGATGACGGCCGTCTGGTGGGTGGACTACGCGCGGCTCGTGCGCGGGCTGGTGCTGACCGTGAAGGAGCAGCCGTTCGTCGAGGCCGCCCGGGCGCTGGGGGTCGGACCGGTGCGGATCGCGGTCAGGCATGTGTTGCCGAACATCGCCTCGCCGGTGATCGTGCTCGCGACGCTGCAGACCGCGCGCCTGCTGCTCGCCCTCGCTGGCCTGTCCTTTCTCGGCCTCGGCGTCGGCCCCCCGACGCCCGAGTGGGGGTCGATGCTCAACGAGGGCAAGGACTTCCTGTCCGACGCGTCCGCGCTGATGCTGTGGCCCGGGCTGGCGATCACGATCACGGCCCTGGGGCTCAACCTGCTCGGCGACGGCCTGCGCGACCTGCTCGATCCGAACCTGCGATGACCGGTCGCGTCGCCACGCTTGAGGTCGACGGCCTCGAGGTTGTCTTCGAGACGCGCCAGGGCGCGGTCCGCGCCGTCCGGGGGGTCTCGTTCGAGGTCGGCGCGGGCGAACGCGTGGGCATGGTCGGAGAGTCCGGCTCGGGCAAGACCGCCGCGGCGCTCGCCGTCACCGGGCTGCTCCCGCCGATCGCGCGCGTCGCGGGCCGCGTGCGCTTCCAGGGACGCGACGTCGGGGCCCTCGGATCCCCGGAGCGGCGGGCGCTGCGCGGGCGCCACGTCGGCACGATCTTCCAGGATCCGCTCAGCTCGCTGAACCCGACGCTCACCGTCGGGCGCCAGATCACCGAGGGGCTGCGGGCGCACCTGCGACTCGACCGGGCCGCCGCGCGGCGGCGCGCGGTCGATCTGCTGCGCCAGGTGGGCATCCCGGCCGCCGAGCGCAACTTCGACGAGTACCCGCACCGGTTCTCCGGCGGCATGCGCCAGCGCGCGATGATCGCGATGGCGCTCTCGTGCGAGCCGGAGCTCGTGATCGCCGACGAGCCCACCACCGCCCTGGACGTGACGATCCAGGCACAGATCCTCGAGCTGCTGGTCGGGCTGTGCGACGAGCGCGACACCGCCCTGCTGCTCATCACGCACGACCTCGGCGTGCTCGCCGGCGTAGCTCAGCGCATCCTGGTCATGTATGGCGGCCTGGTCGTTGAGGAGGCGCCCGTGGACGACCTGTTCTACCGGTCCGCCCACCCGTACAGCCAGGCGCTGCTCGGGGCGGTCGCGCGCCCCGACCGCCCAGGCCGTCCGCGGCCGATCGCCGGAGAGCCGCCCTCGGGCCTGCAGCCGGCGAGCGGGTGCGTCTTCGCCCCGCGCTGCCCGTACGCGCAGGCGCCCTGTCGTTCGTCGAGCCCCGTGCTCGCAGCAACCGCGAGGAACGGCGGCCACCGCTGCGCCTGCCATTTCACCGGGGAGCTGTGGTGAGCGTCCCGGTGCTCGAGGTCGGCGACCTGACCAAGGTCTTCCCGATCGTGCGCGGCGGTGCGATCCGCCGCGTGGTCGGCGCCGTCCGGGCCGTGGACGGCGTGTCGCTCACGATCGAACCGGGGGAGACGCTGGGCCTGGTCGGCGAGTCGGGTTCCGGGAAGTCCACGCTCGCGCGCTGCATCCTGCGCCTGCTAGAGCCCTCGTCCGGCCGCGTGAGCCTGGACGGGCAGGACGTGCTCGCCTGCGACCGCAGGCAGTTGCGTCGGATGCGACGGGACATGCAGATCGTCTTCCAGGACCCCTACCGCTCGCTCGATCCGCGCATGTCGGTCGAGCAGCTGATCGCCGAGCCCCTGGAGGTCCACGGGCTCGCCGGCGCTCGTGCCGCGCGCCGCGCACGGGTCGCCGAGCTGCTGGCGATGGTCGGCCTCGGCCCCGAGCACGCCACGCGCTACCCGCGGGCGTTCAGCGGCGGACAGCGCCAGCGAATCGGCATCGCCCGCGCGCTGGCGACCGAACCCAAGCTGCTCGTGCTCGACGAGCCGGTGTCGTCGCTCGACGTCTCCACGCGGGCGCAGATCCTCGACCTGCTCGAGGGCCTGCAGGCGCGGCTCGGACTGAGCTATCTGTTCGTGGCGCACGACCTGTCGCTGGTGCGCTCGATCTCCCATCGCGTCGCCGTCATGTACTTGGGCCGAATCGTCGAGGTCGCGGGCCGCGACGCGCTGTTCGAGGCTCCCGCGCATCCGTACACGCAGGCCCTGCTGTCCGCGGTTCCGGTGGCGGACCCGATCCTCGAGCGCGGCCGGCGGCGCATCGTGCTGCGTGGCGAGGCGGAGTCCGCGGACACGGTGCGACACGGATGCCACTTCGCTCCGCGCTGCCCGCGGTCGCGTGATCGCTGCGCTGTGCAGGATCCGCGGCTCGAGGGCTCCGATCACCGCGTCGCCTGCTTCTTTGCAACGACCAACGAGGAGGACTCTTGATGCTGCAACCCCTGCGGCTGGCCATGTACTGCACCGGGTGCATCCCCGGCTACCAGCTGCCGTGCTTCGCCGGCCTCACTCAGGAGATCTTCGTCCGTCGCGGGCTGAGCGTCGAGGTGCTCGATCCGCTCCCCGGCCCGGAGAACGTGCGTGGCGTGGCGACCGGCAAGCGCGACTTCTGTCTGACCAGCGTCGCGCACTTCCTCGCGGCCAAGCGCGCCGAGGCGGACCTCGGCGCGCGCTTCGTGTTCATGATCGCGCGCCAGACGCACATGGGCGCGTTCGTCGTGCGCGGCCGGGCGGCAGTTCACGGAAGGCCGATCGAGTCGCACGCCGATCTCGACGGAGCGTCGCTGCTGGGCGACCCGGGCTCCGCGTTCGCGCGCGAGTACTCCGCCCTGCTCGGGCGCCTCGACGCGCGCCCCGGTCCGGCGGTCGAGGTGCCCTACGAGGAGATCGAGCACGCGCTGGCGCAGGGGCGCGGCGACGTGGCCGCCGACTTCGTCGACCTGCACCCGCGCTTCGCGGCCGCGGCTGAGCCGTTCGGCGTCACGATCGACTGCCTGCCGTTCCACTCCGCGGGCGTCGACATCTACGGCAGCGGCCTGGTCACGAGCACGCGCCTCCTCGAGGAGCGGCCCGGAACGGTGCGCGACGCGGTCGACGCCTTCCGCGAGGCGCTGCTTGCCAGCCGCGACGACCCCGAGCTCGGGCTCGAGGGGCTCCTCGGCCACGTCCCCAGCGCCGACGCCGGCCTCGTGCTCGCCGGCTGGCAGGCCGGGGCGGGGCTGATCTTCGACGCGGAGGCGACGGCGCTCGGCACCATGACCGCGGAGAAGTGGCGGCGCACGATCGCCTATCACGCCGATGCCTACGGGGGATCGCCCGATCTCGACCCGGAGGCGATGTTCGCCGCTGTCCCGGGCACAGCGGGCTGACCCGCTTGGCGCCTGAGGTCGCCTGGCGGTGGTCCGGTAGGTACCCAACGGACTCCGGGGTCAGCCGCAGGGGTGCGCGCCGCGCACTCGGCATGTAGGTTGCCTGCCAATCGGGGTCCGTTCACTGGAGCGGCCCCACGGATGTCTGAGGAGGCAAACCGAATGGGAATGTTGGATTGGCGATCCTGGCCTCGACTGAGCGCCATCTGCGCTTTGTCACTCGCCTTGGGCCTGGCGGCCTGCGGCAGTAGCAGCAGCAGCAATGACACCAACACGACGCCGACATCCGGCAGCCCCGCGAGCGGCGGCGGCAAGGAAGGCGGCTCGATCACCTACCTGATGGGAACCGCGCCGGACTTCCTGGACCCGAGCGAGGGCTACACGACCCAGTCGGCCGAGGCGACGTGGATCACCTACACCGGCCTGCTCACCTACAAGCACGCCGAGGGCGCCGCGGGCGGCGAGCTGATCCCGGGCCTGGCTGAGGCTCTGCCACAGGTCTCCAGTGACGGCAAGACCTACGACCTGACACTGCGCAAGGGCCTGAAGTTCTCCGACGGCAAGCCGGTGAAGGCCTCCGACTTCGCGTACTCGATCCAGCGCATGCTCAAGCTCAACTGGGGCGGCAAGAGCTTCGTGACCTCCTACGTGACGGGCGCGACGGCCTACGACAAGGGTAAGGCGAAGACCATCTCGGGCATCAAGACCGACGACGCGACGGGCAAGATCACGATCTCGCTCGACAAGCCCTACGGCGCCTTCGCGAACGTCCTCGCCTTCCCGGCCCTGAGCATCGTGCCTACCGGGACGGCGATGAAGAACCTCTCCGCCTCCCCGCCGCCCGGCGTCGGCCCGTACATGATCACGAACGCCGTGCCCAACCGGGGCTGGACGATGAAGAAGAACCCGGCGTTCGCGGGCTTCAAGATCCCCGACATCCCGGCGGGCCACCTCGACACGATCAACGTCAAGATCGTCTCCAACACCCAGTCCGAGGCGCAGCAGGTGCTCAACAACCAGGCCGACGTGTTCGACGCCGGCGACACGGTCCCCCCGGCGCTGCTGCCGCAGATCAAGCGCGACGCGTCCGACCGCTTCGCGGCGCAGACGATCCCGTCGACCTTCTACATGTTCCTCAACACGACCAAGCCGCCGTTCAACAACGCGCTCGCGCGCCAGGCGGTCAACACCGGCGTCGATCGCCGGGCGTTCCAGCGGCTGGCCTCGGGCTTCTTGAAGCCCGAGTGCTACTTCCTCCCGGTCGGCATCGTCGGTCACCCGGACGCTCCGTGCCCGCACGGCTCCAAGGACGGTGCCCCGGACCTCGCCAAGGCCAAGCAGCTGCTCAAGCAGTCCGGCCAGATGGGTGCCAAGGTCACGGTCTGGGGGGAGATGCGCGAGCCGCGCAAGGAGTACGTCGACTACTACACCAGCGCCCTGAACAAGATCGGCTTCAAGGCGACCGAGAAGATCATCTCCGACGAGACGTACTTCCCGACCATCGGCAACCAGAAGACCGACCCGCAGACCGGGTTCGGGGACTGGGTCCAGGACTTCCCGAACCCGTCGGACTTCTATCTGCTGCTCAACGGCAGCTCGATCCAGCCGACCAACAACCAGAACTTCAGCAAGGTCAACGACCCGCACGTCCAGTCCGAGCTGAAGACGCTGGACGCCACGCCCGCCGCGGACCTGAACTCGGTGGCGGACCGGTGGAAGGCGCTCGACGAGTACGTGGCCGGCAAGGCCTACGTGTACGTCTACGGCTCCGAGCAGGATCCGCAGTTCTTCTCGAACAAGCTGAACTGGGACTCGGCGATCTTCCACCCGACGTACTTCAACGACTGGACGAGCCTCCAGCTCAAGTAGCACATCAACCCCGCCGGCCGGCGAGTCTCGCCGGCCGGCCGCCCGGGTCAGACCGTGGCCACCACCCAACCCGCTCAACCCCCCGCAGCCGAGCCGCTTGACTCAGACGCGCCGCGCGCCGGCATCGGGCCCTACCGGCTCGCCGCGACGCGGCTGCGGCGCAATAGGGTGGCGCTCGCGTTCGGCGGGCTGTTCTTGATCATCGTGCTGCTGTGCCTGCTGGCGCCGGTGTACGCCAGCCAGATCGCGCACACGACGCAGAGCGAGAACCACGTCACCGACCAGATCCGCGTCGGCGGCAAGCTGCGCGACATCGTGTCGCCGCAGGGCATCCCGATCGGGCCGACGTGGCACGGCCGCTTCCTGCTCGGCGCCGACCAGAACGGCCGCGACGTCGCGGTGCGGCTGCTCTACGGGGGACGCAACTCGCTCGAGATCGGCCTCGTGGCGATGCTCATCACCGTGGTCCTGGCGACGATCGTCGGCACGGTCGCGGGCTACTTCCGCGGCGCGGCGGACGCCGTCCTGTCGCGCCTGCTCGACCTGATCTGGGCCTACCCGGCCGTGCTGCTGGGCATCGCGCTCGGCACGTCGCTGGCGCTCGGCGGCCTCACCGTCGGACCGTTCTCGCTGAAGGGCAACTCGCTGATGGTGCCTGCCGTGATCATCGGCGTCGTGTACATCCCCTACATGGCCAAGCCGATCCGCGGCCAGGTGCTGACCCTGCGCGAGAAGGACTTCGTCGACGCCGCGCGCGTTCAGGGCTTCGGGCCGGTACGCATCATGACCGCGGAGCTCTTGCCCAACCTGGCGTCGACGATCCTCGTATTCGTCCCGCTGATCCTCGCCAACGCGATCCTGCTCGAGGCGGCGCTGTCCTACCTCGGCGCCGGGGTCCAGGCGCCCAACCCGTCGTGGGGGACGATGATCTCCGACGGCATCCGCCTGATCCCCAGCGGCATCCACCTGACGTTCGTGCCGGGCATCATGCTCGTGCTCTGCGTCCTGGGCATCAACGTCTTCGGCGACGGGGCGCGCGACGCGCTGGACCCGCGCGCCAAGGTGCGCCTGGAGCACTGAGAGGCATGGGCCGTTTCCTCCTGCGCCGCCTGCTGTCGATGATCGTCGTGCTCGCCGCGATCTCCGTGCTGACCTTCCTGATCTTCCAGGCGATCCCCAACGGCGACCCGGCGCAGCGGATGGCCGGGCGCATCGCGACGCCCGAGACCATCGCCGCGATCCGCAAGACCTGGGGCTTTGACAAGCCGCTCTACGACCAGTACGCGATCACGATGAAGAAGGTCTTCACGGGCAAGGTCATCTCCTACACGCAGTCGCTCAACGTCGTCGACGAGATCAAGCGCGACCTGCCGGTGACCTTCTCGCTGGCGATCGGCGCCGGGGTCATCTGGCTGGCGCTGGGGATCGTCTTCGGCGTGCTGAGCGCGCTCTTCGCCGGCAGGTGGCTCGACCGGTCGCTCACGGTGCTCTCGCTCACCGGCATCTCAATGCCCGTGTTCTTCCTCGGCGCGGTGCTGCTGTACTTCTTGGCCTTCAAGCTCGGCATCTTCCCCAACGGCGGCTACGTGCCGTTGACCCAGAACCCGCTGCAGTGGCTCTACCACATGATCCTGCCCTGGTTCACGCTGTCCGTGCTGTTCATCGGCTTCTATTCGCGCGTGCTGCGATCGAACATCCTCGACGCGATCAACGAGGACTACGTGCGCACCGCGCGCGCGAAGGGGATCAGCGAGCGCCGCGTCATGGTCCGGCACGTGGTGCGCAACTCGCTGATCCCGATCATCTCGCTGTGGGGGCTGGACTTCGCCGCGGTCATGGGCGGCGGCGCCATCCTCACCGAGAACGTCTTCAGCCTGCCCGGCGTCGGCAACTTCGCGGCCCAGTCGATCGGCCGCCTCGACGTGCCCCCCGTGCTCGTGGTCGTGATGTTCGGCGCCTTCTTCGTCGTGCTCTTCAGCGGGGTGGTCGACGTCCTGTACGCGCTGCTCGATCCGCGGATCCGGCTCTCGTCGTGACCGACGGGGCTCCCCCGCTGCTCGAGGTCGAGCACCTGCGCGTGTCCTTCCGCACGGAGGACGGCGTCGTGCAGGCGGTCGAGGACGTCTCGCTGACGCTGCGCGAGGGCGAGGTGCTCGCCGTCGTCGGCGAGTCCGGTTCGGGCAAGTCGGTCACCGGCATGACGCTGATGGGCCTGACCCGCTCGGCGAACGCGCGCATCGAGGGCTCGGCGCGCCTGCGCGGCAAGGAGCTCGTGACCGCCACCGACGGCGAGCTGCGGCGCATCCGGGGAGCCGAGATCGCGATGATCTTCCAGGACCCCATGACCGCGCTGAACCCGGTCCAGCGGATCTCCACGCAGATCGTCGAGCAGATCCGCGCACACGATCGCCATCTCGGCAGGCAGGCGGCTACGGTGCGGGCGATCGAGCTGATGGAGCGCGCCGGCATCCCGCGCGCGAAGGAGCGCGTGCGCTCGTACCCGCACGAGTTCTCGGGCGGCATGCGCCAGCGCGTGATGATCGCCATGGCGATGTCGTGCTCGCCCTCCGTGCTCATCGCCGACGAGCCGACCACGGCGCTGGACGTCACGATCCAGGCGCAGATCCTGCGCGAGATCAAGCAGCTGTGCCTCGAAGCGAGCACCGCCGTGATCATGGTCACGCACGACCTCGGCGTCGTCGCCGACGTCGCCGACCGCGCGCTGGTCATGTACTGCGGCCGCGTCGTCGAGGAGGGCACGCTCGACGAGGTCTTCTATGACCCGCAGCACCCCTACACCTGGGGGCTGCTCGGCTCGATCACGCGCATCGACCGCCCCCGGCCGCACCGCCTTCCGGCCATCCCCGGGCTGCCGCCGTCGCTGCTCGACGCGCCACAGGGCTGCCACTTCCGCCCGCGCTGCCCGCACGCGTTCGACGCGTGCATGGAGGTCCCGGCGCTCGAGGCGCGCGGTGGCGGACCCGGCCATCGCGACCGCTGCTTTCTGTCCGCGCAGGACAAGCAGCGCCTGCGCCGCGTCGAGGATCAGATCGGCCTGCGCACGGAGGGGACCGTCACCTCGTGAGCGAGCCCGCTCCTTCCGGCGCGACGCCCTTGCTCGAGGTCGAGCACCTGAAGGTGTTCTTCGGAGTCCGGGCGGGCCTGCTGTTCAACCGCACCGTCGCCAAGGTCCATGCGGTCGACGACATCTCGCTGGCGCTCGCGGAGGGCGAGACGCTCGGCATCGTCGGCGAGTCGGGCTGCGGCAAGACCACGCTGTCGCGGACCCTCGTGCGGTTGCTCGAGCCCGACGCCGGCACGCTGCACTTCCGCGGTCAGGACATCACGCACGCGCGCCGCGGCGACCTGGACCAGGTCCGCACCGAGGTCCAGATGGTCTTCCAGGACCCGTACGCCTCGCTGAACCCGCGCAAGCGCGTCGGCCAGATCATCGGCGCGCCGCTGTCGCTGCACACGCCGAGGGGCACCGATCCCGCCGCGCGCGTGCGCGAGATGCTGCGGCTCGTCGGCCTCAGCCCCGAGCACGTCAACCGCTTCCCGCACGAGTTCTCCGGGGGCCAGCGTCAGCGCATCGGCGTGGCTCGCGCGCTCGTGGTCGGCCCCCGCCTGGTCATCCTCGACGAGCCGGTGTCGGCGCTCGACGTCTCCATCCAGGCCCAGGTGATCAACCTGCTCGACGATCTCCAGGCCGACCTCGGGCTGTCCTACGTCTTCGTCGCCCACGACCTGTCCGTCGTCCGGCACGTCTCCGACCGCATCGCCGTGATGTACCTCGGCAAGATCATGGAGCTGTCGCCGAGCGAGGAGCTCTACGTCAAGCCGATCCATCCGTACACGGCCGCGCTGCTGCACGCGGTCCCCATCCCCGACCCGCGCGAGAACCGCGCGCGCGCGCGGATCGCGGTTCAAGGCGAGCCGCCGAACCCGATCGATCCGCCGAGCGGGTGCGTGTTCCACACGCGCTGCCCGCGGGCCACGGACGTGTGCCGGGAGATCGAGCCCCCGCTCACCGAGTACGCCAACGGCCACACGGCGAGCTGTCACCACCCGCTCAACGTGTCCGCGGACGAGATCCGCGCAGCGTCGCGCTCGGAGGCGAGCCCGCTGTCGGCCGGCGACCGGATGCCGGACCCCGCCGGGGTCGAGGCGCGGGCCTGAGGCCTTCGGGCGCGACCGCTGAGGCGCGTTCTACTCCCCCAGAGCGTCCGTGACCACGGCCTGCGCCTCGCCGAGGAGCCGTTCCAGGTGATCCTCGCCGTGGAAGCTCTCGGCGTAGATCTTGTAGACGTCCTCGGTTCCCGACGGGCGCGCGGCGAACCAGCCGTTCTCGGTGACGATCTTCAGGCCGCCGATCGCGGCACCGTTGCCGGGCGCGGTGGTCAGCACCTCCGTGATCGGCTCGCCGGCCAGCTCGGACGCGTCGATCGACGCGGGGGCCAGCCGCCCGAGCACCGCCTTCTGCTCCGGCGTCGCGGGCGCGTCGGTGCGGCGGTAGACGGGCCGGCCGAACCGCGCCGCCAGCCCGTCGTAGACCTGGCTCGGGTCGCGACCGCCGCGCGCGGTCATCTCCGCCGCCAGCAGGCACGGGATCAGCCCGTCCTTGTCGGTGCTCCACGCCGAGCCGTCGCGGCGCAGGAACGACGCGCCCGCGCTCTCCTCGCCACCGAAGCCGATGGAGCCGTCGAGCAGGCCGTCGACGAACCACTTGAAGCCGACGGGGGTCTCGACCAGGCGGCGGCCCAGGTCCCAGGTCACGCGGTCGATCATCGACGAGCTCACGAGCGTCTTGCCCACGGCGCCGCTGAACCCGCGCGCATCGCCGAACAGATAGGCGACGGAGGCCGCGAGCACGTGGTTGGGGTTCATCAGCCCGCCGCCGGGGGTCACGATGCCGTGGCGGTCGGCGTCCGGGTCGTTGGCGAAGGCGAGGTCGAAGCGGTCGGCGAGGTCGGTCAGCCGGCGCATCGCGTACGGCGAGGAGCAGTCCATGCGCACGCGCCCGTCGTGGTCGCGCGGGACGAAGCTGAAGGTCGGGTCGAGCTCGTCGTTGACGATCTCGAGATCGAGCCCGTGCCGCTCGACGATCAGCCGCCAGACCGGGAGCGACGCGCCGCCGAGCGGGTCGACGCCGAGGCGCAGGCCGCTGCCGCGGATCAGCTCCATGTCGACGACCGCGGGGAGGTCGTCGACGTAGGCGCCCACGAGGTCGCGCCGGTCGGGCGCGGGAGCGGCGCGGTGCACGTTGCCGAGCGTGCCGTCGAGCAGGGAGTTCGCCAGCCGCTCGATCCAGCCGGTCACGTCCGTGTCGGCCGGCCCGCCGCTGGGTGGGTTGTACTTGAAGCCGCCGTCCTCGGGCGGGTTGTGCGAGGGCGTCACGACGATCCCGTCGGCGAGGCCGTCGGTGCGCCCGCGGTTGTGGGTGAGGATCGCGTGCGAGATGACGGGGGTGGGGACGGGCCCATCCGCCGCGTCGACGACGGCCTCGACGCGGTTGCCCGCCAGCACGGAGAGGATCGTCTCGGTGGCGACCTCCGAGAGCGCGTGCGTGTCGCGCCCCACGAACAGCGGCCCGGTGATGCCCTTGCGGGCGCGGTAGCGGCAGACGGCCTCGGTGATCGCCAGGACGTGCGCCTCGTTGAAGGTCCCGGCGAGCGACGATCCGCGGTGGCCGGAGGTCCCGAAGGCCACCCGGGCCGGATCGGGCCGCTCGCCGTAGGCGGCCAGCAGCGCGGCCACGTCGATCAGGTCGCCGGCCTCGGGCAGCTCCCCGGCGTGCGCGTGCGTCGTCGCCATGACCAGCAGGATGTCACCATTGCCCTGAAATGACACGCTTCAACGGCTGGTTTCCCTCGTCATCACGCCGGCCGGCGCGTTCACCGTCGATGCGCCGGCGGTCTCGGTCATCGACACGATCGGGGCCGGGGACGCCTTCGGCGGAGGCTTCCTCGCCTGGTGGCACGCGCGCGCCGGGCTCGCCGACGCGCCGGAGGTCCGCGCGGCGACCGCCTTTGCCTGCGAGGTCGCCGCGCACCTGCGAGCGCGCGGGCGCGGACGCGGCGCGCCGCGACTCGGCGAGCTCTAGCTGCCGGTCTCCACGCGGTTCTTGCCGTGGGCCTTGGCGAGCAGCAGGCGGTCGTCGGCGATGCGAAACAGCGCCTGGCTCGAGTCGGCCGGGGCGCCCGCGAGGCCGGCGGACGCCGTCATCATGCCCTGCGGGCCCAGGCGCGCGGCGCGCGTGGCGGTCAGGAGCCGCTCGGCGTAGACGACCGCGTCATGCTTGCCCGTCGCGGGCAGGATGACCGCGAACTCCTCGCCGCCCGTGCGGCAGACGACGTCGGTGGCGCGCGCCTCGCGGCGCAGCACCTCCGCGAAGCCGCGCAGGGCCTCGTCGCCGGCGAGGTGGCCGTGGCGGTCGTTGATCGCCTTGAAGTCGTCGAGGTCGAAGAGCAGCAGCGACATCCCCGACCGCTCGCGGTCGGCGCGCTTGAGCTCGGCCGCCATCCGGTCATGGAAGTGGCGGCGGTTGGCGAGGCCGGTCAGCTCGTCGGTGAGCGCCTGCAGGCTGAGCCGCTCGCGCTGCTTGGCGTTGGCGTAGGCCAGCGCGGCGAGCGTCGCGAAGCGCCGGATCAGCTGCGCCTCCCCGGGAGCGAAGTCGATGGCGTCCTCCCCCTCGCGCCAGACGTTGAGCGTCCCGATCACGGCCTCGCCGACGCAGAGCGGCACGACCACCATGGCCGCGATCTCCTCGTCCGGGGTGCCGGGAATCTTGTACGGGCGCTGGCGCGGGTCCTCGGGCGCGAGGTGGGCCATCTCGCCCGTCGTGACCACGCGCCCGGCGATGCTGTGGTCAAACGGCGGCCGGTCGGCGAGCGTCTCCTGCACGTAGCGCCCGACGGCGAAGACGGGGATCATCACTCGCCGGCGGTGGTCGGCCTCGTACAGCGCGAGGCTCGTGAACCCGACGATGGAGTCGAGCGCGGGGACCATACCCGCCAGCGTCGCCTCGAGTGACTTCTCCGCCAGCACCCCGGCGGCCGCGTCGATGATGGCCTCGAGGCCCTCGACGATCTCGTCAGCGGTGGTCAGGCGCATGAGAGCCATTGCGTTCGCATCGACCGGCGCGGATCATCCTCGAGGATCATGCCGATCGACGTCCGCCGGCCGGATCCCCGGCCGGCGAGCGCCGCGTCGCGATCTTCAGACGCCGAGCTTCTCGGCGGCAGCGCGGGTGCCCTCGACGCGGTTGGCGATCTTCTGGAAGGCCACCTCGCGGGCGAAGTCCGGCGACCCGTGGTTGGGCTTCTCGTCGATCGAGAAGGGGGAGAAGCCGCAGTCGTCGGTGGCGCCGAGCTGCTGCTTGTCGATGAAGTCCGCGGCGCGGACCAGCGCGTGGGTCACCTCCTCGACGCTCTCGACCCGCGGGTTGCCCGGGTTGATGACGCCGATGAAGGCCATCTGGTCGTCTCCGAGGTTCTCTCCGATCAGCTTGTAGACCGGGTCCTTGTCGCGCTCGGATGCGAGCTGGATCAAGAAGTAGCCCGCGTTCATGTCGAACATGGTGCTGAGCAGGTTGGCGTAGGGGACGTCGGCCGAGTGCACGGAGTCGCGGTCTCCGCCCGGGCAGGTGTGCACGCCGATGTTCTTGCGCTCCTCGGCGGAGAAGCGCTCGAAGACCCGGTTGTTGAGGTCGATGAAGTACGGTAGCTTGCCGGCGCCGGTCCACGGGTTGCGCGGGTCGGCGCGGGTCGCGAGCCGGCCCTCGGTGAAGTCCATCGAGACGCGCTTCGCACCCGCCTCGAAGGCCTGGCGAATGTCCTTCTCGCACTCGTCGACGAGCGCATCCTCGAACTCCTGTTGCGAGTAGCCCTCGATCTCGTCGTTGAGGGGGTACAGCAGCGACAGCATCGAGGGGGCGATGACCGCCTGCTTCATCGGGCCCTTCGCGTAGCCGATCGACTTCTTCAGCGTGTCGGCCGCGTAGGTCGTGTAGCCGAACGGGCCGGCGGTCAGGCGCGGCAGCTGGCGGCCGTGCCCGTCGGCGAAGATCGCGAAGAACTGGCCGTCGCCGGCGAAGTTGTCGGCCAGGCCGGTGCCGGCGAGCGTCTCGGCGATCGGATAGGTGGCAAAGCTCGACCAGCGCTGCTCGCCGTCGGAGACGATGGGGGAGCCCGTCGCCTCCAGCTTCTCGACTGAGTCCTTGGCCGCCGCGTCCTGCAGCGCCTCGAGGTCGCTGTGCTCGATCTTGCCCTCGTCGTAGGCCGCGTAGGCCTCCTGCAGCTTCGCGGGGCGCGGCAGCGAACCGACCTGCTCCGTCGGTATGCCGGTGTCGGCTCGTGGGTCGTAGGCCATCGAAATGCTCTCCTCCGGGCGTTTGCTGAACCGGGGAACCTACCGACCTTGACGCCGCGTGTAGCGTCGTCGGCCATGGCGAGCCCGCGGCCGGTGAGCAGCGCACCGCAGGATGTGCGACACAGCCCGCTGGAGGCGCTTCTGCGCGCGGCGGGCGCGACCATGCAGCGCGAGTTCGGCACGAGCTTCGCGACCGACTTCGGGTCCGTCGCCGGCGAGGTGGCAGTGTGCCTGCGCGCGGTCGGCGTGGCCGACCGGTCCGACCTCGTCAAGCTCGACGTCCACGGGCCGGCTGCAGACGTCGCCGCCGTGGTCACGGCCGTGGCGGGCGTCCTGCCGCGCGCCGGGCGCGCCGTGCACGTCCGGCGCTCCTGGTGGTCGGGCGTCGACGCCGAGCGGGTCTTCGTCCTCGTGGATCTGTCGCAGCGCGACGCGCTGGTCGGGCGGCTCGCCGCCGCCGCCGGCGGCCTCGCCGCGCCGACGTGGACCGACGTGTCCTGCGATTGGGCCGTGATCGCGGTGATTGGGCCCCGCGCGGAGGCCCTGATGCGCGCGCCCGGCCTGGCGCCGAGCGCGGCGCTCCCCGCTCCCGGCGAGGTGGTCGAGCTCGACCTGGCCGGCGCTGAAGTCGTCCTCGTGCGCGAGTCGCCGCAGGAGTTTCTCGTCTCCGTCGCGCCCGCGCAGGCGGCGGTGCTCTGGCACGCGCTGCACGAGGCAGGGAAGCCGCTCGGCGTGGCCTCCGTCGGGCGCGAGGCGCACGAGCGCTTCGAGATCGCCGCGGGCATCCGGCGCGGCCGCGTCGACCACAGTGGCTGGTAGCGCCTCCCCGGGCAGGCGCCCGGCACCGCTGCGGGCGCCAGCGGGGTATACCTTGCGGCCATGCCCTCGCTCGCAGGAGCCGTTGGCGGGGTCGTCCGCGCGGTCACCAAGCCGCTTGACGCGGCCATCCTCGCCACCCGGCCGATCGCCGCCGGCCGCTATCGCCCGCTGTATCCGCTCAACGTCGTCGATCGGCTCGTCAACGGCGAGCGGACACTCGAGCGGGCCGTCGCAGGCAAGGTCGTCCTGGTCACGGGCGCCTCCTCGGGCATCGGAGAGGCCGCCGCCCGCCTGGTCGCGGGCGCCGGCGGGACGGTCCTGCTCGTCGCCCGCCGGCGCGACGGCCTCGAGTCCCTGCGGTCCGAGCTCGTCGTCGAAGGCGGCGATGCCCATGTGTACCCATGCGACCTGACGGACCTCGACGCGATCGATGCCCTCGCCGGCGAGGTGCTCGAGAACCACGGCCGGGTGGACGTGCTGGTCAACAACGCCGGCCGCTCCATCCGGCGCTCGGTCGAGCTGTCCTACGACCGCTTCCACGACTACGAGCGCACGATGCAGCTCAACTACTTCGCGCCCGTCCGTCTGATCCTGCGCTTCTTGCCCGGCATGCGCGAGCGCGACTCGGGCCAGATCGTGAACATGTCGTCGGTCGGGGTGCAGACGCGCACGCCGCGCTTCGGCGCCTACATCGCCTCCAAGGCCGCGCTCGACACGCTGTGCGACGCGCTGCAGGCCGAGGTCCAGGACGACGGCGTGCGCTTCACCACGATCTACATGTCGCTGGTGCGGACGCCGATGATCGCGCCGACCACGATCTACGAGCGCTTCCCGACGCTGACGCCGGAGCAGGCGGGCGCGGTCGTCGCCAACGCGATCACCTTCCGGCCGCGGCGCCTGGCGCCGCCCTTCGGCAGCATCGCCTCGTTCGCGGACGCCGTCAGCCCCACGATCATGGACTCCGTGCGCAGCCAGGGCTTCAAGCTGTTCCCGGACTCGAAGTCCGCCAAGGGCGTCACGGCGGGCAACGAAGCCGACGCGCCGGCCAGCGCCGCGGGCCGCGCCTTCGCGCAGCTCACGCGCGGCGTGCACTGGTAGTCAGCCGGAGTCGTCCACCGTGGTGGTGTGCGGGCTGGTGGGATGCGGCTTGGGCGGCGCGGCGGCCGGGGCCGGCTTGGGCGGCGCGGCGGCCGGGGCCGGCGCCGGCGGCGACGGGGCCCGCGTGCTCACGGGGACGACCGGGGCCGCCGTCGCGACGGGTGCGGCCGGGCTGCGCCGCTGGGGGCCGGCGACGCGGTCGCGGGCACGGACGTCCGCGGCCGCCTGCCGGCGCCGCCTGGCAGCCTCCGCCTTCGCCCGGGCGCTCGCCTTGGCCTTGGCCTTCGCGGCCTTGACCCGCGCGGCGGCGGCCTTCGCCCTGGCGGCCTTGGCCTTGGCCTTGGCCTTGTCCTGCGCGGCCGCGAGCGCGGCGTCCTGCGCCGGCGTTGCCGCCGACGCGCTGGAGTCGCCCCGGTAGCCGGGCTTCTTGAACGCCCCCACGCCGAGGACGACGAGCAGGATCAGCGCGCCGATCAGCAAGAACGGCGCGAGGACGTCCGCGGTCTTTCTCACCCCGTAAAGCACCCGCGCACCTTGCCGGTGGTCTGGTCCAGGCAGGCGTCGGTGCGCTTCGGCGACTTCTTGCGGCGAACCTTGTACCGCACGAACTTCCCGAGCTGGCCGGGACGGGCGATGCGCATCGTCAGGGTCATCGTGGGCTTGAGCTTGCGCTCGAGCTTCTTGAGCCGCAGCGTGCTCGTGATCATGATCCGCCTGAGGGTCTTGAACGGGCACGCGTGGCCCCGGCAGCCGATGGTCACGCGCGTGCCGCGCACCGCGCGGATCTGCAGCTTGGAGACCCTGACCGTGCCCTTCGCGTCGACCGTCCCCTGCAGGGTCACGACGGGCAGCGGGATGACCACCAGCACGATGCCCGAGTAGGGCGAGTCGGCCTCGTCGTCGTCAGAGCCGTCGCCGCAGCCGGCGTCGGCGCCGTCGATCGCCCCGTCGGCGTCGTTGTCGACGCCGTCCGAGCACTGCGGCCGAGGGCCGTCGGCGGCCAGCGAGGATGCCGCCGGGAAGGCGGCGAACAGGACGACGAGCATCCCCAAAAGGACGCTGATCCGTCCGAACCGCGCGATCGCTTGCATGCCGTCTCGACTCCAGTCTGTCCAGTTGTCCGACGCATTGTGCTCCATGGTCGTACGGACCGCATCGTTCGTTCGCGGCCGTTCCTTGAGTTTCGCGGGTCCGATAGTGTGTCCGCGGCGCCGTACCCTGGCCTCGTGCGCCCGGGCCTGCTGCCGTATCTCCTGCTCGGGTCGGCCCTGCTCTGGGGATGTGGGGCGCAGCGCGCGCCGGCGCCCGCCCTCGCGCCCGTGCGGCTGACGATCGACGGTCCGCAGGACATGGCGACCGTCGAGTCCGGCACGATCGAGGTGCACGGGCGCGTGGAGCCGGCGACGGCTCGCGTCCTGATCGATGGGGACGAGGCCGACGTCCGCAACGGCAGCTTCTCGACGACCGTCGCGCTCGAGCCCAACGCGAACGTGATCGACGTCCAGGCCGGCGCGCCGCGTCACCCGGCCGCGATGACGGCCCTGCGCGTCGTGCGCCAGGTGCCGGTCGAGATCCCCGATCTCGGCGGTCGGTCGCCCGAGCACGCCGTCCAGGCGCTCGAGGCCCTTGGCCTGGCGGGCGAGGTCTCCACGCGCGGCGGCCTGCTGGACGAGCTGCTGCCGGGGAGCGAGGGCGTCTGTGACACCGACCCCGCGCCGGGCGAGCGCGTCCGCACCGGCACCGTGGTCCGCGTGACCGTCTCGAAGGTCTGTTAGGTGGGCGTCGCGGCGATCAGCCCGATGCGCACGCGCCCGCGCTCCTTGACCACGCCGAGGACGAACCCGCCACCGAACGGCGGGGCCTTGCGGCGACGCACGGTGTAGGTCCCCGCGGCGCGCCCGCTGTCGCCGGAGCGGATGTCGAGCTCGGCCACGTCGTAGCCGACGATGGCGTTGTCCGCGAACTGCCGGGCGTACTCGCCGACCACGTCACGGCGGCCGCGCTGGGCGCCGCCGGGCAGCACGCGCGTGACGTCGGCTGTCAGCAGCCGGCCGAGCGCTCGCGTGTCCTCGTGCGCGTAGGCGTCGGCGAAGCGCCGGACCGTGAGCTTGACCTCGCCGTCGGTGACCGGCTCCACCGCGGGCGGCGGGCCCGTGCCGCCGGCGCCGGCGATGGCGAGCGTGACGACGACGCCGAAGCCGGCCACCGAGGCCGCCAGCAGGCCGGCCAGCGCGCGACGTCGGCTTCCCGCCCGCGGCGCGCCGGGCGTGCGACCGGGCGCGCCGCCCGCGGTCGGCGGGGTGGGGGCGGCCGTGGGGGCGGGGGGGGGCGGGGCGGGGCCGGGGCGGGCGCGCGGGGGGGCGGGCGGGGGGGGCG
>JBBSIC010000040.1:0-28870 GCA_038232275.1 Solirubrobacterales bacterium | reverse complement strand
CCGGCGCCGCGGCGGCCGCGGTGCGCGCCGGGCCGGGCGCCGCGGCGGCGGTCGCCGCCGTCGCCGAGGCGGAGGCGATCCACCGCGAGGACGAGGCCGCGAGCGTCGCGCTCGGGCGCCACGGCGCCGACGCGCTGGAGGCGGCGCTTCCGGCGGGCTCGATGCGCATCATGACCCACTGCAACGCGGGCGCGCTGGCCGCGAGCGGGCGCGGCACGGCGCTGTCGGTCATCTGCGAGCTGGCCGACCGCCGCCCCGTCCACGTGCTCACCTGCGAGGCGCGGCCGCTGCTGCAGGGCGCCCGCCTAACGGCCTGGGAGCTGCGCCGCCACGGCATCGCGCACGCGCTGATCGTGGACGCCGCCGCGGCCGGGCTGATCCGGCGCGGCGAGGTCGACGCGGTCGTGACCGGCTTCGACCGCGTCGCCGCCAACGGCGACGTGGCCAACAAGGTCGGCACCTACGGCCTCGCGCTCGCCGCCCACGCCGCCGGCATCCCGTTCATGGCGGCCGGCCCGATGTCCTCGGTGGACGAGGCCACGGCGACCGGCGACGACATCGAGATCGAGGAGCGCGGGGCCGACGAGGTCCGCCGCGACTGGGCGCTCGCCGGCACCCCGGTGCGCAACCCGGCCTTCGACGTCACGCCGGCCGCGCTGGTCTGGGCGCTCGTCACCGAGCTTGGGATCCGCCGGCCCTGACCGACCCAGGTAGGGTCCGGCCGCATGGCCCGGGTCGAGGTGGTCACCGACACGACGCACTACCTCCCGCGCGACATCGTCGAGCGCGCGCGGCTGCAGCTCGTGTCCCTGTACGTCAACTGGCCCGACGCCGAGCACCCGGACCGCACCGATCGCGAGGTCGACCTGCACGACCTCGGCCCGTACTACGCGCACCTGGCGACCACCAAGGATCTGCCGACCACCTCGCAGCCCTCGGTCGGGGACTTCCTCGCCGTCTACGAGCCGATCGTCGACGCCGGCGACGACATCGTCTCGATCCATCTGTCCGGCGGGATCTCGGGCACCGTCCGCGCCGCCGCGCAGGCGCGCGAGTCGCTCCTGGAGCGCGGCGTCGACCCCGAGCGCGTGGTGATCGTGGACTCCGAGACCGCCTGCGGCGGCCTCGGGCTGGTCGCGCTGGCGGCCGCGTCGGCGGCCCGGGCCGGCGCCGGCGCGCAGGAGGTCGCCGGCGCGGCCCAGGCGCTGCGGGCGGAGCTCAAGACCTGGTTCGCCGTCGACACGCTCGAGCTCCTGCGCCGCGGCGGGCGCATCGGCTCCGCCCAGGCCTACCTCGGCTCGGCGCTGAAGATCAAGCCGATCCTCACGTTGGGCAGGGAGATCGAGCCGATCGAGCGCGTGCGCACCGCCGGCCGGGCGGTCGCGCGCCTGAAGGAGCACCTCGTCGAGCGCCGCGAGGACGGCTGTGACCGCTTCGCCGTCCAGCACATCCGCGACCCGGAGCGCGCCGCCGGGCTCGTCGGCGCCGGGCGGGAGATCTTCGGCACCGAGCCGCTGTTCGTCTCGGAGATCGGGCCGGTCATCGGCACGCACATCGGGCCGGGGCTGCTGGGCGTCTCCGGCGTGAAGTCCTCCCTGCTTGTGGCCGGGGGCTGAGCTGCCCGGCGACGGCGGGCCCTCCGTGCGCAGCATCGTCCGGATCGTGGCGGTGGTGCTGGTCTCCGGCCTCGCCCTCTACCTCGTCTACCGCCTGCGGACGCCGATCACCTGGATCGTCATCGGCGCCTTCATCGCGGTCGCCCTCTCCGCGCCCGTCGGCGTGCTCGAGAAGCGGGTCAGGCGGCGCGGCCTGGCGATCACGGCCGTCTACCTCGGGCTCGTGCTCGTGCCCGTGGTCATCGGCGCCGTCCTCGTGCCGCCGCTGGTCAAGGAGACCAACAGCCTCGTCGACCGGGTCCCGACCTACGCCAAGGACGTCCAGTCCTTCGTGCGCAAGAACAAGACGCTGCGAAAGATCGAGCAGACCTACGACATCACGGGCAAGCTGCAACAGCAGGCGGAGAAGCTGCCCTCCAAGCTCGGGGACGCGACCGGGATCCTCTCCGACATCGGCCTGGGCATCGTGAACTCGCTCTTCGCGCTGATCACGATCCTGATCCTGAGCGCCTTCATGATCGGCGGGGGCGGGCGCTGGGTGGACTCGGCGATCCGCGGCCGGCCGCCCTCCGAGCACGAGATGCTCCACCGCGCGACGCACGACATCAGCGCGGCGGTGATCGGCTACGTCGCCGGCGCGCTGGGCCAGGCGGTCGTGGCCGGGGTGAGCTCGTTCGTCGTGCTCTCGATCCTCGGCGTCCCCTACGCCTCGGCGCTCGCGCTGATCATCGCCATGCTCGACCTCGTGCCCCTGGTCGGCGCCACCCTCGGCGCGATCGTGGTCGGCGTCGTCACGCTCTTCAACGACTTCCCGACCGCGACGATCGTGTGGGTGATCTGGTCGATCGTCTACCAGCAGGTCGAGAACACGGTCATCCAGCCCCGCATCCAGGCCCGCACAGTCAAGGTCCAGCCGATCGTGGTCCTGATCGCGGTGCTGTTCGGCTCTGCGCTGTTCGGCGTGCTCGGCGCGCTGCTGGCGATCCCGGCCGCGGCGACGATCCAGATCATCGCGCGCGAGATCCGCCACTACCGGCGCCTCACCCGCATCGAGCCGTCGGGGCCGGCGATCGTCAGACCGCCGGCCGCGCCGGGCTGATCAGACCTTGGTGGGCTGCGCGACGATCCGCATGTACGGCCGCGGCGTGTCCCACCCTTCCGGGTAGATCTCCTTGGCCTCCTCATCGGAGACCGAGCCGAGGATGATCACGTCGCCCCCCGGCTCCCACTGCGCCGGCGTCGCCACGCGATTGCTCGCCGTGAGCTGCAGCGAGTCGATGACGCGCAGGACCTCGTCGAAGTTGCGCCCGGTGGTCATGGGGTAGACGAGGATCAGCCGGATCGTCTTGTCCGGCGCGATGACGAACACGTTGCGCACGGTCGCGTTGTCGGCCGGCGTGCGCTTCGTCGGGTCGCCCTCGACCTCCGCGGGCAGCATGCCGTAGGCCTTCGCGACGGCGAAGTCGGCGTCGGCGATGATCGGATAGTTGGGCGCGGTGCCCTGCGTCTCCGCGATGTCCTCGGCCCACTTGGCGTGGTTCTCGATCGGATCGACGGAGAGGCCGATGATCTTCACGTTGCGCTTCTCGAACTCCGGGTTGATGCTGGCCATGTAGCCGAGCTCGGTGGTGCAGACCGGCGTGAAGTTCCGGGGGTGCGAGAAGAGCACCGCCCACGAGTCGCCGATCCAGTCGTGGAAGCTGATCCGGCCCTCGGTGGTCTCTGCCTCGAAGTCAGGTGCGGTCGAACCGATCGAAAGTGCCATGGTTCCTCCTAAAATGTGAATTGCCGACTGATTATAGGAGTATTCGGCGGCCTTCAGCGGCGCAGCAGGCCGAGGAGGCCGGCGATCCCGCCGCCGATGACGAAGCCCGCCACGGCGGCGCCGATCACGACCTCGCGCTGGTGCACGCGCAGTTGCTTACGCCAGTCGGCGACCTCGACGACCTCGCTGCGCAGGCGCTCGACGGCGACGCCGAGCTCCTTGCGGTTGGACTCGATCGAGGCGCGGATCTCCTCCGGACGGCGTTCGGGCATCTAGCGCCCGGCCTTCGCGTCGCGGATGGTCTTGCGCACCTTCTTGGCCTCGTCGATCGCCAGCTTGGGCGTGGGCGGCGCTCCGCCCTTGACGAACTTGAAGGCGAGGAAGCCGGCGACGCCGGCCAGGACGAAGAGGAGCACCGCGACGATCAGAAAGCCGAGGTAGAAGGTGTCGGTGCTGTTGCCGCGGACGAGCATCCAGATGAACCAGGACAGCGCGTGCAGGAAGTAGATCAGGCCCGCGAGGACGAACACCCCGGCGGCGGCGCCGACGGCTGCGCCCTTGGCCAGCTTGGTGATCTTCTCCGTGACCTCGGCCTTGGCGAGCTCGATCTCCTCGCGGATGATGCGATGCGAGTACTCGGTGACGTCGTGCAGCGCCTGCCCGAGCTCGGACGCCGCCGGCGGGTCGGGCTCGGGGGTCAAGAGCCGAGCCGCCTGAGGATCTTCGCCACCAAAAACGCGCCCGCGAACGCTCCGGCGACGAGCAGCTCGGGGTGCTGTTGGGCCAGGTCGCCGCCGAACGGCGCCGAGGCCGAGGCTCCCGCGGGTGCCTCAGCCTCGCCGGAGTCAGGTGCCGACACGGGTCACTCCGGCGGATCCTCGTCGTAGATCTTGCGCCAGATGACGGCGGCGAGCCGGGTGGTGGCGAGGGACGCCGCCGCCCCGAGCGCGGCGAGCAGTCCCGACCACAGGAGGCGCTTGGTGAGGTCGTTCTGGCTCATGTTCCGGCGGAGTCAAGCACACGCTGAGGCGGTGCAGCGTCAAGCCCGCCGCAGATCGTGTCGACGATCAGGGTCTTCGCCGCCTCGAAGTCGTCCTCCTGCTGGGAGAGCATCCCGAAGATCCACCCCGTGAGCACCTGCTCGATCGCGCCGTAGAAGGTCATGGCGGCGAAGCCGGCGTCGACGTCGTCGCGGAAGGCGCCGACGCGCTGGGCGTCGCGGACGATCTCGGCGATGCCGTCGAAGGCCTCGCGGATCTTCGACAGGTGGCGCGCTCCGAACGAGTTCGCCGCCCGCGTGACCTCCACGATGATGACCTTCATCAGCTCCGGGTCGGCGCGGTAGGAGTCGATGATGAAGCCGGCGACGGCGTGCAGCTTGTCGCGCGCGGCGCCGCGGCGCTGGTCGACCGACGCGATCGCCTCGAGCAGGATGTCCCAGCGCTCCAGGAACAGCGTGTCGAGCACCTGCTCCTTCGACGTGAAGTAGTGGTAGACGAGCCCGTAGGCGACGCCCGCTTCGTCGGCGATGTCGCTGACCCGGCAGGTGTGAAAGCCCTGCCGGGCGAACACGCGCACGGCGGCGTCGAGGATCTGGCGGCGGCGGTCGTCCGCCGAGATGCGCGCGCCGGCCATCAGGCGTAGACCTCCGCGCGGCGGTTGGCCAGCGACGGCAGCCGGCGCCGCGTCTCGGCCTGCGCGTCGAGGTCGAGGTCGGCGACGACGAACGTCTCCGTGTCGGGCGCCTGCGCGAGGACGACGCCCCACGGGTCGACGATCAGCGACCGGCCGCCGGAGGCCGGGCCGCCCTCGCCCGCTCGGCCGACCTGGTTGGCGGCGACCACGAAGCACTGGTCCTCGATCGCCCGCGCGCGCAGCAGCACCTCCCAGTGGTCGCGCGTGGTCGGCACGGTGAAGGCCGACGGCACGGTCATCACGCGCGCCCCGCGGACGGCGAGCTCGCGGTAGAGCTCGGGGAAGCGCAGGTCGTAGCAGATGGTCAGGCCGAGCTCGACGCCCTCCGCGGTCTCGGACACGACGATCTCGTCGCCGGGCGCTTCGTGCTCGGACTCCCGGTAGACGTCCTTGCCGACCTGGACGTCGAACATGTGCAGCTTGCGGTAGATCGCGCGGTCCGCACCGTCGGCGCCCACGTGCACGCACGTGTTGCGACCGCGCCCGTCGCCGCCGTCCTCGGCGCGCTCGGCGATCGACCCCGCCACGAGGTCGATGCCCAGTTCCCCCGCGACCGCGCGCGCCCACGTGAGCGCGGGGCCGTCGAGCGCCTGCGCCCCCGCCGCGGTCTGCTCCGGCGTGCCGAGCGCCGGCCACTTCTCGGGGAGCACGACGAGCCGGGCCCCGGCCTCGACCGCCGCGCGCACGAGCCGGTCGGCCGCCGCGAGGTTGCGGCCGGCGTCCGGCGTCGAGTTGAGCTGGATGGCCGCCGCGCGCAAGGTGGCCGAGGATACCGTCAACCCCCTACCCCAACAGCCCGCGCAGCTTCACGCGCGAGCCGGTCTGCAGGACCGCGGCGCCGTACAGGCGGCCCGCGAGCGTCACGGTCGCGTAGATGGCGACGAGCAGGATCGCCACGGAGATGAGGACCTCGGCCGTGCCGGCGCCGCCCACGATCATCCGCACCGGCATGACGAGCGGCGCGGACGGCGGCAGGAAGCTCAGCACCTGCGAGAACGTGCTCCCGGGGTCGTCGACCGCCTGGAAGCTCAAGAAGAACGAGGCGAGGATCGCCATGATCAGCGGCGTCGAGACGGCCTGGACGTCCTCCTGGCGAGAGACCAGCGAGCCGGCGAGCGCGAAGGCGCACGCGTACAGGGCGTAGCCGCCGACGAACCACGCGAGCATGATCGGCACCGCGGAGAGCTCCGCGCTGCCGATGTGGACCTTGCCGCTGGCCGCGCCGATCACCAGCCCGCCGGCCGCGATCAACAACAGCTGCCCGAGGCCCACGAGGCCGATCCCGAGGACCTTGCCGATCAGCAGCTCGCGCGGCCGGATCGTGGCGAGCAGGATCTCGACGATCCGCGAGGCCTTCTCCTCGACGACGCCGTTGGCGACCCAGATGCCGTAGCCGAGCAGCTGTCCGTAGAGGACGATCAGCGCGACCAGGGCGAAGCCCTTGCGGTCGTTGGCGTTCTTGTCGAGCTTCTCGACGGGCAGCGGGGGCGGGTCGGGCGCCCGCGCGCGTACGGTCCGCGAGGCCTGCTGCAGCGCCGGGACGACGCCGTCGGGAGCGCCGCCCGCGACGATCACCTTCCCGCCGTCGGCGAGCAGCCCGCCGTCGGCCTTGTCGGCGCCGACCAGGCGGCGCACGGCGGCGTCGTCGGCGACGCGGCGCACCTTGATCTTCACGTCGAAGACCTTCTGGATGCGCGTGGCGGTCTGCGCGGTGCGTTCGGCGCCGGGGCCGGCGACCGCGACGGTCGCCTTGCTCGCCCCGCCGAACAGCGACGGCAGCAGGATGATCGCCGCGAGGATCACCAGCGTGACGCCGGTCGAGATCGCGGTCGTCTTGTCCTTGCCGCGGGCGAGGATCTCCCGCCGCGCGACGATCCAGACGGCCTGCCGGCCGCCGATCACGCGGCGGCCTTCGCCTCGACGACGTCGCGGAAGAGCTCGGCCAGCGGCGGCTCGTGCTTGGCGAAGCGCACGACGCGTCCGCGCCCGCGGGCCTCGTCGAGCAGCGCCTGCTCGTCCTGGCCGTCCGGCAGCTCGACGACCTCGAGCGCCTCGCCCTCGAGCTGGAGCTCCCAGCGGTGCCGCGACGCCTTGGCGCGCAGGTCGGAGACCTTGCCGTCCGCCACCAACCGCCCCTGCTCGATGATCGCGACGGCGTCGCAGAGCCGCTCGACGAGCTCGAGCTGGTGGCTGGAGAAGAGCACTGCGACGCCCGCGCGCGTGCGCTCGCGCAGCACCTCGGCGAGGACGTCGACGCCGAGCGGGTCCAGGCCGCTGAACGGCTCGTCGAGGACCAGCAGCTCGGGGTCGTGCACGAGCGCCACGGCGAGCTGCACGCGCTGCTGGTTGCCCAGCGAGAGCGCCTCGACCTTGTCGCCGGCGCGGTCGCTGATGCCCAGGCGCTCGAGCAGGTGGTCCGCCGCCTTCGCGGCGGGCGCCGCCTGGAGGCCGTGCAGCCGCGCGAAGTGCACGAGCTGCTCGCCCACCTGCATCTTGGGATACAGGCCGCGCTCCTCCGGCATGTAGCCGAAGCGCGCCCGCGTGCGGCGGTCGATCGCCTCGCCGCGCCAGCGCACGGCGCCCCCGTCGGCAGACAGCACGCCGAGCACGATCCGCATGGCCGTCGTCTTGCCCGCGCCGTTGCGGCCGACGAAGCCGAAGAGGGCGCCCTCGGGCACCGAGAAGGTCAGCCCGTCGAGCGCGGTCGTGGCACCGAAGTGCCGTGTGAGCCCGTCGATCTCCAGCACGTCTCGGGCAACGTAGCGTCCGGTGACCGTTGCGCAAGGGGCCGTGTTGTGTCACCGGCGCTCACGACAGAAACGAGCCTTCGGCCGTGTGCGGGCCGCCGACCGCGCCCGTACCGACCATCAGCGCGATCTCCTCGACGCTGTAGCCGAGCGCCTCCAGCACCGGCAGGGTGTGCTCGCCCAGGCCCGGGCCCGGCGCGCGAGCGGGCTGGGCCGGCGTGCGCGAGAGCTTGACCGGGGTGCCGAGCAGGCGCACGGGCGCCTCGGCGCCGGGCTGGTCGAGCTCGATCACCATGTCGCGCGCGCGGACGAGCTCGGAGTCCAGCGCCTCGCCGAGGTCGAGCACCGGCTCCAGGCAGCAGTCGTTGAGCGTGGCGAACTCGAGCCACTCGTCGCGCGTGTGCTCGAGGAAGATCCGCTCAACCTCTTCATGCGCCTCCGAGCCCGGCGGCTGGAACTGGTAGTCGATCAGGTCCTCGCGGGCGACGCCATGACACCAGGCGACCCAGAACTTCGGCTCCAGCGCCCCGAGCGTGACCCAGCCGTCCCGGCAGCGGTACGGGCGGTAGCAGAGCAGGCTGCCGGCGAGCTCTACGCCGCCGCGCCGGGCGGGCGGCCCGCCCGCGAGCTGGGCCGCCGCGACCATCGCCAGCCACGAGAGCGCGCCGTCGGCCATCGAGACGTCGACGAGCTGGCCCTCGCCCGAGCGGTCGCGCTCGCGCAGGGCGGCCATGATCCCGAAGGCGGCCATCAGCGCGCCGCCCCCGAGGTCGGCGATCTGCCCGGCGGCCTGGACCGGCGCGCCGCCGGCTTCGCCGGTCAGCCCGAGCACGCCGACGAGCCCGAGGTAGTTCATGTCGTGGCCCGAGCGGTCGCGGTAGGGGCCGTCCTGCCCGTAGCCGGTGATCGCGCAGTACACGAGGCCGGCGTTGACCTCCCGCAGGACGTCGTAGCCGACGCCGAGGCGGTCGAGCACGCCGGGACGGAAGGACTCCAGCAGCACGTCGTGCTCGGAGGCCAGCCGCAGCAGCACCTCCTTGCCCGCGTCGGTCTTGAGGTCGACGCGGATCGAGCGCTTGCCGCGGTTGAGCGCGAGGAAGAAGGCCCCGGAGGCGCTCGGGTCCGCCCCGGTGTACTTCGGCGTCGCCCAGCGCACGTAGTCGCCCAGGCCCATGTCCTCGACCTTGAGGACGTCGGCGCCGAAGTCGGCGAGCAGCAGCGAGCAGAACCCGCCCGGCAGCAGCCGCGTCAGGTCGAGGACCTTGAGGTCTTCCAGCGGGAGGCTCACGCGCTATCTCACCACCATCCAGCCGAGCACCGAGGTGGACTGCAGGTAGACGAGCACCGCCATGCCGAGCACCATCACGACGCTCCAGCCGACGACCTTGCGGAACAGGTCGCCCTCCTTGCCCGCCATGCCGACCGCCGCCGCGCCGATCGCGAGGTTCTGCGGCGAGATCATCTTGCCGAGCACGCCGCCGCTGGAGTTGGCCGCGGCGAGCAGCGTCGGCACGATCCCGGCGTCCTTGGCGGCGGCGACCTGCAGCGTCCCGAACAGCGCGTTGGAGGACGTGTCTGACCCGGTGACCGCGACGCCGAGCCAGCCGACGATCGAGGACAACAGGGCGAAGGCGCCGCCGGCGCCGGCGAGCCAGCGGCCGAGCGTGATGGTCTGGCCGGACTGGTTCATGACGTAGGCCAGGGCGAGTACCGCCATCACGGTCATGATCGCCGGGGCGAGCTGCTTGAGCGTCTCCCCGAGCGTGCGCAGCGCGGCGCCCGGCGGGATCCGGTAGGCGAGCATGGTGAGCAGGCCGCAGAAGAACACCAGCGTCCCGGCCGCCGGCAGCCAGTTGAGCTTGTAGGTGACCGTGGCGACCGGGTCGCCGTCCGGGCCGGTGACGTGCAGGCCGGGCCAGGCGAACTCCTTGGACCCGTGGGCGAGCGCGTCGGAGATCGGGCCGAGCTGGGCCAGGCCGAGCACGGCGATGATGATCAGGTACGGGACGACGGCCATGAACGTCTCGCGCGGCGTGTCGGTGTCGCGGTCGCGGCGGCGGACGGCCGCCTCGAGGACGGGGTCCGCAGCGGCCGCACCGGCCATCGACGGCCGCGTGCCGCCGTGCGCCTCGTCCGGGGCAGAGGACGACGGATGCCACACGCGCAGCAGCGCGATCATGGCGGCTGTGGAGACCAGCGCCGCGAGGATGTCGGTCAGCTCCACGGAGATGAAGTGCGAGGAGACGAACTGGATCGCGCCGAACGTCACGCCGGCCACGAGCCCGGCCGGCCAGCACTCGCGCAGACCGCGCCGGCCGTCGACCACGGCGATCAGGATGAAGGGCACGAAGACGGCGAGGATCGGCGTCTGGTTGCCGACCATCGCGCCGAGCGTGTCCTTGTCGATGCCCGTCGTCTCGCCCAGCGTGACGATCGGGACCGCGATCGAGCCGAACGCGACGGGCGCCGTGTTGCCGATCAGCGCGAGCGACGCGGCCTTGACCGGCTTGAAGCCGAGGCCGAGCAGCATGACCGACGTGATGGCGACGGGCGCGCCGAAGCCGGCCAGGCCCTCGATCAGCGCGCCGAAGGCGAATGCCACCACGACCGCCTGCACGCGCTGATCGCCCGACAGCCGGCCGAAGGCGCGCCGCAGGACCGCGAAGTGGCCGGTCAGGTCGGTCAGGTTGTAGACCCAGATCGCCGCGATCACGATCCAGAGGATCGGAAAGAAGCCGAAGGCCGCGCCCTCGGTGGCGCTGAGGGCCGTCTGCCCGACCGGCATGCCGTAGGCGAGGATGGCCACGAGCGCCGCGACCGCCAAGGCGACGACCGCCGCGATGCGGGCCTGCACGCGCAGCACGCCCAGCAGCACGAACAGCATCAGCAGCGGGATCGCGGCGACCAGCGCCGAGGCGAACAGCGATCCGCTGACCGGATCGAAGACCTGCTTGTACATCCGTCTCCCCTCTCTAAGAGCGAACTCGCCAAGGGGGTACCCCATCGGCGGTGGGCGCGAATCAGAACCGCAGCAGCGGCATGATGGCGTCGGCGGCCAGCGTCGCCAGCCGCGCCCGCTCGGCCGCGTGCGCGGGCGCCTCGAAGGCCGTCACCTCGACGCCGACGATCCGCTGCGCCGCCTGGCCGACCTCGTCCAGCAGCCGATGCAGGCCCTGCTCGTCGAGCCCGTCGGGCACGGGGAACTGCGCGGGGAAGACCCCGGGGTCGAGCACGTCGAGGTCGAGGTGGACGTAGACGTCTTGCCCGTCGACGGCGTCGGCGGCCTCGGCGAAGCTCTCCACGCGCGCGACGCCCGCGAAGTCGAGCTCGGCCAGCTCGCGGCCGTCGAGGTCGCGGGTCCCCACCATGGTCACGCGCGCCGGGTCGAGGAGGCCGGCGAAGCCCGTGCTCCAGCGCCCGCACGCGCCCGCCAGGCACATGCCCCCGAGGTAGCCGCTGGGCGACGTGGCCGGCGTGTTGAAGTCGCCGTGCGCGTCGATCCAGAGCACGCGGACCCCCGGCACCAGCCTGACCACGGTGGGCAGCGTCGTGATGCAGATGGAGCAGTCCGCCGCGCACAGCACGGGGAAGAGGCCGTCGGCGAGCGCGTCCTCCACCTGGCCGCCCGCCTCCAGCAGACAGCCGTGCGACGCGCGCAGGTCGTCCTCCCAGCCGGCCGTGTGCGGGCGGCCGGGCGAGCCGACCAGGCGCGCCTCGACGCCCTCGCGCTCCGCGAGCTCCCCCGCCAGCTCCGCCGCCCCGCGAGAGGCGCCCGCCGTCTGGTCGGAGGTCCGGCACAGCAGGCCCACGATGGCCGGGATCATCGTCCGCGCCAGATCGGGTCGCGCTTCTCCATGAACGCCGTGACGCCCTCCTGGATGTCCTCCGTGGCGAAGGCCAGCGCGAGCTGCGCGCGCAGGTACTCGAGCGCGTCGGCGAGCGGCATGTCCTGCTGGTGAAACATCGCGTCCTTGCCGAGCTTCATCAAAAGCGGCGACTTCGCGGCGAGCTTGCCCGCCCAGCCGGCGACGAAGGCGTCGTACTCGGCGGCGGGCACGACCCGGTTGACGAGGCCGATGCGCTCGGCCTCCTGCGCACCGATCGGCTCGCCGAGCAGCAGCAGCTCGTTCGTCTTCTTGCGCCCCAGGTTGCGGTAGATCAGCGCCATGATCATGAACGGGAAGACCCCGACGTCGATCTCCGGTGTGCCGAAGCGCACGCCCTCCTTGGCCACGATCAGGTCACACGCGAGCGCGAGCCCGAGCGCGCCGGCGAGCACGTGGCCGTTGGCGGCGCACAGGCTCGGCTTGCCCAGCTCCCCGATCAGCCGGAACAGGTCTCCGAAGCGCCGGATCGCCTCGTGCTTGCGCGCGAGCGGCTCGCACTGGGCGAAGCCGTGCAGGTCGCCGCCGCTGGAGAAGATCTTCGCGTGCGTCGAGGTCAGCACGATGCAGCGGACGGCGTCGTCGTCGCGGGCGGCCGTGAACGCCGCGTGCAGGTCGTCGAGGACCTCGTCGGACAGGGCGTTGCGCGTCTCGGGCCGATCGAGCGCGATCGTGGCGATGCCCTCGCTGACGTCGTAGCGCAGGGTCCCGTAGGCCATGCGCGCGAACCCTACGCATCGCGGGCGGTCGGCCGCCGGTCGGCGGTCTTCCGGGTACCATCGACGCGTGGTCGACCGGCTGCACTTCACGGCCTCCGACGAGGCCAACGCGCTGATCGCCGCGGATCCGCTGGCGCTGCTGGTCGGCTTCGTGCTCGACCAGCAGGTCACCGTGCAGAAGGCGTTCGCGGGGCCGCTGGTGCTGCGCGAGCGGCTCGGCGCGTTCGACGCCGAGACGCTCGCGTCCGCCGATCTCGAGCCGGTGTTCCGCCTGCCGCCGGCGGTGCACCGCTACCCCCGGTCGATGGCCCAGCGCGTGCGCGCGCTGGCCGTGCACGTGCGCGACCGCTACGACGGAGATGCGGCGCGCGTGTGGACGGACGCCGCGGACGCCGACGCGCTGCGCGCCAACCTCGCCGCCCTGCCGGGGGTGGGCGAGATGAAGATCAAGGCGATCGGCGCGGTCCTCGCCAAGCACTTCGGCGTCGACGCCGCCCGCGCGCTGGTGCCCTGGCATCCGACGCTCGGCGACGTCGACTCGCCGCAGGCGCTGGCCGACTACCAGGCGGCCAAGCGCGTGCACAAGGCCGAGTGGTCGCGCGCGCAGAAGCCTCCATAGGGGGCGAATCGCGCCCCGCCCGTGCCTAGGGCGAGAGGTGCCTGACTTTCCCCCGTATATGACGGACAACCTCAGAGGTGCGGCTCGCCGGGCTCGCCGGACGCCACCGGCTCGGCCTGCTCGAGCGCTCCGCACTGCGCGCGCATCACCCGGGGCGCAAGGGCCCCGGGGCCGTGCTCCGGCTCGGCCAGCGGATGACGCGCAGCCGGATCGAGCGCATCACCGAAGCGACGCTGCCCGGCGCCGTGGGGACAGTGCGGCACCTGCTGGCCGCGTCGACAGCCACGAGCCGGCGAGGATGAGCACGAGCGTCGAGACGCGCCCGCTGCTCTCCGGTGCGCTCACCCGGCCTTGAGGCGCTCGTCGAGCTCGCCGTAGAGCGCGCGGATGCGGGCGAAGATCTCGTTGGCGACGGCCTGCTGCTGGTCGCGCGTCGGGGCGTCGATCCGCTCCCAGACGATCGGGTCGCCGTACTGGACGACCACCTTCGGCAGCTGCCCGCGCTTCCAGTTGCGGACCTTCGAGGAGCCGTGGATGGCGACCGGGACGACCGGGGCGCCGGACTCCAGCGCGAGCCGGCCGATGCCGCGCTTGGGCTTGGAGGCGAGGTCGGCGGAGCGCGAGCGCCCGCCTTCGCAGTACATGACGATCGGGCCGCCGCGGTGCAGCACGGCGTGCGCGGTGACGAAGGCCTCCTCGTCCTGCACGCCGCGGCGCACGGGGAACACGCCGCCGGGGTTGTAGATCCACTGCATGCCCTTGGCGAACAGCTGCGACTTGGCCATGAACTGCACGCGCCGGCGGACGCCCGCCCCGACGAAGAAGTGGTCCATGAAGGAGAAGTGGTTGGGCGCGAGGATCACCGGACCGTCCGTGCAGACCTTCCAGCTGTCCAGCGAGCGCGTGCGAAAGACCACCCACGCGTACAGGCAGGTGCACATGCGGACGATCTCATAGACAAAGCTCGGCTCGGCCCGCCGGACGCGGGCGTGGTAGCGGTCGAAGTGCTCCTTGGGACGCCGGTCTGCGTAGACCTGCGCCTTCATGCCCGCGAGCTTCTCCTCGGTCATCGCCGGGAGCGTATCTTGCCCGGGGTGCGCAGTTTCGCCCTCTCGGCCGTCGGCGCCGACCAGCCCGGGATCATCGCGGCGATTGCCGAGCGCCTGGTCGCGCACGGCGTCAACGTCACCGACTCGCAGATGGGGATCCTGCGCGGCTTCTTCGCCATGACGCTGGTCGTCGACGCGGGCGACGGCGTCGACGCGGACGGCCTCGGCGCGGAGCTGCGCGCCACGGCCGGCGCGCTCGGCCTCGAGGCGCTGACGCTGCGCGAGATCCACGGCGGCGGGAGCTCCGAGCTCGGCACCGCCACGCACGTCGTCAGCGTCTACGGCGCCGACCACCCGGGCATCATCGCCGCCGTCACCGCCGCCCTCGCCGCCGCGGCCGTGAACGTCTGCGACCTGCGCACGCGGCTGGTCGAGTCCGACGCCGTCTACGTGATGATCGTCGACGTCGCCGTCGCCGCGGCCGCCGACGAGGCGGCGCTGGCCGCGGCGCTGGAGCGCGTCGGCGCCGACCAGGGCGTCGACGTCACGCTGCACGCGGCCGACGCGGACACGCTCTGAGCGCGTGGCCGTCCGCGAGGTCCTGCGCTATCCCCACCCGGCGCTGAAGACCCGCGCCGAGGGCCGCGGCGACGACGTCGCGCGGGTCGCGGGCGACCTGGTCGACACGCTGCGCTCGTTCCCGCGCTGCGTGGGGGTCGCGGCGCCGCAGATCGGGGAGCCCGTCCGCCTGTTCGCGGTCGACTGCATCGGCCACCCGAAGGCGCCCGAGAGCTCCGGGCTGCTCGTGCTCGTCGAGCCGGCGCTCGTCCTCGGGTCCGAGACGGAGATCGGCCGCGAGGGCTGCCTGTCGATCCCGGACCTGACCGGCAACGTGCGCCGGTCGGTGACGGTGGTCGTCGAGGCGTTCGACGTCGACGGCGCGCCGCTGCGCGTCGAGGCGACCGGCTTCGAGGCGCGTGCCCTGCAGCACGAGGTCGACCACCTCGACGGCATCCTGTTCCTGGACCGGGTCGTCTCCGCGTCGGACGTCTTCGCCCGGAAGTCCCGGGGTTGACGCCGCTCGACGTCGCCGCGGGCGCGGGGGTGCTGATCGGGGCGCTGCTGCAGTCGGCGGTGGGCTTCGGCTTCGCCCTCGTGTGCGCGCCGCTGATCTTCGCCGCGGCCGGTCCGCTGCCGGCTGTCGGGCTGCTGACGGCGCTCGGGCTGGAGGTGAACCTGCTCTCGCTGCTCGGGGAACGGCGCCGCCCCCGGCCGCTGGTGCGCACGGTGCTCGTGGTGCTGGCCTGGTCGCTCCCCGGGATGCTCGCCGGCGTCTACGTGCTGCGCAGCGTCGGCGCCGCGGCGCTGCAGATCCTGGTGACCGTGACGGTCTTCGTGTCGCTCGCCGTGCGCCACGTCTCGCCCGACCACGACCGGCCCGCGCCGCCCTGGGGGCCCGGGGTCGCGGGACTGGCGTCCGGAGCCCTGACCACGGCGACGGCCACCGCGGGGCCGCCGCTCGTCCTGCTGCTGCTCGGGCGCGGCCACGCGCCCGCGCGCGTGCGCGACACGCTGACCGTCAGCTTCGCCGCCCTGTCGGCGCTGGCAGTCGGGGCGCTGGCCGTGACAGGGACGCGCGGGGCCCTGCCGCACGCGGCGGCGCTCGCGGCACTGCTCCCCTTGGCGGCCGCCGGCCAGCTGCTGGGCCGCCCGCTGTTTCACCGCCTGGCCTCCGGGCGCTACGAACTCGCGCTGACCGTCGTCCTGTGCGTGTCCGCCGCGGTCGGCCTGGCCTCGGCGCTGCTGTGAGGGCCTTGCACCGCCTGCGCGGCGGCGACCTCGTGTCTCTGGGTATGGTCCGACGCATGGCCAAGGTCCTGGACGACCCGCTCGTCGAGCTCGGGTGAGCGAGCCGCGCACGCTGGCGGAGGGCAGGCTCCGGCTGGACTTCCCCGCCGACCACGTCGCGCGGCTGACGATCGCCAGCCCGAACCGGCGCAACGCCCTCGACCACGCGATCCTCGACGGGATCGGGGAGGCCGTCGCGAGCGTCGAGGCGCGCTGCCTGCTGCTCACCGGCGAGGGGCTCGTCTTCTCCGCCGGCTACGACCTCTCGAGCCTGCCCAGCGACGGGTTCGCGCGCGTGGCCGAGGAGCTCGTCGCCCACCCGTTTCATTCGGCGATCGAGACGCTCGAGGCCTACCCGTTCCCGGTCGTGGCCGCGCTCAACGGCCACGCGGTCGGCGGGGGTCTCGAGCTCGCGCTGTCGTGCGACCTGATCGTCGCCTCCGAGGACGCTCTGGTCGGCATGCCGCCCGCCAAGCTCGGGCTCGTCTACTCCCACACCGGCCTGCGCAGGTTCGTGGACGCGATCGGCGCGCCGCGGACCAGGGAGCTCTTTCACGTCGGGCGCACCATCTCCGCCCGGCGCGCAGAGGCATGGGGCCTTGTCAACGAGGTCGTCCCGGCCGCCGCGCTCGCCGAGCGCGGCGTCGAGCTGGCGGCCGAGGTCGCGGCCAACGCCCCGCTCGCGCTGCGGGGCAACAAGCGGATCCTGCGCGAGCTGCTGCGTGCCGAGGGCGCGCTCGACGCAGGCGTCGAGCGGGAGCTGATCGCGCTGCGCGAGGCCTGCTTTGACTCCGCGGACTTCGCCGAGGGCGTCAGCGCGTTCACCGAGAAGCGCAAGCCCCGGTTCAGGGGCGCCTGACGCAATCCCTAAGCTCCGCTCCGTGGCCATGTTCGCGAGGCAGTCGGAGCGTGGACGGGCCCCGGGAGCGGTGCGCGGTGCCATCGCGCGCGACCGGCGCTCGGTGCTGTTCGGCGGCGCCCGGCGCCGGCGCCTCCTCGTCTGGCTGATCCGGAGGCGGTCGTGATCCCGCCGATCCTCCCGCCGGACTGGCGGCCGAGGGGGCCGGGTACGCGTCTGCCCATGCGCCGCCTCGTCCCGCTCACCGCCGCTCTCGTCCTGCTGCTGGTCGCCGCGGCCCCCGCGGCCGTCAAGGCGCCCAAGGCCCGCGCCACGGCCACCGGCTACGGCGGGGCCGCCGCGTCGGTCGACCCCTACGCCACCAAGGCGGCGATCGACGTCCTGCGCCACGGCGGCAACGCCGTCGACGCCGCCATCGCGGCGGCCGGGGTGCTCGGCGTCGTCGAGCCGTACTCCTCGGGCATCGGCGGCGGCGGCTTCATGGTCATCCGCACCGCCAACGGGAAGACGGACACGATCGACGGGCGCGAGTTCGCCCCCGAGGCCTTCAAGGCGGACTCGTTCGTCGACCCCGCGACCGGCCAACCGATCTCCTTCGAGGAAGGCGTCACCAGCGGGCTCGGCGTCGGCGTCCCCGGCACCCTGCGCACCTGGGAGACCGCGCTCGCGCGCCACGGCACCCGCTCCCTCGCCCGCGTGCTGCAGCCGGGCATCCGGGTCGCGCGCCAGGGCTTCAAGGTCGACGAGACGCTGCAGACGCAGACCGAGGACAACGCCGAGCGCTTCGCCGACTTCCCCGCCACGGCGAAGATCTACCTCCCGGGCGGGAAGCCGATCAAGGCCGGCAGCGTGCTCAAGAACCCCGATCTCGCCAAGACGTACGCGCTGATCGCCAAGCGAGGCGCCACGCGCGGCTTCTACCGGGGAGCCGTCGCCGGCGACATCGTGGAGACCGTCAAGGCGCCGCCCCTGCGCGCGGGCGCGACCCGCACGGTGCGCCCTGGCCTGATGAGCACGAAGGACCTCGCCGCCTACCGCACCGTGCGACGGCCGCCGGCGAAGACCGCCTACCGCGGCTACACGGTGCTCGGCATGCGCCCGCCCTCCAGCGGCGGGACGACGGTCGAGGAGGCGCTGAACATCCTCGAGGCCTTCGGTGCCCCGGCCGCCACCACGGCGGCCGAGCTGCACCGCTACCTCGAGGCGAGCCGGCTCGCCTACGCCGATCGCGGCCTGTATCTCGGCGACCCGGCCTTCACGAACGTCCCGCTGAAGTGCCTGCTCTCGCAGGCCTTCGCCGACCGGCGCCAGAAGCTGATCGGCCCGCGGGCGGCGACGTCGCCCGTGGCGGCGGGCGACTGCGGCAACCCCGGCGGCGTTCCGCGCCGCGCCTCCTCCGGCCGCGAGGGCCCGAACACCACCCACCTGACGGTGGCCGACCGCCGGGGCAACGTCGTGAGCTACACGTTCACGATCGAGCAGATCGGCGGCAGCGGCATGGTCGTCCCGGGACGCGGCTTCTTGCTCAACAACGAGCTGACGGACTTCGACTTCACGACGGGCAAGGCGAACTCGCCGGCGCCGCGCAAGCGGCCGCGATCCTCGATCGCGCCGACGCTCGTGACCAAGGGCAGGCGCACGGTGCTCGCGCTCGGATCGCCGGGCGGCGCGTCGATCATCACGACGGTCCTGCAGATCCTCGTCGACCGCTTCGAGCGCGGGATGACGCTCCCGCAGGCGATCGCCGACCCGCGCCTCTCCGAGCGCAACTCCGCGACGACCGAGGCCGAGCCCGCCTTCCTCGCGAGCCCGGCGGCCGCGGCGCTGATGGCGCTGGGGCATCGGTTCACGTCCGTCGAGGAGATCGGGGCGACGACCGGCATCGAGCTCGAGCGCCACGGGAGGCTGCAGGCCGCGGCCGAGCCCACGCGCCGCGGCGGCGGCAGCGCGATGGTCGTCAGGAGGCGTCGCCGGTAGCGACGAGCTGGACGGCGGCCCGCACGTCCTCCAGCGAGCGGCCGGAGCGGCCGGCGAGGTAGGTGCACAGGGGCGCCGCGAGGCGCTCGCTGGCGTGCGCCGCGGTGCCCGCGATGTCCAGCAGGGCGTTGACGTCGGACTCGGAGAGGCTCTCGACCCCGAGCGCGTGGGCCACCTGGCGGGCGAACTGGACTCCGGTCGGCATCGGCGCCACGGTAGAGCGTCGCGCGTGTCGCGTCCGGGACCCGCCGTACCTTCCGATCATGGACGACCTCCAGGATCGACTCGACGAGCTCGAGGAGCTCGGTCTCAGCCGCCGGATGCGCATGATCAGCGGCCCGCAGGGGCCGCGCGTGGTGCTCGACGGCAAGCCGGTGCTGCTGCTGTGCTCAAGCAACTACCTCGGCCTTGCCGACCACCCGCGCGTGCGTCAGGCGGCCGCCGACGCAGCGATGCGCTGGGGCGTCGGGGCGGGGTCCTCGCGGCTGGTGGCGGGGACGATGACGCTGCATCGCCGGCTCGAGGAGCGGCTGGCCGAGTTTCATGGCACGGAGGCAGCGCTGCTGTTCGGCTCGGGCTATCTCGCGAACCTCGGCGTGATCCCCGCGCTCGCGGGTCGCGGGCAGGTCGTCTTCTCCGACGCCCTCAACCACCCCTCGATCGTCGACGGCTGCCGGCTCTCCGGCGCCGAGGTCTTCGTCTACGAGCACGCCGAACCCGACCACCTGGCGTGGGGCCTGCGCCAGCACGCCGGCCGCGGCGCGCTCGTGGTCACGGAGGGGGTCTTCTCGATGGACGGCGACGTCGCCCCGCTCGCAGAGATCGTCGAGCAGGCGCAGCGTCACCGGGTCCGCATCCTGGTCGACGAGGCACACGCCACCGGCGCGCTCGGCCCGGCCGGCCGGGGCGCCGTCGCCGAGGCGGGGCTGGGCGACGAGGTCGACGTGATCGCCGGCACGCTCGCCAAGGCCCTCGGCTCCTACGGCGCCTACGTCGCGTGCGAGCGCGTGACCGCGCGCCTGCTGGCCGGCACGGCGCCGGCGTTCGCCTGCTCCACCGCGCCGCCCCCGCCCTCGGTCGCCGGGGCGATGGCGGCCCTCGAGCTGCTGGTCGAGCAGCCGCGGCGCATCGAGAGGCTGATGACCAACTCCGGCGTGCTGCGCGACGGGCTGGCCCGCGAGGGCTTCGACGTCTCGGGCTCGAGCACGCAGATCGTCCCGCTGATCGTCGGCGACGCGGCCGACGCCGTCGCGATGGCCGACGCCGCGCTCGAGCAGGGCGTCTTCGCCGAGGCGATCCGCTCGCCGGCCGTCCCGGACGGGACGTCGCGGCTGCGGCTCTCGGTCATGGCCTCGCACACCCGCGGCGAGCTGCGCGAGGCCGCGCAGGTGCTCGGCCGCGCGGCGCTGCGCGTCGGCGTGCGCCCGGGGACGATGGTGCCCGTCGCCGCGGCCCAGGCGGGCGCGGACGTCGTCGCGCTGCACGCCCCGCGCGCCGCGTAGCTCTCGCGATCGAGCCAGCACCCTGTCAGGGCTGGTCTGCGGCGTAGGTGACGATCGACTTGTCGATCAGCCACTCCACCGGGGCGAGGTCGTCGCTGTAGACCGTCCCGCCGGCCAACGGCGGCTCGAGGCGGGCCGCGGCGGCGGCGGCGAGCGGCCGCAGCGCCGGCGCCAGGGACGGCGCCGCCGCGCGCAGGCGCTCAGCGTCGAGGGGGCCCGTGCTGGCGATCAGCAGGGTGTTGACCGCCTTCACCGGGTCGCGCACGACGTGCCCGAACGCGGTGCGCAGGGTGGCGGTCAGCACCCTCTCGAGCCCGGAGGAGTCCTCCGGGTGGCCGACGTTGATGAGCACGACGCCGCCCGGGTTCAGGCGCGCGCGGACCAGCCGGAAGAACTCGCGCGTCGAGAGGTAGAAGGGGATGTAGGGCTGGCGGTAGGCGTCGACGAGGATCGCGTCGTAGCGGCGGTGCGTGCTGCGCAGGAAGGGCCGCGCGTCGGCGCTGTGAAAGCGCAGCCCGGGCCGGTCGCGCAGCCCGAAGAAGCGGCGGCCGATGTCGGTCAGCTCGCCGTCGATCTCCACGGCGTCGATCGAGGTGGCGGGAAAGAACCGGCCGTAGGCGCGGACCGTCGTGCCTGCGCCGTCGCCGAGCATGGCGAGAGAGCGCGGGGGGCGGCCGAGCGCCGCAGCGGGGTCGACCAGGAAGGCGTCCCAATAGTTGTCGGTGAGCACGGTGTGCGGCCGGTAGAGCGAGTGGATCGCCTGGCCCTCGTTGAGCTCGAGCGTCCTGGCGCCGTCGGGCTCCTGCACGACGCGCGCGTACTGGTACGGGGTCTCGGCCTCGTAGATCACGCGGGCGCCACTCTCGGCGGCCTTGGTCGTGCCGACGGGCACGGCCAGCAGCGCGGCCAGCGCCAGCGGGACGAGCGCGAAGCGCCGCGGCAGCCCGAGGGCCGCCACGACCGCGAGCACGACGGCGAAGGCGAGGAAGGTCCGCTGCGTCCCGGCCAGCGGGATCAGCAGCAGCGCGGCGAGGAAGGTTCCGAGCAGCGAGCCCACGGTCGAGACCGCGTACAGGCGCCCGGCGGTCTCGCCCGAGCGCTCGACGTCTGAGAGCTTGAGCCGCAGCGCCCAGGGCGACACGGCGCCGAGCAGCAGGACGGGCACCGCGACCAGCGACAGGGTGCCGAACAGCGAGCCGGCGAACGCCCCCACCGACAGCGTGTCGAACGCCTTGATCGAGAGGTTCAGGAACGGATGGGCGACGAGTGGCACGAGGGCGAGCAGCACGGCGGCGACGAGCACGAGGCCGCACAGCCCGCGCTTGTGCGGATGGCGGTCGGCGAGCCGGCCCCCCAGCCAGTAGCCGGCCGACAGGGCCACGAGCACGACCCCGATCGTGTTCGCCCAGACGATCGTCGACGCGCCGAAGAACGGCGCCATCAGGCGCGCCGCGGCGATCTCGGCGCCCAGCGACGCCATGCCCGTCACGAAGACGAGCAGTCCGAGCGGTGGCGCGTCGCGCCCGCCGCCCGGCGCGGGCTCAGTCGTCGTACGGCGAGAAGTCGGCCTTGCGGGCCCCGCAGACGGGGCAGAACCAGTCACCGGGGATGTCCTCGAAGGCGGTGCCGGGCGGGATCCCCCCGTCGGGGTCTCCGTCGGCGGGGTCATAGATGAATCCGCAGGACTCACAGATGTACTTCTGCATGGGCGGGCACAGTACTCACCTTGCGGGGCCGGTAGCGTGGCGGATCATGGGTACCGAGCAGGAGCCGCCGCAGCCGCGGCAGGCCGCGACGGTGATCGTGTTGCGCGGCGGCGCCGACGGGCTCGACGTCCTGCTGGTCAAGCGCAATCCCGCGCAGCGCTTCATGGGCGGGGCCTGGGTCTTCCCGGGCGGGGCGGTCGACGCCGCCGACGGTGCGGATCACCTCGCCCACCGCGCCGCGGGCATCCGCGAGGTCGCCGAGGAGGTCGGCGTCACGCTCGCCGGCCCGGACGACCTGGTCCCCTACAGCCGCTGGATCACGCCGAAGCAGGTCGCCGTCCGCTTCGACGCGCACTTCTTCCTCGCGCGCGCCCCCGGCGACGCCGCACCGCAGGTGGACGGGTCCGAGTGCGTGGACTGGGGCTGGTACCGCCCGGCCGACGCTCTGGCCGCCGCCGAGCGCGACGAGCTGCTCCTCGCCTTCCCGACGGTCAGGACGCTCGAGAGCCTCGCCGCCTTCACGTCCGCCGACGCCCTGCTGGAGTGGGCGAGCGGGGCAGCGTCGAGCCCGTCGAGCCGAAGGTCGTCGTCGAGGGCGAGGTCGCGCGGGCGATCCTCCCGGGCGAGCCCGGCTACGCGGACTGACCGCGCAGCCGGGGAAGGACCTCGGAGCCGTAGACCTCGACGGGGAGTACCCGATTCCCACAACTTCCGCCGCCGCCTGCGGTTAGAATCGGCAACTTGGAAGCCTCCGCGCTACACGCACCCGCTCTCGCCCGCCGGCCGCTGTCGACCCCGCTGTTGCGGCTGCGCTCGGACGAGCAACTGGTGGCGCTGTTCCGGGCCGGAAGCGACGACGCCTTCGCGGCCATGCACGACCGCTACCGCCAGCGGCTGTTCGCCTACGTGCGGCAGATGCTCTCGGCGGGCTCGCGGGCGGACGCGGAGGACGTGCTGCAGGACGTCTTCGTCCGCGCCTACGGCGCCCTGCGCTCGGACGCGCGCGACATCAACCTGCGCGCCTGGCTGTATCGCGTCGCCCACAACCGCTGCATCGACCACCTGCGCCGGCCCACCCCGCCGGCCGGCGACATCTTCGAGCTCTCCCGCACCCCGCTGCTGGATCCGATCGAGGCCGCGCAGCGCCGCGAGGACCTCAAGCGCCTCGTCGAGGACGTCGGCCGCCTGCCCGAGCAGCAGCGCTCCGCCCTGCTGATGCGCGAGATCGACGGGCTCGCCTACGCGGACATCGCCTCGGCGCTGGACGTCACCGTCCCCGCCGTGAAGTCCCTGCTCGTCCGCGCGCGGGTCGGCCTCGTCGAGGCGATCCAGGCGCGGGACACCGACTGCGCGGTGATCCGCGCGGACCTGATGGCCGCCTACGACAAGGGCGTGAAGGCCTCGGGCCGCGCGCGGCGCCACATACGCGAGTGCGAGGGGTGTCGCGAGTACAAGACCGCGCTGCGCACCATGCGCCGCTCCTTCGCCGCGCTGTCCCCGGCCGCGGGGCTCGGGCCGCGCGCGCTGCTCGCCCAGGCCCTCGGCGTCGGGGGCGCCGGCGCCGGCGGCACCGCGGCCGCCGGCGGCACCGCAGGCGCAGGCCTCGCCTCCACGGGCGCCGCGGCGGCGGCCGCCTGCAAGGTCGCCGCCGTGGTCTGCACGGCCGCGCTCGCGACGGGCGGCGTCGTCGAGGTCCGGCACCTGGCCAAGCAGGACGCCGCGCCCGTCCAGCGCAGCAGGCAGGCGGCGGTCACCCCGGACCGCGCTCTCGCGCCGGTCGCCAACACGGCCACCCGCCATCGCACCGCCGCCCGCGCTCCGGCGGACAAGGTGGGCAAGGCGGACAAGGCCGTTGTGACCGACGACGCCAGGACGCCCGCCGCCCAGACCCCGGCCGACGCCGCGCCCGCCGCCTCCAAGGACCCGACCGCAGACACCGGCGCGGGCACGACCGCGGCGGAGACGGGCGGGTCCTCCGCGCCGAGCGAGTCCGCGGACGCGGGCACGCCGCGCCCGGCGGCGCCGTCCACCACCCCGGCGGACGCGAGCGCGCCGAGCACGCCGTCCACGCCCACCACCGCTCCGCAGGACCCGGCCGCCCCGGCCGATCCCACCGGCACCAGCGCCACCGCGCCGCCCGGCGGCCCGCCGCCCGAGCACTGATCGGCGTCGCCGTAGTCTCCACGGCGATGGAGCGCTACCTCGCCACGCTCGACCACGAGGAGGTCGTGATCCGCCGTGGGCGGCGCTCGCGCCTGTACTCGATCGTCGCCGTGCACTCGACCGCCCGCGGGCCCTCGCTCGGCGGCTGCCGCATCTACAGCTACGGCGATACCCGCGCCGCGCTGCGCGACGCACTGCGGCTCTCTGAGGGCATGACCTACAAGGCCGCCGTCGCGGGCCTGCCGCAGGGCGGCGGCAAGGGCGTGATCGTCGTCCCGCCCGGCGAGCGCCTCGAGGGCGAGCGGCGCCGCGCGGCGCTGCTGGACTTCGGCGAGACGGTCAACGCCGTCGACGGGCGCTACATCACCGCCGAGGACGTCGGCGCCTCCCCCGCCGACATCGCGGTCGTGGCCGAGGTCACCCCCCACGTCAGCGCGCTCCCGCGCGAGGCCGGCGGCTCCGGCGACCCGAGCCCGATGACCGCGCTCGGCGTCCTGGTGTCGATCGAGGTCGGCGCCGAGCGCGCCTTCGGCAGCGCCGACCTGGCCGGGCGCTCGGTCGCCGTCATGGGCCTCGGCCACGTCGGCGCAGACCTCGCCCGCCGCCTCGCGGAGGCCGGCGCGCAACTCGTCCTCTCAGACGTCGACGCGTCGCGCCGCGCCATCGCCGACGGGCTCGGCGCGGAGTGGGCCACGCCCGCGGACATCCTCACCGCGCCGGTCGACGTCTTCGCGCCGTGCGCGCTCGGCGGTATCCTCGACGACGAGAGCGTCTCGCGCCTGCGTGCGCGGGTCGTCGCCGGCGCCGCCAACAACCAGCTCGCCGACCTGTCGGTCGCCGACCGGCTTGCCGAGCGCGGAATCCTCTGGGTGCCCGACTTCGTCGTCAACGCGGGGGGCATCGTCAACATCGCCGCCGAGCTCGACGGGGGAGGCTACGACGAGGACCGCGCCGAGATCGCGGTGCGCGCCATCGCCGACACCGTGCGCCTGATCCTCGACGAGGCGCGGGCGGAGGACGTCACGCCGCTGGCCGCGGCCATGACGATCGCCCGCCGCCGTATCGCCGAGGGCGTCGCGGCGGCCTGAGCCGCTGGCGGCCCCCTAGACCGGCGGGGCGTCGCCCGGGGGCCGCGGGGTGACGCCGGCCGGCAGCCGATCCTCGGCAGCAAGCTTGCGCAGGTGCGCGTGCATCGTCATCGCCGCGGCCGGCCGGAGCATCGGCGGCGCATCCGCCCACGCCGCGTCGAGCAGCTGGTCGTCGGCGCGCAGCCCGTCCGCCAGCGCGGACACGAGCCGCCGCTCGCGGTCGAGACGGTGGGCGAGGTACTCCTCGAGCTTTGCGTCCGGATCGGTGACCGGGGGCCCGTGGCCAGGGCAGATCAACTGCAGGCCGCGCCCGCGCAACAGGCGCAGGCCCTCCAGGTAGCCACCCATGTCGCCCGCGACGAAGACGCTGCCGCCGCCGAGCACGGCGTCGCCCGTGCAGCACACGCCGTCGCAGAGGAACACCACGTGGTCGTCGGCGTGCCCCGGCAGCGGCACGACCTCGAGCGGCCCGGCGTCTCCGAGCTTGACGCCGAGGCGCCCGGCCAGCTCCACGGCGCCCTCGGCGTGGTCGCCGTGGCCGTGGGTCAGGACGACGCCGCCCGCGCCGCCGCGCGCGGCAACGACCTCGGCCACGGCGTCGAGGTGCCCCGGCAGGGCCGGGCCCGGGTCGACGACCCAGGCGGGGTCGCGGCCGAGCACCCACGTGTTGGTCCCGTCGAGGGTCAGCGGGCTGGGGTTGTCCGCGCGCACGCGCACGACGCCGAACGCCGCGAGCTCTGTGACCTCGCTCACCTAGCGAAGGACGGGCGGGGATGCGGCCGTGGCGGAGATCCTCCAGGGCCACTCGCCTTCGGCGTCGAGCGCGAGCGTCCAGCGCTCCGTGAAGGAGCTCTGGCGATCCTTGTTGCCCGAGCGCACGGCCGCGGTGTCGCGATCCTCGACGTAGCGCCGGCCACGCACCGCGATCTCGACGCTGAGCGTCGGCGGCTGGGCCGCGGCGTCGAGCGCCGTGATGGTCAGCTGATCGATCGTCGGACCGCGGACGACCAGGCGCGTCTGGGCGGATGCGTCCCCCGGATGCAGCAGGTCGCGCACCGCGCCGGGCCGCGCGGCCGCCTCCAGCGCGGCGTCGTCGCCGTCGACGGCCTCGGCCCAGGCGTCGACCGCGCGCCGCACGGACGCCTCGATCAGGTCGACGTCGAAGCGCCCGTCGGCGAGCGCGAGGTCCATCGCCGCGGCCCGCGCGGGCCCGGCGAAGTCGAGGTCGGCGACCTCCGCGGGCGAGACGCCGGCGGGGAGCGCGTCGGCGGCGGCGCGCTCGGCGACCGCGTCCTGGGTCAGGCGCTCGTCGTCGCCCCACGGGGAGGCGATCAGCGTGGCGTCGAGGTGGTGGTCGCCCTCGGCCTTCTGCTCGATCGAGAGCAGCCGCCACCGGCCGTCGCGCTTTTGCAGCGTCCAGTACTCGCACAGCGACGTCGTCTCGTCGTTCTCCTGGTTGCGCATGATGCGCCGGCCGTCGCGGCCCTCGACGTAGTCGTCCATCTCGCACTCAAAGCGCACGACGATGCGGTCGTCGGCGTCCTCGGCGCGGTTGACGAGGCCGACGTACTCGACCGCCGGCGCCCGCACCGGTCGCACCCGGTTGTGCCAGCCCCGCTTCTCGAAGTCGTCCAGGCGGCGGTTCCACTCGATCAGCAGGTCCTTGCCGACGAGCTCGCCCAGGCGCTTGCGGTCGCGCTTGTCCCAGCTGCGCTGGATCTCCTCGAAGAGCTCGGTGGACTCCTTCACGACGCGGTCGGCGTCGAACGCCTCGTCGTCGTCCGCGGCCTCCGCAGCCGCGAGCTCGACCGCCCGGACGCGGTCCCGGCGCTTCGCGCCGTACCGCGCCTTGGAGATCAGCCCGACGACGAAGAACGCGAGGGAGACGCCGACGATCAGGACGATCAGGATGGGGCTGAAGCCGCCTCCGCCGCCTCCGCCGCCGCCGAACCCGCCGCCTCCGCCGAAGCCGCCGCCCCCGCCGCCGCCTCCGCCCCCGAAGCCCGAGCTGCCGCCGCCGGCTCCCGCGTAGGCGCTCGAGACGACGGCGAAGAAGGCGGCGAGCAGGACGGCAAGCGGGGCGAGACGGCGGAGCATGATGCGATTCTGGCCTTCCCGGGCCAGCAGCACAAGGGCCGGTGGCACCGTGGCGGGGAGCAGGTTCGTGACGAGGAAGAGCTGGTCCCACGCCAGGCTGACGAGGACCAGGGCCACCGCCCAGCGTAGCTGCGGCGCGCGCTCGGCGGCCAGGATCCCGCCGAGCACGGCCGCGACGAGGAAGTCGCCGTAGCCGAGGCTCGAGAAGTGCAGCGCCGCCACCTGCAGCTGCGGCAGGCCCGGAGCGGGGATCGCGGCGTTGAGCTGCGCATTGGGGGCGGCGAGCTCGCCCGAGAAGACCAGCACGGCGTCGACCGTCGCCATCGCCACGAGGGCGAGCTTGAGCAGCGCCAGCGGCGCCGAGCCGCCCAGCAGCCGGCCGAGCGTGACCGCCGACCCCGCGATCAGCAGGTCCCCGCACAGATCCCCGGCCAGCGTGTGCGGCGCCAGCCAGGCGACCGCGAGCAGCGCGGCGGCCAGCGGCGCCAGGCCCCAGCGCGCGCCGTGCATCGCCCAGCCCAGGCACAACGCGCAGGCGACCGGGATCAGCAGCAGCGCCGCCCACGTGTAGACCGACGTGCTGGCCGGTACGAGCCCGATCACGACGATCGTCACCACGATGCTCAGCGGGAGCACGAGCACCCACGCCGACCGCCGGTAGCGCTCCAGCCGCGAAGGCAGCCCGGCCGCGGGCAGCGCGACGCACAGCGCCTGCAGGGCCGTCAGCCCGGTGTTGTCGAGCTCGAAGAACACGCGCCCACAAGCATGCCCTCACTGCCTAAAGACCTGGCGCGGGTCGGGTACCCACGTCAGGTGTGCATCGGGGCGCCCGGATTCGAACCGGGGACCTCGCCGACCCGAACGGCGCGCGCTACCAGGCTGCGCCACGCCCCGGATGCGGCGAGGAGTATAGGCGGACGGCTCAGGCGCCGAGCGCGCGGTAGTACCGCAGCGCGAGCCCGGTGACCAGGGTCTGAAACGCCGTCTGCAGCGGGACGCCCTCGGTGCTCGCCCAAGCCTCGAGCCCGGTGGCCTCGATCGCCTCGGCCTCGGCGATGAGTCCGTCGACGAGCCCCGGGTGGTCGTCCTGGAAGGCGGCGCCGAGCGAGTACAGGCTCGTGTCCATGATGGTCTCGAGGAAGGCGGCGTCCTCCGTCACGCCGCTGACCCTACCCGTCAGACGTGGTTCGAGCCGGTGAGATCCTGCACGCCGCCAACGACCTTGCCCACGCTCTCGTCGGCCGTGCTCGCCAGGTCCCGTACCGGCTGGACCACGTCGGGCACGGCGGGCAGCGGGGTCTCGGGCGTGGTGGTGCCGCTGCCCGAGCGGTCGTCGCGCAGCTGCGGCAGAGGCGCAGGGGCAGGTACCGGCACCGTGGGGGGCGCAGGCTGCGGGGGGGCGGCGGCCGGCGGGCCAGCGGCCGGCGCGGCAGACCCCGCCGAGGGCGCCGTGGGTCGTACGGGCGCCGCGCGGTGGGCCCGACGTGCGCCGGCCCGCTTCTTGGCCGCCCGCGCCCGCACGTCGCGCGGCGCGGG